>CAZEWG010000005.1:25368-102611 GCA_964514485.1 uncultured Pseudomonadales bacterium
TCCACCTCCGTCAGCCCACGCACGACCAAATCCGCTCCAGCGGCAGTCAAGGCTTCCGGCTGTCCATGGCGGGCAACGCCGATCACCAGTCCCACGCCTGCTTGTTTTCCGGCCTGCACACCTGAGGTGGCATCTTCCAGCAGTACGGTATCCCGTAATGGAACGCCGAGCCGATGGGCGGCTTCCCGGATCTGGCCTGCCTTGTTTTTTAGCCCTTGGCGCTCGGTATCCAAGCCATCCACGATGGTGTCGAAGCGATCTTCGAGCCCGGCCCGGCGCAATACCAGCCGGCAATTCTTGCTGGCGGACACCACGGCGATTTTGAGTCCCTGTCGCCGCCAGGCGGAGAAAGCCCGCAGGCTGTCTTCATAAACCTGAACCCCCAATTGCTCCAGCTTCTGTAAAAACGTGGCATTCTTACGCCGGCTCAGGCCGTAAATGCTGTCCTGTTCGGGGGGATCATCCGGGGCGCCTTCCGCCACGGTAATGCCGCGCGCCGCGAAGAAGTCCCGGATGCCGGTCAACCGGGCCTTGCCGTCCACATGTTTCCGGTAATCCTCGGGGCTGAAAGGTGGCTGGGGGCGGTTGAATTCGGCGGCGTGAGATAGCAGGAAGTCGTCGAAAATCTGCTTCCAGGCCGCTTCATGGATTCGGGCGGTGTCGGTGATGACGCCGTCCATATCGGAAATGATGGCGCGCCAGGTCCGGGTTGGCATGGTTCCTCCTGGAATCGTTCAAGTCAGGGCGCAGACGTTTCTCGCACACAGGTGATGCTCGCTGCGGATCAGGGTGAACTGGCAGCTGTCCTGGGAGGCCAGGTGCCGGATGTGGCCGCGATAGGCCACGGTAATTGGCGGCGCCAGGGTGCGGTGGCTGTGGATTTTCAAATGGTCGTGGGTAATGGTGACCGTCAGCTGGTGACGCCGATAGCGCATGCGGAACTCCAGGCAGGTCAGCTCGTCGGGCAGGGCGGGGTTGAAGTGCAGGATGTCGGCGCGGGGCTCGATTCCGGTGAATCCCCGTTGTACCAGGTCGACGGTGCCGGCCATGGCGCCCAGGTGGATCCCTTCCGCCGTGGTGCCACCCTGAATATCGCTGATATCGCTGTTCAGAGCCTGCATGAAAAGGGGCCAGGCCTGGGCTCGGCTGATGCGACTTAACACCCAGGCATGCACGATCCAGCTCAGGGTCGAGCCATGTGAAGTGCGCTGCAGGTAATAGTTGACATTGCGGGGTACGATATCCCGGTCATACTCATAGCCCAGCCGCTCGAACAGGTAGGCCAGCTCCTCGGAAGAAAACAGGTAAAACAGCATCAGCACGTCGGCCTGCTTGGAGGCCTTGTAGCGGTTGACGTTGTCGTTTTCGGCTTCCAGAATCCGGTCCAGACGCTGGATGTCGCCATACTTTTCCCGGTAGCCGTCCCAGTTGAACTCCTCCAGATTCTCATAGCCTTCGAACTGGCTGATGATGCGATCGCCATGGAAGGGGATAACCAGATTACGGCTGATGCTGTCCCAGTGCCGGAGTTCCCGCTTGTCCAGTTTCAGCTTCTCCCGGAGTTTGCTGAAGCGTTCTTCCGGCAGGAGCTCGGCAATATCCCGTGCCCGACACAGCAGCCAGGCCGCCATCACATTGGTATAGGCATTGTTGTTCAGGCCCCTCTCTTCCTGGGGCGGCGTGTCGGGATAAGCGGTGTGGTATTCGTCCGGCCCCATCACTTCATGAATTTCATACTGGCCGGTTTTCATGTTGTAGCGGGCCTGGCTGGCCCAGAAGCGGGAGATCTCAAAGAACATTTCGGCGCCGTAGTCGTAGAGAAATTCATAATCCTCGGTGATTTCGTAATAGCGCCAGATATTGAGGGCGATGGCCGCGTTGATATGGCGCTGGCGATAACTGGTGTCGGGAAGCCAGCGGCCGGACTTGGGGTTGAGATGAAGCTTTTGGGTTTCCTCGCGCCCGGTACTGCCGCTCTGCCAGGGATACATGGCGCCCTTGAGTCCCGCCTCCCGGGCGTTGGCACGCGCCTCTTCAAGGCGCCGATAGCGATAGCGCAACAGGGCACGGGTGAGAATGGGAATGCGCAGCGTCAGGTAGGGGAAGATAAACAACTCGTCCCAGAAAATATGGCCCCGATAGGCTTCGCCGTGCCAGCCCCGGGCGGGAACGCTCACGTCCTGGTCGATGCTGTGCAGGGAAACGGTCTGCAGCAGGTGGAAAATGTGCAGCCGCAGTTTCATGTTGGCATCATCGGTTTCAGGGGCTTCCACCTTGATGTCGCACTCTTCCCAAAGTTGCTTCCAGGCCTGCTGATGCTCATTCAAGAGCTCCTCAAAGGGGGCGGCCCGCATAATCGAGGTTTCTGCCGCGGTGAGGGGTTCGGTGATGGCCAGGTCCCGGGAGCTGTGTAGCGCGACCGTCTTTTCGATCCGCAGGGGCTGATTCTGTTGCACCGTCAGCGGGTAGAGCAGAAAGATCTGAGCATGGTCGGCCTCGAGCTGGGGTTCTGGATGGATGGGATGACCATCCTGGTAGAGGACATTTCTGGCCACCATGGCGATTTCGATGCGGGACTGTCGGGTGCGGACCTGCACGGCAATCGATTCCTCACCCAGCCGCCGGGTTCCCAGATGATCCAGATGCTGGCTCTCCAGCCCCCGATAACGGGCAACGCCTTCGTTGCGCACGTTGCCGTCCAGCCCCGACCGCAAGGTGATTTCCCCCGACCAGTTCTCGGGGGTCAGCTCCAGGGAAATCGCGGCCAGCCGCGGGTTCGCCATACTGACAAAGCGCTGTTCACGCCACCAGGTGATCCTGCCCTGGGGATCCTGAAAGCGAATACTGCGTTGCAGCACACCGGTCTTGAGAATGAGCTGAAGGCGATATTCCAGGGGGGTGAACTGATCGAGCCGAAACCAGTCCCCGTCGCCGATGCGGAAGGTGAGGGGCAGCCAGTTGGGTAGATTGACCAGGTCCTCGTTTTCCACTTCGCGACCGGCAACGGTGGAGGTTTGCCGGTCGTAGCAGCCGGCCAGATAGGTGCCGGGGTAATGGATGCTGTCGTTGTGGCAACAGGTAGACGCGCCCCGGGTGACAAAGTAGCCGTTGCCGGTCGCACAAAGCGCTTCCCGCAGGCCTTCGTGGGCCGGGTCATAATGGTCGTATTCCAGTATCCAGTTCTTCATCGTGCGGGTCCCGAACGAAAGAAGGGGCAGGTTCCGACGTGTGCCGTCCGGTTTCCAGTTAGGGCCGGCCTCTATAAAAATTTACAGTAAGGCTTGGATAATCCTTATGGAGAGCGACCGGGTTCTTGGTTGAGGAAGGCGCAGGATGAGCGCGCATCCTCAATATGGATTGTTTGAGAATATGGATTGCTTGAGGGTGGGCTCAGCGGCGCCGGAACCGGGCAGCCAGGCGCTGGCGCCAGTTGGGAGTGGGTTGCTCGGGTGGTATGGGCCAGTGGGAGTCTTTGCTTTCACACTGGACGATACCATGAGCGCCCAGGCGCAAGCGCCAGCGCTGTGCCAGGGGGTGGGGCTGCTCTGGGCTGGTAAACACCAAAAGCAGGTTGTAGTCGTGCTGCTTCTCGATGGGGTGGGCCTCGATCGGCGCATTGGGATCGGCAGGGTCTTCACAGCTAAACAGTTGTTTGCCCGTGTTCTCGATCATTTCGCACAAGGCCTCGCAATCCAGTTCCAGACGCTCCTGGAGCTGATCCTTTTCCAGCGCACTCCTGTCCAGGGTGAGTCGTGAGCGGTAGCAGATGATCCACCGCTCTTCATTGGTGACCCATTTTCCGGAATGCTCCAGTACCTGCTGGGGCAGTTCGGGCAGTTTGCGATAATCCAGCCAGGCCAGCTGCTGAGCCAACAGTTTGCGAGTGTAGGGCATGAGCAGGCGGATCTTCCAGCGTGGCTTGCCCTTGCGTAACCAGCGGGTGATGGTGGCGATCATGTCGTCGCGGAGCAAATCACGCACGGCGTAGATCAGGGCGATCGTCAGCAGCAGGGTCAAAGACAGCTGCTGATTGCCGGCCCGGGTATTGAACAGGAAATAGGTGAACAGCGACATGATCAGCGTGGTTGAGGCCGCCTTGACCAACTTTTGGGTTCCCGGCCCCAGCTCAATGACTTTGGTGCGTAATACCACCGGATATTCCAACAGCCGGTGGTACAGACTCATGCGGTTCCACACCCGGGTCGGGTTGCCCTGCAGGTCGCTTAGGTATTCCTGTTCCCGGCGGTGGCGGTGCTCTTTGTGTAAAAAATCCCGAATCGCCTCTTGCAGCTCCTCCTCCTGTTGGGCGAACTCTTCCTGAGCCATGCATTCCAGAAAGAACTGCTCCGCGTGCCAGGAAAAATAAATGTCCAGGTGTCGGAAGTAGCGTTGCTGGCTGCTTTGTTCGGGTTTGGCGCGGCGTATGCGTGCGGCGAAATTCTGGCTCAGGCGCAGGGCCCGTTTGAGGGGCTCGGCGGCAAGTCCGGAGGCCTGGATCTGCTGACGCAGACGCTCCAAAGAGGCCCGGTATTGGAACAGCCAGGAGCCGTAGAGGATCTCGTAGTGTGGTGAGAGCAGCGTATAGGAACTGTCGGTTTTACTGGCCCGATCCTGGTCCGGCAGCCCCATCAGCCCGAAACGGTGGGAGATGGAGTTGAAGAAGAAGTCTTTCTCCGTCATCGTCCAGGCGGAAAAATTCCCTTCATGGGGGGTAAACAGATACATCTCGACCTGATAACGCCCGACCTCTTTCAAGGTGCGGGTAAACTGGAGGCGATAATCACCCTTGCGCTTCATTGAAAACATGTTTATCCCCAATAACAGCGTTATTCAGTCAGTCGAGATTGGATCTCCGGGCCGCTATCCGAGCTTTTTATCTTAGCATGAGCCGGCCGGAAGGCAGGCAGAAGCCGTCGCGCCAAGCGTGGTTTGACGCGGTCAGTTGATCGCTAAAAGGACAGCAAGGAAGAGAGCCTCATTACAGAGGGGATCTGTGCACAAGCCACTTCATGGCAGGATCCGGATACCTGTGCCACCATTCTAGAAGTCCCGCTTCACAATGATTAGTTAGTGTTTTCCCACATACTGGAGCAGGGACGGCTTGAAGTTGGCGAAAGAAATTCTCGGCGAACTGAGGAGTGTCGGGCAGATCTGGGTGTCTACCCGCAAAGCGCCAACCCTTTATAAAAGGTGGAGCCCAAAACCTGTCCAGACAGACATGGGACTGCCGCTAAAACTTATGCGCGGGAGTGGGCATGCGCCATACGAAAAAACAGAACGGCGATATTTCGGTCTGCAGGGATTTATAAGAAGAATTTTATAAAACGTTGACTAGATCCCTGGTTCTTTTTGAACGCTTGAGGACTAATAAAGAAGTACTTTGCTGAATTACTAAGTAGAAGAGTCTCTACCTAGAAGGAAGAAATGGTGCCGAGGAGAGGACTTGAACCTCCACGGGGTTGCCCCCACTAACACCTGAAGCTAGCGTGTCTACCAATTTCACCACCTCGGCACTGACCGACAAGCCTATGTCACTAAAGACTTTTTGGAGGAGCCTTTGTGGCGTTGCCTCTGTCAGTGGCGCGTACTTTACCGAGGGGCTGGGGTGTTGTCAACACTTTCTTTAAAGTTTGATGAAGAAATTCTTTTGCGCGCGGTAAGTTCGTGTAGGGAGTAGAGGGATGCGGCTATAATCGATACAAATTTCGCGCAGTGCTTGTATATGGATCAAGTCTCGATGCGCTCATTATGGAAAGTTAAATGGTAAAGAAGAAAGTAACAAAGAAAGACCCTCATTTTGCGCGTGAGGCGGAAAAGTACGAAAACCCCATCGCCAGTCGCGAATTCATCCTCGACCATCTGCAAAAAAGACAAGGGCCGGCAACGCTGCCGGAGCTTGCGCAGGAACTGAGTCTGACGGATGACACCTCCTACGAGGCATTACGCCGTCGCTTGATTGCCATGACCCGGGACGGCCAGTTGGCTTGTAACCGTCGTGGCGCGTATGGCGTGATCAGCAAAATGAACCTGGTACGGGGTCGTGTACAAGGGCATCGGGATGGTTATGGTTTTCTGATTGCGGAAGATGGCAAAGGCGATATTTACCTGCATGCCCGGCAGATGCGCACGGTTTTCGATGGTGATATCGCAGTGGTGCGCCTGGATGGTCTCGATGAGAAAGGGCGCCGCGAAGGTGTCATTGTCGAGGTGTTGGAGCGTAATACCCACATGCTGGTGGGGCGCTTCTTTGAAGAAGAAGGCGTGGCCTTCGTGGTGCCGGACAACCGCCGCCTGAATCAGGACATCCTGATTGCCCCCGAGCGCAAGCAGAACGCCCGCCATGGCCAGTATGTGGTGGTGGAAATCCTGCAGCAGCCCACGTTTCGCACCAAGGCGATTGGGCAGATCACCGAAGTGTTGGGGGATCACTTGGCCCCTGGCATGGAAATCGATGTGGCGATTCGTTCCCACGGTATTCCTTTTGTCTGGCCGCAGGAGCTGGAACAAGAGGTGGCGGGCCTCTCCAACGAGGTTAAAGAAGCCGACAAGAAGGCCCGGGTGGATATCAGACATTTGCCGCTGGTCACCATTGATGGTGAGGATGCCAAAGACTTCGACGACGCCGTGTACTGTGAAGTCAAAAAGGGCGGAGGCTGGCGTTTATATGTGGCCATCGCCGATGTGTCCCATTATGTCAGGCCCGGCACTGCCCTGGATAATGAGGCGGTACAGCGGGGCAACTCGGTGTACTTTCCCGATTATGTAATCCCCATGCTGCCGGAGATTTTGTCGAACGGCTTGTGTTCCCTGAACCCGGACGTGGATCGTCTGTGCATGGTGTGCGAGATGACCGTCAGTGCCCAGGGGCGGGTCAGCGGCTATAAGTTCTATGAAGGGGTGATGCGCTCCCACGCTCGGCTGACCTATACCAAGGTCGCCACCATGATGCAGGATGCCGGCTCCAAAGAAGGGCAGCGTCTACGGGAAGACTATCGTCCCCTGGTGCCTGCCCTGGAAAACCTCTATGAGCTTTACCATGCCCTGCGGGAAGAGCGTGAGCGGCGTGGTGCCATTGATTTTGACACGGTGGAAACCCGAATCATTTTCGGTGAGAACCGCAAGATTGATGAAATCGTCCCGGTGATCCGGAATGACGCTCACCGCCTGATTGAAGAGTGCATGCTGTGCGCCAACGTCTGCGCGGCCCGACTGCTGGAAAAATATAACGTGATCGGGCTGTATCGGGTGCATGAAGGGCCCACGGCTGAAAAGCTGGAGAATCTGCGCTCATTCCTGGGCGAGCTGGGGCTGAACCTGCGGGGCGGTGACAAGCCGACACCGGATGATTATCAGCGCCTGTTACAGGAAGTAGCGGAACGGCCAGATGCCACCCTGATTCAGACCATGATGCTAAGGTCTCTGAGTCAGGCGGTGTATACGCCGGACAATCAGGGTCACTTCGGTCTGAACTATAAGTCCTATACCCATTTTACGTCGCCGATCCGTCGTTATCCGGATTTGCTGGTGCATCGCGCCATCAAGAGCCTGATTCGCGGTGAGGGTGATGTGCCCAATGTGGTGCGGGTCAAAGGGGCGGCCCCGGTTCCCAAGCATGAGCGCTACCAGTATGACATGGGCCGGATGCTGGCCATGGGCGAGCATTGTTCCATGACGGAGCGTCGGGCCGATGAGGCTACCCGGGATGTGGCCAGTTGGCTGAAGTGCGAATACCTCCAGCAGCACCTGGGGTCAGACTTTGACGGGGTGGTCTCGGCGGTGGTGCCTTTTGGTCTCTTTGTCGAGCTGAAGGATTTGTATGTGGAGGGACTGGTGCATGTTTCTTCACTGAATAGCGACTATTACAACTATGATGCGGCCCGCCAGCGTTTGGTCGGCGAACGGACCGGGACCAGCTACCGGCTGGGGGACACCGTGCGGGTCAAGGTGGTGCGGATTGATCTGGCTGACCGCAAGATCGATTTTGAGCTGATTGGCCAGCCGGCGCGCCAGCGCAAGTCCAAGTCGGGCGGCAAGGGCGATGGTAAAGGCAAACGGGACGGCACCTTTGTGCCAGATGCTGATACCAAGCCCTCCAAGCAGGATAAGAAGACGGCGCGGCGCGCAACTAAACAGGAACTGCGGGAGGCAATCCTGGGCAAGCCGGGTGGCGGAAAGGCTCCGGGAGCGGGGAAAAAGACACGGCGTAGAAGCGGTAAAAAACGTTAAATGGCGTGCGTTGGTTTGATGAACGTTAATTCAAGTCTCGGTTGTTGAGAGCCCCATGCAGGAATTTGATTATATTTTCGGCATTCATGCCGTATCGACCTTATTGAAACGCCGCCCTAAGGATATTTCGCGCCTGCTCATTGCACGCGGACGGCGCGACCCGCGCATGCAGGAGTTAATGCAGCTCGCCCAGTCCAAGCACCTTCGCTGGGAGGAAACCACCAAGGAAGAGCTGGATCGCCTGGTTGAGGGGGTGCATCAGGGCGTGGTGGCCTGTTGCGAACTCACCCCGGAAAAGGGGGAGGGGGATCTGGTTGATTTGCTGGACGCCATTGAGGGGCCGCCGTTCCTGTTGGTGCTGGATGGTGTGACCGACCCTCATAACCTGGGGGCCTGCTTGCGGACTGCCGATGCTGCCGGCGTGCATCTGGTGATTGTGCCCAAGGACAAGTCCGCACCGCTGAATGCCACGGCGCGAAAGGTTGCCTGTGGCGCGGCCGATGCGGTGCCGGTGGTACGGGTCACCAACTTGGCGCGTACCCTGCGAGAGTTGCAGGAGCGGGGCATCTGGCTGGTGGGCACCACCGGCGATGTGGAAGCCACCATTTATGAGGTGGATCTGAAAGGCCCGCTGGCGTTGGTGATGGGGGCCGAGGAAAAAGGCATGCGCCGCCTGACCCGGGAGCATTGCGATTTGCTGGCTCAGATTCCCATGCACGGCGAGGTCAGCAGTCTAAACGTGTCGGTGGCAACCGGTGTGTGCCTGTTCGAGGCGGTGCGTCAGCGTCGCGGGATGCAGTCCTAGCGCTGCAAAAGACCTGCTCTGAAGTGGGTTTCTCTTGCGCGCCATGGCAAAGCTCACTAAAATGCGCGGTTCCGGAAAAACCGGAACGACTCCTTGCTTCTCCCGATGGGCGGGGGAGGCTGTCTAAACCGTAAGGAGAGACAATGCGTCACTATGAGATCGTGATCATGGTCCACCCGGACCAAAGTGAACAAGTTGCTGGCATGGTTGAGCGTTATACCAGCCAAGTAACCTCCAATGGCGGAACTGTTCACCGCCTGGAAGATTGGGGCCGCCGTCATCTGGCATACCCGATCAACAAGGTTCACAAAGCGCACTATGTGCTGATGAACATTGAATGCTCCCAGGAAGTCCTGGATGAGCTGACCCACAACTTCCGTTTCAACGATGCCATCATCCGTGATCTGGTTATCCGTCGTGACGAGGCTGTGACTGAAGCGTCCCCGATGATGAAGGCCGGCGATGGCCGCGAAGGACGTGGTGACCGTGAAGGTCGTGGAGATCGCGAAGATCGTCGCTCTTACTCTGAAGACGACCGCGCAGGCGATGCTGATGTCGATGCCGATGCTGACGGCGAAGACTCCGACGAGTCCGATCGCAGCTAAGCTCCATTGTCAGATTCAGATTAGAGAAGAGGATTAAGTCATGGCACGTTTCTTTCGCCGTCGCAAATTCTGCCGCTTCAGCGCAGAAGGTGTAAAAGAGATCGATTACAAAGATATCGAAACTCTGAAAGGCTACATTACCGAAACCGGTAAAATCGTTCCCAGCCGTATCACAGGGACGAAGGCGCGTTATCAGCGTCAGCTGGCGACCGCAATCAAGCGCGCGCGCTACATCGCGCTGCTGCCCTATTCGGATAGCCACAAGATCTAATTGCCTTTAGTTTTATGCGTACGTTAGCCGAGTTTATTTTGCGTGGGCGTACGCAGGCCACGATAGTGGCTGTAATCGCCGCGGCTCTGCCACTGTTGTTCTGGCTGAGTGCGGCGACTGTGGCCCTTGTGACGCTTCGCAAGGGAGCACAGACCGGTGCAGGGTTGCTGCTTTGGGCAGCTTTGCCCGCCCTGGGATGGTGGATGGTCCGGCAGGACCCGCAGGTTATGATTATCTTGGTCATGGCCTGGTCGATGGCAGCAGTGCTGCGATCCACGGTCTCTTGGGTGAATACGCTGTTTAGCGGTGTCGCGTTGGCGGTTGTCGTAAGCTTTTTGCTCCCGGTGTTGGTGCCGGAGGTCCAAAAGCAGCTGACCACGGCCTTTGCGGATGCTTATCGAAGCATCTCGCCGGACATGGTTGAACAGTTAGGTGATCGGCTGGATATGGTGCTTGGCTCTTTGGTGGCCGGCGCTTTTGCCGCATCGCATTTGCTTCTGACGATCCTGAGCTTAATGCTGGCGCGTTGGTGGCAGTCGGTGCTGTTTAATCCAGGGGGCTTTCGCCAGGAGTTCCACGAATTGCGGATGCCGCCGCTTTATGCGGCAGCGGCGTTGATCGTACTGCTGGTTGGGCCGATGGTGCACATGGGAGCGCTCGGTATCGCACCGATTGTCCTCGTGCCCCTGATGATTGCCGGGTTTGCACTGGTACATGGCATTGTGGCTAAACGGGGCATGGGCGTTCAATGGCTGTTCGCCTTTTATGCGGTAGCGATATTCATGGGTCCCAGCACCGTATTTTTGCTGATGGTGGTAGCGGTCATTGATAGTTGGTTCAACTTCAGAGGCCGGGTCAGTAAACAATGACGCTGGTGGATGGCTGGATTTAGACAGGTTTTGATGAGGTAAGCGAGATGGAAGTTATCCTGCTCGAAAATGTACGTCGCCTGGGCAACCTGGGTGACAAAGTGACTGTAAAAGGCGGCTTTGGCCGTAATTTTCTGATTCCTTACGGCAAGGCAGTGCCTGCGACCAAGGAAAACCTGGAGCAATTCGAACAGCGTCGTGCAGAGCTTGAAAAAGCCGCTGCCGAGAAGCTGGCTGAAGCTCAGGCTCGTGCTGATCGCTTGAGCGGCAAAGAGTTCCAGATCGTTTCCAAGGCTGGTGATGAAGGCAAACTGTTCGGTTCTATCGGAACTCGTGACATTGCTGACGTGATCTCCGCTTCTGGCGAGGAAGTTTCCAAGGCAGAAGTGAAAATGCCTGAAGGCCCGATCCGTAACGTAGGTGAATACGAACTGGATCTGCAGCTGCACAGCGAAGTTATCACAACGGTCAAGGTCGTTGTTGTCGCTGAGTAAGCTACTCTGACTTGTGCGTCGCGCTGCGGCGTACTAGTCTTTTGAAGCCCGGGAGTACTTCCGTATTCTCGGGCTTAATTTTTTTATAGAATGAGCTCTCGGCTTTTAAGCCTGTCTGTTTTTTTCACTTCTTGAATTGATCCTCGATAGTACGCTTATGACCGGAATGGTAGTTCAGCCCGCGCCAAATTCTGACGCTACAGCAGGTATCAAGGTTCCGCCGCACTCCTTGGAAGCCGAGCAGTCTGTGCTCGGCGGCCTGATGGTTGATAACAGCAGTTGGGACCGTATTGCCGATGAAATTGGTGAAGGGGATTTTTACCGCCATGACCATCGTCTGATCTTTAAGGCCATCGCCCGCTTGGCGTCGGACAGCCAGCCCTTTGACATGGTCACTGTGGCGGAAACGCTAAAAGGGACGGATGAGCTGGAAAGCGCCGGGGGCATGGGGTACCTCTCCGAGCTGGTGCGTAACATCCCCAGCGCCTCCAACATCCGGGCCTACGCAGCCATTATCAAGGAACGGGCAATGCTGCGTCGGCTGATCCAGGTTTCCCAGGAAATTGCCGATAGTGCCTTTAACCCGCAAGGGCGCAACAGCGTTGAACTGCTCGATGAGGCAGAACGCAAAGTCTTCCAAATTGCCGAAGACCGCCCTAACCAGGGTGGTCCCCAGTCCATCAACCCGGTATTGACCAAAACCCTGGAGCGGATTGATACCCTGTTTAACTCGGATGATGCCATTACCGGGATTACAACAGGCTTCAAGGACCTGGATAACCGCACCTCCGGGATGCAGCCATCGGACCTGATTATCGTGGCGGCCCGGCCCTCCATGGGGAAAACCACCTTTGCCATGAACCTGGTGGAAAACGCCCTGCTGAAGACGGGCAAGCCGGTCTTGGTGTTCAGTATGGAGATGCCGGCAGACTCCATTGTGATGCGGATGCTGTCGTCGCTGGGCCGGATCGATCAGACCAAGGTCCGGAGCGGTAAGCTCGAAGACGACGACTGGCCCCGTTTAACCTCGGCGGTCAATATGCTGAAGGACAAGCCTCTCTATATCGACGACACCCCCGGTCTCAGCCCTACTGAAGTGCGCTCCCGGGCGCGCCGGGTGGCACGGGAAAACAAGGGCGAGCTGGGCATGATCATGGTGGACTACCTGCAGCTGATGCGGGTGCCCGGTATGACTGAAGGACGGACGGCGGAGATTTCCGAGATTTCCCGTTCCTTGAAGGCCTTGGCGAAAGAGATGAACTGCCCGGTTATCGCGCTGTCCCAGCTGAACCGGAGTCTCGAACAGCGGCCCAACAAACGCCCGGTGAACTCGGATCTGCGGGAATCTGGAGCGATCGAGCAGGACGCCGACGTCATCATGTTTATCTACCGGGATGAAGTCTACAACGATGACAGCCCCCATAAAGGGGTCGCAGAGATCATTATTGGTAAGCAGCGGAACGGTCCGATTGGCACCATCCAGTTGGCCTTCCTCGGCAAGTACACGAAATTTGAAGATCTGGCTCATGGCAGCTATGAAGGAGCTTATGAGTGACACGTCCGCTACGGGCCCACATTGATCTGGCTGCACTTCGCCATAACTATGCCTTGCTGGCCGGTATTGCCGGCCAGACCCAGTGTTACGGGGTCGTCAAGGCGGACGGTTATGGCCATGGAGTTGCCCGGGTTGTGCAGGCGCTGGCGGATACTCCCAAGTTTGCCGTGGCTTTTCTCGAAGAGGCGTTGGCCATTCGTGAGGCGGGGGTGGAAAAGCCCGTCTTGCTGCTGGAGGGCTTTTTCTCCGCTGCAGAGCTGAAGACCTGTGCCGAGCAAGGTTTTGAGGTGATGCTCCATGAGGCCTCCCAGATTGATAGTCTGGCCTTGGCGCAACTGCCGGGGCCCTTGGCGGTCTGGTTGAAGCTGAACACGGGCATGAACCGCTTGGGTTTTGCTCCCGAGGCTGCCCAGCAGGTGCTGGAGCGTTTGCAGGCGATGCCTCAGGTGAAAGTGCTGGGGGTAATGACCCACTTTGCCTGTGCCGATGTTGAAGACCTGGCGTCCGCTCGGCAGCAATTGGCGAAGCTTTTGGCGTTTCGTCAGGGGCCCGGGGCCGGGCTGCAATTTGCGGCGGCCAACTCGGCGGCACTGGTGGCCATTCCCGAGGCCCGTCTGGATTGGGCGCGCCCCGGCATTATGTTGTATGGCTGTTCTCCCTTTGCCCATCGCAGTGCGGCGGAAATTGGCTTAAAGCCGGTGATGAGCCTGCAGTCGGCGTTGATTGCGGTACGTGATCTGAAGGACGGCGACTTTGTGGGCTATGGGGCCCTGTGGCAGGCCAAGGCCAATGCGCGGATGGGGGTGGTGGCCGTGGGCTATGCTGATGGTTATCCCCGTCATGCGCCCCAGGGAACGCCGGTTGCGGTCAATGGCCAGCGCGTGCCTTTGATTGGGCGGGTGTCCATGGATATGATCACCGTTGACCTGACCGACGTGCCCTCGGCCAAGGTGGGTGACCCCGTGGAGCTCTGGGGGCAGGAGGTGAGTGTGGATGAGGTTGCCACATGGGCCGGAACAATCTCCTATGAATTATTAACGGGCGTGACCAAGCGGGTTCCGCGCTGTTACGATGATGGGCAGGCATAGCGCTGGAGGCGTTTCTGGATGACTGGGTGGAGTAACCCGGTTCATAGGTTCAGCCGAGGCAAGATGAAAGAATTGGCGAGAGGGGAGATCCTGTGAGGCTGTTGGTCACCGGTTCAGACACCATAGCGGGTCAGAGTATTCTGACGGCATTGAAGGCCAGAGGAGCTGATTGCATTGGCCTGGATAGTGGTTGGCCGCTGCAGGCAGATGCCATGACCCAGCTGGCTGAGCTTGAGCCCGGTCTTATTATCAATGCCCATGAGTTGTCAGATATTGCGCGCTGCGAGCAGGATCCGCAGCTGTGCCAATTCCATAATGAAGAGCTGGTGCACCGGTTGAGCGAGTATGCCGGTGCCAATCAGGTGCCATTGCTTCAGCTGTCCAGTTGTCAGGTCTTTGATGGCCAGAAGATGAGCCCCTACAAAGCGTCTAATCAGGTTAACCCCATCAATCGCTATGGCCAGTCCAAATGGCGCGCAGAGCGGCATCTGTTTGACTGTTTGCCGCACTCCATCGTGCTGCGTCTGGGCTGGCTGATCGAGCACAGCGCGGACAGTGTGCTGGGGCGGCTGATACAAGCCAAGAAAAATGGCACGGTCGCCTATTTCAGTGACGAGCACCGGGGGAATCCCACCGCAGGAGAGGATGTGGCGCGGGTGGTGGTGGCGATGATCCAGCAGGTCCTGTGCGATGCCCAAGTGTGGGGAACCTACCATTACGCGGGGGCGGAAGTGGTCTCCCGACTGGCTTTTGCCCGCAGTGCGGCGGAGCTGTTTATGGATGCCCGGGAGGTCACCGAGCTAGTGCTTTGTGCCACGCCAGAGCAGGTGGCCCAGGTTCCAGAGCCCCTGAACGCCTCGTTGGCCTGTATCCGCATTCGAAACACGTTCGGTATCAAGCAGCGCCCTTGGCGTCATTACTTGCCGGATATCATTGAACAGTCTGTCAAACCACAGCTCTCCGCCTGGGGCGGAGCCTCGTCTTCCCAGCTGTCGGTTTCTTCCTGACGTGAGGAGTTCGAGCTCCAGAACTGGAGCTCGACGGAGCTCGATTAGGCGTTTGCCGAGACCGGAACGCAAGGCGTGTCGGGGCGCAGCACCTGCTGCAGTGCTTCCATATCGTTGATGGTCACTTCCCGGCCCTGTACGGTGATATAGCCTTTGCTCTGAAAACGGGTAAAGACACGGCTGACCGTCTCCACTGCAAGTCCCAGATAGTTGCCGATGTCGTTACGTGGCATGGGCAGGCGAAAATCCGTATTGGAGAGCTTGCGGCGCTTGAACCGGCTGGACAGGTTCAGGAGCAAAGAAGCAATGCGCTCTTCGGCGGTGTTTTTGCTGAGCAGCATGGACAGCTGGCGGCTTTCCTGGATTTCCCGACTCATCAGCTGGAAAAAATGATGCTGGAGCGTGGGGATTTGAGTCGCCAGGCTTTCCAGTTTATCCAGAGGGATTTCGCAGACGCTGGTCCGTTCCAGAGCCTTGGCCGAGCAGGAATAGCTATTGGTGTTGATGCTGTCGAGGCCGATGATCTCACCAGGCAGGTAAAATCCGTTGACCTGTTCTTCACCTTCTTCACTCAGGGAATAAGTCTTGATGGCGCCACTGCGGACTGCGAAGCAGGAAGTAAACGGCGTTCCCTGCTTGAAGATGTAATCTCCACGATTCAGTATGCGGCCTTGTTTGATAATGTCTTCAAGACGCTCGATCTCTTCCTGATTTACTGCGATGGGAAGGCAAAGCTTGCTCAGGCTGCACTCGTTGCAGCCCCGATTTAGCGGGGAGGGCGGGTTTGTACAGTGAGTAACCTTGCTGTTCATGCTGTGGGGGACCTCTCTACATACTCCCCAAAGGATAACCAAAGATTGACATAAAGCAACTAAAACCCAGATCCCTGGTCGGGTGAATATGCTTATTGACCTTCCGGGTATCTCATTGCCTGGCTTTTAATGGGTTGAATATAGCCGCCACTTCCAAAGGCCAGCTGTTGCCGGTCGATCAGGCTGTAGTACTGATCCAACTGATCCACATTAACGCCAAACATGTTGTCGATAATACTGATGGCGCCCAGGCCGAGGCCAAAAACGTGGTTTAGAAGGGGGGGGCTGGTTGACGTTTGGTCGGTGAACACATGGCCGTTACGCTCATAGCCTCGTTTTGAAAGTACGGGCTCCAGGCGCTCCAGGGCGCTGGGCAGATCCAGTTGCTTGGCATTGGTGGTGGTTGCGGTAGCCGCTGCCGCGTAGGCCGGGTGCGGGCTCAGGCAGATTGCATTGAGCTTGAGATCCGCGGCCCTGCGCGCCACCTTTTCCACTTCGTTGCGCTTTTTCAGGTGGCGATAATCCAGGCAGGTGCTGATATTGCTGAAGCCATAGCGCCGGAGGAGCTGCACAAAGTTTTTCAGGTCCTTTTGGGGGTGTGGGGTGAGTGCGGTAAAGTCACTCAGGAAAATATCGGTAAACCCGAGCCCACGGGCCAACGCAATGATGCTGTCGTCTTCGGGGATATCGGGAAGCTCGAACACAAAACGGGTGGTTTGATCCTGCCGTACCGAGAAGCTGCGGTTGAGGTAATAGAGAACCTCCGTCATTTCCGCAGGCTCCAGCAGGCGGGTCATGTCAGCTGGCCAATAAAGGCGGCAGAGACGGCGGTTTTTGCTAACCAAGGAACCCAGAATACGGATTTCGCTGACAAGATGGTCGAGATAGGTTCGCAGTACCTGTTGCCGGCCGCCTTTGGAGAGTTGCCGGCTCGAGCTGGTCGCCGTTTGCAGCAGTGGCATATTCAACACGATGGCATAGTCGGACTGACTATGGTTGCTGTTGAGAATGGCGTTACGAAACCCCTGACTTGAGAAGTCCCGATCCAGATTAAAGCTAACCGCGGGCGTGGAGGTTTTTTCCCGTCCTGCCCCAACGCTTTCTAACCAATATTGTGCGGCCAAATAGGATTGCATGGATATTGCGTGCCAGTATCGCGCCAACGACGGCCATGTCCAGGTGGTAGCCCTGAACAGGCCTGGCGGAAGTGCAGTGAATTGTGCGCTCATGCTCGCATGCCTCTTACGTTAACAGACTCGGCAAAAGTGTTCTTTCAGACAGCTTTCTGACAAGAAAATGCTTTTAAGAACATTAACGAAAAAGTGTAATTTCTGAGCATCAAACGGCTTTATGTAGTCTAGAGATCCCACTCGGAGTGCCCTTGACTTGCATCAAGGAGCAAACGATTTAGGGACTAAAGGTGCTGACTGGATGATACCAGTCAATTTCAGCCGGAGATCCGGGCCGGGGAGTTGGGGGCAGATGGTTGAGGATGATGGCAACAGGGGGAGCGGGGCGCGCCGATTGGTGCGCCCCGAGGGCCTGAGAAAGGCGATAACAGTTACTGGCTGAACTTCTCGAACACCAGGGAGGCATTGGTGCCGCCGAACCCAAAACTGTTCGACAGAACCCGGTTGAGCTCGGCCGGTCTGCAGGTCTCGGTCACGATCGGCAGCTGTGCCGCCTCCGGGCTCAGGGAGCGGGCATTGGCGGTGCCGGCGATAAAGCCATGCTGCATCATCAGCAGGCTGTAAATCGCCTCATGGACGCCTGCAGCCCCCAAGGAGTGCCCCGACAGGGACTTGGTGGACGAGATCGGCGGCACCTGATCGCCAAAGGTGTCCCTGATCGCGTTCAATTCAGCTACATCCCCTACCGGGGTACTGGTGCCGTGGGCGTTGATGTAGTCGATCGGGCCTTGGACGGTGGCGAGGGCTTCTTGCATGCAGCGCACCGCGCCCTCTCCTGAGGGGGCCACCATGTCATAGCCGTCGGAACTGGCGCCATAGCCGACAATCTCAGCGTAGATCGGCGCGCCGCGCTTCAGGGCGTGCTCCAGCTCTTCCAGCACCAGAATCCCGCCGCCACCGGCGATGACGAAGCCGTCGCGGGTTTCGTCATAGGGACGGGAGGCTTCGGTGGGCGTATCATTGTATTTGGTGGACAAGGCGCCCATGGCGTCGAACAGCATGGTCAGGGACCAGTGCTCTTCTTCACCGCCGCCGGCGAAAACGATGTCCTGGCGGCCGGAGCGAATCTGCTCCATGGCGTTGCCAATACAGTGGGCGCTGGTGGCGCAGGCGGAGGAAATTGAGTAATTCACCCCTTTGATCTTAAAGGCGGTCGCCAGGCAGGCAGACACGGTGCTGCCCATGATGCGAGGCACCATGTAGGGGCCGATCCGCTTGACGCCTTTGCTGCGCAGGATGTCGGCAGACTCAATCTGATATTGGGAAGACGCGCCGCCGGAACCGGCAATGATGCCAATCCGCGGATCGGAAACCTGGGCTTCATCCAATCCGGCGTCTTCAATGGCCTGTTTCATGGCGATATAGGCGAACGCGGCGGAATCGCCCATAAAGCGCCGCTGCTTGCGGTCAATGAGTTCTTCGGTGTCCAAATCAATGGAGCCCGAAATCTGGCTGCGAAAACCCAGGTCGCGATAGCTTTCATTAAAGCGGATACCGGAGCGTCCGGTCTTCAGGCTTTGCAGAACCTCTTGTTTGGAGTTGCCCAGGCAGGAGACGATCCCCATACCTGTGACTACGATGCGTCGCATAGGCTGAGCTCTTTCTGTGTATTGGTGAAGCCGGTACAAATCCGGCGCAATGGGCCTATTCTAGTCGACAAAGGCCGCCAGCGAAAACTGTCGGATACCCTTACCCCAATGGCTGGTTGTTCAAAACCGCCTCGGCCTGCTATTCTGCTTGGTTAATTTTCCCGCCGCTGGGCAGTTCTTTTGCATGCACGCAGTCTATTTTCTTCGTTCTCTGATCTTTTATGCCGGTTATGCCAGTGCAGTCCTGATTTTTGGCGGCATCGGCTGTCTGGTCGCTCCCTGGCTGACGTTGCGGCGCCGCTACTGGTTTCTGACTCGTTTCAACTATTTCGTGCTCTGGTGGAGCCGGGTGGCTTGCGGTATTCGTTATCAGCTGGAAGGCGCTGAGCATATCCCCGCGCAGCCCTGTGTGGTGTTGAGTAACCACGAAAGCGCCTGGGAAACCTACTACCTGGCCACCTTGTTCGTGCCACAAAGCACGGTGCTCAAGAAGGAGCTGCTGTCTATTCCGGTGTTTGGCTGGGCGTTGCGGCGGCTCCATCCCATTGCCATTGATCGGCAGCGCCCGACCCATGCCCTCAAACAGTTGGTGCAGCAGGGCAAGACACGGCTTGAAAACGGCAGCTGGGTGATGATTTTTCCGGAAGGGACGCGGGTGAGACCTGGCAAAACGGCCAAGTTCAACAAGGGTGGTGCCTTATTGGCGCATCAGGCAGGGGTGCCGATTCTGCCGGTGGCGCACACCGCCGGCGTCTGTTGGCCCGCTGGTTCGGTGACCAAGTATCCGGGGTTGATTCGGGTGCGGATTGGGCCGCTGATTACCGGAGAAGGGTTGAGCCGGGATGAAATGCATGAGCGGGCCGAACAGTGGATTCGCACCGCCATGGCGGAGTTGAAACAGGATAGCCAAGGATAGAAGCCGAAGTAGCGGCTGACGTGCTGATTGGAAAAGGCTGAGACAATAAAAAAGCCCAGGTAAAAAACCTGGGCTTTTTTGAATATTGGTAGCAACGGGTGGAATCGAACCACCGACCCCAGCATTATGAGTGCTGTGCTCTAACCGTCTGAGCTACGTTGCCGATGTGGGAGCGCATTATCCAGATATCCTATGGGCCTGTCAACAGGTGAAAGGCCCATAGAATGCTTCTGGCGGCAGATTACACGTTAAACCGGAAATGGATAACGTCGCCGTCCTGAACAATATATTCCTTGCCTTCCAGGCGCCACTTGCCGGCGTCTTTCGCGCCTTGCTCGCCTTTGTAGGTGATGAAGTCGTCGTAGCTGATGACTTCCGCCCGGATAAAGCCCCGTTCGAAGTCCGTGTGGATCACACCGGCGGCTTGGGGAGCGGTCGCGCCCACTCGCACGGTCCAGGCGCGTACTTCCTTGACGCCAGCGGTAAAGTAGGTCTGCAGGCCCAGCAGTTTGTAGCCGGCACGGATGACGCGATCCAGGCCGGGCTCTTCCATGCCCAGGTCAGCCAGGAACTCGGCTTTTTCATCTTCATCCAGCTCGGCGATTTCGGCTTCCAGCTTGTTGCAAATGGGCACCACTTCAGCGCCTTCGGCGGCGGCAATTTCCCGCACCTGATCCAGCAGAGGGTTATTCTCAAAGCCGTCTTCCGCCACGTTGGCGATATACATGGTGGGTTTGATGGTCAGCAGGCACAGCTCCTTGATGACCGCCAGCTCTTCGTTGCTCAGATTCAATGAGCGCACCGGCTTGGCTTCGTTCAAGTGGGGGATCAGCTTTTCGATCACCGCCAGTTGCTGCTTGGCCAGCTTGTCGTTGCCTTTGGCGGCCCGCTCAATCCGCTTGACGGCTTTTTCCACCGTATCCAGGTCGGCCAGGGCCAGTTCGGTGTTGATCACCTCGATATCGGCTGCTGGATTGACCTGGTTGGCCACGTGAATCACGTTGTCGTCTTGGAAGCAGCGTACCACGTGGGCAATGGCGTCGGTTTGGCGAATGTTGGCGAGAAACTGGTTACCCAGGCCTTCACCCTTGGAGGCGCCAGCGACGAGGCCGGCGATATCCACAAACTCCATGGTGGTGGGCAGGACCCGCTGTGGCTTGACGATCTCGGCCAGTTTGTTGAGACGGGGGTCGGGCATGGGAACCACACCGGTATTGGGCTCGATGGTGCAAAACGGGAAGTTTTCAGCATCAATACCAGCCTTGGTGAGGGCGTTGAAGAGGGTCGATTTGCCCACGTTGGGCAGGCCGACGATACCGCAGTTAAATCCCATGGCGATTACCTATATGAAAGATCAAGTAGAGCAAAGTCTGCTGGAAAGCGCCGTATTATAGCGGGCTAAGTCCAGGGCTTCTATCAATTAGGGGAGGAGACCCCAGGGTTTAGGGTGTATGGCGAAGGTGAGAGAGGTGGGAGCAGCGTCAGGCTTTGAACGGATGCAGCTCGTTCATGGCGCGAGACAGATCGCCGTCCATCAATAAGGGCAGAATCCGGTTGCATTCTTCCATCAGGCTGTCGAACGCCTTGCGCTCGCTGATGCCGAATCGGCCCAATACATAATTCACCACTTGAGACTTGTCGCCCGGATGGCCAATGCCCAGCCGGAGCCGGTGGAAGTCGGCGCTGCCCAGGTGGGCAATGATATCCCGCAAGCCGTTGTGGCCCCCGTGGCCGCCACCTTTTTTGATGCGCGCGGTTCCCGGAGGAATATCCAGCTCATCATGGGCTACCAGAATCTGGTGGGGAGCAATTTTGTAGAACTGTGCTAGAGCACCGACAGCGGAGCCGCTGCGGTTCATGAAAGTTGTGGGGATGAGCAGGTGTAGATCATGCCGGCCGATTGCGATTTTGCCATACAGGCCGTGGAACTTGCGTTCGGGGCGAAGTTGGATGCCGGCACTGCGTGCCAGCATCTCAACCAGTATTGCTCCGGCATTGTGGCGGGTATCTTCGTACTCTTTGCCTGGGTTGCCCAGACCGACCAGTAACTGGATGGAATCCGCCACAACGTCGCTCCGTCAGAATTACTCAGCGCTTTCTTCGCTGCTTTCTGCTTCTTCGGAGCTGCCGCCACGGGTCTTGGTAACCGCAACCACGGGCAGGTCGTGATCGCTGCCTTGTTGCAGGGCAACGAAGGTCACGCCGGCAGGTACTTTCAGCTCGGACAGGTGAACCAGTTGGCCCAGCTCCAGGTCTGCCACGTCTACTTCGATGAACTCGGGCAGGTCGCGCGGCAAGCAGCTGACTTCAACTTCAGTCATGTGACGCTCGATCATGCCGCCGCCAAGCTTCACACCCTTACAGTTGTCTTCGTTGATGAAGTGCAGGGGAACGTTAACGGTAATCGCCTGGTCTTGAGAAACGCGCAGGAAGTCCGCGTGCAGGATTTCAACGCGGAATGGGTGACGCTGCAGGTCTTTCAGAATGACGGACTCAGTGGCGCCATCGACGTTCAGGGTCAGAATGGAGGAGTACAGAGCTTCGTTTTCCAGGGCTTTTTTCAGGTCCTTGGCGATAACACTCAGCAGTTGCGGCTCTTTGTCACTGCCGTACAGGATGGCCGGAACCTTGCCGTCAGCGCGGCGTAGGCGGCGGCTCGCACCTTTCCCCTGAACGCTACGCTTCTCAGCGAAAATCACAATTGCGTTTGACATGATGTTTTCCTCAAATAAAAGGCAAAAAACGACAACAACCCGCGACCAGGTTATTGCCGCTTACGAAACGCCGCCTCGAGGGCGGCGCGGGAGCAAAGGCCGAAGCCCTCGCAAATACTTTCGTGCTTTAATCCGGGTAATCGTGCTTAGCGGAACATCGCACTGATGGATTCTTCATTGCAGACCCGGCGGATAGACTCAGCCAACAGGCCCGCTAATGAAAGCTGGCGGATTTTAGCACATTTAATAGCGTTTTCCTGCAGGGGAATGGTATCCATAACCACCACTTCATCCAGTACGGAGTTGGTGATGTTGTCCACTGCGGGGCCAGACAAGACCGGGTGCGTGATGTAGGCGATGACGCGCTCCGCCCCTTGATCCTTCAGGGCCTGGCCGGCTTTGCAAAGCGTGCCGGCGGTATCGACGATGTCGTCTACCAGAATACAGGTTTTGCCGCTGACGTCACCGATGATGTGCATGATTTGCGCTTCATTGGCGCGGGGGCGGCGCTTGTCAATGATGGCCAGGTCGGCGTCGTCGAGGCGCTTGGCCACCGCCCGTGCCCGTACCACGCCACCCACGTCGGGAGAAACCACGATAAAGTTTTCCAGGCGCAGACGCTCAATATCGTCCAGCATGACGGGCGTCGCGTACGCGTTATCAACTGGGATATGGAAAAAGCCTTGGATTTGGTCTGCGTGCAGGTCAACGGTCAGCAGGCGGTTGATACCTACGCCGGTCATCATGTCGGCGACGACCTTGGCACTGATGGGAACCCGGGAAGAGCGGGGGCGGCGGTCCTGGCGGGCATAGCCAAAGTAGGGAACCACGGCGGTAATCCGGCTGGCGGAGGCGCGACGCAGGGCGTCAGCCATGACCAGCAGTTCCATCAGGTTATCGTTTGTGGGGGCACAGGTCGGCTGGATGATGAAGACATCTCGACCACGTACGTTTTCGTTGATTTCGACGGAGACTTCCCCGTCACTGAATTTTCCGACGGTCGCATCGCCTAGAGGGATATGGAGGATATCCGCAACTTTTCGGGCCAGCTCGGGATTTGCATTCCCGGTAAATACCATCAACTTCGACACGGTCACTACCTGCTGGAGCTTATGCATGTTGGCTTGGAGAACGGCTTAGAATGTGGCTGGGGTGGAAGGATTCGAACCTCCGAATGGCGGGATCAAAACCCGCTGCCTTACCGCTTGGCGACACCCCAGTGAAGTGTACAAAGCTATTGCAGCTCTGCTCGAGTCTGTCGTGAGAGGAGTTCGTGAACCGGTGACCGGTTGACTCCTTGTGCGACAAACCCTTTAAAGTTTGCCGGTAACAGGGAGAAGACATATCGGCATTCTTCTTCATTGGTGAAGCTTGCAAAAATGCAGGCCCCTGTTCCTGTTAATCGAGCTTTGCCATATTGGCTGAGCCAACCAAGTGCATCCTTCACTTTTGGGTAGTGCTCTGAAACGATTGGCTGGCAGTCGTTTCGTAGTTGCTTCAGTTGTCCCTCAAGAGCGGGCGCTATTGTGATCTTTGGCGTGTCTCTTGTCAACACTTCATTTGAAAATATTTCTTTTGTGCTGATTTGGCAGTCCGGAGCCACAACCAAATACCAGTATGAAGTTAATTCAACGGGAGTCAACTGCTCGCCGATCCCCTCGGCCCAGGCAGTATGGCCCCGCACAAAAACCGGAACGTCTGCGCCCAGGCGGACGCCAATGGCAGCCAGCTCGTCCAGGCTCAAGCCGAGCCCCCAGAGATGGTTCAGGGCCAGCAGGGTCGTGGCGGCGTCGGAACTGCCGCCACCGATTCCGCCCCCCATGGGGAGACGCTTTTCCAAATGAATGTTGGCCCCCAGGCGACAGTCGGTCTCTTGCTGGAGCATTCGGGCGGCCCGCACCACCAGATTGGATTCGGGAGGGAGGCCCGGAAACTCGGGGGTCAGTTCAATGGTGGGATCGGGACGTGTCTGGAAGCTGAGTTCATCCCCGTAATCCAGAATCTGGAACAGGGTTTGAAGCTCGTGGTAGCCGTCGGGACGGCGTCCGGTAATGTGAAGAAACAGGTTCAGTTTGGCCGGAGCCGGCAAGGTCAGGGCTTTGGACATCATGAAAGCGGATTCGTCAGATCCCAGTTGTGAATGATAAACGTCAGCCGGACATTGTCGCGGCGCAGGACGATTTTGCGGGGTAAAGCGTAGGGAGAGGTGCTGTGGTAGCTTTCGTAGGTAATGCTCCAGCCCGCCTGCTCAAGTTGGTATAGATTGCCGCTTTGATCGAACAGCATGTCCTGAAACGGACCGGGGGCGGGGATGCCTTTGACCCAGTATAGAAGATGGCTGATAGGCAGGCTCCAGCCCACCTGTTGCTGGATCAGCCCTTCCGGGTTTTCGGAATACACCGGGCGTTCGCCGGAGCGGGTAAACCAAATGGCCTCCGGTGTGCCCTGGATGGAAGTGGCGCCCAGCCCGAACACGGGTGAGGATAGGTTGATGTCGAAGCGCAGGTCTTGCTGCACCCATTGATTGATGACCGCGCTGTCGCTGCGGTTGTCCTGACGCACGCCGAGTTTGCCGGAAACCTGCCAGTGGGTGACCTCCCGCAGGGCGAGTTGCTGCTGGGTCCAGCCGGGTGGCGCTTCTACTTGAGTCTGGACGGGCGGAGCGGCACAGCCTGCGAGCAGCAGGAGGCAGAGCAGAGTGGCGCCCCCCAGCCCCTGCAAGTTGAACTTAGCGGGGTGTGTCCAGGCAAGACGGGCCCGAAAGCTATTCATTTGCATCGCTCGCCTGTGCTCCCAGCCGGCTCATGGTTCCTGTAATCAAAGGGTTGCCCGGATGTTCCGACAAGCTTTCCAGCCAAACCCGCATCGCCTCGTCTTGTTGGCCGGAGATCCAGAGCACCTCACCTAAATGAGAGGCGACTTCGGGGTCGGGAAAGCGCTCGTAGGCCAGCCGCAGCCAGTTCAGGGCTTGTTCCAGGTTGCCCAGACGGTATTCCGCCCAGCCCATGCTATCCATAATGGCGGGGTTGTCGGGCTTGAGGGCCAGCGCCTTTTCAATCAGCCCATAGGCTTCCTGATAGCGATCAGTACGGTCCGCCAGAATATAGCCCAGGGCATTGAGGGCGACGGCGTTGTCGGGCTCCTTGTCCAGAATCTGGCGCAGATCCCGTTCCATGGCGTCGATATCGTTGAGTTTGTCGTGGATCGACGCGCGTATATAAAGCAGTTGCGAGTCCTCGGGCTGCTCCTGAAGGGCGTCGTTGACCGCGATCATGGCCGCTTCATATTCTTCCAGTTCCATTAGCAGGTTGATTTGCAGTTGCTGGATCTGCTGAGACTGGTCGGGAAAGCTATTTTGGGCCCGTTCGAACAGGTTTAAGGCCTCCGGCACACGCTCCGTGGTGGCGAGCAGGTAAGCTGAGCGGCCCAGGGCAGTAAAGAAGTGCGTGCCGCTACGCACCTGTTGGTAATGTTTCAGGGCGTCGTCAACTTGCTGTTCCTGGTCGGCCAGGCGGGCCAGGTAAAAATGGGCCTCGTCGGTATGTTGTCGGTCCTGGAGCAGTTCCTGAAGTTGTTGGCGGGCCAGGTCCGTCTGCTTGTTTTCAATCGCCACCAGAGCGTAGGACAGCTTCAGGCCGGGAGTATCCGGGAAGCGCTCCATGAGTTTGCGAAACTCTTCCTGGGCCAGCTCGAGCTCCTGATTGTCGATCAGCAATCGGGCGTAGATGGTTCCGAGTTGGCGGTTGTCCGGATGCTGGCGGCTGACTTTCTTCAAATAAGCCAGGGCCGCGTCCAGTCCCTTGACCTGATGCAGCAGTCGCGCGCGCATCAAGAGCGCAGGCTGATGCTCGGGATCTTCCTGAAGTAGCTGGTCGATGGAGGACAAGGCCTCGGGGTGCTGTTCATTGAGCTCCTGCAGGATGGCATGGCCGAAGATAATCTCCAGGTTATCCGGATGGCGGCTACGCAGGTTGCCATATAAGGCCAGGAGTTGCTCGCGGTCTTCTTCGGAAAGGTTTTTGGCATGTAGCGCCAGATTGTCAAAGTTGGTGCTGCCTTCCAGATTCAGCAACTGCTCCATGTGGGCGACTGCACCTTCGTAATCCCGGGTACGAATCAGGGCGATGGACGCAAGGTGGTGGGGCTCTGAAGCGCTAGGGTCCAGCTCGCTCCACAGCTCGGCCATCTCCAGCAGCTCTGGCTCGGCCTTCAGGAACTGGCTGATCCGCAGGGCACGGATCACGACACCCAGGTCCCGATTGCGGCGGGCTTCGGCGACATAGTTTTGCAGAGCTATGTCAAATTGGTTACGTTGACCGGCAATTTCAGCGGATAGCAGGGTGTACAGGGAATCTTTGGTAAACTCTCCGGGGGCGCTGAACTCGGAGGGTGCGGCCAGGGCCTGTAAATCTTCCTGGGAAATCGGAAGCAGGGTTTCTGCCGGAGAAATCGTTCCGGACGTTGAAAGGTCCTGGCGTTGTAGGCTGCTGCAGGCGCTCAGGGTGATGGAAACCGCCAAGGCAGTTAACGGCAAAACGATTTTTCGCATAATAATTAACACAATCCCGACAAGGTTTGCGGTTTAAAAAAGCCCGTTTCAATAAAGCCTGGGCAGATTAAGTCTAGACCCTAATGAAATAGGCTTCGTCGCTCTCTGGTCTTCCCCGCACCCGAACTGGCACTCTTTGCCTTGGCAGGCTTTGCCTGGCAGAAACGAAGCGTCTATATACAGTCCAGACGGTGTCTGCCTTGTCTGGAGCCGCTCGCGGCAACGGGAAGCAGGCGACTTAAAGCTCCGGCAAGCATAAACCGTTACGCCGTCCGGGTAAAAGGGCTGGTTCTAAAAATGGATAGATCATGCAAAATGGCAAAAGTTGCACCAATCAGCTCTTGGGGTGGTCATAGTTGTGCTGTTTTTGTACAAGATTTGGTCCGGTAATGGATGTTCGGGCTGCTTGAGGCGCTGTGCTGTGGCAAAATGAACGTTTTTGGCTGGGATCGAGGGGCTGACGCGAGGCTTTTGCGTATTCTCCTGCTCGGTTTCGCCTATTAACATACGATTCCCGCCCAACTGGCTCTATTTAGGAGGCCAAGCAATTTGGGCGCAAATGTGTAAGGTTGTATGACGCTTCTGACTCTGGGTATCAATCACAAGACTGCTCCGGTGGCTATACGGGAGCGGGTGGCGTTTGCGCCGGAGAATCTGAAGGAGGCGCTGCGAGAGGTTTGTTCAGCGTCGCAATTGCAGGAAGCAGCCATTCTTTCCACCTGTAACCGCACGGAGCTTTATTGCTCGGCGAACTCCAGTGATGCGCGCCGTATTCTCGCCTGGCTGAGTGAATACCACGGGCTGAACCAAGCGGAACTGGAAGCCTGTAGCTATATGTACCGGGATGAGGCGGCCGTTCGCCATATCATGCGGGTGGCCTGTGGTCTGGACTCCATGGTGCTGGGCGAGCCCCAGATTCTCGGGCAGCTGAAGACGGCGTACGCTGCCGCACAGGACGCCGGGAGCGTCGGTGGCTTTCTGGACCGGTTATTCCAGCGGACTTTTTCCGTGGCCAAGCGGGTCCGAACCGAAACCCGGATTGGTGAAAACCCGGTGTCGGTGGCCTATGCCGCGGTACACCTGGCGCAGCGGATCTTCTCGGATTTGCATGATACCCGCGCCCTGCTGATCGGCGCCGGTGAAACGATCGAGCTGGTCGCCCGCCATCTTAACGAGGCGGGTGTGCGGCGCATGATCGTCGCGAACCGGACGGTGACACGTGCACAGGCGGTAGCGGATGAGTTCGGCGGCCGGGCCATTACGCTCACTGAAATTCCGAAGGCGCTTGAAGAGGTGGATATTCTCATCACCTCTACCGCCAGCCCCCTGCCGATCCTGGGCAAGGGCATGGTGGAGCGGGCCATCAAGGTACGCAAGCACCGTCCCATCTTCATGGTCGACCTGGCGGTGCCGCGGGATATCGAAGAAGAAGTGGCCGATCTGGCCGATGTGTTTCTATACACTGTGGATGACTTGCAGCAGGTCATCGAAGAAAATATCCGCTCCCGTCAGGGCGCTGCGGAAGAAGCGGAACACTTGATCGAGGCGGGTGCCGCCGAGTTCATGTACCACCTGCGTTCGTTAAGCGCGGTTTCGGTGTTGCGCCAGTTCCGTGAGCAGGTTGAGTCGGTTCGGGATCAGGAGGTGGCCAAAGCCCTGAAGTCCCTGGAGCGCGGCGAATCCGCCGAACAGGTGCTGCGGTCCATGGCCCGGGCCCTGACCAACAAGTTTCTGCATCATCCCAGTGTTCAGGTGCGCAAGGCCAGTGCCGAGGGGCGCCTGGAGGTCAGTGACTGGCTGCGGGAGTTGCATCAATTACCGCCGGAAGAAGCCGGTGTTTCGCTAATGAAGTCGGAGCAGTCGCGGCCGGCAAAACCATCACCGGACGATAGCGTTTGAGCGCATGAAAGAATCCATTTATCTCAAGCTAGAACATCTTAGTGAGCGCTTTGAAGAAGTGCGGGCGCTGTTAAGTGATGCCGACACCATTGCCAATCAGGACAAGTTCCGGGCCTTGTCTCGGGAGTATGCCGAGCTGGAGCCGGTTGCCGCGAGCTTTGACAGCTATCGCAAAATGGAGGCGGATCTGGAATCGGCCCGGGCGATGCTGAAAGAGGGCGACCCCGAATTGCGGGAGATGGCTCAGGAAGAAGTCCAGTCCCTGCAGGAGCAGATTGAAGAGCAGAAGCTGGTGCTGCAAAAACTGCTGCTGCCCAAAGATCCCAATGATGGCCGTAACGTCTACCTTGAAATCCGTGCCGGGACTGGCGGTGATGAAGCAGCCATTTTTGCCGGGGATCTGTTCCGGATGTATTCCCGCTATGCGGAGCTGAAACGCTGGCAGATTGAAATCATCAGCGAGAGCGAGGGTGAACATGGCGGCTACAAGGAGTTGATCACCCGGGTGGTGGGCAAGGATGTCTATGGCCATCTTAAATTCGAATCCGGTGCTCATCGGGTACAGCGGGTTCCTGAAACGGAATCCCAGGGGCGGATTCACACCTCCGCCTGTACGGTGGCGGTGATGCCCGAAGCCGATGAAGTGGAAGCGGTGGACATCAATCCCGCAGACTTGCGGATTGATACCTATCGTGCCTCGGGCGCCGGTGGTCAGCACGTCAACAAAACCGAATCAGCCATTCGGATCACCCACATTCCTTCCGGGATTGTGGTGGAGTGCCAGGATGAGCGTTCCCAGCACAAGAACCGCGCCAAAGCCATGTCGCTGCTGGCCTCCAAGCTGTTGTCCGCCGCCCAGGAAAGCCAACAGAAGGAACAGGCCAGTACCCGTAAAAGCCTGGTGGGCAGTGGCGACCGCTCGGAGCGGATTCGTACCTATAACTTCCCCCAGGGGCGGATTACCGATCACCGGATCAACCTGACCCTGTATAAGCTGGATGAGGTGATGGAAGGAGACCTTGACCCGGTGATCCAGCCATTGCTCCATGAGTATCAAGCTGAACAGCTCGCCAACCTGACCGACGCCTAAGGCCGTTTGGCATGACCATTCAAGAAGCTCTGCAGCGCGCCATGGCGAGCCTCCCCGGCGATTCTCCCAAGTTGGACGCCGAAGTGCTGCTGGGCTTCGTTCTCGGTCAGTCCCGCACCTATCTTTATACTTGGCCCGAGCGTGAGCTAAGCGCGACTCAGCAGAGTCTGCTGGAGGAGTTGGTGGCGCGCCGGGCCAGTGGCACTCCGGTGGCTTATCTGGTGGGGGAGCGGGAGTTTTGGTCGTTGCCATTGCAGGTCAATGAACACACCCTGATTCCCCGTCCGGAAACGGAGCTGCTGGTGGAGCAAGCCCTGGCGCGACTGCCCCGGTCCGGTCGGGCGCTGGATCTGGGGACGGGAACCGGTGCCATTGCCCTGGCGCTGGTCTCGGAGCGGCCGGATGCGGAAATCTGGGCCGTCGACGCTTCCCTGGAGGCCTTGAAAGTCGCCCGGGCCAACGTCGAACGGCTGGGGCTGCCGGTCCAGTTGGTGCATAGTGACTGGTTTGCCCAAGTGAGCGGGCAGCGCTTTCACCTGATTGTCAGCAACCCTCCCTATATTGCCGAGGCCGACCCTCATTTGGGGCAGGGCGATGTACGCTTTGAGCCCTTGACCGCCCTGGCCAGTGGCCGGGATGGCCTGACCGATATCCGCCAGATTGTGGCCCGGGCCCCGGCCCATTTACATCCCGGTGGTTGGCTTCTGTTTGAGCATGGCTATGACCAGGGGGCGCCTGTTCGAGAGTTGTTGACCCGGGCTGGTTTTTCCAGCGTGGAAACCGTGCAAGACTATGGTGGAAATGACCGGGTCACCCTAGGCCAATGGGAACATCATGACTGATCGAGAATTTAGTGATGACGAGCTGTTACGTTACAGCCGTCAGATTATGTTGCCGCAATTTGATGTGGCCGGCCAGCAGCGGTTGGCGAGTGCCCGGGTGCTGATTGTGGGGCTGGGTGGATTGGGCAGCCCGGTCGCCCTGTACCTGGCCGGTGCCGGCGTTGGCGAACTGGTGCTGGCGGATTTCGATCAGGTGGAGCTGACCAACCTGCACCGTCAGATTGCCCACGGCATGGCGGATCTGGGCAAGCTCAAGGTGGAGTCTGCCCGGGAGTCCATTGCGGCCATTAACCCTCTGGTTCAGGTACGGACGATCAGCCAGCCGCTGCAGGATGAGCTGCTGACGGAACAGGTGGCCCTGGTGGATGCGGTGGTGGATTGCACTGACAACTTTGCCACCCGCTTTGCCCTGAACAAGGCTTGCGTGGCGGCGGGCAAGCCGTTGATTTCCGGCGCGGCCATTCGACTGGAAGGGCAGATCAGCGTGTTTGACACCCGCCAGCCGCAAAACCCCTGCTATCAATGTCTCTATGCCCATGCCGATGAGGAACAGCTCACCTGTTCGGAGGCGGGGGTGATGGGGCCTTTGGTGGGAATTGTCGGTTCGGTGCAGGCCCTGGAAACCATCAAGGTATTAAGCGGGCTCGGTCAGCCCCTGGCCGGACGTTTGTTGCTGCTGGACGGCATGAGTCTCTCCTGGCGGGAGTTCAAGGTCAAACGCGACCCTCGGTGTGCGGTATGTGGCGAGCGGCCTGTGCATCAGTAACGGAGGTGCCGGTGAGTCATTCGGACGATGATGTGAAACAAGCTCTGGTGAACGTGGCGCAGGCCCGTGATCCAGCCAAGAATATTATGCTGCCGGGCAACAAACTACTGGTGGGCTGGCGTGAATGGGTGGCGCTGCCGGAGCTGGGGATCGAGCGGATTAAGGCCAAGGTGGATACCGGCGCCCGCACCTCGGCGCTCCATGCCTTTGAGGTGGACAGCTATCAAGGCAAGTCGGGCCAGCGGGTGCGGTTTTTAATCCACCCTCTGCAAAATGACCTGAACGTGGTGGTGGAGTGTGATGCGGCTGTGATCGATGAGCGCCAAGTGACGGATTCTGGCGGCCATCGGGAGAAGCGGCTGGTGATTGAAACGATGCTGCGTATTGCGAACCTGGCCTGGCCGATCGAAATGACGCTGACCAATCGTGACACGATGAAGTTCCGGATGTTGCTGGGGCGCACCGCCATGCGCCGGCGCATTTTGGTGAATCCTGCAGTTTCGTACCGTACGGAACTGACGCAAGAATGATCCCTGATAGGTCTTACATATGAAAATCGCCATTATGTCGCGTAACCCCAGGCTGTACTCAACCCGTCGCCTGGTGGAGGAGGGTGAGAAGCGCGGCCACCAGATGCGGGTCATCGACACCCTGCGTTGTTATATGAACATCGCCTCCAGCAACCCCTCCATCCATTATAAGGGGGAGGCGTTGACAGGCTATGACGCGGTGATTCCCCGTATTGGGGCATCCATTACCTTCTACGGCACCGCGGTGCTGCGTCAGTTCGAGATGATGGGGGTGTTCCCCCTGAATGAGTCGGTGGCCATTACCCGGGCCCGGGATAAGTTGCGTTCTTTGCAGTTGCTGTCCCGCAAAGGAATTGGCCTGCCCGTCACCGGCTTCGCCAGTGCGCCGGACGATGTGCCGGATTTGATCGACATGGTCGGTGGCGCGCCGCTGGTAATCAAGCTGCTGGAAGGCACCCAGGGGATTGGGGTGGTTCTGGCGGAAACCCGCAAGGCGGCGGAAAGTGTGATTGAAGCCTTTATGGGGCTGGACGCCGACATCATGGTGCAGGAGTTCATCAAGGAAGCCGGGGGTGCGGATATTCGCTGCTTTGTGGTGGGAGACAAGGTGATTGCCGCCATGAAGCGTCAGGCCAAGGATGGGGAATTTCGCTCCAACCTCCATCGGGGCGGAACCGCCAGCCTGGTCCGGATCACGCCCGCGGAACGCAAGACGGCGGTGGATGCGGCCAAGGCGATGGGGCTCAATGTGGCCGGGGTGGATATTTTGCGCTCCAGCCGAGGGCCTTTGGTGATGGAGGTCAACTCCTCGCCGGGACTCAACGGGATTGAGGCGGCGACCGGCAAAAACGTCGCCGCCATGATTATCGAGTTTATCGAAAGAAATGCGGCTCCCTCTCGCACCCGCACCCGCGGCCGGGGCTAACAGTCAGGCGCCAGATGCATGAAAGCCAAACCCTCTTCCCGTCCGCCCTTTGAAATTCATGGCGCCTCCATCGCTGCCGGCGAGCGCCGCTCCCTGGAAATCAGGGTGGCCCAACTTTATACCCAAACGCCGTTGTCGATTCCGGTGCAGGTGCTCCATGGTCGTCGGGATGGGCCGGTGCTCTTGGTGTGTGCGGCCATTCATGGCGATGAGCTGAACGGCGTTGAGATTATTCGCCGCCTGCTGTCCATGCCGTCTATTCGCCGGCTACGGGGCACGCTGATTGCCGTGCCGATCGTCAACGTGTTTGGCTTTATTCAGCAAACCCGGTATTTGCCGGACCGGCGGGATTTGAACCGCTGCTTTCCGGGCAGTGAAAAAGGCTCCCTCGGCGCCCGGGTGGCGCACCTGTTCAAAACCGAGATTATCGACAAGGTCACCCATATTATCGATCTGCACACCGGGGCGATTCATCGCTCGAATCTGCCCCAGGTGCGGGCTTGTCTGGATCATCCGGTTACGGAAAAGATGGCCCGCGCTTTTGGCGTGCCGGTGATTCTGAACGCGGCGCTACGCGATGGCTCGCTGCGCAGTATTGCCGAGGCCGCCGGAATTCCGGTCATCACCTATGAGGCGGGTGAGGCCCTACGGTTTGACGAGCTTTCCATTCAGGCCGGCGTTCGGGGAGTGATGTCGGTGATGCGGGAGCTGGGGATGCTGTCGAGAAGTCGGCGTTTGCAGCGTGACCATGCCCCAGTGATCGCCAAGACGTCCAGTTGGGTGAGGGCAGAGCTGGATGGCGTGATGCGCCCGCTGGTCGCCTTGGGCGGCCGGGTCCGCAAAGGGGATAGCTTGGCGATTATCAGTGACCCTTTCGGGGTGCGGGAGCAGGCTGTCATCAGTCCTTATAACGGTATTGTGATTGGCCGGGTGAATATTCCGCTGGTGAACGAGGGAGAGGCCCTGTTTCATATTGCCCGCTTTCAGGAGATTGAAGAGGCCGAGAAGGGCGTGCAGCAATTTACCGCCGGAATCCTGCAAGACCCGGATGGCGATGTGCTGCCGTTTGATTAAGGGAAAGGGCCGCTGACCGTGCCCTCTCCCGCTTAGTTCCTCTCCCACTTAGCCCTATTAGCAGGGCTTTTTACAGGTTGGCTTCGGCAAACTCTGCCAGGGCCGAACGGGGCACGCCTTTCAGGTGCAGCCGGCCGCCGTGGCGAAAGCCCCGGAAGCGCTCCGTCAGATAGGTTAGGCCTGAGCTGGGCGCGCTCAGATAAGGGGTATCGATCTGCGCCAGGTTGCCCAGGCAGATCACCTTGCTGCCATTGCCGGCCCGGGTGATGATGGTCTTGATCTGGTGGGGTGTCAGGTTCTGGCTTTCGTCGATCAGAATCAGGCTGTGCTGGAAACTGCGGCCACGGATATAGTTCAGGGATTTAAACTGGAGCGGAACCCGCTGCAGGATGTACTCCACACTGGAGTGCATGTTCTCGTCATCCTCATGCAGGGCTTCCAGGTTGTCGGTAATGGCGCCCAGCCAGGGTTCCATTTTTTCCGCTTCGGTGCCCGGCAGGAAGCCGATGTCCTCATCCAGGCCTTGGGTGCTTCGAGTGGCGATAATGCGCTTGTAACGCTTGCTGGCCACGGTCATTTCAATTGCCGCAGCCAGCGCCAGAATGGTTTTGCCGGAGCCCGCCGCGCCGGAAAGGTTGACCAGGTGAATATCCGGGTCCAGCAGCAGGTGCAGGGCGAGGGCCTGGAAGATGTCCCGGGGCATCAGCCCCCAGGCCTGTTGGGACATCAGGTTTTCGTAGCTGAGATCTTCCAGCACCAGCCGGTCCGGATCCGCTTCCACCACCCGTCCGATAAAGCCCTGTTGGTCCAGAACAAAGTCATTCAGACCCAGACCGGCCAGTTCCTCGGTCCGCACCAAAATATGTTCGGTGACACCTTCCCGCTGAATGGTTTCGACCTTGTCGATCCGGTCCCAGAACGAGCCTTCAAACTCCTGATAACCCTTGGGCAGCAGATCGATGTCGTCCACCAGCTGGTCGGTATGGTAATCCTGGGCTTCAACCCCACAGGCGCGCGCCTTCAGCCGCATGTTGATGTCTTTGCTCACCAGGATGATCTGGCGTTCCTTATGCAGGGTTTGCAGATTGGCCAGGGCGTTGATGATCCGGTTGTCGTTGAGGTTGTCCGGTAGGTGGGGCGGAACAATGGCGCGATCAGGGTTCATCAGAATCGAAATGGTACCGCGGCTCTGCCCCAGTGTTTCCCGATAGATGGGAACACCTGCCTCGATTTCCTTGGGCGTGGCATCTCCCAGTAGTTGATCAATCAGGCGAATGGCTTGGCGGCAGTCTGCAGCGATAGCCTGTTTGCCCACTTTGAGTTTGTCGAGCTCTTCCAAAACCGTCATCGGGATAATGACCTGGTGTTCTTCAAAATTGAGAACGGCGTTCGGGTCGTGGATGAGGACGTTGGTATCGAGGACGTAGGTTTTTAGCTCAGGCTGGTGAGGCTTGCTGCTCATAGTACCTCTATCAATCTTTTTGTGGGTGTGGAATCTGTGGTGCCCGGTACGGAGTCCTGTGTATTTGGGTACTCTCTCTATGTTCCATCATAGTTATGCTTGGGGATTATGAAAAACTCTTTGTGACAACTGTATGTCACTTGGGGGAGAGGCGAGGCTCTTTCAGCTCAGGTCAGTAGTTATTTCGCCAAGCTGAGTTCGCCGCCGGGCAGAAAGCGGGGCGGCGTCAGGAAAAAGAGGTTGGACGAACGTTCAGGAGGGTTATTCGGGCAGCTCGGAAATCACCTTCAGCATGTCGAAGCCGGTAATAATGCCGACCACTTTGTCGTCACGCTTGACGAAGACCCGATGCAAATGTTCCTTCATCATCAACCGGGCGATCTCCTGAATGGGGGAGTCTTCCTGAACGGAGATAACGATCGGGGTCATGATGTCCCGGACTTCCACGGGCACTTTCTGCATTTCCTCAAAAATGAACTGGCGCAGACGGCGGGCTTCTTGAAGCTCCTCGGGCGTCATGCGCTGTTCGTGATCCTGGGTCACCGTATTGAGATGAAAGTCCGCCACATCGGATAAGGTCGCAATCCCCACGATTTCTCCCTGCTCATCCACGACCGGGCTGCCGGAGATGCTGTTGGTGGCCAGGAAGCGGGTAAACTGCTGCATCGTCCAGGAGGCAGGGACGGATTTTACATGGGGAGTCATGATGTCGCGAGCGGTAACTGGCATATGTGATTTCCTAGGGCCATGATCTTTCGGACATTTTATCCAGCCCATCGTCCGGTTTGAAGTTGAACGGGCGTGCTATTGGGTGTTGGGGTCAATTCTGGTGGTGAATTTAAACGCCTGCGGCCTCGATAAAGGTAGTCCAATCCGGACGCTTTATGGAGGCCTCGGGGTTATAAGGGATCAGGCAGTTTACTGATTTTGTGTTTGCACACCAATGATCTGGGCTTGCTCGTCATAGAGGATCACAGCATTGCTGTATTTCTCTGAGTTGGCCACTTTTTCAAGGCTTTTCATGGACTTGATGGGGATGTCGACAATCAGGGCGTTGACCAGCCAGCTGGGAATGGAGCCGCCGGGCTCGGTGTGTTGCAGCCAGATCATCTCGGTTTTGTCCTCGCCTTGGGGGCGGAAGGTGTAATGGGTTTCTGCCACGGTTACACGTACATACTTGGGATTCTTCGGCCGTTTGTCGGAGACGGCATACATGGACATGGAAAACTCTCCAGTGGCTGCATTATTGGAGGTGTTGATTTCCAGTACATAGTCCCGGTCCTGGACGGGCCAGGGCAGATCGTTGACAGAATAGGCGTAACGCTTGCGAAAGCTTTCCTGGTCAAATCCCCAGGATTCAATACAGCCATGAACCCATTCGACGCAGGAGTGAGGGTTGGCCATCACCGCCATGATATTGGTGATCGGGCTATTGAGCAGAGCAATCGCCTTGAAGGCCTGAAAGTTCGAGTCGTTGTGCTTTTTGGTGTAAATCTTGATGTTGTCGCGCTCGGCATGCAGCTTCCAGTCATCAGACTCCAGTGGGATCTGTGCATAGGCGAGCGGAGCCATCAGGCAGGAAAAAATCAGTCCGACCGAGGCAAGGATTGCCAACCGAACCGGTTGAGGAAAAAGGGTTAAAAAAGAAATGGCCATAATAATGGAAATGTCGTCACTATTTTGATGATTAGATGAGCGTCACGGAAGACGATCAGTTCTTCCCTGAAAGACGAGGTATAGTAACTGAGATTTTGGTACAAAAATGATAAGAGATCCTATTTTCGGAGAAAATGCCCGTGGATAAACAGGGACCTATCCTGACCGACTTGATTAATGCCCGGGGAGAGCCCCGCTTTGGAGTCATGACCAGTCCAGTCGGGCGGGTGAACTATATGGACTATGACCTGCGCTCGCCTATGGATCGGCCCCGCAGCCGGTTGAGCCGCTTCCTGGGGTTTAACCAGTTCCAGTTCGCCTCACTCTGCGGCCCGGACTTCATTGCTGGGGTGGCCATTGTAGATCTGCGGCTGGTGGGGAATGGGTTTGCTTATGTGTTCGACTTTAACACCCGAAAGTTACAGGAATTCAGTTGCCTGACGCCGGCCGCCCTGAGTACCTTTCTTCCCAATACGCCGGATGATGGGGTCGGTTACTGCCGTTGGCGGGGTGCCCGGCTTGAGATTGATGCCCACTCCGCCAAGCGGGGTCGGGATGTGCGTGTCGATGTTGCTGGTCTGGAAATCGCGGGGCAGATGTGGGAGCCAGCCCGTTTTCAGCCGCTCCGGGTCTGCGCTCCGGCGGGCTATAACGGCTGGGTGTATACCCAAAAGGCTGCAGGGTTGCCGGTCAGCGGTGAGATTTCCACCCCGGCCCAACGCTATGTGTTGGATGAAAGCTGTCGGGCGGGGTATGACTGGAGTTGCGGCTTTATGCGCCGGGAAACGGCCTGGAACTGGGCCAGTATTTCCGCCTGTTTACCGGATGGCCGCTCGTTGGGGCTGAATCTGGCGGCTGGGGTGAACGAAACCGGGGTTACCGAAAATGCGCTCTGGGTGGATCAGCGACTGGTGAAGCTGGACCTGGCGGTGTTTCGCTATAACCGTTATCAGCCAGATCAACCCTGGCAGATCGAAACCTCGGATAAAAAGGTCAAACTGGAGTTTCAGCCACTGGGCAGTCGCGTGGAAAAGGTCAATGCCTGGCTGGTGGCTTCCAACTTTCGGCAGTTCTTCGGCTATTACAGTGGTGAGGTCCGTACCGCCTTGGGAGAAGTCATTCGCCTGGAGCAGGTGCCGGGGCTGGTGGAAGATCATTATGCAAAATGGTAGCGAGCGGGCAGGGGCGCCAGCGAACTTTCATCAGTGAGCGCAAAAAGATGAGGGGAAGAGGGCGCGACAGGCACTAGCGAAGCGTCGTAGTGCCTGTCGTGACTGCCGATTACTCCGGCAGGGTGACGTTCAGTTCCAAAACGGAGCAAGAGTCTGACTTGTCCAGTTGAACCTGGACCATGTCTTTGTCGATTTTGACGTACTTGCTGATAACTTCAATCAGTTCCTGTTGCAGCTGGGGCAAGTAATCAGGCTGATTACGCCGGCCCCGCTCATGGGCAACAATAATCTGAAGCCGCTCCTTGGCCACGGAGGCCGTATCCGGTTTTTTATTCCGGAAGTAATCCCACAGGCTCATGTATTCCCCCTGAACATTCTCTTAAGGAAGCCCTTCTTGGGCGCCTCAATAAAGCGTTGCTCCACGGATTCGCCCAGCAAGCGGGCGACGGCATCGGCATATGCCTGGCCGGCATCGCTCTTGTCATCATGAATAACGGGAATACCCTGGTTGGATGCGGTGAGCACAGCCTTCGACTCGGGAATAACGCCCAGCAGGTCAATGGACAGGATGTCCTGGACGTCCTGTACGCTCAGCATTTCACCTTTGGCAACCCGCTCCGGGTTGTAGCGGGTGAGCAGCAGGTGTTCCTTGATGGGTTCCTGTTCCAGCTCGGAGCGGCGGGACTTGCTTTGCAGAATACCCAGGATACGGTCTGAGTCGCGCACCGAGGAGACTTCCGGGTTTGCCACAACAACGGCTTCATCAGCAAAATACATGGCCATGAAGGCGCCATGTTCAATGCCCGCCGGAGAGTCACAGATAATGTAGTCCACCCGCTCGGAGAGCTCATTCAGCACCCGCTCGACGCCTTCTTTGGTCAGGGCGTCCTTGTCACGGGTCTGGGAGGCCGGCAGGATCCACAGGTTGTCGCAATGTTTGTCCTTGATCAGGGCCTGGGTAAGGTTGGCTTCCTGATTGATGACGTTGACGAAATCATAAACGACGCGGCGCTCGCAGTTCATGATCAGGTCCAGGTTGCGCAGGCCCACGTCAAAGTCGATGACGGCAGTTTTGTGGCCGCGCAAGGCAAGACCGCTGGCTATGGAAGCACTGGTCGTGGTCTTTCCGACTCCGCCTTTACCGGAGGTCACCGTGATGATTCTGGCCAAGGTTCAATACCTTCTATATTTGTTGGGGGATAGCGAGGGCATGGCATCCCTCGTCTACGGTTACCGCGAAGCCCACTGAATGGGCGCGTTGACAATAGCTTCTGAAGTACAGGTTCAAAGCGTTCTCAGATAGGCTCAAGGACCAAGCGGTCTTCGCGCAGAATTATCTGTACCGACTTACGCCATTCGCTGCCGTTCTGCAAGTCCTCGCTGATTTTATACTGTCCAGCGATGGATACAAGCTCGGCTTCGAGACTTCGGCAGAATATTCGGGCCTCAGTATTTCCTAACACACCAGCCAAGGCACGGCCCCGTAATGGCCCATAAACATGAATGTGGCCGTCGGCGAGCAACTCGGCGCCGGGGCTGACCGGGGCGGTCACGATCAGGTCCGCGCCGGCGGCGTAAATCTGCTGGCCGGAGCGGACCGGGTGGTCGATCAGCTTGGTGCGACGCGCCGGTTCTGGCTGGGGGGCGGCCACGGGTGCCTCGACTTTGGCGGGCTCGGGAGCGGGCTCCGGCTCGATGGCGGCCGCCTGTGACTTGTTTGCGGGAAGGACCAGCAGCCCCACGCCGCGAGCCGAGCTTTGATGAACCAAAGTGCCGCCGCGAATGGCAATGGGTTTGATCTCCAGGCGGTGGCAAATATCCAGCAGATGGGCAAAGTCGATTTCCTGATCGGGCTCGGCCAGTCGCTCCAGGCTCAATACCAGGGGGCTTTCCCGGAAAAACATGGGGGCTTGCTGAGACTTCTCTCCCAGCTCCTGTTCGAAGCGGCTTGGTTCGAAGCTGATCAATTCAAGATGGGTCAACGGCGCAAAGGTTGCGCGGACGCGAAAAGTTGGATTATCGGATGCCGAATTACGGGCCTGGGTCATGAGTCCTGGCTCATCCTTAGTAAGGAGGTTGCATGGGAAATAAGAACCTGTTCCATCAGGTGGCTGCATTTGATCGCTAGGGAATAGGCGGGACGGGTACAACAAGTCCATTCCGGTGCCTGCGTTCGCTGGCCTGATGGCAACGGGTTCAAACCGGGATAGGGGCGATTGTACTGGAGTCCGCTGCAAGGGTCTAACCTTGAGGTCGGTTTCTGTGAAAGCTCTGGATAAAAAACAGTTCTTGTTGATAAGCTGGTGTCTATGCAAGCCAACACCTCGTCTCCCCGCAAAATCATTCACTGTGATTGCGACTGCTTCTATGCCGCGGTTGAAACCCTGGATAACCCCAGCTATGCCGGCCGACCGCTGGCGGTGGGTGGCAGCGCCGATCAGCGCGGGGTGATCGCCACCTGCAACTATGAGGCACGGGCGTTCGGGGTGCGTTCCGCCATGCCAACCGGCAAGGCCTTGCGGCTTTGTCCGGACCTGATTCTGGTGGCTCCCCGCATGAATCGGTATCGGGAGGTCTCGCGGAAAATCCTGTCCATTTACCGGGATTACACGGAACTCATTGAGCCTTTGTCATTGGATGAGGCCTATCTGGACGTGACCGGGGTGACAGTCTGTCAGGGCAGCGCCACCCTGATTGCCGAGGATATCCGGCGACGGGTCCGCCAAGAGGTGGGGGTGACCATTTCCGCCGGTGTGGCGCCCAACAAGTTTATTGCCAAAGTCGCCAGTGACTGGAACAAGCCCGATGGCTTAAAGGTGGTGACCCCGGAACAGGTGGCGGAGTTTGTGCAGGCGTTGCCCATTGAAAGCCTCTATGGCGTGGGGAAGGTGACCGCGGCCCGAATCCGCAATCTGGGGGTGGCGACCTGCAGCGACCTTCAGCAGTTTTCCCTGGTGCAACTGGAACAAGAGTTCGGCTCCTTTGGCAGTCGCCTGTACCAGTTGTGCCGGGGCATCGACGAACGGGAAGTGAGCACGTCGCGAGTCCGCAAGTCGGTGAGTGTGGAGGAAACCTTTTCCCAGGATTTGGACCGGGAAGCCTGCTTGCGGCAGTTGCCCTCCTTGTATGAAGACCTGACGACGCGCCTGCAACGGGTGGCATCCCGGGCGCCGATCGACAAGAGTTTCGTCAAGCTACGGTTTGCGGACTTTGTATCCACTACTTTAGAACGCCAGTTGCAACCGTCACTGGAGACCTATGAGCTGCTTTTCGAAGAAGCTTTTCAGCGAGGCGCCCGCAAGGTTCGTCTGTTGGGACTCGGGGTGCGGTTTCGTGAGCCGGAGCGTTTTCAGGGACAGTTGGATCTGTTTGAGACTTCCGTATAAGCGCCGGCCAGCACTTCGCTTATAATGCGCTTCCTGGTTTGCGCCCTCCATACAATCTGATCAAGGGATATTCATGGCAGAAGCCCGACAATCCAATTTAGGCCTGCTGGAAAAGACATTCTGGTTTACCTTGAATGCTCTGGAACGCCGTCTTTTTTCCGAGAACCTGATTGTCTCCAATCTGACGCCTTACGAAGAAATCCATCGGGACGGCATTATGTCCGTGCGTCATTACCTTCCCCTGGAGGAAACGGAAATCCAAGTGGGGGAGATGGTGGTTCCGGTACGTCAGCAGCGCCATCGGGTGCCGCTGGTTCTGGTGCCGCCACTGGCGGCGACGTCGATGATTTTCGACCTGTTGCCCCGGCGCTCACTGGTGCGTTTTCTGCTTGCCCAGGGGTTCGATGTTTACCTGGTGGACTGGGGCGAGGTGACCGTCAAGCACTCGAATATCTCCCTGGAAACCTATGTGCTGGAGTGGATGCCGGCTGCCTTGTCGGTCATCCGCCGCCACAGCGGTGAACAGGAACTCTCCCTGTTTTCCTACTGCATGGGGGGGCTTTTGACCCTCATGTATGCGGCGGTTTCTCGGGATGAACATATCCGCAACATGGTGACGGTGGCCAGTCCGGTCGATATGCATCAAAGCGGCGTGGCGGGACAGATCCTGACCCGTGTCTACCGTCCGGTGCTTTTGGTGGGAAGGTTGCTGAATTTTTCCCTGATGGATCTGCCCTCCCGTTATCTGCACATTCCAGGCCGGGTCAATTCCCTGCTGTTTAAAATGACCAACCCGGTTGGCAGCCTGACCAGCTATTGGGATCTGCTGGTCAATATGTGGGACCGGGAGTATGTGAAGGAGCACACCACCCTGAGCTCCTGGTTTGATGACATGGTGGATTATCCCGGCGAGACCATTAAGGCCATGGTCGTCAAGATGATGTTGAATAACCAGATGGCCAAGGGGCGGATGCGGATGGGCGGTCAGCAGGCCCGGTTTGAGCAGATCAAGTGCTCAATCCTGGCGTTTGCCGGTGATGATGACAAACTGGTGAGTCCCCGGGCCGCTCACAAGGTGTTAGAGATTGTCTCGTCCGAGGATAAGGAGTTTTGTGTGGTGCCAGGTGGTCATGCGGGCGTGTTCGGTGGCTCTCGGGCGCCAGAGAATATGTGGTCGCTGAGTGCGGACTGGCTAAGTGCGCGTTCCGACTAAAGTTATGACGGAGCGTTGACGTTTCGTTACAAAAAATACGTCAAAAAACAGACAAAATGCTAGCGACTTCACGTCTGGCTCAATAAGGGGCAGCTATATTTACTCTCACTAGGGTTTATACCTATTAAGAGTTTTCCAAGTTAACAGCTGCCCGAGTCGGGCCGAGACTGATGGGGGGGAAGAGTGATGCTGTATAGATTCTTCCTGGTATTGCTGGCGCTGAACCTGGTCGTCGGAGTGCTGGGGGCAAACAAGGTGTTTGCTGACGACCTGGATCGTTATCTGGACCAGCGAAGTGTTCAGCAGATTGGCCTCGAAAACGCCAACGTCAGACCGGCGGAGGTTAGCAATCGTGAGTCCGCTGAGCTTCTGGCGGGGCGCCTGGGTGGTCATTTGTTCAAAATGGGCAACTGGTTTGGGGCTTCATCCGAAGAACGGCAGGCTGCATCCCTGATCCATATGCTGCGCGATTCTGAGTTTGACCTTTTTGTGAGTGATGACGACATCCTGCTGAGCTTGAGCTACAGCTTTTAATCTGCTTTCTTTTATTTCACTGCTGTCCGCCTGGTCAGGAGTGCTCTTTCTTCTCAAGCCTTTCCAGACTTTGTTACCTATCCTGTGCTGTCAGGGCGCCTGATCCTGTATAATCGCGGTTTTTCGCGAGGAGGGGCAGATGGCGCGTAAAGTTTATGAAGTTCATTACCGCTTGAAAAATGCCGCGGGTGAGGTGGTGGACACCTCCATTGGTGGCGAGCCGCTGATTTTTTTGGAAGGTGCCGGACAGGTGGTGCCGGGCCTGGAGCAGGCGGTGGCCGGGCGGGCGATTGGTGATGCACTGGACGTTCGTATTCCACCGGAGTTGGGTTATGGGCGTCGGAATCCTGAATTGGTGCAAAGAGTGCCGGTTAGTCAGTTCGATGACGTAGAGGAAGTGCGCGCCGGCATGATTTTTCAGACCAAGTCGGGTGTGGAGTCCCAGGTGGTACGGGTTTTAGCCGTGGAAGGTGATGAAGCCGTCGTGGATGCGAACCATCCCCTGGCGGGCCTGGTCCTGCACTTTGAACTGCAGATTTATAATGTCCGCGAAGCCACGGCGGAAGAAGAGCGGCTGGGCCGTCCGCTCCGCTGAGGTCAATGGATGCCCGTTATCGGCAGAAGAGCGGCTCGAAACGGGTATCGGTTCTATGCAGGTGGTCATGCCTGGTTCTTTGCAAGTAAAGTAGTCGGGCTTCATGGGAATTCCCGCGGCAGGGCTTTATTTGCAAGTCGGCACAAGCAGAGATTTCAACTCCGCGTTTCCACGGACTAGTCTAATTAGTATCTTGTAGATATCTTCGCGCGCTCCCCCCGCGCCAGTGTAGCGGGAATGGGACAAGTTGCTAACCAAGTCTTGGTTTGTATACGCAATCAAGTGTTTAATCAGGTAAATTTTGTAATAGCCGTTATACTTGCATAGAGCGTTCTGTTGGATATTGGCTATATTTGTCGTCGGTCTGACTCTGACCGAAAGCATATGTTTTGGTAATCGGAAATGGTTGCCGTCTGAATGTGGATTTCTGAACACCCAATAACTCTAGAGAATGGTAGTGTGGATAATAACGAAGCTTGGCGCATATTGATCGTTGAAGATGATGAACGACTGGCAAATCTGACGAAGGAATATCTGGAAAGCAACGGCCTGGTCGTTTCTATCGAATCAAATGGTTCAGTTGCTGTGGAGCGAATCCAAAACGAACAGCCGGATTTAGTCGTATTGGATTTGATGTTGCCGGGTGAAGATGGATTGTCCATTTGTCGGCGGGTTCGCCCACGTTACAACGGCCCAATTCTGATGCTGACAGCGCGGACCGATGATTTGGATCAGGTGCTGGGACTGGAAATGGGCGCTGATGACTACATGGGCAAGCCCGTGCGCCCCCGGGTCTTGCTGGCCCGGGTTCGGGCCTTGTTGCGTCGTGTCAAAGAGCAGGGCGAAATGGCTCGGCAGGAGGCGCCGGAACAAGCGGAAGGCGAACCAGTACGTCTGGTCTTCAACAACCTGGTGGTGGACAGTGCCATGCGGGAAGCTTGGTTGAATGATCAGAGCATCGATCTGACCAGCGCCGAGTTCGACCTGTTGTGGTTACTGGCCCGCAACGCGGGTCGGGTTCTCAGTCGGGAAGAGATTTTTACCGCGTTACGGGGCATCGAGTATGATGGCCAGGATCGCTCTATCGACGTGCGGGTATCCAGAATCCGTCCCAAAATTGGCGACGATCCGGTTCATCCCCGTCGAATCAAGACGGTTCGCAGTAAAGGATACCTGTTCGTGAAGGAGGCTTGATCAAGCCTTCTTCCCTCACTCTGATATGTCAGTTCTCCTGGATGGAGTAAGTTGAGCGCGCGTGAATAGTCTTTTCATCCGTGTCTTCGGTGGTGTGTTCGCGGCGTTGTTGGCGGCTTCCTTGCTCTGCCTGCTGCTGTTTCATGCCCTCAATCACGTGCGTTTCAAGCATTATCAGGAGGAGATAGCCGCTCCTCTGTTTCGTTGGCTGGCCAGTCATGAAGGAACTGACTCCGCCTCCTTGGTGGCTGCGATTCAGCCGGAGGGGGTGGAGATCCGCCATCGGGACCGAAACGACCTGAAGCTGTCCCCAGTGCAGCGTGAGCGGCTTCAATATGGCCATACCCTGGTTGATACCAGCCATACCGGCTCACAGGTCGTCATCCTGGCGCGGGACGGGCGACTGGTCACGGGCTTCTTTCCCAGCCTGTACCGGGATATCAACCTGCTGATGGCGCGGCTGGTGGCCACTCAGGTTCAGGCACTCTCACCCGCAGCTCAAGAGCAGGCCTTGCCCATTCTGGCCCAGCATTTTCCAATTGAGACCCGCTTGGTTTCAGCAAGCCAGCTGCCACAAATCTCCCTGCCGGCACGCCAGCGTCTAGAGCAGCGCGGCTGGATCGCTTACGAAGACTATATCAACTCCCGCCAAGTCACTTTGGTGCGGCTGGGCGACAACCGCTATTTGCAAAGTGTCGGGGTCCAGCATTTTCACGGCTTTGGCTGGCCGGTGGTGTTGTCCTTGATCGCGGTCACGGCCTTTGTGGTTGGGCTTGCGGTGTACTTCCTGCTGAACGCCCTGGATTATCGCCTGCGGAAGCTGGAAACGGTGGCAACCCGCATCGCCCGGGGCGAGCTGGATGCCCGGATTGAGGAGTCCAAGCTGGATGCGATTGGGCGCCTCGGCAAGGTGTTCAATAGCATGGCCGAGCATATCCAACGGCTGGTGCACGTGCAGCGGGAAATGATTCATGCGGTTTCCCATGAGCTTCGCACGCCGGTGGCTCGGATCCGGTTCGGCGTTCAGATGATCGAGGACTGTCCGGATCGCGCGTCCATGGAAAAACAGCTGTCGGGGATCGACTCTGATATTCAGGAGTTGAACGAGCTGATTGATGAGATTCTCACCTATGCCCGTTTAGAGCAAGGTGGCCCCATCCTGGATTTCCAGGAAATCAACATTAAGGATGTGGTGGAGCAGGTGGTCAGGGAGCAGAGCACCTTGAAGCCCAATATCAGCATTGAGACCCGCTTTGCCCCGGACTCCGAGCGTTGGGAGCTGTCCGAAGTGGAGCCACGCTATATCCATCGTGCCCTGCAAAACCTGGTGGGCAATGCCCTGCGTTATGCCAACAGCCGGATTCAGGTGACCTGTTCCCTGGAAGCCGAGACCTGTCGGGTGGATGTGGAGGATGATGGCCCGGGTATTCCGGAGGAAGATTGGGAGCGGGTCTTTACGCCATTCTCTCGTCTGGACGACAGTCGTACACGCAGCTCGGGTGGCTACGGGCTGGGCCTCTCCATTGTCCGTCGTATCCTTTATTGGCATGGCGGCCAGGCGTTCTTGGGGCGCAGTGAGCTGGGCGGTGCCCGCTTCACCCTGATTTGGCCCCGTAAGCAGCCCAACTAGGTTGCCCGCCTTGCCCCTAGCCGCGCTGGAGCTGGCGGCCGGGCTCATTGATCTTGTAGATAACGTTCCAGCTGTTGGCGCTGAAGGGGGCTGAACTTCAGGCCCAGTTTGGTACGTCGCCACAGAATGTCATCGGCCTGCGTGGCCCACTCTTGTTTTCTCAAGTAATCCACTTCTACCTGATACAGGCCATGGCCGAACTCCTGACCCAGCTCATCCTGGCCGGTAATGCCCTGTAAAAAATCCAGGCAGAGGGTGCCATAACTGTGACTGAAGCGTCTTGCCAGGCTGGCCGGGAGCCAGGGATGGGCGTCCTGAATCCGTTGCTGGATGGCCGGGAGGGAGGGGGTGTCCAGTGAGGCGCCCGGAAGTGGCGTGGTCGCGGTCCAGGCCTCGCCCATGTGGGGGAAAAACGGGCGAAGCTGCTCCAGGGCCGCTTCTGCCAGGCGGCGATAGGTGGTGATTTTGCCGCCGAAAATCGCCAGTAGTGGACAGCTTCCCTGATGATGGATGAGCTCCAGGGTGTAGTCCCGGGTAATGGCGGAAGGATCCGACGACTCGTCGTCCCGTAACGGGCGAACTCCCGAGTAATGGCTGATGATTTGATCCGCCTTCAGCTGGGCCTTGAAGTGGTCGTTGACCACGGCGAGCAGGTATTGGATTTCCTCCGGGCTGATGCTCACGGCTGCCGGATCCCCCGGGTGTTCCTGGTCGGTGGTGCCGATCAGGTGGAAATCATCTTGATAAGGCAGCACAAATACAATGCGTTGGTCTGAGTTCTGCAAAATAAACGCCCCTGGATAATCGTGAAAGCGGGGCACAATAATGTGGCTGCCCTTGATCAGGCGGATCTTGTGGGGGGAGGGGAGTTCCAGGGTCTCGGCAAACACCCGGTTGACCCAGGGCCCGGCGGCATTCACCAGCGCCCGGGCGTGGACTTCTTGCCGTGCGCCGCTTGCCTGGTTGACGAGAGTGACCCGCCACAGCTTGTTTGCTTCGTCTCGCTGTGCGCTCAGGCAACGGTGACGGGGCAGGATCCGCGCGCCCCGTTGCCGGGCCGCTAGGGCATTGCTGACCACCAGGCGCGCATCATCGACCCAGCAGTCGGAATACTCAAAGCCCCGCTTGATGTCATCCTTTAAGGGGCTGCTGGAGTCGAAGCGGACGCCATGGGCCGCTGGCAGAATGGCCCGCTTGCTCAGATGATCGTAGAGAAACAGCCCGGAACGCAGCATCCAGGCGGGACGCAGATGGGGCCGGTGGGGCAGGGTGAAGCGCAAGGGCTGCACCAGGTGGGGGGCGATTTTAAGCAGCACTTCACGTTCGGTCAGGGATTCCTTGACCAGCCGGAACTCATAATGCTCCAGGTAACGCAGGCCGCCGTGGATCAGCTTGCTGCTGGCCGAGGAGGTGGCGGACGCCAGATCATTTTGCTCGCACAAAAGCACCGACAGGCCCCGCCCGGCGGCATCGGCGGCCACACCGGTGCCGTTGATGCCGCCACCAATCACCAAAAGGTCCACCAGGGTGGGAGTTGTGGTTGTCATAAGGGCCGCTCGCGAAGGTCAGAAAAGTTCCATCTTAATCCCGGCCGCTTCAGGTTGAAATGACGCGCCCGGGGCAAATCGCCAGCTTATCCGGCAAGCATTTCAGCAAGATGTCATTTATTGTAGTGGTTCACAGGCGGATGTATCTCCTTTCCTTAAAGTAGGGAACTGGGAAAGCGGGGAGCTGTGCCAGCCATCTTAGGAGGATTCTAGTGCATGAGTGCCTATTTGTTAGCAATCGATCAGGGAACCACCAGTACCCGGGCGATCCTGTTTGACTCTCACGCCATGCCGGTTAATCACGCCCAGCAGGAATTCGCCCAGCACTTTCCCGCTGATGGCTGGGTTGAGCATGATGTGGAAGAAATTTGGCAAAGCACCCTGCAGGTTTGTCGAGAGGCACTGGCCAAGGCGGCAATCTCTCCTTCCCAGGTGGCGGCGGTGGGCATTACCAACCAGCGGGAGACGGCGGTGGTTTGGCATCGCAAGACCGGGCAGCCCATCTACCGGGCGATTGTCTGGCAGGATCGCCGGACCGCCGCTTACTGCGAGTCCCTCAAGGCCGCCGGCCATGAGGCGCTGGTGCGGGAACGCACCGGGCTGCTGATTGACCCTTACTTTTCCGCCACCAAAATCAAGTGGATGCTGGACAACGTGGCCGGCGCCCGCGAGGCGGCCCAACGGGGCGAGTTGGCATTTGGCACCATCGACACTTATCTGCTGTGGAAGCTGACTGGTGGACGGGTGCATAAAACCGATGCAACCAATGCCTCCCGAACCATGCTGTTTAATATTCATCGCCAGCACTGGGATGAAGACCTGTTGAAGTTGTTTGAAATTCCGGCCTCCATGTTGCCGGAAGTGGTGGATTCGGCCTCGGACTTTGGGGTGGTGGAAAAGGACTTGTTCGGGGCGTCGATTGCGATTGGCGGTGTGGCGGGCGACCAGCAGGCCGCCTTGGTGGGGCAGGCCTGCTTTCAGCCGGGGATGATCAAAAGCACCTACGGCACCGGCTGTTTCATGATCCTGAATACCGGCGACCAGCCCTTGACCTCCAAGAACCGGCTGCTGACCACCGTGGCTTACCGGTTGAACGGGCACACCACCTACGCCATTGAAGGGAGTATTTTTGTCGCCGGGGCGGCCATTCAGTGGTTGCGGGACGGGTTACGCCTGATTCGCCACGCAAACGAGACAGAGTTGCTGGCCCAGCAGGTGGGCTATGAGCAGTCGGTGTATCTGGTGCCAGCCTTTACCGGCCTGGGGGCGCCTTACTGGGACCCCAGTGCCCGTGGAGCCATCCTGGGGTTGACCCGCAGCACCGGGCTGGCGGAAATCGTGACCGCCGGCTTGCAGTCGGTGTGCTATCAAACCCGTGATCTGGTGGATGCCATGCGGGCCGATAACGCCCAGTTGGACAACCTGCGGGTGGATGGCGGCATGGCGGTGAATGACTGGGTCATGCAGTTTTTAAGCGATATTCTGAACCTGTCGGTTGATCGCCCGAAGGTCACTGAAACAACGGCGTTGGGCGCGGCCTTTCTGGCAGGACTGCAGGTGGGGGTGTACGGCAGCACGGATGAAATTGCCAAGCTGTGGCAGTGTCAGCGTCATTTCGAGCCGGCCATTGAAGAGCCGTTACGGGAGCGGCTCTATCAGGGCTGGCAGGATGCTGTCCGCCGGGTACGCAGCGGCACGGCCTGACTTGCCCAAGGCCTAGGCTGAACTGCCCTCAAAGGCTAACAGGCGATCAGTCTTCAGTCGAAGCCCGACCTGTTCGCCTTCCTGGTAATCCTGATGGCTCGGGGCCAGTACTTCCAGGGAGCGCCCGGAGCTCAGGCGCAGCCGGTACAAGATTGAAGCGCCGGCAAAGACTTTGTTGATCACGGTGGCTTTGCTGGGGGCGTCAGCGTCGATGGCGAGATCATCGGGCCTGATCAGCACTTCCAGAGTGCTGCCGGCGGGCCAGAAGCCGGGTTGCTGGCTGGTCGCCGGACCCAGTTCCGTCTCCAGGGTTGAGGTGTCGGTGGCCGTGGCGGGCAGAAAGGTGCCGTTGCCGACAAACTTGGCGACAAAGCGGCTCTTGGGGGCCTGATACAGATTGATGGCAGTGTCCCACTGCAAGAGGCGGCCCTGCTGAATCACGCCGATGTGATCGGACATGGCGAACGCTTCCTGCTGGTCGTGGGTTACCAGAATCGCGCTGATGCCGGCCCGTTTGAGGATCTCCCGCACGTCCAGGCTCAGTCGTTTACGCAGGCTGACGTCCAGGTTCGAAAACGGCTCGTCCATCAGGATCAAACGCGGCTGGGGGGCGAGGGCGCGGGCCAGGGCGATCCGCTGTTGCTGTCCGCCCGACAGCTCATGGGGATAGCGGCGGGCCAAATCGGACAGGCCCACCAGTTCCAGCATGTCCAGAGCCCGGGCCTCTGCGTCCTTGCGGCGGTTCAGGCCAAACCGCACATTCTCAAGCACGGTGAGGTGAGGGAACAGGGCATAATCCTGAAACACCATGCCAATCTGCCGTTTTTCGGGGGGCACGAAGTGATCTCGGCTGGAGATCAGCTCTCCAGCCAGTCGGACCTCACCGCTGCTGAGGGGATGAAAGCCGGCAATCGCCCGTAACAAGGTGCTCTTGCCGCAGCCGCTGGGGCCCAGAATGCAGCCGATTTCTCCGGGCTGCAGCCGGAAGCCAACATCCTCCAGAACCAACTGGCTGTCATAGTGACAACTGACAGCTTCAATTTCCAGCAGTGCAGTCATGGCTTGTTACTCCTGACCAAGGGCACCGGCGCCCGTTGCTAGTTAGGCTTTCGGGCAGAGCAGGAATTCCAGCAATGCCTTTTGAGCGTGCAAACGGTTTTCCGCCTCGTCCCACACCTTGCTGCGGGGATCGTCCAGCATATCGTGGCTGATCTCCTCTCCCCGGTGAGCGGGCAGACAGTGCAGGAACAGGGCGTCTGGCTTGGCCAGATCCATTAAAGCCGGGCTTACCTGATAGTTGGCAAAGGCTTTTTCGCGGATTTTCTGCTCCGCTTCCTGGCCCATGGAAGCCCACACGTCGGTGGCCACCAAATCGGCCTCACGGACCGCTTCTTGCGGGTCGCGCACAATGCTGACCCGATCCGCATTCTCGGCCAGCAATCCGGCATCCGGGTCATAGCCTTCAGGGCAGGCAATGCGCAGCTGGAAGTCGAACTGGCGGGCCGCGTGGATATAGGAATTACACATGTTGTTGCCATCGCCCACCCAGGCCACGGTGCGGCCTTTCAGGGAGCCCCGGTGCTCGACGAAGGTTTGCATATCGGCCAGCAACTGGCAGGGATGGTGCAAGTCAGTCAGGGCGTTGATCACCGGAACACTGGAGTAGGCGGCGAACCGCTCGACAATCTCGTGTTCGAAGGTCCGGATCATGACCACGTCCACCATGCGGGACAAAACCCGGGCGCTGTCTTCAATCGGCTCGCCACGGCCCAGCTGCGTATCCCGGGGAGACAGGAAAATCGCATGGCCGCCAAACTGCGCCATACCCGCCTCAAAGGACACCCGGGTACGCGTTGAGGATTTTTCAAAGATCATTCCCATGACTTTGTTTTTCAAGGGCTCATAGAGAATGCCTTGGGAATGCTGTTGCTTGAGCTCAATTGCGCGCTCGAGGAGGCTGTCCAGCTCGGTTGGGGTCAAGTCCAACAGGGTCAGGAAATGTCTCGCTGCCATGGTTATATCCGTGGGTTAAGGATTCGGGATTGGAAACGGAAGCGAGACGGCTAAAACCGTCTCGCTTCCATGATTTCACAAACGGGTGTTGGTTACCCGTTAGCGAGGTTTCATGCGATCGTCGCCGGCATAAACTTTAATCAGGCGGGTCATTTTATCCACCAGATAGTCCGCCTCATCGTCCGTCAGGTTCAGGGGTGGTAGCAGACGGATCACCCGCTCGGCGGTGACGTTGATCAGCAGGCCCTGGGTTTTGGCCAAGGGCACCAGCTCCGGACAAGGGTGTGCCATTTCGATACCAAACATCATGCCCTGGCCGCGGATGCTCTTGATGTAGTCCGCGCCAGCCAGACGCTCCTGAAAGCCGTTCAGAATGCGCTCGCCAAGCTCTTTGGCGCGTTCCGCAATATTCTGTGAGCGAATGGTGCGGACCACGGCCAGCGCTGCCGCACAGGCCAGCGGGTTGCCGCCGAACGTGGAGCCATGGTTGCCCGGCTGGAAAATCTCGGCGGCTGCACCACGGGCCAAACAGGCGCCAATGGGGAAGCCATTACCCAGCCCTTTGGCGGTGGTGACCACATCAGGCATGACGCCCAGGCGCTGATAGTTGAAATAGCTACCGGTCCGGCCGTTACCGGTTTGAATTTCGTCGAGCATCAACAGCCAGCCCTTGTCGTCACAGATCTTACGCAGGGCTTGCAGATATTCTGGTTGTACCGGGTTAACGCCGCCTTCGCCCTGGACCGGCTCAAGCAACACCGCAACGATGCTGTTGTTGGACTCGGCAATGCTCTGGATCGCTTCAATGTCATTGAAGGGGGTGCGTACAAAGCCGGCCAGCAGGGGCTCGAAGCCTGCCTGGACTTTACGGTTACCGGTGGCGGTCAGGGTGGCCATGGTACGGCCGTGAAAGGCGCCTTCCATCACGATAATGGTGGGGGTCTCAATGCCGCGCTGGTGACCATACATGCGAGCCATCTTGATAGCGGCTTCGTTTGCCTCGGCGCCAGAGTTACCGAAGAAGACCCGTTCCATGCCGGAAACTTCGCAGAGCTCCCGGGCCAGCTCGGCCTGAAGAGGAATCTGATAAACGTTGGAGCAATGGATCAGGAGGCCGGCTTGTTGGCGGATGGCCTCTGTGACGGCAGGATGGGCGTGGCCCAGACCGCAAACAGCGATACCGCTGAGGGCGTCAAAGTATTTGTTGCCTTGGGTGTCAAAAAGCCATGCGCCTTCGCCCCGCTCGAATGCAACGGGGATGCGGCCATAGGTGTTCATCAGCGGCTGGTCAGCCATGTATTTATTCCTCTATAACAACGCAAAAAGGCAGCATGGGGGCTGCCTGTTTGGTTCAAATACTATCGGCATTCATTCTGGATGGCAATTCACCCAGGGGCGGCCCCTGTGGTAACGGCTAAAGAAGAATACACTAGACCCATTTCCGGGGCTGTGCAAGAGGGTGGGCGGGCAAAACGTGCGCCGGCCCGCATCAAGGTCTTGACCGGATCACTGCTTGCCGAGGCGTGATTCTCCTGAGCTGGAAGGAATCTCCTGACTAAGATGGTCGGCTATTGTAAATCGGTGTAGAATTCGGACCAGATTCGCTATTCATCCCGACTTCTCGAGGTGTCATTTATGGATGTCATTGAAACCATCAAGAGCCAGTTAGAAGGCAATAAGATTCTTCTTTATATGAAAGGCACACCCCAAATGCCGCAATGTGGCTTTTCTGCCCGTACAGTTCAGGCTCTTATGGCCTGCGGCGAGAAGTTCGCTTATGTGAATATTCTGGAACATGCGGATATTCGCGAGGCATTGAAGACTTATTCCAACTGGCCCACCTATCCGCAGCTCTATATCAATGGCGAGCTGGTCGGCGGATGTGACATTGTCACTGAGCTGTACCAAAGTGGTGAGCTGCAGCAGATGATCAAGGATGCCGGACAAGGCGAGTAAGCCCCGGTTTCAGATCATGGAAAAGCCGCCTTGTGCGGCTTTTCTGGTTTTTGGGCGGCGCTAGGGGCGCCCTGGGGAGCGGGGCTGATATCGGATATCAATGGTGTAGGTATAACTGATGGCGGCGTCTTCCTGTGGCGGTGCGGGGAAGGGGCTGGCGGCATAGGCGCTTCGCTGGGCGGCCTGGTCCAGAGCTGGGTCGCCACTGCTTTGCAGAATGTCGGCGCGCACCAGGGCGCCGTTGGCCAGGAGCCGGAGCCGCAGGCGTACCTGCCGCTCTTGCTGCAGGCGAGAGAAGGCATATTGGGCATCGTGGTATTGATTGCGCGCCAGGGTTTCCAGCAGTAAACGCTGGTAGGGGCTCATCTGTGGAAGGGCTTCCGTGCTCAGCTGGGTGATTTGGTTATGTTCCACGGTGTTTTGTTCCAAGGCCGGCGTTGAGGGCGCAAACAGGGCGCCAATCCAGGTGGTATCAGAGCTGGGTGGGCGAAAGCTCGGAACCCGGTTGGGCAACTGTTCGGGCAGATGGAACTGAACGGACTCACCTTCCCGGCTGGTAATGACGGGGGCCTGCGTGGTGGAGGGATAGCTCTGGGTTGACGATGCGGGTGCCGGTAAGTCCGGGGCTGCGATCCTGACATTCAGTCGCGCGGGGGCGGTGGCTGAATGCGGCTTTTGGGGCCAGGTCAGGAGGCCCAGGATTAGGGCGTGACAGAACAGCGCGATAAGCAATGCGGTGAGAAGGCGATTGGGTATGGCAGCGGTTTCGTACATCCAAATTCTCGATCGACACAACCATCGGCAAGATCAGGGCCCGCCAGGCCCTATCACAGATTACTTGGTTCCCCGGGCATTAGTCGAGACGCCGTGTTGATTTAGCTTCCGGTGCGTCGCCACTGGGGAAGCAGAAAGAGCCCCTTGCGTGAGGCTTGTTCTGCTTCGGTATCCACCCGAACCCGGTTGCGTCTGAAGTCACTGGCCAATTCATAGCGGCTTTTTCTCAACACCTTAAACCCTAATCGGTTGATGAAAACAAAGGGTTCATCGTCGCTCCCCAGCGTCGCCAGTCGACAGCGCAAGCTGGTGCCGTCAACCCGGTTGAACTCAAGCCAGGTGCCGGCTTCGAGTTGGTCGACTCGGGCGAGATATTCAGCCAGGGTCGCCTTTTCCTGTTCTTCCTGACGTTCGATGGCGGTTTTGGTGTGACTCAGGGCATTGCCGGGGCGTGAAGGCGGCGGAATTTCCTGAATCGCCGAAAAGACTGACTGCCGTTTGAAGGTTTGGGTCAGTTCCCGCTTCAGGGCCAGCAGCTGCTGTTCCAGTTTCCCGCTGTTGTAGCCAGATTCCCGGAGTTCTTTTTTCAGGGTTTTGAGCAGTTGGGGCACGGTTTTGACCCACCGTTGCCGATCCCGAAAGGTGGTGTGGTGTTGCTGGCACCAGATCAGCTCGTCGAGCACTTGCAGGCTGTGCTTCCAGCTCTTTTCGTTATCTTCGCGGAGATAGGCCAGAAACATCACGCGACTCCAGCCCTGCTGGATCAGCTCCACGGTGGAGTGGGGCAGCTGCCAGGTCTCCAGCTTGCCCTGCAAGGTCCGCTCGATGATTTCCTGGGCCTGTTGGGCGCGTACTTGTCGGGATTCTTCATCCTCGGCGTCCGGGTCCAGAATACGGCTTTTCAACGACTCCATGGCCATGAACTCGGCATAGTGTCGCTGCAGGTTTTGAAAGAGGGCCAAGTCAGTATCCGCCGCTTCCAAAATCTGGCGCACGATCTGGTGAATCTCCCGTTGAAAGCGTTGTTGTTTGTCTTCGGGCAAGTAATCCCAGCTGATCGCGGTACGGGCCAGATCGCTCAGCAGCTTGCGTGCGGGGTGAGAAGGCTGGGCGAGCAGCTCCCGCTCTTCGATCAACAGCTTCAAATAGGGGATCTGCAGGTAGCTGATTTCGGCGCGAACCCTGGGGGCCGAGTGGAAGTCGGCCAGAATAAAGTCGAATAGCATGGCCGTCAGGTTAATCAGGTCTTTGCCCGCGGCGTCGCTAAAGCTGCCAATGGCCGTATGCAGTTGGATCGGACGGGTGTTTCTGATGCCCCGTGTGCGTTCGGCAATTTGTTGTTGCAGGCGGGCAAGGAGTTTGACCAGGTCCTGTTGAGAGATGTCGCGGGCTTTGCTCGGCTGCTGGCGAGAGCGCTCCGTTGGGTCTTCTTGAGACTGGAATAGCACCACATCCGGCTGGCCCACCGGGGCGGAGGCTGGTACTTGGTGCCGGGGGTTAAATGAAGTATTTCTGTCGATATTGCCTGGAATGGCTCGAACTTGGCTGCTGCTGATTCCCTGTTCCATGGGCTTCCCCTTGATGCGCGTTGTGACATCCAACGTGTGCAGAGATTCTGGTTGTGTGTCGACGTCTGCGGTGACTCACAGGTCTGGATGCTTTCCGTGCTGGTGCAGATGTGCCTGATGGTAACTCGGCCCTCTCAGAAATCCAAGGCTGAACCATCGTTCTATGTTGTAAATGCCAACTGGGGAGGAAATTGAAACCATCGCCCCGGATGGTGCGAAAAACAGAGAAGGTGAAGTTGACGGTCTTGGGTTGAGTTTAGGGGTAGTTGAGGTAAGAGAGTGGCCGACTATCAGATGACCGGCCACCGGAGAAAATGTTGAAAGGTGTACAGGCTTGGTTGGTTTTCAGGTGGTGTAGGCGGGGCCTACGCCCAGGCTCCAGGCCACCACGCTGATCGCAATCAGGGCCACCAGCATCACCAGGCCGACGGTCAGGATACTGGTGGCAAACAAGAAACCCCGCTCTTCGGGAATCCCCATCAGAATGGGTACGCCTTCATACAGCAAATACACGGAGTAGCCCACCGCAACCAGGCCGATCAACATGTTGACGAGCAGATCGGGATAGCTGAGCGCGGCGCCGCCAATAAATAATGGGGTGGCAATGTAAGCGGCTAGCACGACGCCTTTCGGCTGCCGGCTGTTGACTCCGTAGGTGGCGGCAAACAGGTCAATAAACCTGCCCAGCACATAAACCGCGGCGAGCATCGCCAGGTAGCCAATGGCACAGAGCTGGAGGGCACTGGCCTCCGTTAGCTTGATGGGGTCGCCGTTACCGATTTGCCAGCCGATCTGAGTCGTGCCAAGGTAGGCGGCAATCACCGGAATCAGCGCCAGCAGCATGACGTGCTGCAAGTACAGTTTACCCAGTGAGTAACCCTCCCGACGAATGAGGTTCCATTCGTGGTCGGGGCGTAGCATCAATCCCAGTGTGTGGCCCAGAATCATAAAATAGTCCCCCATAGTTATTGCTATTAAAGACTTCTGATCATCTTTTCTGAAGTGGGGCCCGAGGAGTATCAAGGAGGGAGTTAGATCTTTAACTTCCGTTTCGAATTTCCATAGAAGCTTTTGTTATAACGCATCTGATAGGAAGAGCCTGGGGGCAGGCCCTGTGGCTTGGCGTTCAGGGCTACGCCTGGATGGGGGCGGAGACAATCGCGGTTTTGACCATGTTGTCTTTGATTTGCTTGATCTCCACGTGATGGTTGTGGAGCTTCAGGCAGATGTTGCCTTCAGGAATTGCCTCCAGCGCTTCAATGATCAGCCCGTTCAGAGTCTTCGGGCCGTCCGTTGGCAGGTTCCAGTTCAGCGTCTTGTTGAGTACGCGAATCGTGGTGGCGCCGTCGATCAGGTAGCTGCCATCCGACAGCTCCGTGATGTGAGAATTGGTGGTGACCATGTCGGTGGTGAACTCGCCGACGATCTCTTCCAGGATATCTTCGAGTGTGGCCAGTCCCAGGACGTCACCATATTCGTCCACGACAATCCCGAGCCGACGTTTTTCCTGTTGGAAGTTCAGCAGCTGTACATGGAGCGGCGTGTTTTCAGGAATGTAGTAGGGCTCCCTGCAGGACTGCATCAGCAGGGATTTGGAGGGAGTGTCTTCCGATAGAAAACGGGCGGCATTACGCAAGTGAAGGATGCCAATAATATTGTGGATATTGCCCCGGTACACGGGAACGCGGGTGTGCTGGGCGGAGTGAAGTTGCTGGATGATCTCGTCGATCTCATCTTCGATATCAATGCCCACGATTTCATTGCGCGGTACCATGATGTCGTTCACGGAAACCTTTTCCAGGTCAAGAATGCTCAGCAGCATATCCTTGTGGCGTGAGGGAATGCGTACGCCAGCCTCATGGACCAGGGTGCGCAGCTCTTCCCGGCTCAGGTGATCGTTGTCTGCTGTGTTGGGTTGGTGTCCTATCAGGCGGAGCACGGCGCCGGAGATCAAATTGATGAGCCAGACCGCGGGATAGAAGACTTTCAGAAGAGGAAGCAGGACGAAGCTCGCCGGGAAGGCAACTTTTTCGGGGGAGCTGGCCGCTAGAGTCTTGGGCGTTACTTCACCAAAGATCAGCAACACAATGGTCAGGATAATGGTGGCGACGGCGATTCCGGCTTCACCCCACAACTGCACGGCCAGCAGGGTGGCGATCGCGGACGCAAGGATGTTGACGAAGTTGTTGCCGAGCAAAATGACGCCCAGCAGCTGATCGGTGCGCTGTAGTAGTTGGCTGGCGCGGCGAGCCCCCCGGTGCCCTTGCTTGGTCAGATGTCTGAGGCGGTAACGGTTCAGGGACATCATTCCGGTTTCTGAGCTGGAGAAAAAGGCGGACAGCAGAATCAGGATAACGAGAATGACTAGAAGTAAAGAAGTGGGCGTGTCGTTCAAACGGGAAAAACCTTCTAGGGAAAGTCTTGAATATCATAGGAGCCAGGGGGTAGCTGTCAAGGAGGCAGGCTGTTCCCCGGGCAGGATTGGCAAGGTGGCAGTCAAGTGCCCAGGATGATCTCCAGGACCAGCTTGCTGCCGAGGAAGCCGAACATGAGCACGAAGGCGCCGCCCAGTGTCCAGCGGCTGGCGGTCAGGCCGCGCCAGCCATAGAAATGATGGCCGATCAGTAGTGTGGCAAACACCAGCCAGGCGAAGATCGACAAGATGGTCTTGTGGGCCAGATGCTGTGCAAAAAGATCTTGAATGAAAACGACTCCTGACATAATGGCGAGAGTCAGCAGCACAAAGCCCGCCCGGATCAGGGCAAACAGGATGGTTTCCATGGTCAGGAGAGGTGGGAGGGCCTTGAGGAAATGGCTGTTCCTGCGGGCTTTCAGCTGCTTGTTCTGGATGTAAAGCAGCAAGGCCTGCAGGGCGGCCAGGGACAGAAAGCTGTAGGCAATAATGGACAGGCTGACATGCAGCAAGACGCCCATCTGGTGTCGGGGGATGGGGTTGGCCTGGTTGGTAAGAAAGACCGCGCCGATCAGGCTGAGAATGGCCAGCGGGTAGCAGATCAGAAACAGGTTTTGGACCGGTTTGCGCCGCATGAAAAACAGCAGCACGATCACAATGATGTTGGTGATGGCGGAAGCACTTTTGAAAAAGCTGAATTCCCAGCCTGCTGCCGTCGAAATCAGTAGGCTATTGGTAACCAAGTGCAGGGTGGCGGCGGTGAGTCCCAGCAGGAAAGTAAACGAGGGCTGCAGTTGCCATTGGCCAAGGTAGAGGCGGACGTGGGTGGCGGTGCCGAGTCCGTAGGCGGTTATGGCAATAAGGCTGAGCAGTAGGACTGTCATAACAATACTGGGGGTAATGATTCCTGGGTAACTCTGTTTATAGAGGCCTTGGCCGATGTGGTGAGGCCCCTGCCTGATATCCGTTCATCATAGCGGGTGTTGACACGTCATAATAGGAGCATTCGCACGCCTTGTATACTGGCTGGCATAAAGCGTGGGCAGCCCGGTGTGTGTTGCGGGCGGATCAGTTATAATCACCGGCTTGCATTTTTCTGCGAACGTCTTCGGGGTTCATATACATGTTTGAAAATCTTACCGAACGGTTGTCGGATACCCTCAGAAAGGTCACCGGCCAGGCCAAGCTGACAGAGGATAATATCAGCGATGCCTTGCGCGAGGTGCGGATGGCACTGCTGGAGGCCGATGTGGCGCTGCCAGTGGTCAAGGACTTCATTGAGGGGGTTCGGCAGCGGGCTCTTGGACAGGAGGTCATGCGCAGCCTGACGCCGGGGCAGGAATTCATTCGTGTGGTTCGGGCTGAGCTCGAGCGGGTGATGGGCGAGTCCAACGCCGATCTGAATCTGGCTGCTCAGCCGCCCGCGGTGATTATGATGGCCGGTTTGCAGGGGGCGGGTAAAACCACCACGGTGGGCAAGCTGGCGCGCTTCCTGAAGGAGCGCAAGAAGAAGTCGGTGATGGTGGTGAGTGCCGACGTTTATCGTCCGGCGGCCATCAAGCAGCTGGAAACCTTGGCCCAGAGCGTGGGAGTTGAGTTTTTCCCCAGCACCTCGGAGCAGGACCCGGTGGACATCGCCAAGGGGGCGATCGAGGCGGCGCGCCGTAAGTTTCTGGATGTGGTGATTCTGGATACCGCCGGTCGTCTCCACGTCGACGGCGCTATGATGGACGAGATCAAGCGACTGCATCAGGCGGCACAGCCCGTGGAGACGCTGTTCGTGGTGGACGCCATGACCGGTCAGGATGCGGCTAACACCGCCAAGGCGTTTAATGACGCCCTGCCATTGACCGGGGTGGTGTTGACCAAGGCCGATGGTGATGCCCGGGGCGGTGCGGCCCTGTCGGTGCGCCATATCACCGGCAAGCCCATCAAGTTCCTGGGGATGGGTGAGAAGACCGAAGCCCTGGAGCCGTTCCATCCGGATCGGATGGCGTCACGAATTCTGGGTATGGGTGATGTGCTGTCCCTGATCGAGGAAGCTGAGCGCAAACTTGATCGGGACAAAGCAGAAAAGCTCACCAAAAAGCTGAAGAAGGGCAAGTCCTTCGACCTGGAAGACTTCCGGGACCAGCTCCAGCAGATGAAGAATATGGGCGGCATCGCCGGTCTGTTGGACAAGCTGCCGGGCATGGGCCAGCTGACCCAGGTGGCCCAGCAGCAGGTGAATGACAAGTCGCTGGGGCGCCTGGAGGCCATTATCAACTCCATGACGCCCCATGAGCGTCGTTTCCCGGACGTGATCAATAACTCCCGCAAGCGTCGTATCGCAATGGGATCGGGAACGGATATCCAGGATGTTAACCGTCTTCTCAAGCAGCACAAGCAGATGCAGAAGATGATGAAAAAATTTACCCAAAAAGGCGCCATGGCCAATATGATGCGGGGCATGAAAGGTATGATGCCCCCGGGGGGAGGGTTCCCGCCGTTTGGCCGCTGATTGGGCCGGAGTCCGGTTCGGGGTCGGGTTGTTTTAAGCCCTGAATCGACTGCTCCAAAGGCTGTTGTTGGTAGTGAAGTGACTCCTTCGCAGAGAAATGTGCGAAGGTTGTTTTCTTTATTGGAAATTTTGCTTAGAATATGCGCCCTTTCGAGTAGCATTGATTATTCAGGCACTCTGGCGAGTTCATAGTTATAGGATTAGAACACATGGTAACGATCCGTTTGTCTCGTGGTGGCTCCAAGAAGCGCCCCTTTTACCACTTGACCGTCACTGATTCACGCAGTGCCCGCGAAGGCCGTTTCATTGAGCGCGTTGGTTATTTCAACCCGATTGCTCGTGGTCAGGAAGTGCGCCTGCACGTTAACCAAGAGCGCGTAAACTACTGGCTGGGCACTGGTGCTCAAATGTCCGAGCGCGTTCAGCAGTTGCTGAAAAGCCAAGCTGCTTAAGTCTTTAGGCAAGTAGGCTGGAAGTAGTATGAGTGACGGTGCGCCGAAACGTTCGGTAGTCGGCAAGATTACCTCGGCGTACGGAGTCAAAGGCTGGGTTAAAGTGCTCTCCTATACCGAGCCCATGGATAACCTGTTGAGCTATCGGCGGGTCATCTGGGTGGCAGAGGGTGGGCAGCGCGAGCTTGAGGTCGAGGCCGGCAAACGCCATGGCAAGGGCATGATTCTCAAGTTTAAAGGCTTTGAGACTCCCGAGACCGTTCGCGTGCTTTGCGGTGGGCTGATTGAGGTCGCCGTTGAAGAGTTTCCAGCTTTGGCTGAAGGCGAGTATTACTGGCATCAGCTGGAAGGACTGAAGGTGATCACAACCGCCGGGCAGTTGCTGGGCGTGGTGGATCATCTGATGGAAACAGGTGCCAACGATGTGTTGGTCGTGCGCGCCACACCGGAGAGCATTGATCAACAGGAACGATTGATCCCGTATTTGCCGGATCAGGTGGTTCAGCAAGTTGATTTGGAAGCCGGTTGCCTGACGGTCGACTGGGAGCCGGAGTTTTAGGCGGTGTGGATTGGCGCCGTCAGTCTGTTTCCTGAAATGTTTCGTGCCGTCTCCGAAGTCGGAGTGACGGGAAAGGCATTTCAAAAAGGACTGGCTTCACTGAAGTGCTGGAATCCGCGGGACTTCACCCATGACCGGCATCGCACGGTAGATGATCGCCCCTACGGCGGTGGTCCCGGGATGCTGATGAAGGTGCAGCCCTTAAGGGATGCGATCCAGGCTGCAAGGGCGGAAGCCGGGCCGGATGTTAAGGTGTTGTATATGTCTCCGCAGGGGCGTCGGGTTGACCAGACGGCTTTGCGGGAACTGGCCCAGCGCCAAAGTCTGATCTTTGTGTGCGGGCGCTACGAAGGAATTGATGAGCGAATCATCGAAACCGAAGTAGATGAGGAATGGTCCCTGGGCGACTTTGTGTTGAGCGGGGGCGAGTTGGCGGCCATGGTTATGATTGATGGGTTGCTCCGGTTTATTCCTGGGGTGCTCGGTCATGAACTGTCTGCCGAACAGGATTCCTTCGAATCCGGGCTGTTGGATTGTCCTCATTACACCCGCCCAGAAGATTTCGAAGGCCGGTTGGTCCCATCGGTGTTGTTGCAGGGGCACCATGAACAGGTTCGACGCTGGCGCTTGAAACAATCGCTGGGGCGTACTTGGCTGAGGCGGCCGGATCTCCTGGCCAAGTCTGAGTTAAGCCAAGAGCAGCAAGAGCTGTTGGCGGAGTTTATTCGGGAGCATGAGGCGTCAGGCCCATAATTTCGTTAGACGGTTTGAAGTTTTAGGAGCGAGCGATGAGCAGCAAGAACAGCATTATCAGTCAGATTGAAGCTGAACAAATGACCAAAGAAATCCCGGAGTTTGGCGCCGGCGATACAGTCGTTGTTCAAGTAAAGGTTATTGAAGGTCAGCGTGAGCGTCTGCAGGCTTTCGAAGGTGTGGTCATCGGTCGTCGCAACCGTGGCATGAACTCTTCCTTCACTGTGCGTAAGATTTCCTACGGTGTGGGCGTTGAGCGTACTTTCCAGACCTTCAGCAAGCAGATCGAGTCTATCCAGGTGAAACGCCGCGGTGATGTGCGTAAAGCCAAGCTGTACCATCTGCGTGAGCTCAGTGGTAAGGCAGCGCGTATTAAAGAAAAGCTGTCCTAATTGCAGCTTGCTTAGAAAAACGGGTAGCCTAGGCTACCCGTTTTTGTTTGTGGTGAGCTGAGTCAGGCCGAGGTGAAAGCCCCATGCGTCAGGTGATGCCTTCAGAGGATCAGGAGTTGGCTCTGGTGGAACGCTTTCTGGATGCGCTTTGGCTGGAAAACGGCCTGAGTGACAATACCCTGGCCTCCTACCGACGCGACTTGGCGGCCTTTGTCGCTTGGCTTGCTAAACGACAGTTGTCGCTGGTGACCCTTGAGCGTTATCAGCTTTTGGAGTACTTGGCGTTTCGGCTGAAGGAGGGATACAAACCGACCTCCACGGCACGCTTTTTGTCCTGCGCCCGCCGGTTTTATCGCTATTTGATGCGGGAGTCCCTGATTTCCGTGGACCCCACCTTGCGGGTAGATAATCCAAAACGCAGCAAGCGGCTGCCTGATACCTTGACCGAGTCAGAGGTGGAGGCGTTGCTGGCGGCGCCTGAGCTGAGCGAGGTGATTGGCCTGCGGGATCGTGCCATGCTCGAGGTTCTTTATGCCTGTGGGCTGCGGGTGTCGGAGCTGGTGAGTTTAAGGATGCATCAGATCAATCTCCGTCAGGGGGTGGTGCGAGTCGTGGGGAAGGGGGACAAGGAGCGGCTGGTTCCCTTGGGGGAAGAGGCGATGAACTGGCTGGAACGCTATGTGGCGGAGGCGCGGCCAGCCCTGGTTGAGGGCAATCAGACCGATGTCCTGTTTCCCAGTAATCGCGGACAGATGATGACGCGCCAGACCTTCTGGCACCGGATCAAGCTCCATGCTGCCAATGCAGGTATCTATAAGCACTTGTCTCCCCATACCTTGCGTCACGCCTTTGCCACCCACCTGTTGAACCATGGCGCGGACTTGCGGGTGGTGCAGTTGCTGCTGGGGCACAGTGATCTTTCCACCACACAAATTTACACACATGTGGCCCAGGTGCGGTTGCAGGCGGTGTATCAAGAGCATCATCCGCGCGGATAGGTGGCAGATCCCGGCTGCTGTATCTGGAGTGGTGGCGACTTTTCATGTAGGTTAGACGGCGGTTGAATATCGCTTGCTGAATGGAAGTGTACTGATGAAATTACGCATCATGTTTATGGGGCTTTGCCTGTCCCTGGGCGCGGCCGCTTGTGCTGAGCCGGTTAATGAGAAAGAGGCAAAGATCCGCCAGGGGTTGGAAAGTTCGCTTCCGAACGTTGAAATCCGCTCGGTGACGCCCACTGGGGCTGGCGGACTGTATGAAGTTCGCACCAATTATCGTGAGACATTTTATGTGACCGACGACGGCAAGCACTTTTTGGTCGGTGATCTGTACCGGGTTGATCCGGCAGGGGTGAAAAACCTGACGGAAGTTACCCGCAACGGGGAGCGGGCAGAGCTCATGGCGAGCATTCCCGAGGCGGAGATGGTGGTGTTCAAACCCCGCCAGACCAAGGCGAGCATCACGGTTTTTACCGACGTGGACTGTGGTTACTGCCGTAAGCTGCATCAGGAAGTGCCTCAAATGAATGAGCTGGGAATCCAGGTAAACTATGTGGGTTATCCCCGCTCTGGCGTAGGCAGTTCCTCCCATCAGAAACTGGTGGCGGTTTGGTGTGCCGACGATCGGCAGCAGGCCATGACCGCGGCCAAGCGGGGTGAGGTGGTAAAGTCGAAGAACTGCACCAATCCCGTCGCATCTCAGTATGAGCTGGGCAATGCGCTGCAGATTTCCGGTACACCCGCAATCATTCTGGAAAGTGGTGAACTGATCCCGGGCTATGTGCCGGCTAAGGCGCTGGCGGAGCATTTGGGGTTACTGAACTGATCACCTGATTGGGCGTGCTGTCAGATTGCCGATCTGGCAGTGTTGCCACCGGGAATTGAGCCTCGGTAATTGAGGCAAATTCGGGTTACAATAGCAGATTATTTTTTACGGCGGGGCCGTATCTAACGCATCACAAGCAGGGGAGTCATAATCTTGAATCCAGTCAGAGTTGGCATATGTGGTCTTGGCACCGTGGGCGGTGGTACTTTTAATGTTCTGCAGCGTAATGCGGAACAGATTGCTGCTCGTGCAGGGCGTCCCATTGTGGTGACAATGGTGGCGGCTCGTGCGCTCAATCCTGCTTGCGACCTGGGCTCCACCCGCGTGACAACGGATGTTTTCGAAGTGGCCGATGACCCCGAAGTTGACGTGGTGGTGGAGCTGCTGGGCGGCTACGATCTTCCCCGGGAGCTGGCCCTCAGAGCTATTGCCAACGGCAAGCATGTGGTTACCGCCAACAAGGCCATGATTGCCGTGCACGGTAACGAGATTTTCCAGGCTGCTGCCAAGCAGGGTGTGAGCGTGGGCTTTGAGGCCTCCGTGGCCGGCGGCATCCCCATTATCAAGGCACTGCGTGAAGGCTTGGCCGCCAACGAGGTGAGCTGGCTGGCCGGGATCATCAACGGCACCAGCAACTTCATTCTGACCGAAATGCGTGAGAAAGGCCGCGAGTTTGCCGACGTGCTGAAGGAAGCCCAGGCACTGGGATATGCCGAGGCGGATCCGACCTTTGACGTAGAGGGAATCGATGCGGCTCATAAGCTGACGATTCTGGCCTCTGTGGCTTTTGGTATTCCCCTGCAGTTTGACAAGGCCTTTACTGAAGGTATCAGCAAGCTTAGCCCGCGGGATGTTTCCTATGCGGAAGAGCTGGGTTATCGAATCAAGCACCTGGGCATTGCCCGTCGTCTGGAGCAGGGCATCGAGCTGCGCGTGCATCCGACGCTGGTGCCCGAGTCCCAATTGATTGCCAAGGTGGATGGCGTGATGAACGCGGTGATGGTTGAGGGCGATGCCGTCGGTCAAACCCTGTTCTATGGCCGTGGCGCCGGCTCCGAGCCGACCGCCTCAGCGGTTGTGGCGGATATTATCGATGTGGCCCGCGCCCTGCGCGAAGGCACCTCGGTGGCGGTACCCTTCCTGGGAGTCAGCCAGGATCAATTGAACGACCACGCCGTGCTGCCGGTGGAAGAAACCACCTCCGCTTATTATCTGCGTATTCTGGCTCAGGACCGTCCCGGTGTGCTGGCCAAAGTGGCGTCTATTCTGAGTGAGCAGGGCATCAACATTGAGTCCATCATGCAAAAAGAATCCGAGGAAAGCGAAGGCCTGATTCCGATGATCCTGTTGACCCACAAGGTTCAGGAAAAACAGATGAATCAAGCCATTGCCGCTATTGAAGCGCTGGATGCTATTGTTGATCCGGTGGTACGGATTCGGGTGGAACTGTTGCGTTAAGCCTGAACCGCCTTTAGAGCATAAACCAAGAACCATAGAGTCAATTTGAACAACAGGAATCTTCCGTGAAATACATCAGTACACGAGGCAAAGCGCCGGCGCTGGGTTTTGAAGATGTTTTGCTGACCGGTTTGGCGCCGGATGGCGGCTTATATGTGCCGGAAGTCCTGCCCCAATTCACCCTGGAGGAGATCGCCTCCTGGCGGGGTCTGTCCTATGCGGAGTTGGGCTGCAAGGTTATGTATCCGTTTGTGGAAGGGGCCATCCCGGAAGCGGACTTCCGCGAGATGGTTCATGAAACCTATGCGGTTTTTGCTCACAAGGCGGTGGCGCCCCTGGCCCAGCTGGACAGCAATGAGTGGGTGATGGAGCTGTTCCACGGCCCCACACTAGCGTTCAAGGATTTCGCCCTGCAGCTGCTGGGCCGTCTGCTGGACTATGTGCTGGAGCGGCGCGGCAAGCATGTGACCATTCTCGGCGCCACCTCCGGGGATACCGGCTCGGCGGCCATTGAAGGCTGCCGCCGCTGCAAAAACGTCGACATCTTTATCCTGCACCCCCACCAGCGGGTTTCCGAGGTTCAGCGTCGCCAGATGACCACCATTATTGGCGACAATATCCATAACCTGGCGGTTGAAGGTAACTTTGACGACTGTCAGCGCATGGTGAAAGAAAGCTTCGGCGATCAGTCCTTCCTGGAAGGGAAGTCCCAGCTGGTGGCGGTGAACTCCATTAACTGGGCGCGCATCATGGCCCAGATCGTCTATTACTTCCATGCCTCCCTGGCAGTGGGCGGCCCCTTCCGCAGCGTGGCGTTCTCGGTGCCGACCGGAAACTTCGGCGATATTTTCGCGGGCTATCTGGCGCGGAAAATGGGTCTGCCGATCAGTCAGCTGGTGATCGCGACCAACCGCAACGATATCCTGCACCGGTTTATGAGTCAGAACCTGTACCGCAAGGAAGAACTGCACCATACCCTGTCACCCAGCATGGATATCATGATCTCCAGCAACTTCGAACGTCTGTTGTTCGATCTGCACGGTCGGGATGGGGCTGCGATCAGTGATCTGATGAACCGCTTCAACCAGGGGCCGGTCAGTATCGACCCGGCCCGCTTGGCGGAGGCCCGCAAGCTGTTCGACAGTTATGCGGTGGATGATGAGCTGACCTGTGCCACCATCCGTCAGGTCTTTGAGGAGACCGAAGAGGTTCTGGACCCCCATACCGCCATTGGCGTCAAGGCGGCCCGGGAGTGTCGTCGCGATCCCAGCATCCCGATGATCACCCTGGCGACGGCCCATCCGGTGAAATTCCCCGAGGCGGTCGAAAAGTCCGGCATTGGGGTGCAGCCTGAGCTGCCGCCTCATCTGGCGGACCTGTTTGAGCGCCAGGAGGCGTATCAGGTGGTCGCCAATGATCTGGGTGCGATCCACGCCGCCGTGCGTAGCCGGGGCATTCAGAGCCGCTAATTGACCCTTCCCGCCCGGAGAGAAATCTCTCCGGGCTCTTGTTCTGCAAGCTGACGGAGCCTGGCTGAACGCTGTATGAAAAAGGCTATCGTTCGACGTCCCCTCCCACAGACAGATCCCCTGGACTCTACCGATCTGCCGGACATTCTGCGTCGAATTTTTCGTGCCCGTGGGATTACCCGCGAAGAATTGATTGACCATTCCCTGAAACGGCTGCAATCCGTGGATCAGCTCCATCAGGTGGACCTGGCGGCCCGCTATCTGGCGGATGCGGTGATGGAAGGCCAGCGCATTCTGATCGTGGGCGACTTCGATGCCGATGGCGCCACCAGTACCGCCGTGGGCATTCTGGGGCTGCAGGCCATGGGCGCGGCCCAGGTGGACTATCTGGTGCCCAACCGGTTTGACTACGGGTATGGCCTGTCGCCGGAAATTGTCGAAGTTGCCAAGGGGATGGCCCCCGATGTGCTGGTGACTGTGGATAACGGCATTTCCAGCGTGGAAGGGGTAGCGGCTGCCCGCCAAGCGGGGATGCGGGTGATTGTCACCGACCATCACCTGCCGGGCGCGGAAATTCCCGAGGCCGACGCCATCGTGAACCCCAATGCGCCGGGCTGCGTCTTTCCCAGTAAAAACCTGGCCGGGGTGGGGGTGATCTTTTATGTGCTCACCGCCGTGCGCCGGGAGCTCCGCGCCCGCAACTGGTTTGCCATGCGCCGGATTGCCGAGCCCAACCTGGCGGATTTTCTGGATATTGTGGCTTTGGGCACCGTCGCTGATGTGGTGCCGCTGGATCACAACAACCGGATTCTGGTGCAGCAAGGGTTGATGCGTATTCGCGCCGGGCGGACGCGCCCGGGTATCCAGGCGTTGATTGATGTGTCCAATCGTCGCCGTCAGAGTTTGGTGGCGGCGGACCTGGGATTTGCCATCGCCCCTCGGCTGAACGCCGCCGGGCGGCTGGAAGATATGTCGATTGGTATTGAGTGCCTGCTCACCGATAGCCCTCACTTGGCCCGTGACCTGGCCTTGCAATTGGATGAATTCAACCAGTCCCGCAAGCTGATCGAATCGGAAATGCAGGAGCAGGCCATGCTGGCCCTGAACTCCCTGCACTTGCGTGACGGTGGCGATCTGCCTTGGGGAATCTGTCTGTTTGATGAGAACTGGCACCAGGGCGTGATCGGTATTTTGGCGTCCCGGATCAAAGAGCGGCTGCATCGGCCGGTGATTACCTTCGCGCCCAGTGATGAGCAGCTGATCAAAGGCTCCGCGCGTTCCATTCCGGGCCTTCACATGCGCGATGCCCTGGACATGGTGGCCAAGCGCTATCCCGGAGTGTTGGTGAAATTTGGCGGACATGCCATGGCCGCCGGCATGACCGTGGCACGGGAGCGTTTCACGGAATTTGCCCGTGCCTTTGATGAGACGGTCCGAACACTGCTTAATGAGGAGGACCTCAACGCCAGTATTGTGACCGACGGGCCGCTGCGGGCAGAGGAGTTCAACCTGGAGACGGCACAGCTGATTCGGGAGGCGGCACCTTGGGGGCAGCACTTCCCGGAGCCCTTGTTTGATGGCGAGTTTGAGCTGATTGAGCAGCGCCTGGTGGGCAGCCGGCATTTGAAGATGGTGCTGCGAGAGCCCGGCTCGGGCCAGTATCTGGATGGGATCGCCTTTAACGTGGATACCCGCCAGTGGCCCCGGGAAACCCGTCGGGTACGCCTGGCGTATAAGTTGGATATCAATCTCTACCGGGGCAGGCAGAGTTTGCAGCTGTTGGTGGATTATCTGGAAGCCTGTTAGGCCACGGAGTTTCTGCTGGAGGGCGAAGGCCGGGCGCACAGGACAGGCTCATCGTTGGAAAAACAGTCCGGCGCCTGGCGAGATGCGAGGCTGGGGCATGTATTCCCAAGCCTTGATCAGGTAAAATACTGCCCCTTTCTTATGCCATTCACCATGATTTTTATCGGGGTATTCGTCTCATGCTCGAAGTGAATCCAATCGTTCAAGCCATCAAGGACATGCAGGCTCGGACCAATGTCCTTAGGGGGTATCTTTGACTTCGATACCCGAAAAGAGCGTCTGATCGAGGTCGAACGGGAACTGGAAGACCCGAAGGTTTGGGATAAACCGGAGCGGGCACAGGAGTTGGGGCGTGAGCGGGTTTCCCTGGCGGGCATTGTGACCACCATTGAGAACCTCGATAAAGGGCTGGCCGATGCCCGTGAACTACTGGATATGGCCGTTGAAGAGCAGGACGCGGATACCGTGGAGGCGGTTCGTGAGGAGCTGGATCGACTGGATCGCGAGCTGCAGGATCTGGAGTTTCGCCGCATGTTCTCCGGCGAAATGGATGCCAACAATGCCTATTTGGATATCCAGGCCGGCTCCGGTGGCACCGAAGCCCAGGACTGGGCCAACATGCTGCTGCGGATGTATCTACGCTGGGGCGAGCGGCGCGGCTTCAAGTGCGAATTGATGGAAGTCTCCGAAGGGGATGTGGCGGGTATTAAGAGCGCCACCATTCACATCCAGGGCGAATATGCCTATGGCTGGTTGCGGACGGAGACCGGCATTCACCGGCTGGTGCGCAAATCGCCGTTCGATTCCGGCAATCGCCGCCACACGTCGTTTACCTCCGTGTTTGTCTCGCCCGAGGTGGACGACAATATTGATATTGATATCAATCCTGCCGACTTGCGCATCGATGTGTATCGGGCCTCCGGCGCCGGTGGTCAGCACGTGAACCGGACCGAATCCGCGGTGCGGATTACCCACGTGCCGACCGGTGTCGTGGTACAGTGCCAGAGCGACCGCTCCCAGCACAAGAACAAGGATGCGGCGATGAAGCAGTTGCGCGCCAAACTGTATGAGCTGGAACTGCAAAAACGCAGCTCCGCGGCCCAGGCTCTGGAAGACTCCAAATCCGATATCGGATGGGGCCATCAGATCCGTTCCTATGTGCTGGATCAGTCCCGGATCAAGGACCTGCGCACAGGCGTGGAAGAATCCAACTGTGGCGCCGTGCTGGACGGCGATATTGACGATTTCATTGAAGCGAGCCTGAAGCAGGGGCTTTAAGCCACCTTGCGCCACGACGTTTCACTAGCTTAACGAGGTATAGCGGTGTCAGAAAACCAAGATCTTCAGCCCCAGGACGAGAATAAGTTGATCGCGGAGCGGCGTAACAAGCTCAAATCGTTGCGCGAGCAGGGCAATGCCTTCCCGAACGATTTCCGTCGTGATACCTACTGCGCTGACTTGCAGGCCCGTTACAGTGACAAGAGCAAGGAAGAGCTGGAAGCCCTGGGGGTGCGCGTGAGCGTGGCCGGTCGGGTCATGTTGAATCGGGGCGCCTTCATTGTGATTCAGGACATGAGCGGCCGGATCCAGCTGTATGTCAACCGCAAGGCCCTGACACCGGAGCAGCTGGAGTCCGTCAAAGGCTGGGATCTGGGTGATATCGTGGGCACCGAGGGCGTGCTGCATAAATCGGGAAAGGGTGATCTCTATGTGGATATGGAATCTCCCCGCCTGCTGACCAAGGCCTTGCGTCCACTGCCGGATAAGTTTAAAGGCCTGTCCGACACGGAAATGAAATACCGTCGGCGCTATGTGGACCTGATCGTTAACGAAGAAACCCGTAATACCTTCCGGATTCGGGCCAAACTGGTGGAAGGCATCCGCCGTTACCTGAGCGAGCGGGATTTTATCGAAGCCGAAACCCCCATGCTGCAGGTGATTCCCGGTGGCGCCACGGCCCGTCCTTTCGTGACCTATCACAACGCCCTGGATATCGAGATGTACCTGCGGATTGCGCCGGAGCTTTATCTCAAACGGCTGGTGGTGGGTGGTTTCGAGCGGGTCTTCGAAATCAACCGTAACTTCCGTAACGAAGGGTTGTCGACCCGTCACAACCCTGAGTTCACCATGCTGGAGTTCTACCAGGCCTATGCCAACTATCAGGATCTGATGGACCTGACGGAAGACATGCTGCGGACCTTGGCCCAGAACATCCTGGGACGTACGGAAGTCCAGTACCAGGGCGAAACTTACGACTTCGGCAAGCCCTTTGCCCGGATGACGGTGTTTGATTCCATCCTGCACTTCAACCCGGAGATTAGCGCCGATCAGTTGAACAATCTGGAAGGTGCCCGCAAGGTGGCCGAAAGCCTCAAAATTCCTCTAAAAGATACTTGGGGCCTGGGCAAGGTTCAGATCGAAATTTTCGAGAAGACGGTGGAGCACCGCCTGCGTCAGCCCACCTTTATCACCGCCTACCCCACGGAAGTGTCGCCCCTGGCGCGCCTCAACGATAACGACCCCTTTGTCACCGATCGCTTTGAGTTTTTCGTGGGCGGGCGTGAGATCGCCAACGGCTTCTCCGAGTTGAATGATCCGGAAGACCAGGCGGAACGTTTCCGTAAACAGGTGGCGGAGAAGGAAGCCGGCGACGACGAGGCGATGCACTTCGATGAAGACTATATCATCGCCCTGGAGCACGGCATGCCGCCCACGGCGGGTGAAGGGATCGGGATTGACCGTTTGGTCATGCTGTTTACCGATGCCCCCTCGATCCGGGACGTGATTCTGTTTCCACACATGAGACCTCAGGCCTAACCGGCGGGATCAGGGAGAAGGGCAATGACGGCGGCTGCGCAACATTTGCTGGAGGCGATCGATCCGAAGGTCGATTGGCATAAGCTGGTGTCGGCAGAGTTTGACAAGCCGTACATGGCAAAGCTGGCGGAGTTTCTGGCGCAAGAGGATGCCGCCGGCAAGGTGATCTTCCCGCAATGGGAGAACTGCTTCAACGCCTTGAATACCACGGCGTTCAAGGACGTTGAAGTGGTGATTATTGGCCAGGACCCGTACCACGGGCCGGGCCAGGCCCATGGTTTGTGCTTCTCGGTGCTGCCGGATGTGAAGCCGCCGCCTTCCCTGGTCAACATTTTCAAGGAGATTGCCAGTGATCTGGGGCTCCCCGTTCCGGATCACGGCTGCCTGACCCATTGGGCCCAACAGGGCGTGTTGTTGCTCAACAGCGTGCTGACCGTGGAGCAGGGACGGGCCGGTTCCCATCAAGGCAAGGGGTGGGAGACCTTTACCGACCAGGTTATCGGTCTGCTCAATCGGAGTAAGGAGAATCTGGTGTTTCTGCTCTGGGGCAGCTACGCCATCAAGAAAGGGGCACTGATCGACCGTCACCGTCACTTGGTGCTGGAGTCGGTGCATCCATCACCCTTGTCGGCCCATCGCGGGTTCTTTGGTTGCCGGCATTTTTCTCAGGCCAATGCCTATCTCAAGCAGCACGGTAAGCAGCCGATTGATTGGGGGCTGCCGCCCCGGCAGCAGGTCAAGGCAGAGTTGGGATTAGCCTAAAGGGCAGGGATCAAAACGGGATGGCTAGCCATCCCGTTTGTCGTTGAGGGGGTTACTGCAGCAGGCGGGTCGCCGCTTCCATTTCATCGCTGAGGTCAGTCGCCTCACTCATCTCCGGATCCAGGCCCAGGCGGCCAAAGGCGGAGACTTGGGCCCAGTCGATTTGGGTGTAGGGGTGATTACTTCCCGCCAAGCTTTGCAGTTTGGCCACCATCACCACGTCGGCATAATCGGCCTGAGGCACCTGGCGGGTGAAGTTGATGCAGTCCTGCGGGATGCTGATCAGCTCTGCCGCAAAATCCCAACGTTTCAGAATATGGGTACCGATGCGGGGGCCCAGTTCGTCGGTCAGGTTGTCGAGGACTGCGCCGGAGATCTGGACGTCATGTTCTTCGATGTAGGTCAGAATGGGCAGCACGCCGATCTGATGGATCAGGCCCGCCAGGGTGGCCTGGTCGGCACGCAGCTTGGTGAAGTGCTGAGCCAGAACATGGCTGATGCCGGCTACTTCGGTGCTGTGCTTCCACACATCCCGCATGCGTCGGTCGATCATTTCCGTGGTGGCCTGGAACATCTGCTCCATGGCCAGGCCAGTGGCCAGGTTGGCGGTGTAGACCATGCCCAAACGGCTCACGGCAGAGTTGAGGTCGTTGATGCTGCGGCTGCCCCGTAGCAACGGGCTATTGCAGACCCGGATAATCCGTGCCGACAGCGCTGCGTCGTTGCTGATGGTGCCTGCCAGTTGCTGAACGGAAGAGTTCGGGTTTTCCGCTACTTCGCGAACACGGAGCGCAACTTCCGGCAGGGTGGGCAGCACGAGCTTGTCGTTCTCGATAGCCTCTAACAAGTCCTGTCTGATCTGATTGGCTAACTCGGCCATGGCTTCACTCATGTGTAAGAAACAAATCGTTGATATGGGGAGGCGGTTTTCCCGGCAAAAAGGGTTGCCCGCGACCTGCCTCGCCCTTTGGAAAGCTGCTTATATTTATAGCAGAGAAAACAATTCTTTGCGGTTGCGGACTGTAAGAATTCGTAAGGTTCAGCCACCCTTGGGCCGACGGTGTCGGTCAAAGGTGACAGACTGCTACAGTTTCTTACGAGGGTTGTTGATTTGCTCAACCGGATAGGGCACGTCCCGCCAGTGAAGGGGCAGCATACGGCCATTCTCTTCGAGGGCCGGGCTCGCGCCGCCTTCCAGGCTTTCCTGGTTCAACACGGCCAACAACTGAATGCCTTGATCCCGGGTTGGCTGAGCCCGAACCAGGGTTCCCAGGCCGGCTCCGTCGGCGTCGCTGATGGCTGAGCCGGGAGCGGGGGGCGTTTGCCCATCCCAGCGAGCCAGGTACATCCGTCTTTTGAGGGTGCCCAGGTACTGCATACGGGCGACAATTTCCTGGCCGGTGTAGCAGCCTTTCTTGAAGGAGATGCCCCCCAGGCTTTGCAGGTTAAGCATTTGAGGAATGAACTCTTCCCGAGTGGCGGCATAAACCTCGCCCAGGCCGGCCAGAAGATCCCTGAGCTGCCAAAGTGCTTCCGGTTTTTGTTGCTCGGCGGGCAGTTGTGTCCGCCACTTTTCAAGTTGATCACCGAGCGCCCAGATTTCATAACAGGGCTCCTCTCCCGGGACGCGAATCAGCGCGCTTTCCGGTGTGGTGACGGCCTGGTCCACGTCATTGGGCAGTTCCAGCTCACTGACCGGCGAGCGAGGACTCCAGCCCAGTACCTGGATCGATTCGTCCAGGGTCAGGCTCGCCTTGAAGAACACCATGTATTTCTTCAGGTGCTCCATCAGGCCCGGGGCGACTTCCCGGGGCAGGCGCAGCCAGAGTTCATCGCCCACCTGGGCGATACGAAACAGGGCCAGCATCCGCCCTTTGGGGGTGCAGCAAGCGCCCAGGCTGGAGTGCTCGGGCGTGATCGCGGTAACGTCGCAGGTGAACTGGCCTTGCAGGAACTTACGAGCATCCGGTCCGCTGCAGCGCAGTACGGCATATTCCGTGAGTTCGCTCCAGAAACTGGATGAGATGTCCTGGACGCTGGGCAGGGTGTCGGAAATGGCAGGATGCAAATCGTTCATAGGACGGCGCACAAAACCTCGAAGTAAAGTGGCTTTAAAGCCTATCTTACTCGGGCGTCAGGGCTTTGTCAGCGCCATGGGACTGGAATCGGAGAATGACCCGCAGGCGCCGGAAGGCATTGGGATCGCAGTTCCAACGACAGATCAGGACGACTCGTGAGCGGCGCGCGTTTGCCGGGCGCAGGCGTAACACCACGAACCGGGCGGTGATGATGGAATCCCCCAGAATCCGGGCTTCCAGGATCTGGCGGTTGCGTAGCTGCAGCTGGCACACGCCGGGCTTGCGGGCGTCGATCCAGAGAGCCCGTGGGCTGTGGGGGAGCTTGAGACGGGCGTGGAGTAAGTCCGCATAGACCGCGGAGGTCAGGATCAGCAGGCTGAGGAGCATCTTTAGCCAAACCGGTGCGCTACAGCTCCAGAGCACACCCAGTGCGGCCAGGTGGGGGAGCCAAAGCCCGCCACTGACCACATGGGAAGGGTGTAGAACCAGATTATTTGGGTTGAACACGATCCAGAATCATTTTGACGATATGGGCCAGGTCGGGATCTTGAGGAACGCCCCGCTGCATGAACCAGACGAACATATCCTGGTCTTCGCATTCGAGCAGCTTGCGGTAGCGGGCCTGATCTTCCGGGCTCAGGCTTGGATAGGCTTCCTTCAGGAAAGGAACCAGCAGAACGTCGAGTTCCAGCATGCCGCGACGGCTATGCCAGAAGAGTCGGTTCATTTCAGTATCGGACATGGAAATACCTCTGTAATTGGCGCTTTGGCTGCCAAGTTGCCATGCACAGACCGGTGCTTTGGGGGCTACCAGTTCTCGGATGAATAATTGACGGGCGTCAGTATGGTATCCCGGGCTTCGGGGAGCAAATCGGGATAGTCCAGTGTGTAATGCAAGCCACGGCTTTCCTTGCGCTGAATGGCGGAACAGATAATCAGGTCGGCCACCACCGTCAGGTTGCGCAGCTCCAGAAGATCGCGGCTGACCTTGTAGTTGCTATAGTACTCCCGAATCTCCTGCTGCAGCATGTCGACCCGGTGCTTGGCCCGCTGCAGGCGCTTGTCGGTGCGAACAATGCCCACGTAGTCCCACATAAAGCGGCGCAGTTCGTCCCAGTTGTGGGAGATGACCACATCTTCGTCGGAGTCGGTCACCAAGGACTCATCCCAGGCCGGCGCCGGCGGCGGTTCAGGAACATTGGCGCACTGTTCGGCAATGTCCTGGGCGCAACTGCGGCCATAGACGAAGCATTCCAGCAGGGAGTTGCTGGCCATACGGTTGGCGCCGTGCAAACCGGTGAAGGCCGTTTCGCCAATCGCGTAGAGCTGGTTGATGTCGGTGTGTCCCTGGGAGTCGATCATAATCCCACCGCAGGTGTAGTGAGCGGCGGGAACCACCGGGATGGGTTCGCGGGTAATGTCGATACCAAGCTCCAGGCAGCGCTGATAGACGGTTGGGAAATGGGAGGTAATGAACTCCGCCGGCCGGTGGCTAATGTCCAGATAGACGCAGTCACAGCCCAGGCGCTTGATTTCATGGTCGATGGCCCGGGCGACCACGTCCCGGGGCGCCAGTTCCTCGCGGGGGTCGAACCGATGCATGAAGGGCTCGCCATTGGGCAGCAGCAAGCGTCCGCCCTCACCGCGGATGGCCTCGGTGACCAGGAAGTTCTTGGCCTGGGGATGGTAGAGACAGGTCGGGTGGAACTGGTTGAATTCCATGTTGGCAACCCGGCAGCC
>CAZEWG010000006.1:0-3241 GCA_964514485.1 uncultured Pseudomonadales bacterium
TTCCCCGGCTTCCTCGCCACCAACACCGCCCGTAACGGCGCCGGATAACCTTCCACCGTCTTGCTCGGATCATTGGGATCCAGAAATTCCCCCAGCGAATGAAACCGCATCCAATCCGTCGAGCGTTGTTCTTCTGTCGAAGTCCGGTTCAAATCCACCACCCGAACATCCTCAAATCCAATCCGCTGAACCATGCGGACCAGCATTTCCGGGGAGGGCAACAGCCAGACGTTGCGCATCTGGGCGTAGCGGTCTTCAGGCAGCAGCAGGGTATTGGCATCTCCTTCCACCACCAAGGTTTCCAGCACCAGTTCGCCGCCGGGGCGTAGGGCGTTTTTCAGCTCTTCCAGGTGATCGAAGGGGGCTTTGCGGTGATAGAACACTCCCATGGAGAACACGGTGTCGAAGGCTTCCAGCTTGGGTGGCAAGTCTTCCGACTTCAGGGGCAGGAAGTGGACGGGTTCATCCGGCACATAGCGTTTGACCGTGTGGAACTGGGTGAGGAACAGGGCGGAAGGATCAATGCCCACCACAAAGGCGGCGCCTTCGGCCCGCATCCGCCAGCAGTGATAGCCGCTGCCGCAGCCTACATCCAGTACATAGCGGCCCTTGAGGGGGCTGATATGGGGCAGGACCCGCTGCCATTTCCAGTCGGAGCGCCATTCGGTATCGATATGGATGCCGAAGAATTCAAACGGCCCTTTGCGCCAAGGGTGCAGTTCCCGCAGGCTCTGTTCGGCCTGGGCGCGTTGTTCCTCGGTGAGGTCTTCGGGTGCGCCAATGCGTAGCCGGTCTTCGTTCAGGGCAATACTACTGGGTTGCACGTTGGGGAGTGCGGTCAGGGCTTGCTGCCAGCGTTCCAGGTTGCCATGGGCGGCCGGGTCGAAGTGGGTTTGGAGGGCGTCGGCAAAGGCCTGCTGGTGAGGAGCCAGCCGGGTCTCGGCCAGGTCCTCCAGAAAACGGGTGAAGTAGGTCATTTTTCTGCGAGTATGGATACGAAGTTAAAGCATTGGAACCAGAGGGTGACTTTGTGAAAGCCCGCCTTGAGCAGACGTTCCCGGTGATCGTTCAGGCTTTCCGGGATCAGCACGTTTTCCAGGGCGGAGCGCTTTTGGGCGACTTCCAGTTCGCTGTAACCCCGGGAGCGTTTGAAGCCGTGGTGCAGCTCGGTGAGTAGTTGCTGTTCCTCTTCATCGGGGAAGGCGATTTTTTCGGAGAGCACCAAGGCTCCGCCGGGAATCATGCCGTCGCAGATGCGTTTCAACAGGTCGAAGCGCTGTTCTTTTGCCAGGAACTGCAAGGTGAAGTTCAGCACCACGATGGAGGCCTGCTCGTAGCTAATGTCCTGCATGTTGGCCAGTTGTACGTCCACCGGAATAGTGGCGGAGTCCTGGGCGATATATTGCTTGCAGCGCTCGATCATGGCCGCGGAGTTGTCTACCGCCACAATAGAGCTGCCTTGTGGCAGGTTATGGCGCAGACTGAGCGTTGAGGCGCCCAGGGAGCAGCCCAGGTCGTAGCAACGGGTATTGGGCCGGCCATAGCGGCGGGCGATCACGCCGATCATTTCCAGGATCATGGCGTAGCCGGGCACGGAGCGATTGATCATATCGCCGAACACGGCCGCTACTTTTTCATCGAAGACGAAGGCTTTGACGGCTTCCTGGGGAGTCGCGTAAATCTGGTCGCGGTTTTGACGGTCGCTCATTTCTTGCTCGATTGTGTCGCAGGAGGCGCATTGTAGCGCCGGGGCCGGTGAGCGGCAATGTTTCGGGTTTGCCTGGAAGGGCAAAGAGACGGTATAACAATGCGTTATATTTGAGCGTGTTTCATCGGGCTGCCTGCTGGCTCCTGCTGAAACAGGCTCTAGAACAATAGCCAACGGACGAGTCGGAATCTCTGCCATGACCATAGCAAGCATCAGCGATATTTTTCAGGGCAAGTTGCAGTTTGGTGAACAGGTCACCGTGCGGGGTTGGGTGCGCTCCCGACGGGACTCTAAAGCGGGCCTGTCGTTTTTGCATGTGCATGACGGCACCTGTTTTGACCCCATTCAGGCGGTGGTTCCCAAGGAACTCGCCAATTATGAGTCGGAGGTGCTGCACCTGACGGCGGGCTGTTCGGTGATTGTGACCGGCAAATTGGTGCAGTCCCAGGGCAAGGGACAAGCCCAAGAGATTCAGGCCGAATCGGTAGAAGTGGTCGGCTGGGTGGAAGACCCGGAAACCTACCCGATCCAGCCCAAGAAGCATACCTTCGAATACCTGCGCACCGTGGCCCATCTGCGCCCCCGCACCAATGCCTTCGGCGCCATTACCCGGGTGCGCACCACCTTGATGCATGCCATTCACAGCTATTTCTACCAGCGTCAGTTTCAGTGGATCAACACGCCCATTATCACTGCCAGCGACTGTGAAGGGGCGGGCGAGTTGTTCCGGGTGAGTACGCTGGATCTGGTGAACCTGCCGAAAGACGATAAGGGCAATATCGACTTCAGCCAGGATTTCTTCGGCAAGGAAACCTTTCTCACCGTGTCCGGCCAGCTGAACGTGGAGGCCTTTTGTTTGGCCATGTCCAAGGTGTACACCTTCGGGCCGACCTTCCGGGCGGAGAACTCCAACACCACGCGCCACTTGGCGGAGTTCTGGATGGTGGAGCCGGAAATTGCCTTTGCCGATCTGAATGACGACGCGGATCTGGCGGAGGATTTCCTGAAGTATCTGTTCAAGACCCTGCTCAACGAGCGGGCCGATGATATGGCCTTCTTTGCGGACCGGGTGGATAAGGAGGTGATCCAGCGCCTGGAGCAGGTCGCCAACTCCAGCTTTGAGCGGATGGAATATACCGATGCCATTCGTATCCTGGAACAGTCCGGCAAGTCATTCCAGTATCCGGTGCAGTGGGGGCTGGACCTGCAATCCGAGCATGAGCGTTATCTGGCCGAAGAATATGTGAAGGGCCCGGTGGTGCTGATGAATTATCCCAAGGACATCAAGGCGTTCTACATGCGCCTCAACGACGACGGCAAAACGGTGGCGGCCATGGATGTGCTGGCCCCCGGTATCGGTGAGATCATCGGCGGCAGTCAACGGGAAGAGCGGCTCGATATGCTGGACGCGCGGCTTGAAGGCACCAAGCTGAAGGAAGAACTTTGGTGGTATCGGGATTTACGCCGTTATGGAACGGTGCCCCACGCGGGCTTCGGGTTGGGCTTTGAGCGGTTGCTGAACTATGTGACGGG
>CAZEWG010000006.1:3341-100695 GCA_964514485.1 uncultured Pseudomonadales bacterium
GCACCTAAAGCAGCCAGGGCGATCAGCCCGGAACCCGCTCCCATCAGCGCTAGGTTCTGCTTGAGACTGCGGATCTGACGTTTAAAGCCGGCCCGCTCCTGCTCAAACATATCCTGGCGATCCAGCAGCTCCTGTTGGGCTTCTGTCACCTGCTGGCGCAGGGTTTCCGTAATACGCTGTACCAGCTGATCACTGGCCATATCCAGTTCCGCACTGATCCGCTCGTGCACCAGTTGTTCGATTTGGTCCGGATCAGGCTGCCCGGCAAACTCCGGGTGTAGCGGTTCGGAAGATTCCAGGCGTTGCAGGGCTGTCTTCAGGCTGGCGATTTGCTCCTGCAGGGTAGCGCCCAGCTGCTCGACTTCCGAGGTGGCCAGGGTTTTGGCCTGCTGTTCGGCCGCGGCGGTGGCGGCTTCGATCAGGCGTGCTTCCTGCTGGCTCAAATCCGCTTGCGGGCTCTGTTGCTCCAGCGCCGCGCGCAGCCCGTTTATTTCCTGACCCAGTTGTTCTTTCAGGGCTGCCAGGTCGGATTCCATCTGCAGGCGCAGGTTTTCCGGATCATTACCCAGGGTGGGAATGGCCCGCTGCTCCAGATCGGCCTCAAAATCCTGCTGAAGCTGCGCGACACGCTGCCCGAGCGCGCCTAATTGTTGCTCCAGTGCCTGCACGGATTCGTCTGCTAGACCCACCACGGGCGCGACTGGAGCAGGTTGTTCCGCCAGGGCCTCCAGGGCGCTGCGCTGTTCGGCCAGCGCCGTTTGTTGATCGGCGATTTGCAGGTGCTGGTCTGCAACCGCGCGCTCCAGTTCGGAAAAACGTTGCTCCAACGCTTCCCGGGCCAGGGTGGCTCGCTCGCGAATATTCTCAACTTCTTGAAGCAGGGTTTGTTGATGGTTGGCCAGTTGCTCTTCAAAGGAGTCGGGCAAGGCCGGTTGCTGGCCGGCCTCGTTGCGCAGGCTGTCGAGCTCGGACAGCAACTGCTGGCGCAAGGTTTTCAGTTGGGCCTGCCATTGGTCTTGCAGCTCTGCCAGGGCTTCCGGAGTCACGGCAGCAGGTTGCTCCGGCAGGCTTTCCTGGATCAGACGCTGGATCTGCTCGGCACTCAGCTGATTGGCCTGCAAGGCCGCTAACTGTTGATCCCAGTGGTCTTGCTGGCTACGCAACGTCTCGCTCAGTTGGCCCTGGCGCTCGGAAAGCTCTTGCTGAAACCCGGAAAATTCTTGCTGAAGACCTGTAATGGCCTGCTGCAAACTGGCCTGGAGGCGTTCTTCCAGCGCGGTGAAATCGACCTCGGGAGTGAGAGTCGGAATGGGCTCTTCGCTCTCCAGGGAAATCGCTGCCTCCAGATTGACCGGTTCTAACTCCACGGTTTCAGTGATCAGCGGAATCTCTTCCTCATCGTCTTCCTGCAGGAGCTCAGGCGTTGCGATGAACTCTTGGGGTGCGACGAATTCCTGTGTCACCACGTCCAGGGGCTCGATCTCGGCGGCCGGGGCCTGGGTCGTAGCGGCTGGAGCAGCGGCGCGGGTTTCTTCCAGCACTGCTGTCAGCTGATCCAGCTCGGGAGGCTTGGATAGGGTTGCAGTGGCGCCGCGGGCTTTGGCTTGCGCGTCATAGTCGTCATTACCCTCTTTACCGGTACACATGACGACAGGGATATGTTGGAGCTCAGGATCGGCCTTGATGCGCTGCATGGCTTCGAAGCCATCCATTTCCGGCATGAGGTGATCCATGAAAATAATGTCAGGCAGCGCTTGCTCCCGCAGGAGATCAAAGGCTTCTCGTGCCGAACCCGCACTCATAACCTGAAAGTTCTGCTTTTCCAGCAGGCGCTGCAAGGTGATGCGGGCCAGCCGGGAGTCGTCCACGATGAGAGCAATCTGGGACATGTTGTAACCTTGTCTGGGTCGAGGTGAAAGACCTATGTGGTTCACAGGGAACATGGCAGACGGTGATGCGTCAGACGTTCCGACCTGATTGTAAAGACTTAAATGTAGCACAGTGAAGCGGAAGTGGTCAGACGCTAAATCTTTGGTTTTGTAAGAAAACGTAGTCTTGAGAAGTGTTGGGCAGATGACCGGCCAAAGGCTTTTGGAGCCTGGCCGGTGTGGGTTCAGAGGGCTGCTGCGAAGGCGCTGTGTTTGGTCAGGCGCTAGACGGTTTTGAGCTGGGTGACGGATGAGCGGGGCGGGGAAGGCTCCGAACTCAATGACCCGGTCAATTTGAAGGCTTCGCCTTCGTGGGCAATCCGATAGCCCTGCAGCTCCAGGGCGGAGCCCTGTTCGGCATCCGCGTAATGATAAAGAACCATCCGCTGGCGCTGCTCGTCGCTATATTCCCGGGCCAGATCAGCAACGCCCGTGTGGGAGGGGTTGGACTCCAGGCCGCAGTCATGGAAGATCACTTCACCGGTGCTGGCATGGGCGATGATCTGTTCCGGAATCGGGCGGGTGTCGCCGGTATAGAGAAATACGCCGGGCAGGCTCAGGCCAAACGAGGAGTTGGGCAGGTGATGGCGGGTGGGGAACACCTTAAAGTGGATTCCCTGATGCCAAAAGCCGTCACTGACCGGAATCAGCTGGAAGACATCCCAAAAGTTAGCACCGCCTTCCGCCAATATACCGGGATAGTCGGCAATGCGCTTTTGCAGGTTGGGCAGCAGGGCGGCCGGCACATACAGTGGCATCAGCTTGGGCTCGGGCGCAAAGCGCAGGCGAAAGAACAGCCCTTCCAGGCCGCCGATATGATCCAGGTGCAAATGGGTGATGAACAGGGCCGGTGGCAGCCCTTGGTAGAGCCTTTCATAGCGGGGCAGTACGTCATGGCCACAGTCAATCAGCAGAAGCGGCTGGCCGGCTTTTTCCAGCACACCGCTGGCATTACCCAGGGAACTGGAGGCATTACCGACGCCTAGAAAGCGCATGGTAAAGGCTTGGTTTGATTGCATCGCGATCACCCTGGAGGTGTTTTGAGGGTTACGCCTGGCGGGGCATTGGGGTATTTTGCTGTAAAACGGGTATTTTGCAGGAAAGTGAGCTTCCCGTCATCCGATGGCTTGTGCTGATATGCCTTGGAACCGTTGCCGCTTGAGGCAGTCGGATTACCATAAGCGGAATTGAAGTTGAGAGGAGAGGTCGTGATGGAGAGCTGGTTTTCCAGTCGTTATCAAAAAAAGGTTCAGATGCCATCACCAGAGGAGGCGCTGCCGGGGCGGGCTGAGCCCATGGTCGTGCCGGCCCAGCACTACGTGAATGGTCATCCGTTGACGCCACCCTATCCGGATGGTTTTGAAGTCGCCCTGTTTGGGATGGGCTGTTTCTGGGGAGCGGAACGCAAGTTCTGGCAGGTGCCAGGGGTTTATGTGACAGCGGTGGGCTACGCCGGTGGTCATACGCCGAACCCCACCTATGAGGAAGTCTGCTCCGGCATGACCGGCCACAATGAGGTGGTGCAGGTGGTCTATGATCCGGCCCGGGTCAGTTTTGAAACCTTGCTGCAAGTGTTTTGGGAATCCCATGACCCCACCCAGGGGATGCGCCAGGGCAATGATGTGGGAACCCAGTATCGATCGGGGATTTATGTGTTTACTGATGCCCAACGCCAACAGGCCGAGCAGAGCAAGTCCTATTTTCAAAAACGGCTGACCGCGGCGGGCCACTTGGGAATGATCACCACCGAAATTCTGGACGCGCCCAACTTCTATTATGCCGAGCCTTACCACCAGCAATATCTGGCGAAGAATCCAGGTGGTTATTGTGGGCTGGGAGGAACGGGAGTCTGTTACTCGGAACCCTCTGCAATGGCGTGAGCACGAAGCCGTCTTCATCGTGAATTAAGCAGCGAGAGCAGGGGGCAGGGGAGCCGAAGATTGAAAAAAAGCCCCAGGGGAATGGGGCTGAGTCTACTCTAGCTCTAATCTCGGACAAAAAGTATGGCGAATGAAGGATCAATGCCCGACAGCGGGATTCTGGTCGTATCCTGCAATCGGCGCGTATCTTATTCTGCAAAAATAGAGTATTCACCCTAAATTTGGGTGATGCATTTCTCTTTTCGAGCCTTTTCTACATCTGTTGAATAAAAATGTGACACAAAGTTGCAATACAGGGAGGAGTAGGCCACAACGAGACTATCTGTTTCATTTGGATGTGAAAAGCATACAGCTCTTGACAAGATTACGGGGAATCCCGTATCGCGCGTTTGAGGATTCCCTACCATAATTTAAAACGAATACGACGTGGATTGGGGGGATGGCCCTCAGGAGCATCTAAGAATGGTCCTGATCTTTTTTCGCCTGTCGCTCCAAATTGGGTCAGGGGATTTGAGAAAGTGAATGGGGAAGAGACCATGATCAAGCGTTTTCCAAGTTACGGGGCATTGGATGCATTCTTGGCTTCAAACCAGGTGGTGTTGATTCAGTGCTGGCCTGATAGCAACGGCGAATGGGTTGCTAAACTGAAGGCATAAGTCGTTACCTCGACGAGCCAACAGGCTGAAATCGAATTGTAGTAAGCTCGCTCTGAATGCGGTACGAGCTGAGCTCATAGTAGCTGTAGTTAGTAGTTAGGCGTGGTATTGTCTGTAGTGTTGTTTATGCCGGAGCAGATGCTTCGGCTTTTTTTTGCCTAAAAATTGATACGGCGCTATTTCACACCCTCGCTAATCTTTGTTTTCGAAGGGCTCTTAGGCTTGGTTGACCAATTGCCTTATAATGGCCCGCTTTCAATCGTTAATTGGGAATTCAGTCCTTATGACCGTTCGCACTCGTATCGCGCCTTCTCCCACCGGGGATCCTCACGTTGGTACTGCCTATATTGCTCTGTTCAATCTGTGCTTCGCGCGCCAGCATGGCGGCCAGTTTATTCTGCGGATTGAAGATACCGATCAGGTACGGAGTACTCGTGAGTCGGAAGAAGATATCCTGAAAGCGTTGCGCTGGCTGGGGCTGGAATGGGATGAAGGCCCGGACGTGGGTGGTCCCCATGGTCCTTACCGTCAGAGTGAGCGGAAGGACATCTACAAGCAGTATGCTCAGGAGCTGGTGGATATAGGCCATGCCTTTTACTGCTTCCGCACCCCGGAAGAGCTGGAGGCCATTCGTGAAGAGCGCCGCGCCCAGGGGCTGAACCCGGGGATTAAAGGCGATCTGGAGCTTCCCGCCGATGAGGTTAAGCGCCGCCTGGAAGCCGGTGAGCCTTATGTGATTCGGATGAAGGTGCCGGATGAAGGTGTCTGTGTCATCGATGACCTGCTGCGGGGCACCATTGAAATCGAGTGGTCCCAGGTGGACTGCCAGATTCTGATGAAGTCCGACGGCATGCCCACCTATCACCTGGCCAACGTGGTGGACGACCACCTGATGGGCATTACCCATGTGATCCGGGGAGAGGAGTGGATCAGCTCGGCGCCCAAACACCTGCTGCTCTACAAGTACTTTGGCTGGGAGATGCCGCAACTTTGCCACATGCCGCTGCTGCGCAACCCGGACAAGAGCAAGCTCAGTAAGCGTAAGAACCCTACCAGTATCAATTACTACGAACGGATGGGCTATCTGCCGGAAGCCGTGCTCAACTATCTGGGGCGCATGGGCTGGTCGATGCCGGACGAGCGGGAAAAGTTCTCCCTGGAGGAAATGATCGCGAACTTCGACCTGAAGCGCGTCTCCCTGGGTGGGCCTATTTTCGATGTGGAGAAGCTGAACTGGCTGAACGGCACCTGGATCCGGGAGAACCTGAGCCTGGAGCAGTTTGCCGAGCGGGTTCGCCACTGGGCCTTCAATGAAAGCCGGGTCGAGCAGACCTTGCCCCATATTCAGGGTCGGGTGCAGACCTTTAGCGATATCGCACCCATGGCCAGCTTTATGTTCTCGGGCATGTTGCCTTTGAACGAGGAGCAGTTTGCCCAGGGCAAGCTGGACCAGGACCAGGTTAAACGGGTTCTGCAATTCGCCTTGTGGAAACTGGAAGCGCTACGCCATTGGAGTAAGGACAATATTTTTGCCGACCTGAAGGGGCTGTCGAAAATCATGGGGATCAAAATCGGTGATTTCATGCAGCCTTTGTTTGTGGCCATTGCCGGTACTCCTAACTCCTGGTCGGTGGTGGACTCCATGGCAATTCTGGGGCCTGATATGAGCCGGGCGCGTCTGCGTCATGCCCTGAATCTGCTGGGTGGCTTTTCCAAGAAAGAAACCAAGGCCGTTGAGAAGGAATTTGACCAAATTGTTCAGGAAATGAGCAAAAAGAACGATAATTCAGGAAGTTAAAAAAAATGCTTGACGGACGGGAGCGAACTCAATAATATACGCTCCCGTTACCGACGAGGGGCCATAGCTCAGCTGGGAGAGCGCTACAATGGCATTGTAGAGGTCGGCGGTTCGATCCCGCCTGGCTCCACCACTTAACTAACCGGGTACGCCCAAATAGCTAAGTGGAAAGAACGTAACATTTCCTAAGGTCCCCTTCGTCTAGAGGCCTAGGACACCGCCCTTTCACGGCGGCGACAGGGGTTCGACTCCCCTAGGGGACGCCATCTCTTTCTTGGGATGGTTCTACAGAGAATAGCCCGGCTCAGGGCTCTCGAAATCTTCTTTCGTATTCAATCCCGCTTTTCATATTTCTTTCATCCAGAAAGTTCACCGATGAAAGATCGGCTTCTCTATTTCATCTAATGCTGGTTTGTTTCGAGTTTACAGCTTAACGAGACCCGCATTTGCGCCAGGCTTCACGTTTCCCATTTCGACTGCGGGCTAAAATTTTTGTCTCCTGACGTTATCCAGGGAGAGGGGTGACGGTCATCCAGATGATTGACCAATCGTTGTTTGGCTACTTTGGTGGAGCATGGATCTCGATACGGCGTGTATTCCTTTAGGGCATATCCAAACCTACTTTGACTTGCGCAAGAGCCTGGTTCTGGAAGTTGATTGGCTGGCCAAGCGGAGCCGTATCGACGCCCGTAACCCCCATGAAATTCTGGAAGGGATCATTGGCATTGATCAGCAGAGTTTCTATCGCAACGCGGGTATCCATTACACCTCGGGAGAGCAAGGGCGCTTTATCAGTGCCCGCCAATGTATTGCGTTGGTGGAGCAGGCGATAGAGGCGTTAAAGATGCCTTACCTGGGGCTTGCGATGGGTAATTTGATGACGATCTCCCATCATGGAATGGCCGGTGTGGCAGCGGTGACCCAGCCGACGCTTAGGGAGTGTCTGGAGTGTGTTTGTCGTTTCTGCATGGAGTTATTTCCACCGCTGGAAATGAGCTTGCGGATAGAAGATGCCAAAGGGATGTTCATCATCAGCGAGAATCTTTCTCTAAGCCCCTATACACACTTTTTCTATGAGCTGAACCTGGTCAGCTTTTACAATATCTTCATGCACCTGGTGGGCGGTGAAATTCAGCCCGAACGGATTGATTTCAGCTACCCGGAACCCACCTGGGGACATATTTACCGCCGTTACTTCCGTTGTCCGGTCTATTTCAACCAGTCTGAAACCCGTATTGTGGGTGATGCGGCCCTGGCCAACTACGAGTTGCCGCTAGCCAACCGCCTGATGGCCATGAACGCCGAAAAGACCCTGTTTGAGAATATTCCCACCAAGGCGATCCGCATGCTGCCCCTGCGCTTGCGCCGTCTGCTGCTGCGTTACTATGGGGCATTCCCGTCGCTGGAAAACGCCGCCAGCGAACTGGGCATGAGCAGCCGCACGTTGCGGCGCAAATTGGCGGAGGGTGGTACCACCTATCAAAAAGAGCTGGATGCGGTCCGTGAAAAGCTGGCGCGGGAGTATTTTCTACGAGGGGGAACCTCGGTCACTGAGTTGGCCCTGTTGTTGGGCTATGCGGATTCATCCTCTTTCGCCAAGGCATTTCGCCGCTGGACCGGAATGGCGCCGAAGGATTTTCAGCTTCAGGTTGCGAACCCACGACAGGGGGCGCGACATTCGATGGGAGAGAATCTGGACCTGATACCGGGTGGTATGCAGTAGCTGCTCAGGGGAGAAGCCGTGGCTCTCGTTTGGTGGCTCTGCTTAAAAGCCTGGGATTGGCGATGCTACACAGTGCTCAAAAGTGGCACATTGTTCCTAAAACCAGGGCTGCTTGGCCAGATTTAACCGGAAAATGGCCTAAAACATCCTGCATGGGCCCTGAGTCTCTCATACATTCCTATCCGCAACGGAGCACTCCTGCTGCGTCTCCCGTGTGCCGGCCGTTTTTGGCCGAGTCCTATTCATACCAACAATAACAGTACGAAACGGTAGGATCACACTATGAAGCTCTCCTATTCCCAGGTCGCCAAGTCCTGTCTGGTGGCCGCTGCACTTGCATTGCCCACGCTTCCTCTACATGCCGCCCCCGTGGAAGGCCCCAGTGGGATGGCGTTTTACACCCCGCCCGCGACGACAGGAGCGAAAGGCGACCTGATCTGGTATCGCCCGGCGACGGTGAAACTGGGTAGTGGGGCGCCGGGTTATCAGGCTTGGAACCTGATGTATCACTCCACTGACGCGCTGGGTAAGCCCAATGTGGTAACCGGTACGGTGATTGTTCCCAAAGCTGCCTGGCGGGGCTTGGGAGCGCGGCCGGTGATCAGTTATGCGGTGGGCACCCACGGTCTGAACCAGTCCTGCGCGCCGTCACTGCAACTGGCCCAGGGCACGGATTATGAGAGCGCCAATATTGCCGCGGCTCTGCAGGCGGGATATTCAGTGCTGATCTCCGACAACCCCGGCTATACCAATGGTGACACGCCGACCTATCTCGCCGGCAAGGCCCAGGGACATGCGGTGCTGGATATCATCAAGGCGGCGGCCCAGATTCCGGGTGCCGGAGTCAGTGCCAGCGCGAAAGCGGCGATCTGGGGTTATTCCCAGGGCGGTCAAACGGCTTCCTGGGCGGCAGAGCTGAAGGATAGCTATGCGCCGGGCATCAACCTGGTGGGCGTCGCGGCTGGTGGCACGCCGGCGAACTTTCCGGCCATTGCCCATTATCTTGATGGGAGCACCGGGGCTTCCTTCCTGATGCAGGCCATTGTCGGTCTGGGAACCCAGTATCCTGATCACATTCCAGTCGAGGAGCTGGCCAGCGCCCGGGGCCTGGCGATGATGGAGACAGCCAAGCAGCAGTGTGTTTTTGAATCCCTGTTTGATGTGATGAATGAGTCGATCTCCAGTTATACCGTGGACAATCTGACTCTGGATCAGCTCATGACCATTCCCCCGGTGCATGAGACGCTGGTGGAGCAAAATCTGGGTAAAAACAGGATTTCGGTTCCCCTTTACCAGTATCACGGTCAGGCGGATGAATTTATTCCGCTGGATCAGCATATTGCCCTGAAAAAGCAATACTGCCAGAAATATAGCAATGTCACCTTTGACCTGTATCCGAGCGAGCATATCGTGACCCAGTTTCAGGCCGCGCCTTATGTGTTGTCCTGGCTGGGGGATCGCTTTAATGGTCGGCCGACCCTGGGCAACTGTGTGACGTTGAAGCCGGAGCCCAAATCGACCGCCAACCCGGGCGGCGGCAACTTTGTCGTGTCCCTGAAAGACTGGAAACTGGATGCGACGATTGGCCTGAATACCCTGAAGCAGGATATTACCCTGCCGGCAAAATCCACCTTTACGGCGGATACGGATATGACGGCTCAGGTTCTGGATGGCACCTTGTCGATTCCGACCTTCAAGCAAAAACTCAATATCGTGCTGCCGCTGGATGTGGTGATTACGGTATCGCCGGCGGAGCGCGCCCGTGGCACGGTCTCCCTGAACGATCAGGGTATTTTGCAGGTGCAGGGCACCGCCCACACCTACATCAAGGTTAACTCCGCAGGGTTGGGTTTGCTGCAAATTCCGTTTGGTTGTCAGACCGAGCGTTCCGTGGCATTCCCCATTAACTTTGAAGGGCCGGTATCTGCCTTGGGCAGTGGCGACTTGACCTTCAACGGCACTACGTCGTTCCCACCGATGAAGAACTGCGGGCTGTTCAACTCGCTGTTTACGGTGCTGATGTCCGGGGCAGGGCAGAGCTACTCCTTTAATGTAACTCCGCCGGCGCCGACCCGCTGGTAACCTGAGGCAAAAGGCTCCCCGGGATTCCGGGGAGCTTTTGGGGGGTTAAATCATCAATCGCCAAACTAGTCAGAACAGATGGATGAGCTTATGAAACGGGGTATTTGGCTGCTGGGCGGCTTGGCGGTCGTCATCATCGCGGGGATGACGATCTGGGGGCAGGACAGGGAAACGAGGGAGGAGCAATCGGCCTCGATGATGGTGGATCACGAACCCGTAGGGGGCATCGGTGAGCTGGATCCCGATCAGTTAGCGGCGGAGCAGCTGGCGGCCAATCAGGCGGCCTGGGCCGAGCTGGGTGAAAAGCCCTATCAGGGGCCGGTAACCGAGCGGCCGGCATTTGTTTCATCCCTGGAGTGGCGGGTCCTAAAAAACGTGGCTCAGCAGCATCCTAACACTGAGCAGGAGCTGACGCGCCTGGTGAACCACTTGAGATTCGCCAAGCAGTGGGATCTTTGGCACGAGATCGATCCACAGGACCAGACGCGCCGCTCTGCCTTGGGAGAGCAATTGCTACTGGAAATTCCTGACCGGGTGAAGAATCAGGAACTGGATGTGGTTCATGCCCAGCAAATGCAGGAGTCCTTGCTGATGGCGCTGATTCCCGATGTGACTGAACGCCGCCAGCGTGCGGCCCAGGAAGCGGCAAGAATCGGCGTCCAGTTCCGCGTGGAAGGCGACTCCTGATCAACAAGAGGTGACGGGCCTGTCGTGTCGCCTCATCCCTTGATGGCTGCAGTTGGAGAGGTGGCTTGTCGGATTGGGAGGCAACACGGGCAGCCGGCTACGGTAGCCGGGCCTGCACCGTGTAGCAGGGGCGCCTCAGGAGCTGACGCTCGGCTGAGCTTGTCTGCCAGAGCGCTCCATTAGCTCGTAAACGAACATTCCCGCTATCATGGCGGTCACGAAGGCCACTCCCTTCATTTCTCCGGCGCCCAATAACACAATGCTTGGGCCCGGACAGATGCCGGCAATTCCCCAGCCAATCCCAAATAACAAGCTCCCGCCGATCAGGCGGCGATCGATTTGTCTGCCGCTCGGGAGTTGAATAGGCTGGCCGAGCAGCGAGTGGCTGCGACGCTTGGCAAGGGTAAAGGCGATCACTCCCACGGCGATCGCGCCTGCCATAACCAAACCTAGCGATGGATCCCAGGCCCCGGCAATGTCCAGAAAGCCCAGTACCTTGGCCGGGTTGGCCATGCCCGCTACGAGGAGGCCGATCCCGAATACCAGGCCGGCGATAAAAGCGAAGACGGTGTTCATGTTACCCTCCAAAGCCGATGAGGTGGCGAATGACATAAACGGTGAGGACACCGGTGGCCATAAAGGCCAGGGTTGCAACCAAGGAGCGGGGCGACAGGCGGGACAGGCCGCACACCCCGTGGCCACTGGTGCATCCCGAGCCATAGCGGGTGCCGATGCCAACCACCAATCCAGCCAGGATGATCATCGGCCAGTTGGCGTCGATCTGGATCGCAGGCAGGGTTGCAACGAGTTGGTAGAGCACCGGAGCCGCCACCAGGCCGAGGATGAACGCGCCGCGCCAGGCGGTATCCTTGGGCTTGGGGCGGAGCAGTCCGGAAATGATGCCGGTAATACCGGCAATCCGGCCGTTGACCAGAATGAACAGGGCGACGGCCAGACCGAGGATCAGGCCGCCCGTGAGGGCTGAGTATGGCGTGAACTGGTCCCAGGCAATGTGCATTGGAGAATCCTCATAACCAATAACAGTCTTAATATTAGAATATTATAATGTAATGATCAATTCGGCGACAGCTGAGTTTGGAGGCAGGCCGCTGCCCCCGGTTGTTTCAACTGGGGTGAGGCCCGTTTCTAAGGCTTATTGGCAATAGATAGCGTACAGTTGCTGCAGGATTTTTGCGGTATTTTCGTCCCGCAATGAATAATAGACGGTGGTGCCTTCTTTGCGGGAGTTGAGGATATTCTGGTGCCGCAGCCGGGCCAGATGCTGGGACAGCGCGGACTGGGAAAGACCGACCAGTCGCTCAAGCTCTCCCACGCTGAGTTCCCCATTCACCAAGTGACAGAGAATCATCAGACGATTGGCGTTGGCCAAGGATTTCAGCAGGTTCTCGGCCGCGGTGGCATTGGCTCGCATCTGTTCGATGGAGTTAGAAGTCATTTTTATCATGGAGCTTGCAAGGCGTCATTGAGTATTGAGGGATCATTCTAGTTCATTCCCGATAGAAGCTAAATGCCGGCTCATTTCCGGTTGAGTTCCTGAATTATGGCGTAACTGTTGCCATGCGGAGTAGGTGCTCAGAAAGACCTCGCCGCTGAGTTGTTGCAGCAAAGCGGTGCGCTGCAGACGATCCATGACGGGGCCTTTCACTTCCGCCAAGTGCAGGCGTACCCCGGAATCCTTCAGCCGCAGGTTCATCGTCTCCAGACCCTCCAGGGCCGAGCCATCAATGTGATTCACCGCGGAACAGATCAGGACGATGTCGGTTAGTTGAGGATTCTGGGACACCAGGGTGTAAATCCGGTCTTCCAAAAAACGGCTATTGGCAAAGAACAGCCCTTCGTCGACCCGGAACAGCAGAATGCTCGGGTCGGTTTCCACTTGGTGCCTGCTGGTGTTGCGAAAGTGCTCCGTGCCCGGTATCTGGCCGACGACAGCGGTGTGGGGGCGGCTGGCCTGATAGAGGTAAAGGGCCAGTGATAACCCAATGCCTGATAAAATGCCGATTTCCACACCGGCCAGCAGGGTGGTGGTCAGGGTGCACAGGAGTGCCAGGAAATCCTTTTTCGAATAGGACCAATAGCGTCTGAGCCCGGTGAAATCCACCAGTGACGACACCGCGACAATGATGGTGGCCGCCAGGGCGGCCTGGGGCAGGAAGGCGATGAGAGGCGCCAGGAATAGGGTGGCCAGGGCAATTCCCACGGCGGAGAAAGCGCCAGCGGCGGGGGTTTCCGCTCCGGCATCGAAGTTGACGACGGAGCGGGAGAAGCCGCCAGTAACAGGGAAGCCGCCCGACAGGGCGGAGCTGAGATTGGCCGCACCCAAACCGATCAACTCCTGATCGGGCTCGATCCGCTGGCGCCTCTTGGCCGCCAAGGTCTGGGCGATGGAGACCGACTCCACAAAACCGACGATGCTGATGAGAAGTGCCGGGATAAAAAGTTCTTTCCACAGTGCCAGATCCACTGAAGGCAATATCAGTGCGGGTAAGGAGCCACTTATTTCACCGACTACCCGCACACCCTGGTTTGAGAGATCCAGCCTCCAAACTGCGGCACTGGTCATCAGGACGGCAAGGACGGGGCCGGCCTTGCTGGCGAGCGTGGCGGTTCTGGCGCTCATGCCCAGACGGCGCAGGCTACGGGCCATGGCGTGGCGCGACCAGAGCAGTATGGCCAGGGCGGTGAGGCCGACCGCCAATGTGGGCCAGTGCAGGCTGGGAAGTTCTTGCAGGAGGCTGCGGGTCAGCTCCGGCAGGGTACTACCGGCAACAGTCAGGCCTAACAGCGGCCCTGTCTGGCCCAGGGCAATGATCAGGGCCGAGGCGGTGACGAATCCGGAAATCACCGGGTGGCTCAGAAAGTTCGCCATAAAGCCCAGGCGCAGCAGGCCCATCAGGCTCAGCAAAACTCCCGACAGCAAGGCAAGGGTAATCGCTGCCGTGATGTACTCCGGGGAGCCTTGGGTGGCGACCGTTCCGGCTCCGGCGGCGGTCATCAGGGCGATAATGGCAACCGGCCCGACCGCCAGGGTTCGGCTGCTTCCTAGCAGGCTATAGGCAGCCAGGGGCAGGATGCTGGCGTAGAGGCCCATTTCAGCCGGCAACCCCGCCAGCAAGGCATAGGCCAGGGACTGGGGAATCAGCAACAGGGTGACAATCACCGCCGCCACCAGGTCGCTGACCAGGGCCGCCCGGTTGTATTGGGGCAGCCAGGTCAGGATTGGCAAGTACCGCTTGAGCATGCAAATACTCTGTTAGAGCAGGTTGAGGGGTTAGAGCAGGTTGAGGGGGATTTTCAGGTATTGCACACCATTGGCTTCGGCTGGCGGCAGGTGACCGGCACGCATATTGACCTGGACCGATGGCAGGATCAGTAACGGCATTTCCAGCTGGGCATCCCGTTTGGTCCGCATGGCGACAAATTGTTCCTCGCTGATGCCGGAGTGGATGTGAACATTAAACAGCCGCTGCTCCTCGACGGTGGTTTCACAGACGTACTCTTCCCGTCCAGGGGCCTTGTAGTCGTGACACAGGAAGACCCGGGTCTTGGGCGGGAGCGCCAGGATTTTCTGGATGGACCGATAGAGAGCTCGGGCATCACCGCCGGGGAAGTCGCAGCGGGCGGTTCCGTAGTCCGGCATAAACATCGTGTCGCCGACAAAGACGGCATCGCCCACCAGATAGCTGACGCAGGCAGGGGTATGTCCCGGCGTATGGAGTACAGTCGCCTCCAGGGAGCCGATCATGAAACGCTCGCCATCATGAAAGAGCTGATCGAACTGGCGGCCATCCCGGGGAAAATCCTCGCCGGCATGGAATACCTTGCCGAATACCTCCTGGACACGGGTGACCTGGTCGCCGATGCCGGTGCGGCCCCCCAGTTTCGCTTTCAGATAGGGGGCGGCGGTGAGATGATCCGCGTGAACGTGGGTTTCCAGGACCCACTCCACCTTCAGGCCTTCCTGCTGAACGTAACTCACAATGGCATCGGCTGATTTGGTGCTGGTGCGTCCGGAGGCGTAATCCAGATTCAGGACCGAGTCGATGATGGCGCAACTCTTGGAGCCGGGGTCGCGCACGATGTAGCTGAAGGTGTTGGTGGGTTCATCAAAAAAAGGGATGACTTGGGGAGTTGCCATGGTGATCGCCTCGCTGTTCCACTTAAATATCAGTGTATGCTAATATAGTTTTCAGGTATAACCTTATACCGTAAAGTTTGTCAACCAGATTCAAACCTGAAGGAAACTAACCCGTGAATAAAGCCCGTGGTTCGTTGGCCGGCCTCTCCTGTCTCATGCTGGTCACTAATGCAGTGGTTGCAGGTGGTGTGGCCGCGCCTGAAAATAGCCTGGAAGCCGAGGCCAAAGTCCGGATTCAACCCTTTGCCAGTCAGCTTCTGGAAACGGTGCAGGAGGCCATTCGTACCCATGGGGCGGCCAAGGCGGTGGACGCCTGCCAGCTTATGGCGCCCCAAATTGCCGATCGGCACAGCCAGTCTGAATGGCAGATTGGGCGCACTTCGTTCAAGTTGCGAAACCCGAAAAATGCACCGGATGCCTGGGAGCAGAAAGTCCTGAATCATTTCCAGCAGCAGATAGCGAACGGGAAACCGGCAAAGGAGCTGAGTTTTGGGGAGGTGGTTGGGGCTGATTATCGCTATATGCAGGCGATTGCGGTGGCGGAGCCTTGTCTGACCTGCCATGGAGAAAACATTGATTCCCAGGTGCGGGCTAGCCTACAAGAGCGCTACCCGCAGGACCGGGCCATTGGGTACCGGGTCGGCGATCTGCGGGGTGCCTTTACCTTGACGCTGAAGAGCATCCAAAAGGAGTCAGCACCCTAGGCAAGGGGCGACTCCGGGGTGACTGCTCAGTTCATGGATGAGGCGGCGGCCGTGTTGCCGGGCCAGGCCACTTGATCGCGCCCGAGGGCTTTGGCTTGATACAGGTAGGAATCGGCGATCTTGAGCAGGCTTTCCGGCTTGCTATCCTCCGGAATCTGGCAGGCCACACCGATACTTACCGTCATTTTGATGGTTTTATCGCCATAACTGACCTCCGCGCTTTGAAAGGCTTGGCGGATGTTTTCGGCAATATGCAGGGCGCCGTTCTGGTCCGTGTTGGGCATCAGGACGATAAATTCTTCGCCGCCATAGCGGGCGGCCAGATCGGATGGGCGTTGAATGCTGTGGGTGATCAACTCGCCAGCTTTGGCCAGGCACAGATCCCCGGTCAGGTGCCCGTGGGTATCATTGAGTTGTTTGAAGTGATCGATATCGATCATCAGCACGGCGATGGGCCAGCGGTTACGGTGAGCGCGCATGTATTCCTTGGAATAGCTCTGGTCAAAGAAGCGCCGGTTACGAAGCTGGGTGAGTTCATCGGTGATACTCATTTCCTGTAGCTTTTCATTGGCTTTTTCCAGCTCTTCAGTCCGGGCCCGAATCAGCCGATCCAGATCCCGATTGAGTTTGATCTGCATGTCCAGAATTTGTTGCTGGGCCTTGGCGGACTCCTGCTGGGCCGCTTCTCGGGTCCTCCGTTCGTAATTCATGCGATTGGCCATGGCGAAAGACAGCAGCAGGATTTCAATGGCCGCTCCGATCTGGCCGGCATGCTCGGTCAACCAGTTGCGGGGGAGCATCCCGAGTTTGCTGAGCGCCATGATCAAACCGCCACCCAGGATAAAGCTCCAGGCGAAATTGTAGTAACGCGCCGCGTGGTAGCCGTCGTACCAGCGAACAACCCCGGAGGTGAAGTTGATGAGGATGCAGATCATGGTCAGCACCATGGTGGTTACCATCACCAGGCGATAGTTCACCACAAAGGAACTGAGGGCCGTTAACACGGACAGGCCGGCCAGAATCAGCAGCAGCCGTGAAAATTGCGGGCGTGCCTTGGGAATGTTGAGAAAGCTGCGGGTGAAAAGGCTTGGGAACAGTACCATGCCGCTGAGGGTCAAGATCAGGAATACGTCGTTCCAGATCGGGAAGTTGGGCCAGAGAAACTTGAAGGTGATGCCTTCAATACCGGCGGTCAGAGACACCATGGAAAGGGTGTACAGTACATAGTAGAAGTAGCTGACATCGCGGATTGAGAGGAACAGCAGCAGGTTATAGGCGGCCATGACCAGCATGATGCCAATAAATATCGAAATCCCCATGGTGCGTTCGTAGTCTTTTTTAACGAAGGCTTCTTCGTTCCACAGGGTGAGAGGAATTTGCAACGACGAGCTGGTGGCCACACGCATCAGGAGAACAACTTCCTCTCCGGGCATGAACTCGATTGGAAACAGAAAGTTGGGGTGGTCAATCAGCCGTTGATGATATGGAAGGCGATCTCCCAGTTGTATAAATTCCCGTGTCTGGTCAGGCCCGATGATGTGTAGCTGGATATCATCCAGGGCGGGGTAGGCCACCTCGAGCCAATAGCTTTCCGGCTGGGTACCCGAGTGGGTCAGACTGACCCGGGTCCAGTAGACCGAGTCGGTATAACCGAAGTTAAGGGTTTTCTGGTTGGACGTCTGCCAGGGGATGACAGAATCAGTTTGAATCAGATCGTCAATTTGGTAAGCCCCGTTAGGGTCTTCCAGAAATTGCAGATGAGTCCCAAGCGCCAGTTGCTTGGTGCCTGGTGAAATAAGGAGTGTTTGACTGTAGGCACTAGAGGCCAGCACCAGCCAGAATGTTAGGAGTTTCAGCAGTATTCTTATTGTCATAACGCCTACTAAATCGAGGTGCAGCCGCAAGGAAATGCTTACACTCCTAAATGTAACATTCAGTATAGAATCTGTTGTTGTATTGTATAAGAGTGCGTGGGTGTGAAGTGGTGGCCGTTTTTAACCTGAATCAGGTTCTCGTTTACCGGGCTGCTTCTGAAGTTTTCGCCAGGCTGCGTAGGTGGTGAGGAAAATCTCGCCACTCAAGTGCTGGGGGAAGCTGGTCCGCTGGAGCCGGTCCATCACCGGCCCCTTCACTTCGGAAAGGTGCAGTCGCACTCCGGAGTCTTGCAGGCGCTGATTGATTGTCTCTAGGCTTTCCAGGGCCGAGCCGTCGATGTAGTTGATGGCGGAGCAAATCAACACGATATCGGTCAGTTCCGGATTCTGTGCAACCAGGGTATAGAGCCGGTCCTCCAGGAAACGGCTATTGGCGAAAAACAGCCCTTCATCGATCCGAAACAGCAGGATGTGGGGCGCCGTTTCCACCTGATGTCGGTTGATATTGCGAAAGTGCTCCGTGCCCGATATTTGGCCCACGACGGCGGTATGGGGCCGGCTGGTTTGATACAGATAAAATGCAAGGGATAAGCCAATACCGGACAGGATGCCGACTTCAACACCAATCAGCAGAGTGATGATCAACGTGCCCAGCAACGCGTAAAAGTCTTTCTTTGAATAGGACCAGTAGCGTTTGATGCCATCAATATCCACCAGGGACAAGATGGCCACAATAATGGTCGCGGCGAGGGTGGCCTGAGGCAGCATGGCCATCAGCGGGGTTAAAAATACCACTGCCAGGGCAATGCCGACGGCGGCAAAAGCACCGGCTGCCGGAGTTGCTGCTCCCGCGTCAAAGTTGATGACCGAGCGGGAGAAACTGCCAGTGACCGGGAATCCTCCGGAAACGGCGGCCCCCAGGTTGGCGGCACCCAGGCCGATCAGCTCCTGGTCGGGCCGAATCCGCTGGCGGCGTTTGGCGGCCAGGGTCTGGGCAATCGACACTGATTCCACGAACCCGACAATACTGATCAACAAGGCGGGCACCAGTAAGGCGCGCCAGAGTTCCAGGTCGGTGCTGGGTAACACAATGCCCGATAATGAGCTGCTGAATGCCCCCACCACCTTGACGCCTGAGGCCGACAGCTCCCACCCCCAGACCACCACGCTGGTAATCAGCACGGCGAGGATTGGGCCGCCCTTGGCCAGCAGAGTGGCCAGTTCATCGTTGAGTCCCAGCCGGACAAGGCTCCGGGCCAGCCAGCGCCGGCACCAGAACAAAATAGCCAGGGCCAGGCTGCCAATCGCCAGGGTGGGGAGGTTCAGATTGGGCAATTCCACGAATAGCTCACCCAGCAGGGAGGGTAGGTTGGTACCGGAAATTTTGAGGCCTAACAAAGAGCCCAGCTGCCCGACGGCAATGAGGATGGCGGAAGCCGTGACAAAGCCCGAGATAACCGGGTGGCTGAGGAAGTTCGCCATAAAGCCCAGGCGCAGCAAGCCCATCAGGCACAGGATCAGCCCGGAGACAAAGGCCAGTGTGACGGCGGCCGTGACGTACTCCGTCGTGCCCGGAGTTGCCAGGTTGCTGGTTGCAGCCGCGATCATCAGGGCAATGATGGCGGCGGGGCCCACCGAAAGTGTGCGGCTGGTGCCGAACAGGCAGTAAGCCACCAACGGGAGGATGCTGGCATAAAGGCCCGTTTCCGCGGGCAGCCCGGCCAGAAGCGCATAGGCCAGTGACTGGGGTATCAGCAGGATGGTGACAATCACCGCGGCGACCAGGTCACTTGAGAACGCGCTTCGGTTGTACTTGGGAAGCCAGGTCAGGATGGGCAGATACTGCTTGAGCATCGGGTAACAACCTTAATAGAACCTATAACAGGGTACTTTAAAGTTGAATGCCGCAGTCCTGGCCCGGTCAACAGGCCAGGGTGCGAAGCATTCGGGGCATTATGCAAGGAGTGTGGGCCAGGCAGCCCTGCCGGATAAGGGCCGGCTGTCTGGCTGAATAGGTTTTAGGCGATAGCAATGGAGCCCTTATCCACCCCTTCATAGGCGCGAACCAGAAACTGGCTGTCCGGAGCCTGCTTTTTGAGGGTTTGGGCAATGTGCTGGGCAATCCACTCCACGGTGGAATCGGTATCAATCATATACACCTGTTCGCGAGGCAGGCGTAGGTAGAATGAACCTTGATTGGCCTGATAGCGGAATTCCAGGTGCTCGATCCCATTGACCGTCACGAGCGCGGCTTGATCTTCCGCGGTGGCGATATAGATATCACGCCAGGCATCAGCCCATTGCCGCTCGAGCTCCGGGCTGCGTACGCCGTCTTTCAGAATTTCGATGCGCGAGCGATGGCCGTGGGCAATACGCTGACAGTTCCCGTCATGCTTTTTCAGGCCGTGGCTGTACTGATAGTAGGCCCCTTCGATAATTTCAGGGCGTAGCTGCAAATGAACTTGGCGTACGTTCTCGGGTAACAAACCCTTCAGGTAGCTGGCCAAGACCGGGGCGATTTGCTCAGGGGTCACCTCGGCAATATTCAGCAGCGCCAGCGCCTGTTCCGGAGAGGTGTGGCGAATTTCGCCCTGGGGAAGCGCAAGTTGCAACTGTACCAGGCCACTTTCCTCTTCGACCACCAACCCGGGCAGCTGGCTTGGCACCACCAGTTTGTGGTCGATAAATTGATCGATCCCCCGTTTCAGCACCTGTTTAACGTGCCCGAAGTCGAACACCATGCCCTGGTCGTTCAGCTCGCCTTCAAGTTCCACATCGACAATCCAGCTTTCGCCCACCAAGCCCCGAAGGGGGTGCAGGAAAGAAAAGTCGATCACGGTCAGGTGGCGTACAAATAACAGATTCATTCAGGAAAACCTTGCTTGCCAGGGTGGAAATGGGGGCGCCCGTAGAGAATTGGGTCGCTTATTGTACCATAACCGGCTTTTTCTGAAGCCTGCCCGCAGACGAGGGGGCGATGAAAAGAAAAGGGCATGGAGGGTTGGTGCATTGTGTTCTGGTTAGACTTGGCTTGAGTCAATTTTTTGTGACATTTGCGTCACAAAATGTTAGTCCGTGCTAAGCTGAAAGATCTGCAGGTTTAAACACCGCGCAAGCGGGTTCTGTGATTGTCGTATTTGGAAGACGTTTATGTCTGTTGTATTCCAATTTATCCAGGATGCCATCGTCTTTTCAGGATGGGCGCTGGTCTTGGCCGGCTCAGCTCATATTTTGTTGAAAAGCCGTCGGCGTCCGCTTGCGGCCCTGGCGAGTGGCTTGATATCCCTGGCTGCGCTGACCGTTGTCATTGTCGCTGGTCTGGATCTGATCCTGTCATTAAACGCCCTTCAGCAGGGTGGCTTGTCTCAGCGCACCGCTTGGGAGTGGGCGCAATCGGTTGTGCTTCTGGTGGGTGCCATTGGGTTGTTGAGTCTTGTAGCCCGGGGTCAGACCCGGGACTCATTCCGGCAGATCGCCGCGGTGGAGTCTCTGACCCGGTTCCATGGCTTTTGGAGTTTGTGTAGCCGAGCGATTAATCAGCTCCAGGAGAAGCAAGCCCTTTTTCAGCAGATTTGTGAGGCGGCGGTTGAGCAAGGCGGCTTTCAGCATGCATGCATCATGCAAAAGCAGGGCGAGCAATTGCAGCTCGTTTGCTATGCCGGAATGAATGATCCGGAAACATCGCAAGCCGGGCTGCAGCAGTGTCAGTTTGTTGAAAACCTGATGAGCCGGGCGGTCAAGGAGCAGCGCATCGTCCACTGCCGGGAGCGGTCAGAAACTTCGGGCGATGAGATTTCGAACAAAGACGACATGGCTGGTGGCTTTCGCTCTGCGGCGGCCATTCCGCTGATGGTGAACAACGAGGTGTTTGGTGTTTTAACCTTGCACGCGACGCAAGCGGATGTCTTTGAAGGGGAATTGCTCAACTTGCTGGCGCGGCTGGGAGAGGATCTTGGTCATGCCATTACCCATATTGATCGGGAGCAGGAGCGGATTCGTTCTCGGGCACAGCTGAGTAAATTGTCCCAAGCGGTAGAGCAGAGTGCGGATGCGGTTACCATCATTAGCACGGAAGGCTTGATTGAATATGTAAACCCCCGCTTCATGGAGTTGACCGGGTACAGCCGCGATGAGGTAATCGGGCGTGAGGCCACCTTTCTATGTGTTTCTACGTGGGAAGCGGCTAAGTTCCAGGCTATTCTGGCTGATCTTAAGCAGGGCGCTTGCTGGAAAGGTGAGTTTCGCAATCGCTCCAAGAGCGGTGAGTTGTACTGGTCCACCGGGACGCTGTCCCCCATCTGCGATGAATCAGGCCAGATCACCCATTTCGTTTCCACCTCGGAAGACTACACGGAGCTGCGCAAGGCCCGGGATACGATCGAGCAGTTGGCGTTCTATGATCCATTGACGGATCTTCCCAACCGGCGCTTGATGATTGACCGGATCCAGAAATCGATTGATGTGGCGCGCCGCAATGGCAGCAAGATCGCGCTGATGTATATGGATCTGGACAAGTTCAAGTCGATCAACGATTCCCTGGGACACACCGTGGGCGATGAGTTGTTGAAGGAGGTTTCCCGGCGGTTGCGGGAGTCGATCCGGCCTCAGGATACGGTGGCGCGTTTTGGTGGAGACGAGTTCACCCTGCTGCTAACCGGCATTACCGAACTGGGTGATGTGATTCAGATGGCAGAGCGAGTGCTGGAGAAAATCCAGCAGCCGATCCATATCCAGCAGCAGGAGCTGTTGGTGACCACGAGCCTGGGCATCACGCTTTTCCCCGGTGATGGGGATGATCTCGAAACCTTGCTGCGTAACGCGGATTTGGCGATGTATCACGCCAAGTCCTTGGGGCGCAATAACTTCCAGTTCTATACCGATGAAATCCATCAGCGAGCCCTGAGTCAGGTGGATTTGGAGCGCCAGTTGCGCCAGGCCATTGAAGCCGAGCAGTTTGTGTTGTACTACCAGCCTCAACTTGATTTGGCGACCGGCCAGATCGTCGGGGTCGAGGCCTTGGTTCGCTGGATCAATGACCGGGGGGATGTGGTGCCGCCGGATGTCTTTATTCCGCTGGCGGAAGAGACTGGGCTCATTGAACCGATCGGCACCTGGGTGTTAAGGAAAGCTTTGCAAGAGATGCGGATTCTGGAGACCAAGCTGGGATATCCGGTGAAAGTGGCCATCAACCTATCGGCCATCCAGTTCCGTCGGGCAGAGCACTTAAAGCAGACGGTGCGCCAGGCACTGGATGACATGGGCGTGGACCCGGCTATGCTGGAGCTGGAGCTGACCGAAAGTATGCTGGTGGATAACGTGCAGTCAACCATCGAAACCCTGCACGAGCTGCGTGAGCTCGGAGTCTCGCTGGCGATTGACGATTTCGGTATCGGTTATTCGTCCCTAAATTATCTGAAACGGTTCCCCATTGATATCCTCAAAATTGATCGAAGTTTTGTGCGGGATATTGAAACGAACCCCAGTGATGCGGCGATTACGGCCGCTATTGTCGCCCTGGGCCATGAGCTGAAGTTGAAGGTGGTGGCCGAAGGGGTCGAGAACAAGGCGCAGTTGAGCTTCTTGCAGCAGCATGGCTGTGACTTCTACCAGGGTTATTTCTTCAGCCCGCCGGTGCCGATGGAAAAGTTGATGGCATTGTTTACCCGTGGCCCCATTGGGGTTGTGCAGGGTGGTGGGTCAGCCTAAAGGGATTGGATTCTTGAACATAAAAAAGGCGGGCTGTGCAAATGCGCAACCCGCCTTTTTTTGTCCGCCCGCCACCGGGGGCGGCAGGGGAGCCTTAGCCGAGGAAGCCTGCGATGTAGGCGACCCCAGCAGTAAATACCCCAATGCTTGTTGCCAGTGCCACCAGGTAGGCGCGGCTATTGGCGCGGCGCTGCTTCTGGACATACAGCTCAATGGTGCGTTGGGCAATATCCTCGGCAGTTTCCCGAGAAATGTCATGGGCTTGCTGAATCGCTTCGGATTGCAGGGTTTGCCAGAATTCGGTGTCGATCGACTGCACCGACGTCATATGATCCTTGAGCTCGTTAAGCTGCTCGGCTGACAGACCCACCGTGTTTTTGCTGGCCTGAAGGGCTTTGGCCACTTCTTCCATCTGGTTGCTCAGGGTCTGGGCGAGATCGGCAACGATTTCGTCTTTCAGGGCGGCCTGGCGCTGGGCCAGTTTCTCTTCCAGTTCCTGAAGGGCATCTGACAGCTGGGAATCTTGGCGTTGCTGGCTGTTTTCCAGCAGAAACTTGATATGGGCATGCTGCTCATCGAACAGGTCGCTGAGTAATTCATGCATCCGGTTATTAATGGTTGTTTTCACTGAGGTACGAGCAATCTGTTCGATCAATTCAGGAGTCAGGGACGGCGTGCCCTTGGAGCTGCCGATTGGAACCACATTGTCTTGTGGGTTGGGGGAGATGCTCAGCTCTTCTCCATTGGCAACCAGATCCAGCTCCGCGCCCAGGTAGGAGTAATCAATCGGTGCCGTGTTGAGGGTGCCGTTGACGATATCGCTATTCAGCTCCTCCAGCATGGTGGAGAGGGTCTGGGGCTGGGGGGGCTTGGTCAAAATATTGTAGATGCCGAACTGCTTGGCGCGCGTCTCGAACTCCGCCGACTTTTTCGAGGTGCACATGATAATCGGGATATGGGCGGTATCGGGATTGGACTTGATGGCCTTGGTGGCTTCCACGCCATTCATGCCAGGCATCAAATGATCCATGAAAATGACATCCGGCAAATCGTTGTGCGACAGGTAATCTAGCGCTTCCTCGGCAGATCCAGCCATGCTCACATTCATGCTGGAGTTTTCCAAAAGTTTGCTCAGCGCAAAGCGGGCAACTTTGGAGTCATCGATGAGCAATGCGTTTTTTATCGTCATGATATACCTCGGTTTCGACTCGATGCGGCCCGTCTATCGAACAACCGTCGCACCATTTCTACAATTCGTTCAAAAGGTTCCAGAAAGTTTAGCAGCCTACTACCAGCCTTCCATTGGCGGACATTGCGTTGCCCGGTAACTCTTCAGTCGATAGCACACGCCCGGCTCATTACTGCGAGCGGTAAAGACTTCTCCTGCAGGAGTGGTCAGCGTGGCTTGACCGTAGGGTTTGCCAAACTTGAAAGTGCCACTGATCTTGCTGCCATTGGGGTTAAGTATCTCGCCTTTGCCATGGTATTGGCCTTCGATGAACTGGCCGATATATTTCTTCCCGTCGCTGTAGGTCAAGACTCCATTGCCGTGGAACAGGCTCTTTGAGAAACCGCCACTGTAATGGGTGCCGTCGGGATAGGTAATCTCGCCGGAGCCGTTAAACTCGTTGTCCATAAAGCTCCCTACGTACAGTAGACCCTGCTGCGTGGTTAAGGAGCCTTCGCCGTTGAGTTTGCCGTCGGCCCAATGGCCGGTGTAAATGTCGCCATTGCTCTTGGTGAGCGTGCCTTCACCATTGAATTGGTCGCGCTGGAAGTAACCGGTGTAGGTGTCGCCATTGGGAAGTCTCAGGACGCCATACCCTTCTTTTTTACCGTTGACCCAATCGCCTTCGTAGCGAGCGCCATCAGGCCGTTGCAGCTTGCCGCTGCCGTGGAACTGTTTCTCAAGAAATCCGCCTTCATAAGAGGTGCCGTCAGCCGCCCTGTAGGTGCCTTGACCGGTAACCACCCCGTGGCGCCAGGTGCCATTACGAAACTCCACCTGTGTCAGCTCTTCCAGAGAGGCGTTGATCACCAGATCATCGCCCCGGGCGAGATCCACGGTCTGGCTCCAGCCTTTGTAACCGGGCTTGGTCACTTCAACCACATACTTGCCCGGTGCCAGATCCAGATTCAGGCGGGTGGAACCATAGTCCTGGCCATTAATACGGACCCGGTCGTCGTGAACGTTTGAGCGAATGGTGAGCGTGCCCACCGTGGGTGTCGTGACCGTTTTCAGGTCGGTGGCCGGGATTGAAGTCGGGAGTGCCGGAGTCGCCGGCTCCAGAGCGGCCACCAGAGGTTCAGTGCTGGCCGGTGCGTCCGAGGCAGGGGCAAAAGGGGACTCCACATCAGCAACTTCTGCAACCATCTCGGAGGTGTCAGCAAAGACCGCTTCTTCTGATGTTGCGGCTTCTTGGCTTGCAACCGGGGCAGGAGATGGCTTCGGGCTGCTGGAAGGCGCCTTCCTGGTCTGCGGGAAAAAGTCGAGAGCAGGCAAGGCGGCAAATGCCGGGAGCTCAGGTGCGTCAGGATTTTTGATATGTGCAAAACCCGCCGTCAGCAGCAGCATAAAGACGAGGGCATTGATCAGTAATAGGGGCCTGAGGTCGACCATGGCTGTCATCCATGCACTTCTGTTTTGTACTTGTAATTCATCTTATCGCTATTCGAAACACAATGTAACCAATTCGCTGGCAGGCTGGCCGATTTGTCGTCGGTGTCACAGAAAGCAAGGAATTGGCTCACGCTAAGATTTTGTAATTGTTAACTATTGTGTGCGCTTCTCTAAGGCTTCCCAGGCCTTCATATGAATGTCGGCCTCCTGTTCGTAAGGAGACTTGAAGGGCGTGAGCACCATGTCAAAGATCGCGAAAATAAAACCGATTGAAAACCAGGCGATCACCAGGGTTTCCATGGTTGCGGCCTGGGCCTGAGGATCCGATTGAACAAAGTTCTGAAGGGTGGGGAGCCACTCGGAAACCATGGCCACCAGATTGAACCTGGACAGGACAAAGGGAACCCAAAAGGCAATAAAGATCGGGAAGAAAGCAAATGACCAAAGCAGGCGCCGTAACAGGTAAATGGCGAGTGCCTTGGCGTAACGGGTCTTTAATTCGGGAATTTTCTTCAATTCCTGAAGGTATTTCTTGCGCTCCAGCCAATAGGGCTCAATCAGCAGATGGGACTTCTGGCTGGCCAGACCGGGTGCTCCCGCGGGGGAGGCAGCGTTTTGAGTCTCCAGGGTCGACGTTGGCGATGGAGATGGAACGGAGTCGGTCATAGGGCTCACTTCTACTGCAAGGTGTCCAGGGCTGAGAACGAATAGGAACTCACGTATACTAGGTGCTTTGAGATCGGAATCCTTTCGGCACAATAGCCCTGCTATAGCATCTGTCGAAACTCTGCCATGGGTTTGGGCGTCTTGTTAACCAGTCCGCCCTATAGCTTGAGTACGTGCTCACGATTTGGCCGAATTGCTGTACGACCAGATGTTATCACCGATTGGATTTCTCGTTATGCTAGCAGGTATTCTAGCTCAGCTTGACGGCGTGTGCTGTTAATTCGGCTCCCGGAACTTTTCGTTCTGGTTAAGGCAATCTGTACTATAGCCGTTAACCGGCCGCTTAAGAGAGGCTCGTGGGGGTCTCCGGTTCGAGAAAATAAGAAGAGCTTCAGACCAGCCTCTGTGGTGTGCTGGATCGCTCCATCCTTATATATAAGCCTTCGCCGTGCAACCCAAACAGTTTAGGAAAAGCCAAAACCTTATGATGTCACCAGCCAATAACGCAGCTCCCTTTGATACCTTTGACTATATCGGTTCGCGCTCGATTGCCGCACTCAAACTGGATGTGCATGAATATCGGCATCGGGAAACGGGGGCACGACATTTCCATTTGGCCGCGGACAATACCGAAAATGTCTTTCTGGTGGCGTTCAAGACGATTCCAACGGACTCCACGGGGGTGGCTCACATTCTGGAGCACACGGCGCTGTGCGGCAGCGAGCGTTATCCGGTACGGGACCCATTCTTTCTGATGGTGCGCCGCTCCCTGAATACCTTTATGAATGCGTTTACCAGCAGCGACTGGACCGCCTATCCCTTTGCCAGCCAAAACCTGAAAGACTTCCACAACTTGCTGGATGTGTATTTGGATTGTGCGTTTTTTGCCCGTCTGGACCCGCTGGACTTCGCTCAGGAAGGTCATCGCCTTGAGTTTGAGGAGATGGAAAATCCCGAGAGCAAGCTGGTGTATAAAGGGGTGGTCTATAACGAAATGAAGGGAGCGATGAGCTCGCCGGTCAGCACGCTGTGGCAGACCCTGACCAAATACCTCTATCCCACCACCACTTATCATTACAACAGTGGGGGAGAGCCGGAGCATATTACCGATCTGACTTACGATCAGCTGGTTGCTTTCTACCGGAAGCACTACCACCCCAGTAATGCCATTTTCATGACCTATGGCAATCTGGCGGCCAAGGATCTGCAGCAGCAGTTTGAGGAAAAGGCACTGCATCGCTTTAAACGGCTGGATGCGGTGGTCAGTGTGCCCGATGAAAAGCGCTACTTCTCACCGGTGCGGGTCCAGGAAAGCTACCCGTTAGCCTCGACGGAGGACCCGGCGGAGAAGACCCATGTCGTGATGGGTTGGCTTTTGGGGCATTCCTTTAAGCTGGAGCAGAATCTTGAAGCACACCTGCTGAGCAATGTGCTGTTGGAAAACAGCGCCTCCCCTTTGATGAAGGCGCTGGAAAAAACCGAGCTGGGACGGGCGCCGTCACCGCTGTGTGGGTTGGAAGATTCCAATCGCGAAATGGTGTTTGTGTGCGGTCTGGATGGCAGCGAGGCGGACCGGGCGCAACAGGTGGAGCAGCTGATACTGGATGTGCTCAAAGACGTTGCCGAGCAGGGCGTTTCCCAGGAGCGTCTGGAAGCAATCCTGCACCAGTTGGAATTGAGTCAGCGTGAAATTGCCGGTGACCACTATCCCTACGGTTTGCAGCTGGTGCTGGCGGGTCTGCCATCAGCGCTTCATGGGGGGGATCCCACCGCTGTGCTGGATCTGGAACCGGCCTTGGCGAGCCTGCGTGAGAAGATCAAGGACCCGGATTACATCAAGCGTCTGGTTCGCTCGCTGCTGCTGGACAACCCTCATCGGGTTCTGCTGACGCTGAGTCCGGATAGCGAGTTCGATGCCCAGCGCGCCCGGGTCATTGAGGAGAAGCTGGCAGCAATCAAGGCCTCTCTCTCCGAGGAAGAACAGCAGCAGATTATCGAGCAAAGCAAGAGCTTGCTGGCCCGGCAGGAGATGAAAGAGGACGAGGGTATTCTCCCGAAAGTCGGTCTGGCGGATATTCCGGTCGATATTCAGATCCCCGAACCTGAAGCTGCCGGAAACTGGCCCGAGCTGACCTGTTACGGCCAGGGTACCAATGGCATTGTGTACCAGCAGATGATTTCGGCGCTGCCCCAAATCGACGAGCAACAGCAGCAGTTGCTGCCGCTTTATACCTACTGCCTAACAGAGGTGGGGGCTGGCGAGCGCTCCTATCTGGAAATGCAGGATTGGCAATCCGCGGTGTCGGGCGGCATCAGTGCGTACTCTGAGATCAAGGGTATGATTGACGATGAGCAGAGTGCGTCGGGTTATCTGGTGTTGAGTGCCAAGGCCCTGAACCGCAATCAGGAGGCGGTCAGCGAGCTGATGCGGGAGTCGTTCCTGTCGGCCCGCTTTGATGATACCGCCCGGGTTCGGGAGTTGGTGTCCCAAATCCGTGCCCGGCGCGAGCAGGCGGTCACCAGCAATGGCCATGCCTTGGCGATGGGAGCCGCGGTCAGTGCGATGGCGCCTTCTGCCGCACTGTCTTATCGCATTGGGGGGCTGGAAGGGATTCGCTGGATCAAGGCACTGGATCAGGCCATGGAATCTTCCGATCAGGTGGCGGCGGTCTGTGACCAGTTGCAGGGCATGCACCGTCTTTTGGTCGAGGTGCCCCGCCAACACTTGATTGTGGCGGAAAAAGAAGAACTGGCCCGTTTTTCCGAAAATCTGGAGCGGATATGGCGCGCGGCGGATCAAACCCTATCAGGCCCTGCCTTTTCGCTGCCCCCGGTCCGTGGGCGTGTGCAAGAGGCCTGGTTGGCCAACACCCAGGTGAACTTCTGCGCCAAAGCCTATCCGACGGTTCCGGTGGAGCATCCCGATGCAGCCGCGCTAAGTGTACTGGGCGGCTACTTGCGTAACTGCTATCTGCACCGGGCCATCCGTGAACAAGGCGGCGCCTATGGCGCGGGAGCCGGGCAGGACAGCTCCATTTCGGCATTCCGGTTCTATTCCTACCGGGATCCGCGCATTGAAGCGACCTTGGATGACTTTGATGCCTCCGTCCAGTGGCTGCTCAATAATCCCCAGGATCCGGAAGATCTCGAGCAGGCCATTCTGGGTGTCATCAGTCAGATCGACAAGCCCCGTTCGCCGGCGGGGGAGGCCAAGAGTGCCTTTCACTCCAGCCTCTTTGGACGGACTCCGGAGCAGCGTCGCCGCTTCCGTGCCCGCATTTTGCAGGTGAGCCTGGATGATCTGAGACGAGTGGCCCAAACCTACCTGGATCCGGCCTTGGCAAGCACCGCGATTGTGATTGGGGAGAGAGACCAGTCCGTGGCGGAGAAGCTGGGGTTGGAGCTGAAACGTCTTTGATGATGGGACAGACGCGGCGACTTCTCTGTTCGCCGCGTTCTCGTTTGAGGCCTGTGGGGTCGCCTCACAGGCCCAGTACCTTCGTTAGCGGGTGCGTCGTTTCAGCCCCGTCTGCATCATGATCCGGGTTGCGATCTCTTCAATGGAGCATTCCGTGGAGTTCAGGTACGGAATCCGCTCTTTGTGATAGAGCTGCTCGACTTCTTCCACTTCCATCTGACATTGCTTTAGGGACGAATAGCGCGAGTTCGGTCGACGCTCATTACGGATGAGCGCCAGGCGGTCCGGCTCAATGGTCAAGCCAAATAGCTTATTCCGATGAGGGTGTAGTGCCTCGGGGAGTTTCGAGTCAAACATATCTTCTTCGGTGATCGGGTAATTGGCGGCTTTCACGCCATATTGCAGTGCCAGGTACAGGCAGGTCGGGGTTTTGCCGCTGCGGGAGACACCCACCAGAATAATGTCGGCCTCATCATACCGTTGGGTACGGGCACCGTCGTCGTTATCAAGGGCATAGTTCACCGCTTCGATCCGGCGGGAATAGGTGTCGTTTTGGTGAATGGAGTGGGTCTTGCCGACCGTATAGGATGATTTATGGCCGAATTCCTGCTCCAGGGGTGCCAGAAAGGTATCGAACACATCCACGTTGAAGCCTTCGCTGCTTGCGATGACATCCCGAATCTCTTTGTTCACAATAGTGTCAAAGACGATGGGCCTGACACCGTCTGTCACGCACGCCTGGTTGATACGCTTTACCGCGTCTGCGGCTTTGGCCAGGGTGTCGATATAAGGAAGGGTGATATGTTCAAACTCAATGGTTTCGAACTGGGCCAGTAGGCTATGCCCCAAGCCTTCCACCGTAATTCCGGTACCGTCGGAAATAAAGAATGCGGTTCGCTTCATGAAAAAGTTATTCCTGCCAATCGAGGGTATCCTGCTAGCTTAATCGGCTGTAACCGATTTGCAATCAAAGCGGGTCAGGTGTTGAGCTGGGAGTGGGTAAAACGCTGGGTTTTATCTGTGGAGAAGGCGATTTGAGTAATACATTTTGCCGGAAAAAATGTGATAGACTGGCGCCCCGTGCGGTCATGCTCCTCTTGAGGAGGCGCCTTTCAACAGGTTTCGCGGGCCAGGCGTGGCACTAAATTTAAAGGCCAGAATTTGACCATCCCGCAATATCATTCCGGCAAGTTACTGATCTGGAAGGGAGATGCAATTTGGAAGACTACATCATTTGGTTTGAAAACCTGGGTATGAAAGATGTCGAACGGGTTGGCGGTAAAAACGCTTCCCTGGGCGAGATGATCAGCAATCTTTCCAAGAAAGGTGTATCTGTCCCTGGTGGTTTTGCAACCACGTCGCAAGCTTACCGTGATTTTTTGGCCACTGATGGCCTGGATCAGAAGATCAAGGGCGCCCTCGATGCCCTGGATGTCGATGATGTGAACTCCCTGGTGGAGACTGGCGCCAAAATCCGCCGCTGGATTGTTGAGACCCCATTTCCCTCCAAATTGGACCAAACTCTGGAAGAGGCATTTGCCAAGCTGCAGCAAGGTAATGACGGGTTGGCCGTGGCCGTCCGCTCCTCTGCCACTGCGGAAGATCTTCCCGATGCTTCCTTTGCCGGCCAGCAGGAAACCTTCCTGAACATTGTGGGTATCGACAATTTGAAGCACGCCGTGAAAGAGGTGTTTGCTTCCCTGTTTAATGACCGTGCGATTTCCTATCGCGCGCACCACGGCTTTGACCACCACCAGGTGGCGCTGTCCGCGGGTATTCAGCGCATGGTGCGGAGTGAAACCGCCTGTAGTGGCGTGATGTTTACTTTGGATACTGAATCCGGCTTCCGTGATGTGGTGTTTATCACTGCATCCTATGGTCTGGGGGAAACCGTTGTACAAGGTGCGGTGAACCCTGACGAATTTTACGTGCACAAACCCACGTTGGAAGCGAATCGTCCGTCGATCCTGCGCCGCAACATGGGCAGCAAGATGATCAAAATGGTCTACGGCGCTGATTCCTCCGTGGGACGCTCCGTTGAAACCGTGAAGGTGGAGCCTGAAGAGCGTAGCCGTTTTTGTATTACCGATGATGAAGTGATTGAGCTGTCCAAGCAGGCGCTGATCATCGAGAAGCACTATGGTCGTCCCATGGATATCGAATGGGCGAAAGATGGTGACGATGGCAAGATCTATATTGTCCAGGCCCGTCCGGAAACGGTGAAAAGCCGCCATCGCAGCGCGGTGATGGAGCGCTACCTGCTCAAGGAAACCGGCAAGGTGTTGCTGGAAGGGCGCAGTATCGGCCAGAAAATTGGCAGCGGTGTGGTTCGCGTTGTCACCAGCATTCAGGAAATGGACAAGGTTCAGGAAGGTGACGTGCTGGTCACTGATATGACCGACCCCGATTGGGAGCCGGTGATGAAACGGGCTGCCGCCATTGTGACCGACCGCGGCGGTCGTACCTGTCACGCGGCCATCATTGCCCGTGAGCTGGGGATTCCAGCCGTGGTGGGCTGTGGTAAGGCCACCAGCGTTCTGAAAGATGGTCAGCCGGTCACGGTCTCCTGTGCCGAAGGTGATACCGGGCTGATCTATGAAGGTATGCTGAACTTTGAACTGCGCGAGAACAGTGTGGAATCCATGCCGCCGCTGCCGTTCAAAATCATGATGAACGTGGGTAACCCGGATCGTGCGTTTGACTTCCAATCGCTGCCCAATGAAGGGGTGGGGCTGGCCCGTCTGGAGTTCATCATCAACCGCATGATCGGCGTGCACCCGAAAGCGCTGCTCAACTACGAGTCGCTGCCCCGTGACGTGAAGCTGGCCGTGGACAAGCGGATTAGCGGCTATGCGGGCCCGGTTGAATTCTATGTGGAAAAACTGGTGGAAGGCATTGCGACACTGGCGGCGGCCTTTGCACCGAAAAAAGTGATCGTACGACTGTCTGACTTCAAGTCAAACGAGTATGCCAACCTGATCGGCGGCACGATCTATGAGCCGGACGAAGAAAACCCAATGCTGGGTTTCCGGGGTGCGTCCCGCTATATCTCCGAATCATTCCGTGATTGCTTCGAGCTGGAGTGCCGTGCGCTTCGGAAAGTGCGTGACGAGATGGGCCTGACCAACGTGGAAATCATGGTGCCCTTTGTCCGTACGGTCGGCGAAGCCAAGCAGGTTATGGAGCTTTTGGCGGAGAATGGCCTCAAGCGGGGAGAAAACGGTCTGCGTGTGATCATGATGTGTGAGCTGCCGGCCAACGCACTGCTGGCGGATCAGTTCCTGGAGTATTTTGATGGCTTCTCCATCGGCTCCAACGACCTGACCCAGTTGACGTTGGGTCTGGACCGCGACTCAGGTATCGTGGCTCACCTGTTTGATGAGCGTAATGATGCGGTCAAGGCACTGCTGTCCAATGCGATCAAGAGCTGCAAGGCTGCCGGGAAATACATCGGTATTTGCGGCCAGGGCCCCTCGGATCATGCTGACTTCGCCAAATGGTTGATGGACCAGGGCATCGACAGCGTGTCCCTGAACCCGGACTCGGTGCTGGATACCTGGTTCTTCCTGGCAGACAAACAGATCTAAACCCAAACCAAGCACCAAACACTAACAGCGGCTTTGGCCGCTGTTAGTGTTTTGGAATGAAGCAGAATTGCCCGGGAGTCGGGCATTATGGGAGTGGCAAGGTCAACTCATGCGTAGCAGCAGTCGTTTGTTTCCGGTGGCATTGATGTCAGCGGAGTTAATAGGCGATTTGACCGAGGATGTTTATCTGCTCAAACCAGAACGGGGGCAGGATCCAACAGTTCGGGTGGCGGTCACTCGCATCAATGACCCCGGTCAAACAGGTCACAAGCCCCCACTGGTGATGCTCCACGGCCTGTTTTGCAATCGTCATCAGTGGGTGACGGGCGATGCCAAAGGGCTGGCAGCCTGCTTGGCCCGGGCGGGCTATGATGTCTGGCTTCCAGAGCTCAGAGGGCATGGTCTGTCGCCGACGAATCAAAACTATCTCGGTAATAAAGCAGAAGATTTCTGGCGTGATGATCTGCCGGCGGTAAATGACTTTGTGATTGAGCAGTCGGGGCTGCGTCCCGTCTGGGTCGGACAGGGCTGGAGCGGCATGCTGATCGTTGCCGCCCTGGGGCTGCAGACCATCGCTTCGGAACAGCTGGCGGGCCTGGCTCTTCTGGCACCCCGATTTACCTATTACTCTGCGATGGGCTGGATACCGGGCTGGACCCAGTGGCGGTTAAAAAAGAAAGAACTGGTGGCCAGTGGCGTGGCCGAAGGCCCGGAAGTGGAGCCTGCCGGACTGATTCTGGAGAGGCTGCGTTGGGCGCGGCGCAATGGGGTTTGGTCGGTCTCGAAAAAGGCTCGGCATTCAGCCTGGCCGGGAGTTGAGCGGATCGCCCTGCCGTTAGCGGTGGTGCTTCCGAAAACGGGCGCAGCGCAGGCGCGCAAGGATGCTATGCTCTTGATGGATCACTGGGGCCGGGGCGCAAAAGCGCTTACCGTTGAGACTCCGTTGGAAACCCTGGGTGAGTTTCTGGACCCCTTTGTAGTGACCCTTGAGCGGGGCGAGCAGGGTTTGATCCTGAACGCCCTTCAAGCATGGCTCGCCGAGTTGGATCTTACTCGGCAATCCTTGCAAATAAACGAGTAAGGAGATCTCTGTGTCGAAACAAGGTTCCAGTAGAAAAGCGCTGATACTGGGGGCTACCGGCCTGATTGGCAGTCATTGTCTGAGGGCGGTGCTGGACTCGGGGCTCTATGGCGAGGTGATTGTACTGGGGCGGCGCAAGGCTCCTTTGGTGCACAGTCGGCTAAAGCAAGTGGTGGTTGAGTTTGATCAGCTGTCTCAGGCCCTGGCAGGAATGCAGGTGGATGACATCTTCTGCTGTCTTGGCACGACCATGAAGAAAGCCGGCAGCGAGTCTGCGTTTCGCAAAGTCGATCTGGAATACCCCTTGCTGGTGGCGAAAGAAGCACGTGCTCAGGGGGCCAGCCATTTTCTGGTGGTGAGTGCCATCGGCGCTGATCCTCAATCGCTGTTCTTCTACAACCGGGTCAAAGGGGAGTTGGAGAGAGCGCTGGAACGGTTGAACTTCCCCTATCTCAGTATCTTTCGTCCATCATTGTTATTGGGGGACCGGGATGAAGCGCGCCCCCTGGAGTCTTTGAGCGGGCATTTATTGGGCTGGGCATCCCCTTTTATGAAGGGCCCCTTCAACCGGATCAAGCCCATTGCCGCGGAGAAAGTGGCCCATGCTATGGTGGTGGAAGCCAAAAAGGCGGCGTCGTACGCCCGTCCACCCGGAGTATTAATTATTGATTCTGCGATCATGCAGGATTATGAAGTTAACGCATAAAAAGGAGTCTGACATGAGATATGTAACCCCCGATCTTTGTGATGCCTATCCTGAGCTGGTTCAGGTTGTAGAGCCCATGTTCCAGAACCTGGGAGGCCGGGACTCATTTGGTGGTGAGATTGTGACCGTCAAATGCTTTGAAGATAACTCCCTGGTCAAGGAGCAGGTGGAGAAGGATGGCAAGGGCAAGGTGATGGTGGTCGATGGTGGTGCCTCCATGCGCGCGGCCCTGTTGGGCGATATGCTGGCCGAAAAAGCCGCCCGCAACGGCTGGGAAGGCATTATCGTTTACGGCTGCATTCGGGACGTGGATGTGATCGCGGAGACGGATTTGGGCGTTCAGGCGCTGGGCACCCATCCGAAGAAAACCGAGAAGCGTGGCATTGGTGATCTGAATGTGCCCGTCACTTTTGGTGGAGTCACCTTCAACCCGGGCGAATATGTTTACGCTGACAATAACGGCGTGATCGTATCACCCAAAGAATTGAAAATGCCTGAGTAACGTATCGGGTTTCAGACCAGTGTATTGTGGCACTGGTCTGAACACTGCCGTTTGCTACCTAGTCAGCGACATGCTGTATTTCCATTCCCAGGAGATAGCGGCCATTGGCAAGGGTAGAGGAGCGGATCACCTGCACATTGGCCTCAAACGGCGGGAACTTATTGTTGCTGGAGGAGAGACAGGCCAGTAACCGAGTACCCACAGCGAAGTCTTCATCCACCTCAACTGCCATTCCGGTGCCGCTAAGATCGCGGCAGATGCCCTGCAGAACCTTTTCTGAACCAGAAACTCGCAGCTCGATCTGAGTATCTACCTTCATGCGGATGAAGTCGCGCTTCTCGCTGTGGTTACGCATTGTCGAATTCATGGGCACCCTCTGTTTGTCACGTTTCGGTTTTTATACGCGGTTAGCAAAGGGGTGTCAAAACGGTTGTCGCCTTCCGTGAAAGGGAGCGCAATCTAGAAGGGAAGGGCCAAACAAAATCGGGGCAGCAAGGGCCGCCCCGAGTATGGTTCAGACAGGCTAATGAGAGGCTTAGGCCCAGCTGCTCTTTTTCTTGGGTTTCAGCAGGGGCAGTACCAGGGCGATCAGGATACCGATACCGATGAGGCCGGCACCGGTCAGCATTTTTTCAGTGTCGGCATTACTTTTCAGGCGCAGGTTATCGGCCGTGAGCAGCTCCACTTCGCTCTTGAGCTGTTGGTTTTCCTCTCGTAACTCACGATTACGACGATCCAGGTTAATGGCATTTTCAGAGATCCGCTTGATCCGCAACAGCTCCTCTTGCAGCTGTTCGTTGCTTTGGGTCAGGCGGGCATTTTGTGCTTCCAGCTCTTTGGTCTGTTGGCCGAGTGACCGGCTGGTGTCGCCAAAGCGGGCATTTTCTGCTTTCAGGCGCTCAAGCTCTTGCTGAACACGCTTCAGCTGATCCCGTGCAATGGGCTCGGCGGTCAAATAGCGGGTGGGAACCCAGCCTTGCTTGCCGCCGGGCTCGCGAATCAGGCTATAGCCGCTTTCTTTGTCTTGCTGGAGAAGTTCAACCGGGGTTCCGGCTGAAAGTCCTGCGTGAATGATGCGGTATTGAATGCCTTGGCCGGTACGCAGAGGCACCTGATTGTTGTCATCAATGTACATTCTCTGGGCAAAGGCGCCAGAGCAGGTCAACATCAGGGTCAAGAGAATAAGCGTTTTCTTCACGGAGATAATCCTAAACTATCATTCGTATCTGTTTCGTAAGGGTAGTCCAGCACTTCAAGGTGCGGTTGATCGCGGCTACCCAACACTCGTCGTCGCCTGTGATGGTGACGGTCAAGGCAACTAGGGGAGGGTTACCTTAAAAGGCATGACCTTAACGTTTTGGTAGACGCCTTGAGTCCGGTAGGGGTCGGCTTCCGCCCAGCTCTGGGCTGCGGCCAGGGATGGAAACTCCGCCACAATCAGGCTGCCGCTAAAACCGGCGCTACCGGGGTCAGGACTGTCGATGGCCGGAAACGGGCCGGCCACCAACAGGCGGCCTTCGTTTTTCAGCTGCTCCAGGCGGGCTAAATGCTCCGGCCGGGCTTTCAGGCGCTTCTCCAGACTGTTGGGAGAATCTTCGCCAATAATGGCATAGTACATGGTCATGATATCGCTACGGCTGTTTGTTATCGTTAATCGAGGAAGCTAAGCGGATTACTGTTGGTCTCGATCCGCTACGGGTTTATCCGGCTCGTCCTGAAGAAAGCGCGACAGATAGATCCCCTGCAGTAACACGAACAGGAAGGTCAATCCCAAGAGGCCGAACAGCTTAAAGTTCACCCAAAATTCCTGGCTGAAACTATAAGCCACATAAAGGTTCAGGACGCCGCTGGCAATGAAGAACAGAATCCAGGCATAGTTGAGATTGCGCCAGACGGGCGAGGGCAGTTGAAGATTGGACTCAAGCATGCGCTGCAGCAGGTTTTTTTCGCCGATAAAAGCACTGCCCAGCAAGATGGCGGCAAACAGCCAGTTCACAATGGTCGGCTTCCACATGATAAAGGTGTCGTCCTGAAACAACAGGGTGAGGCCACCCAGCAGCACCACAAAGATCAGCGTGACTAAATGGACTCGCTCGACTCGCCGTTGTTTGAACCAGGTATAGCCGACCTGGAAGATGGTGGCGGCAATAAGTACCGCTGTTGCATGATAGATATTGTCTGTAACTTTATAGACAATGAAAAAGACCAGGACTGGAAAAAAGTCGAATAAAAATTTCATAGTATGGTTTTGTCGCCCTAAGTGTGCATGAATCATACTGTATTTATTAGCTCGCGTGTATACTGACGCGGTTTAGAGACATGGATCTAATGCTGTCACGTGGTATTGACCTACATCTTCATAGCACTGCGTCAGACGGCGCGCTGACTCCAACGGAGTTAGTGCTGCGTGCCCAGGAACTGGGCATGCAGACTATCGCCTTAACTGATCATGATACGCTTGATGGCCTGGAAGAGGCTCGGATGGCGGCCACAAATTGCGGCATTCAGCTGATTAATGGAATCGAGCTCTCCTGTGCCTGGAATGGCATGACCTTGCATATCGTTGGGCTTCAGATCGACCCTGAGGCTTCCTCTATTCAAGCAATGACCCAATTGCAGCATAACAATCGCCTGGAGCGCGCCAGGGTAATCGCCGATCGACTGGCCAAACAAAACTTTGGCAATGTTTGGGACGGCATCCGGGACATGTTGGGGCCGGACCGGGTACCGGCGCGGCCCGACTTTGCCCGCTATTTGGTCGAGCAAGGGCATGTGGAGAGCGTTCAACAGGCCTTTGATCGCTATCTGGGAGCGGGAAAACTGGGGGATGTGAAGCAGTTCTGGCCCTCTCTTGAGGAGGTGGTCAAGGCGATTGTCGAATCCGGCGGGGTGGCAGTGATCGCGCACCCGATGCGCTATAAACAAACCACGGCCAAGTTGCGACGCTTGATTCAGGAATTCAAATCCTACGGTGGGCAGGCGATAGAGGTGGCGGTTGCCAACCTGGATTCAGGGCGTATTGGGCTGTTAACCGAGTTATGCCGACAATATGAACTTTATGCTTCCTGTGGTAGTGATTTCCACATGCCGGGCATGTCGTGGCAGGAAATCGGCCGTTATCCACCCCTGCCCGCAGGCGTGAAGCCCGTATGGCAGTTGTGGGAAGCACCGGCCGGTCAGGGATAAGCGTGTTCCAGCGCTACCGCTATTTGCCCGGCAACGAATTTCAGTTGCTCGTCGACGGCGAGCAGTGCGGGCAGACCTTTTTAGCGGCCATCGCCGAGGCGCGGAGCCAGATTCTCTTTGAGATGTATCTGATCGAATCGGGCCGTTTCGCCTCCCTGTTAATTGAAGCCCTGCGCCAGGCTGCCGAGCGGGGGGTTCAGGTGTATGTCTTGCTGGACCACTTCGGTTCCAACGGGCTCTCCGCCGAGGATCGGGTACGACTGCGTTATCCTGGCATAGAGCTGGTGTGGTACAACCCGATCCGCCTGCTGAACTGGCTAACCAACTTTCATCGGGATCATCGCAAACTGATCATTGTTGACCAGACGGTGGCCTTTGTGGGCGGCTTTTGTATTACGGATAAGTTTTGGCCGGTTGTCGATTCTTCCGACCAGGTGGTAAAAGCCCCGGAGAGCTGGCTGGACGTTGCGGTTAAAATAGAAGGGCCCGTCATTGATCAGTGGCGGGAGCTGTTTTTTCAGGTTTGGTCTCGCACCGCTGAGCAGCCCCTGGGGCTTTCTTCCAGGCGCAGTCCTATGGTTGGCAGCATGTCCGGACGAGTCGCCTGGGCTAATGGGCACCTGCATCAGGGCATTTTGCGCGAGCTTCTTTCCCGAACCCGTAAGGCCAACCGACGGGTATGGATTGCGACACCTTACTTTGTTCCTTCCCGGCGTATTCGACGTACTTTGTTGCGGGCCGCCAAGCGCGGTGTGGATGTGCGGGTATTGCTGCCTGGCCCCAAAACGGATCATCCCGGCGTACGCTTTGCGTCCTGGCGGTACTATAAGCAGCTACTGCATTATGGGGTGCGGATCTATGAGTACCAGCCCCGCTTTATTCATGCCAAGGTGATTCTGGCGGATGACTGGGTCTCGATCGGATCCTGCAACCTGGATCACTGGAATCAGCGTTGGAATCTAGAGGCGAATCAGGAAGTCCATGACCCCCGCTTTGCCAGATGTGTGCAGGAGTTTTTTCAGAGCAGTTTTGTCGAAAGTGAAGAGCAAAATCTGCGCGACTGGCTGCAACCTTTGTGGTACCGCCGCTTGCTCGCCTATATCTGGGGCAGGGTTGATACCTGGCTCAGGCGGCTTTGAGGGCAGCCGGGGGCTGGTTTCATAGCGGCCTTATTCGCCGCTATGAAACAGGAGATAGAGGTCTGTCAGAACTTCGGGGATTTGCTCACTCAATTGAGCCATCAATTTGGGATTGGTGGTAATCTCGGTGAAGTCTTCGTCGTCGAACAGGTTCGACAGGGCCATGATCGGCAACAGGAATTCCGCTACCAGCTCCTGCTTCTGCTCAAACCACTGTTCTTCGTTGGCAAGAAAGGCCTCCACAAAGCCCGCGCACCAGTTGGTCAGGGCATCCCGATCCTCATAGGTTTCCGCCGGCAGCTCAATGGGTTCTTCCTGATTCAGCTCACTGCGAATGTTATGAAAAATACGGCTCAGGGTTTGCACGACAAAGTCGTACTCTTTGACGTCGGCTGCACTGACCGGGCGACCAAAAGCGAGCTCCACCCAGGCCTCGGGGGTCATTTCACAGGGGCCCACCGCCAAGGCCGATAAGGCGCCATGAACTCCGAAGTAATCCAGAGCGTCCTCGGCAAAGCGGTCGTCGAACAGAATCTCTTCCAGTGCAGAAATATCAGCTGATGAGAGTGGGGAGGTGGTGATCTTGGTCATGGGCTGTCCCGCAGAGTTGAGAGGCGTCCTAAAAGGTTGCAAAGCATATCATAGCCGCCCGTGGCTAGGGAGGGCAGGGAGATATGTCTGATCAAGGCCGGGGAAAAAGCAAAGGGGGCATTAAGCCCCCTTTGCTTTTAGTCGGCAGAGACTAGGGCTGCTGATCGTCCTTTTTCTCTGCCGCGGCCGCTTCGGCCTGTTTCTGAGCTTCCAGCATGCGGCGGCGAACCTCCCGAGGGTCGTTCGGCGCGCGTTTCGGAGCACTTTGTTCCACTGCTTGTGGCGTATCCCCGGCAGGCGCGGCCTGTTGTTGTGGAGCTTGTTGCTCTACGACAGGTTTAACGGGCTCTGCAGCAGGCTTAGCTGGCTCTGCTGCCGCCGGCGCTTTCTGTTCCGGTGCAGCTGGCGTCGCTGCTTCTTCTGAAGCGGGTTTGGACACCGCTGCAGTGCTTTCCGTCGGCTGACTGGCCGCTGGTTCCTGAGCAGGTTGGGCCTCGGCGCCGCGCTGACCCCGGTTACCAGCGGAACGCTCCGGGCGGCGCTGGTCACGGGAGCGACGTCCAGGGGCTTTGTCTGCTCCGGCGGTCGCCGGTTGCTCTGCTTCGGTCGCTACTTCCGGCTTGGCTTCAGCGGTTGCTGCTTCAATGCCTTGCCCGGCGGCGGCAGCTGGCTCTTGGATGTCCTGCTTTTCCGCTTTTGCAGCAGAGGCTTCGGCAGCTTGCTGTGGAGCCACGGGTTCAGGCTGTTTCTGATCCTTGGCCTGCTCTACTGCTTGAGTCGTCGCGGCAGCCTCTTGTGGCTCGGCCTTGCTCTCAGCCTGGACCGGTGCCTCTGCCTTCACAACGGGCTCTGCAGCAACAACAGTACTTGCGACTGCTGCGGCCACAGGTGCGGCCGTTGGGCTCGCGCCTGTGGCTTCCGTTGTCTCAGCGGCAGCTGGGGCTGTCGGGCGAGATTCTGCTGTCGCAGTGTCCTCGGCCGCCTTTTGAGCAGTCTCGGCTTTGGGCTGGGCGGCGGTTTGGGGCGCTTTGTCAGTGCGCTCGTCACGCTCACCCCGGCCACGTCCGCGGCGGTTACGGCTACGACGCTTTTCGCCATCGGCAGATGCTGCTTCAGCCTGTTCAGAAGCCGGACGGGGTTCTGGTTTGGCTGGCGCTGCCGAAACAGGTTCTTTCTCCTGCTGGGGGGCGCGCTCGGGTTGCGGTGCCTTTTCCTGAGGGGCTGGTCGTTCCTGCTGTGCTACGGGCTCGCCTTTAGGGCGACGAGGACGGCGGAACTCTTCGTTGACCACATCGGAAACGGCGGCTCCGTTGCGTTGCTGGCTGGACGCCTGGGACTGGCCGTGACGTCCTTTGCTCTCCGCCTGGCTTTGCTGGCGCTGCTCCGAGGATTGGCGCGACTCATTGGACTGGCGTTGGTCCTGGCGACGAGCGTCTGCATTGCGCTGTGATTGTTGACCGCCCTGACGGCGATCGCGATCACCACGCTCCCGCTCTGGCTGTCTGCCACCTTGGGGCTGTTGCGAGCGAGTTTGCTCACGACGCTGGCGCTGACGGGGCTGCTGCGTACTCTTGGGCTTTTCCTGAGCGGTTTGCTCTTCGGCTTTTTCCGGGTTGCCGAACAGTTTGACGATTTTTCTGGACAGGCGCTTCAGCAGTCCGATCTCTTCCGTGGTTTGGGTCGCGATGATCGGTGCCGGGGCGAGCGGGGTGACACGTTTGACCGCGGCTTCAGGGCGGACGATTTCCTTGGGCAGGGCGGTTTCGTACGCCGCGTGGTCGTCGTGCTCAACCTGGATCTGGTAGCTGGCTTCGTTTACCGAAACGTTGTCGTCACGGATTCGCTGTACTTCGTAATGAGGCGTATCGAAGTGCGGGTTCGGAATGATCACGACCTTGATCTGCTGGCGACGTTCAACTTCAGCCAAGTGCTTGCGTTTTTCGTTCAGCAGGAAGGTTGCCACCGGCACCGGCAGAATGGCACGCACCTCGGCGGTCCGTTCCTTGAAGGCCTCTTCCTCAATCAGGCGCATAATGGACAGGGAGAGGGACTCCACGCCACGAATCGTGCCTTGGCCCTTACAGCGGGGGCAGACTTCATTACGGGTTTCGCCCAGGGAGGGACGCAGCCGCTGGCGAGACATTTCCATCAGGCCGAAGCGGGAAATCTTGCCCAGCTGGATGCGGGCGCGATCCAGTTCCAGAGCCTTGCGTAGACGGTTTTCCACTTCCCGCTGGTTCTTGGCGGGAGTCATGTCGATAAAGTCGATGACGATCAGACCGCCGATATCGCGCAAACGGAGCTGGCGAGCGATCTCGTCGGACGCTTCCAGGTTGGTTTGCAGGGCGGTTTCTTCGATATCGCCGCCTTTGGTGGCGCGAGCGGAGTTGATATCGATGGAGACCAGGGCTTCGGTATGGTCAATGACGATAGAGCCGCCGGAGGGCAGCTTCACTTCCCGCTGGAAGGCCGTTTCGATCTGGGATTCGATCTGATAGCGGTTGAACAGGGGAATATCATCCCGGTACAGCTTGATACGGTTTTCGTAGGTTGGCATCACTGCCTGAACGAAATTCAGCGCATCTTGATACACGTCTTCGGAGTCGATCAGAACCTCGCCGATATCCTGGCGCAGGTAGTCCCGAATGGCGCGAATAACAACGTTGCTTTCCTGGAAAATCAGGAAGGGGGCCGGGCGGTTTTGGGCCGCGCTGGTGATCGACTCCCAGAACTGCATCAGGTAGTTGAGGTCCCATTGCAGTTCTTCGCTGGTACGGCCGACACCGGCGGTACGCACAATGACGCCCATATCGTCAGGGACGGTAACGCCTGCCAGGGCTTCCCGCAACTGGTTGCGGTCGTCACCATCAATACGGCGGGAAATGCCACCTGCCTTGGGGTTGTTGGGCATCAAGACCAGGTAACGGCCGGCCAGGCTGATAAAAGTTGTCAGAGCCGCGCCCTTGTTGCCGCGCTCTTCCTTATCAACCTGCACGATGATCTCGGTGCCTTCTTCCACAAGCTCTTTAATGTTGGGCTTGCCGCCGGCCTGCTTGGCATTTGGCTTGAAGTATTCCTTGGAGATCTCCTTGAGGGGGAGAAAGCCATGGCGCTCGGCACCAAAATCCACAAAGGCGGCTTCAAGGCTGGGCTCTACGCGGGTGATACGGCCTTTATAGATGTTGGCCTTTTTTTGCTCGCGGGTGCCGGACTCGATATCCAGGTCATAGAGACGTTGTCCGTCAACGAGCGCGACACGCAACTCTTCGGGTTGAGTTGCGTTGATAAGCATTCTTTTCATGTAAGTCCAAATATTCCCAAGGGCGGGAGGCGATTGCACCTAGGACAAAAACAGTTAATCCGGCTGACGCCGGGCGGAGGGAATACCGATAGGCAGCTCGAATGCAAACGAGTCGTGTGGCTTGCTCAGGGGTTAACCAGCTTGCGCATCACTTCTTGGTGAGAACGTTCCATAATTTCTGTTCGGCAAGTTGTCATTTCTGTGCGCATGGTGGGAGACATGACTCCTTGTATAGCTCTTCAGCGAAATTGGCTGGCAACGTCTTGTTTGCACTATTCGATCTGACTCGATCATCCTTCGCTTGCGCCGCGCTACAGAGGCGGATATTACACAAGCGAATCGCTAAACCGTTTTTCCTGAGCGTTACCGCGCTCGCGCGCATTAACACTAATAAATTTGTTTGCTCTGTCGCTTGGTCCACTCCAGCTACTGTGGCGGTGTTCGTTTGCGTGGTCCGGGTTGTACGGGACCATCTGGTCTGCCAAATGAAATCGTGCTGGAGTATACTCGACCCTTCGGTTTGCATTTCAGCCAGGATCCATAAGAGGATCGATTTCTGGATATAAGGGCAAACCGCAAGTTGCGCTGTCGCAATATAACAGCAAACCTCACTACCTTCAAATGCCCCTTAGGGACACTTTTAGTACCTTATTATGCAGTTATCCAATATGGGGGCGTTAGCCCAGGTTACCAACGTTAAGGTCGATCCAGAAAGCGCGGGCCAACGCCTTGATAATTTTCTGATGGCCCGTTTAAAAGGCGTTCCCAAAAGCCGGATTTATCGCATCATCCGGACCGGTGAGGTGCGGGTGAATGGGGCTCGGGCGAAGCCGGAATATAAGCTGGTTGGCGGTGAAGAATTGCGTATTCCACCGATCCGCCTGGCTGAGCGCACCGAGGCCCCGGCGCCTGCCGCGGCGGTGCTGAAGCAGATAGAGGCGGCCATCCTTTATGAAGATGAGCGTTTGCTGGTGGTGAACAAGCCGGCCGGGATTGCGGTGCATGGCGGAAGTGGGATCGCCTACGGCCTGATCGAGGCTTTGCGTGTTTTGCGCCCGGAGCAGCGTTTTTTGGAGTTGGTGCATCGGCTGGATCGGGACACCTCCGGGGTGATCCTGGTTGCCAAGAAGCGTAGCGCGTTACGGGCGTTGCACGAAGACCTTCGCGAGCGTCAGATGGAGAAGGTCTATTGGGCGTTTGTGGTTGGCTCCTGGCCGGCCAAGAAAAAACGTATTGAGGCACCTTTGGCCAAGAATGAGCTCAAGTCTGGTGAGCGGGTTGTGAAGGTGGATGCCGGCGGCAAGAGTTCGCTGACCGACTTTCGGGTCATTGAGCGTCTCGACGGCTTTACCTGGGTTGAGGCCAAGCCCATTACCGGGCGGACCCACCAGATCCGGGTGCATGCCCAGTTTGCGGGTTTTCCAATTGTGGGTGACAGCAAGTATGGTATTGATGAGGTCAATAAGGATCTTCGTAAGGAAGGATTCAAACGCCTCTGCTTGCATGCCGCCCGGCTGAAGATCCACCTGCCGGGCGATAAAGCCCCACTGGAGTTCGAGGCTCCTCTGGATGGGGAGATGGAGCGCTTCGTGCACCAGTATCGTCAGAATAGATGAAGGTTAAAATGACACAGAAACCCTATGATGTTTTGATTTTTGACTGGGATGGCACCCTGTTGAACTCGGCTGATCACATTGCCAAATGCATTTGTGAGGGCTTTGACGCGGCAGGTCTGGCTCCGCCTACCATGGATGAGGCGCGAAATATCATTGGCTTGGGGATGGTTGAAGCCATCCAGTTTCTGCGTCCGGGCATTGAGCACGACCTGATTGTCCGTATTCGTGAAGCCTACGCCGAGCGTTTTTTCAATAAGCAGCCAACCCGGGACGATCTGTTCGACGGCGTGATGGAGATGCTGGACACAGCGGCCAGCCAGGGTTTTAAGCTGGCGATTGCCACCGGTAAGAGCAGGCCGGGGATGGATGTGGTGCTCAGGCAGTTGGATATGACCAGTCAGTTTCACGTGGTGCGCTGTGCCGATGAGACGCGTTCCAAGCCCCACCCACTGATGCTCCAGGAGATCCTCCGGGAGTTGCGTTTGCCCCCGGAGCGGGCCTTGATGATTGGCGATACGGAGTATGACATGGGGATGGCTCGCGCCATTGATATGGATCGGCTGGGGGTGTCTTACGGGGTGCATGGCAGGGAGCGGTTGCTCGCCCATGATCCGATTGCCTGCATTGACACCATGCACCAGCTGCACGAAGTGATCGAGCAGGCTCCGCAACGAGGCGGGGATGTGCGTCTGGGTAACAGGTTGGGATAACGGAAAATAAGGTCTTTCAATGAATAACGAAACGCCAGGTGGGACGCCAGTCAGACCCTCCAGCCAGGAATGGCAATTGATTGAAAAGGTAGTAACCAGTGCCACCCAGGAGCAGCGACGGGCCCGGCGGTGGGGAATCTTTTTCAAACTGCTAACCTTTGTTTATCTCTTCGTCATCCTGATGATGGCTTTTGGCGGCTTAGGAAGTCGGGTCCCGGCGATTACTGAGCCTCATACGGCTCTCGTGGATGTGCGCGGAGTCATTGCCGAGGATGAGGCGGCCAGCGCTGACAATATTGTGACCGGGCTTCGCAAGGCCTTTGAAACATCCAATGTCAAAGGGGTGGTGCTCCGGATTAATAGCCCCGGCGGCAGCCCGGTGCAGTCCGGTTATGTGTACGATGAGATCAAGCGTCTGCGGGCGGAATATCCAGAGATCAAGCTGTATGCCGTCATCGCTGATATCGGGGCCTCGGGGGCTTACTATATGGCGGCGGCCGCAGACGAGATTTATGCCGACAAAGCCAGCCTGGTGGGGTCCATTGGGGTGATCTCCTCCGGCTTTGGCCTGGTGGATGCAATCGATAAGCTCGGCATTGAGCGACGGGTTTACGCGGCCGGTGACAACAAGAATTTCCTGGATCCTTTTTCTCCGGAAGATCCCCGTCAGCTTGCTTACTGGCAGGAGGTGCTGGAAACCACCCATCGCCAGTTTATTGAGCAGGTGCAAAAAGGACGTGGCGATCGCCTGAAGCAGAACCCCGATTTGTTCAGTGGTCTGGTCTGGTCTGGCGAGCAGGCCCTGGAAATGGGGCTGATTGATGGGTTGGGGAGCGCTTCCTATGTGGCGCGAGAGGTGATTGGCGCCAAGGAGATTGTGGATTACACGCCAGCCCGAAATCCCTTTGAGCAATTGGCCCGGGAGTTTGGGATTAGTGTGGGGCGGGGGATTGGTGCAACACTGATGTCCGGCCAGTTCGGGCTGCGCTAGGCTGTCATTTTTCTGGGGCTGACGCCGTTCAGCCCCGGTGTTCATCCTGAGCTTTTCAGGGGAGCTCAATCCCTTCATTGCGTAGCAGTTCAGTTAGCAGGATGAGCGGTAAGCCTACCAGGGCATTGGGGTCGCGGCCTTCCAGGCTTTCAAAAAGGGTAATGCCCAAACTTTCTACCTTAAAGCTACCAGCGCAGTCGTAAGGCTGTTCCCGTTCCAGGTAGCGCCTGATCTCTACGTCGCTTAAAGGGCGAAACCGGACTTTGAATTCCTCAACGGCTGTTTGCGCCCGGCCGGTTTGGCTGTTGAGCAGACAAAGCCCGTTGTAAAAGATCACCGTTTGGCCGGAGCAGGCCGACAATTGCTCAAAGGCCCGGGCAAAGTTGCCGGGCTTGGAAAGAACTTGATTAGGTGGCAGGTAGGCCACCTGATCGCCGCCAATGATTAGGTGATTGGTGTAAGTGTTGGCCAGAGACTGGGCTTTGCCCCGGGCTAACCGTAGGGCGAGTTCAGCGGGCTCTTCGCCAGGAAGGGCGGTTTCGTCAAAGTCGGGCTTGGCGGAGTCGAACGGCAGGCCCAGCTTGCTGAGGAGTGAGCGTCGATAAGGAGAGGTAGAGGCCAGAATAATTTTCGGCATGGTATATCTCGGATGGTCAGGCGCTGGTTGAATTGGACGCGGGTGATGCGCAGCATATATAAGACTATGGCGATTGATGTTGTTATAACAAGTGGTCGCGTTCTTTGTTAAGCTGTTTGGCCGGCTTACAGCTGCCGAAAGGTGGTTAGTGAGCGGTTTGCATACAAGATCTTTTGACAACGGTCAGGGCTGGCCCTAAAATTGCCGCTCTTATGGCTACGAGCATGAATTCTAGACGGATAGACCCGTTTAAACTGGCGGATCAGAAAGCTTCGATTCAACGGAGCCTGAATCTTATTTCCTTGCCGCGTGTTGTTGAGGTGGTAGGGGAGAGCGAGAGTCAGGTCACGGTTGAAATGAACTTCTGGCGGGACGACCAGTATCGTTGCGTGATTCAGGGACACCTGGAAACACGCGCGAATGTAGTCTGCGAACGCTGCTTGAACCCGGTCGAACAGCCCATTGTCAGCGATTTCACCCTGTGTGTGGTATCGTCCGACGAGGCTGCTCGCGATATTCCCCGTGAATATGATCCATTGATCCTAACCGAGCAATTGATCGATGTGGCGGATATCGTCGAGGACGAAATCTTGTTGGCGTTGCCAATGTTTTCTTACCACGCTGACGCTGATTGCGATCAGGGAATGATTCCCCGGCGCGAGGACCAGCAGGACGAGGAAGCAGATATACAAAGCTCGGAGCAAAAACCGAATCCTTTTAGTGTTTTATCAACGTTAAAGTTGAAAAAATGATCCGTAAGTTAGGGGAGTTTTAATCGCCATGGCTGTTCAACAGAACCGTAAGACCCGTTCCAAGCGTGGTATGCGTCGTGCTCACGATGCGCTGAGCGCACCGACGCTGTCCATTGATCCGACCACTGGCGAGAAGCACCGCCGTCACCATGTGACTGCAGATGGTTTCTATCGCGGCAACAAAGTGATCGAAACAGAGCAAGAGTAAGCTTTGCGCGGTCACGTCACGATCGCTGTAGACGCAATGGGGGGCGATCATGGTCCCTCCATTGTTGTCGAAGCAGTCCTTGCCTCCATTCAGCGTCACGCCGATCTGAAGGTGTTGCTGGTGGGGGAGCGCAAGGCGCTCCTTTCTCTTTTGCCTCCGGATTATCCCTCCGAACGTATCGTTCTCGTTGATGCGCCTGATTACGTGCGCATGGACGACAAGCCCAGCTTTGCGCTTCGTCACCGAGCCCAGTCCTCCATGGCTATCGCCTTGCAGATTGTCAAGGAAGCCCGAGCCCAGGTGTGTGTCAGTGCTGGCAATACCGGCGCGTTAATGGCGCTGGGGCGCTCCATTTTAAAAACACCTTCCGGAATTGACCGTCCGGCCATTGTTCGCCGTATTCCCTCCACCCGTGGTCGGTGCTATGTGCTTGATTTGGGTGCCAATGTGGATTGCACCGCGGAGCACTTGTTCCAGTTTGCCATCCTCGGCTCCTTGATGGTGGAGGTGGTGGAGCAGAAACAGCATCCGCGTGTGGCCTTGGTCAATGTGGGCAAGGAAGATATCAAGGGGAGCGAGCAGGTTCGTCTGGCCTCTCATATGCTGGCGGCAAGCCCGGCGCTGAATTACGTTGGCTACATTGAGGGTGATGGCATCTTCAATGATGTGGCCGACGTGGTGGTGTGTGACGGTTTTGTGGGAAATGTCGCCCTCAAAACCGCTGAAGGCGTGATTGCCATGCTGTCTGGCCTGATTGGCGACTCTTTCAGGCGGAATTTCTATACCCGAGTATTAGGGTTTCTGGCGCGGCCAGTGCTGCGCAGGTTTCAAAATCTATTGGACCCCTCGACCCATAATGGTGCTATCTTTGTAGGCCTTAACGGAATCGTGGTGAAAAGCCATGGTGCGGCAACCGCAAAAGGCTTTGCCCGGGCGATCGATCAGGGAGTGCGAGCAGCACGCCTGCGGTTGCCGGAAAGGATCAATGCACGTCTGGATGACCTTTATCTCTAAAAATAACAGACCCGCGGCTGTGGTATTTGTCGGCCGTGGCGTACTTTAGACCTGATGCATTTAGGCAGGAACGAGACTACTCATGAAAACAGCATTTATGTTTCCTGGCCAGGGTTCGCAAAATAAAGGAATGTTATCGGATCTGGCTGAAAAATATCCTTCCTTGTTAAATACCTTTCAAGAAGCCTCGGATGTTCTGGGGTATGACCTTTGGGATCTCTGTCTGCAAGGTGACGAGGCCAGGTTAAACCGCACCGAGGTGACCCAGCCAGCCATTTTAACGGCCAGTATCGCGCTGTGGCGCCTGTGGTCGGAACTGGGTGCGGCTCGCCCCCAATATCTTGCCGGTCATAGTCTGGGCGAGTACTCCGCCCTGGTTGCCGCGGGCTCTCTGGAATTTCGCGCGGCGGTTGCTCTGGTGCAGGAGCGTGGGCGCCTGATGCAGGGCGCGGTGGCCGAGGGTGTTGGCAAAATGGCGGCGGTTATCGGCTTGGACGATGAGCTGGTGGTGGCGGCCTGCGAGGAGGCTTCAGCAGGTCAGGTAGTGGAGGCGGTGAACTTTAACTCGCCCGGGCAAGTCGTGATTGCCGGCCATGCCGAGGCCGTGGAACGGGCCGCAGCGGCCTGTAAGGAGAAGGGTGCCCGTCGGGTGTTGCCACTGCCGGTCAGTGTGCCTTCTCATTGTGCATTGATGAAGCCGGCTGCGGAAAAGCTGGCGGTTACCCTGCAGGAGATCGAGGTGCGGGCGCCTGCCATTCCGGTGCTGCAAAACGTGACGGCCCAGCTTGTGACCGACCCGGCCCAGATCCGTGAAAATCTGGTTAAGCAGCTTTATTCCCCGGTGTTGTGGACGCAAACCCTTAAATCCATGGCCGAGCTTGGTGTGGAGCGGGTCGTGGAGTGCGGTCCTGGCAAGGTGCTGGTGGGGCTCGCCAAACGGACGCTGGAGAATGCCAGTGGCCTGGCGATGGCGACCCTGAAAGACTTTGAAGAAAGCTACGAACAAATTGGCTCGGGAGATTCAGCATGAGTGGTGATAAAAAAATTGCGCTGGTAACCGGAGCCAGTCGGGGAATTGGCGCGGCCATCGCCGAGGCGTTGGCGCAGCAAGGCTTTAAGGTGATTGGAACCGCGACCACGGACAATGGTGCCCAACAGATTGAAGAACGTCTCAAGGCAAAAGGGTACGACGCTGTGGGGCGGCGCTTGAATGTGACTGAAGTCACGGATGTGGAACAATTTTTCGAAAATATCGTAACGGAGTTCGGCGCGCCTCTGGTATTGGTGAATAATGCGGGCATCACCCAGGACAATCTGCTGTTGCGTTTGAAAGAGAGTGACTGGGATGCGGTGCTGCAAACCAACCTCACCTCGGTGTTCCGGCTGGCCAAGTTGGCGGTCAAAGGGATGACCAAAGCCCGCTGGGGGCGGATTATCAATATCAGTTCCGTCATCGCCTCCATGGGTAACGCAGGACAAACCAACTATGCGGCCGCTAAGGCTGGCATGGAAGGCTTCTCCCGCTCCCTGGCCAAAGAGGTGGGTTCGCGTAACATTACCGTGAACTGCGTGGCGCCAGGGTTTATTGAAACCGATATGACTCAGGATCTGCCAGAGGCTCAACGGCAGGCGATGCTGGATATGACCGCCTTGAAACGTCTGGGGCAACCAGAAGAGATCGCGGGTGTGGTTGCCTTTCTGGCAAGCGATGCGGCGGCCTATATTACCGGTGAGGTGATCCAGGTGAACGGCGGCCTGTATATGCAGTAATGCAGGGTCGAAACCGGCTTTGGAAGGCCTGATGCAGAGCCTTTGGAGCGGCACAGTAGTACCGATGATTGCGCAATTGGCGCTTGATTAAAGTGTTCGGGTTAAACTAGACTAGCACGCTTGTAAGTGCTTGGTTATGTCAATAGTGAGGAAACTATGAGTACAGTTGAAGAGCGGGTCAAGAAGATTGTCTGTGAGCAGCTGGGTGTGAAGGAGTCTGAAGTTCAGAACAGTTCTTCCTTCGTTGAAGACCTCGGCGCAGATTCTCTTGACACGGTCGAGCTTGTGATGGCGCTTGAAGAAGAATTCGAGACTGAGATCCCTGACGAAGAAGCAGAAAAGCTGACCACTGTTCAGGACGCCATCGACTACATTACCGCGCATATCTAATCCTAATATCGGATTCTGTGACCAAGCATGAGGCCGTCTGGGGCAATCCCCAGGCGGCTTTTTCATGATGGGTTCCCCGGTTTTTTCTGATTATTGCTTGCTCGGTTATGGGGCGGGAGTTTGATGTGGTTCCCGGCCCCGCGGGTGACGTGTTGCGCGCTTCTACACTAAAGAGAGTATGAAATTCCGATGGAGTTTCCGGTTCTTTTGAATGGTGAGCCCGCTACCGGGCTACCCTGGGCAGATCGTGGCTTTGCCTATGGTGACGGGGTATTCGAGACCCTGCGCATCACCCAGCGTCAACCAGTGCTTTGGGCTTTGCACTGGGACCGGCTGTTACTGGGCTGTAATCGTTTGGGAATCGGTCTGGGGCCAAACTTTCGCTCCACTTTGGAGAGCTGGGTGCAGGATCTGCTCGGTCGTGTTCAGGCCGACCAGGGCATTGTTAAAATCGTTGTCACCCGTGGTTGCGGAGGTCGTGGCTATCGCCCGGCGGACACTACCCCCAATGTGGTGCTGAGTTATCACCCTTTACCTGACGACCTGGCACGCGTGCAGCAGGTCGCGGTGCTCAAGAACCTGGCTTATCGCCTGGTGCCCCATCCGGTACTCAATGGACTTAAACACCTCAATCGTCTGGATCAGGTATTGGCCAGCCAGGAGTTGTCCTCGGAGGATGAGGGAATTATGCTCAATGGCGACGGCTGGGTGATCGAGGGCACCAAGACGAACCTCCTTTTCGCCAAGCAGGGGCGCCTGATCACACCGGACTTATGCAATTGCGGGGTGGCCGGAGTCATGCGTCGCTATCTGCTGGAGCAGGGCAAAGAGCATCAGGTTCAGATTGAAGTCGAGAAAGTTGCCCTGGAGCACTTGGCCGGATTCGACGGCATCGCCATCATGAATTCCGTATTAGGGATTTGTCTGGTGAGTCAGCTCGACCGATGCGAGATGCCGAGGTCGGGGCTGCTTGCCAATCTGCAACAATCAGTTCATCAGAAGCTAGGACTTTGAAAAAATCAGTACGTAAAAGACCTTTTCGAGTCATCTTGTGGCTGGTCCTGATGGCCGCCTTATTGGCGGTCGCAAGTTACGGGGCTTGGCGGTACAAGGTGCAGCAGCCCTTGTCGTTACCCGAGCAGGGGCTGATCTTTGAAATCCCCCGGGGCGTGTCCGTGCAGCGCGTGGCGCAGGATCTGCACGCGGCAGGCGTGATTGATCATCCTCTTTGGTTGCGCTTGTATGTGCGGCTTCATCCAGAGGTGAGCCATGTTCAGGCCGGTGAATACAAGCTTGATCCTGGTCTGACCCTTCCCGGGTTGATGTCTTTGTTCACCTCGGGGCGAACCGTTGCCTATCCGATTCAGTTTGTGGAGGGCTGGACGTTTCGCGACGTGCGCCGCGAACTGGCCCGGCATGAAAAATTGGCCCAACTGACTGTTGGGCTGGATGCCAGCGAGATCATGGAAAAACTGGGGCGCGCCGGGGAACATCCGGAAGGGCTATTTTTTCCAGATACCTATTATTTCCATAAAGGCATGTCGGATCTCGATGTGCTGGAGATTGCGCTGCGCCGGATGGATCAGGTCCTGGAAGAAGAGTGGGGAAAACGACAGGAAAACCTGCCCCTAAAAACGCCTTATCAGGCGTTGATTCTGGCCTCCATTATTGAAAAGGAAACCGGGGTCCCCTATGAGCGGCCGCAAATTTCCGGTGTGTTTGTCCGGCGGTTGCAAAAGGGGATGAGGCTGCAGACCGATCCCACCGTGATCTACGGGTTGGGGGAAACCTATCAGGGTAACCTGACCCGCCAGCACTTGCGTCAGCATACGCCGTATAACACCTATCGGATTAACGGTTTGCCGCCGACGCCTATTGCCTTGGCGGGCCGGGAAGCCATTTACGCGGCGCTGAATCCCGCGCCCGGTGAAGAGTTGTTTTTTGTGGCGCGGGGAGACGGAACCCATCATTTCAGTGCGACCCTGAAGCAGCACCAAGAGGCGGTCCTCAAATATCAGGTGCGTAAGCGTCGTGCGGATTATCGCTCAAGCCCTTTGCCGCCCGCTGTTCAATCCACCACTCAGAAACAGGAATAAGATCGAGATGAGCTCTCAAACGGCGCAGTTTATTACCATTGAGGGAATAGAAGGGGTTGGTAAGAGTACCAACATTGCTTTTATTGCAGAGTGGTTGCGCCAGCGGGGTGTGGATGTGCGCCTCACCCGAGAGCCGGGCGGTACGCCCATGGCTGAAGAAATTCGCGAACTTTTGCTTCGGAAGCGGGAAGAGCCGGTTTGTGAAGATGCGGAACTATTGCTGATGTTTGCGGCCCGGGCCCAGCACTTGCGCCAGTGTATTTTGCCCGCCTTGCGGGCCGGCAGCTGGGTGATCAGTGACCGCTTTACCGATGCGACCTATGCCTATCAGGGAGGTGGTCGGGGGCTGGAGATGGCTCGCATTCAGCAACTGGAAAGCTTTGTCCAGGCTGGGTTTGAGCCGAACCTCACAATTATCCTGGATGCCCCGGCGGCGGTGGGGATGGGGCGTGTCGTGCGGCGAGGCCAGACTGACCGGTTTGAGCAGGAAAAGCAGGAGTTTTTCGAGCGGGTGCGGGCGGTCTATCTGGAGCGGGCGCGGCAGGCGCCCCAGCGCTATCTGGTGATTGATGCCTCCCGTGATCTCGAAGCTGTGCAGGCAGAGTTGTCGGCAGCCCTGGAGGCCAGGGTCGGTCCACTGCTTGGCTCTTGAGTGGCAGCAACTTAAAAGGCTTATCAGAGGCTGAAACAAAAAGGCCCCGAAAATTTCGGGGCCTTTTTGTTTGTTGTGCGCCCAAAGGGCGCACGTCTGGACAGGGTAGCTTACAGAGCAACCTTGTTTTCGACAGAGTTCGCAGCCTGTTGGTAGCTGTCGATCTGATCGAAGTTGAGGTAGCGGTAAACATCGCCAGAGATGGCGTCCAGGTTTTTGGCGTACTGCATGTACTCTTCTGTGGTCGGGATACGGCCCAGGATACCACCTACCGCTGCCAGCTCGGCAGAGCAGAGGTATACGTTGGCACCGTTACCCAGACGGTTCGGGAAGTTACGGGTGGACGTAGACAGTACAGTTGCACCGTCGTTTACACGAGCCTGGTTACCCATACACAGGGAGCAGCCAGGGATCTCGGTCCGGACACCGTTGTCCTTGTAGATGTTGTAGTAGCCTTCCTCTTCCAGTTGCGCCTGGTCCATCTTGGTGGGCGGTGCAATCCAGAAGCGGGTTTTCAGCTGGTCTTTGTTTTGCTCCAGCATCTTACCGGCAGCACGGAAGTGACCAATGTTGGTCATGCAGGAACCGATAAAGACTTCGTCTACCTTGTCGCCAGCAACTTCGGACAGCAAGCGAGCGTCGTCCGGATCGTTCGGGGCGCAGAGGATCGGCTCTTTGATGTCGGCCAGATCGATTTCGATCACGGCCGCGTATTCCGCGTCGGCGTCAGCTTCCATCAGCTCTGGGTTCTTCAGCCACTCTTCCATGGCGCGGGCACGACGCTCCAGGGTACGGGCGTCGCCGTAGCCTTCGGCAATCATCCAGCGCAACATGGTGATGTTGGACTGCAGATACTCAATGATGGGCTCTTTATCCAGTTTGATGGTACAGCCAGCCGCGGAGCGCTCGGCAGAAGCGTCGGACAGCTCGAACGCCTGTTCAACCGTCAGGGTGTTCAGACCTTCGATTTCCAGGATACGGCCAGAGAAGATGTTTTTCTTGCCTTTCTTCTCAACGGTCAGCAGGCCCTGCTGGATCGCATAGTAGGGGATCGCATGGACCAGGTCACGCAGGGTGATACCGGGCTGCATTTCGCCCTTGAAGCGAACCAGGACGGATTCCGGCATGTCCAGCGGCATTACGCCAGTGGCGGCAGCAAAGGCTACCAGGCCAGAACCGGCCGGGAAGGAAATACCGATCGGGAAGCGAGTGTGGGAGTCGCCGCCGGTACCGACAGTGTCAGGCAACAGCATGCGGTTCAGCCAGGAGTGGATCACCCCGTCACCCGGACGCAGGGAGACACCGCCACGGTTCATGATGAAGTCGGGCAGGTTGTGGTGCATTTCCACGTCAACCGGCTTCGGATAGGCAGCAGTGTGACAGAAAGACTGCATCACCAGGTCGGCGGAGAAGCCCAGGCACGCCAGGTCTTTCAGTTCGTCGCGGGTCATCGGGCCAGTGGTGTCCTGGGAGCCCACAGTGGTCATCTTGGGTTCGCAGTAGGTACCGGGGCGAACGCCTTTGACGCCGCAAGCCTTACCAACCATTTTCTGAGCCAGGGTGTAGCCTTTGCCGCTGTCAGCCGGTGCAACCGGACGACGGAACACCTTGGAGGGCTCCAGGTTCAGGGCGGTACGGGCTTTGTCGGTCAGGCCACGGCCAATGATCAGGTTGATACGGCCACCTGCACGAACTTCGTCGAGCAGAACGTCGGTTTTCAGTTCGAACTCGGCCAGAACTTCGTCGGTGCCATGCTTTTTGATTTTGCCTTCGAACGGGAAGATGTCGATCACATCGCCCATGTTCAGGTTGGAAACATCGGCCTCGAAGGGCAGAGCGCCGGCGTCTTCCATGGTGTTGAAGAAGATTGGTGCAATCTTGCCGCCAATACAGATACCGCCAGTGCGCTTGTTGGGCACGTTGGGGATGTCTTCACCGATGTACCAGAGTACGGAGTTGGTGGCGGACTTACGGGAAGAACCGGTACCGACCACGTCGCCCACGAAAGCGATCTGGTGGCCTTTTTTCTTCAGTTCTTCAATCTGCTGCTCAGCGTTGGTGATGCCTTCACGGGGCATCTTGTACATGGCCTTGGCATGCAGGGGGATGTCAGGACGTGACCAGGCATCGGGAGCCGGAGACAGGTCGTCGGTGTTGGTTTCGCCGGTTACCTTGAATACGGTTGCGGTGATCACCTGGGGAACTTCCGGACGGCTCAGGAACCACTCGGCTTCAGCCCAGGAGTTCAGAACGGCTTGGGCGTTGGCGTTGCCGGCTTTGGCCTTCTCTTCCACATCGTGGAAAGAGTCGAACATCAGGATGGTGAACTTGAGCTGTTCTGCGGCAATGCTGCCCAGCTCGGCGTCATCCAGCAACTCAATCAACGTATCAATGTTGTAGCCGCCTTGCATGGTGCCCAGGAGCTCTACCGCACGCTGTTTGGAGATGAGGGGAGAGCTGGCTTCACCTTTGGCAACGGCAGACAGGAAGGCCGCTTTAACGTAGGCAGCTTCGTCCACTCCTGGCGGAATGCGGTTTTCCAGGAGGTCCAGAATAACCTGTTCTTCTCCGGCGGGTGGGTTTTTCAGCAGCTCTACCAGGCCAGCGACTTGTTCGGCATTGAGAGGCTTAGGTGGTACACCCTCCGCAGCCCGTTCTTCGACGTGTTTGCGATATGCTTCTAGCACTTTTTGTAACCCTCATCAGTTTAAACCCGCCCCAAGTTGCAGGTAGGCTTCCGTTTTGCGGGAGATTCCCCAACTCGCAGGCAAATATAGGGGGTGCGGCTCATGGCTGAGCCAATGGGAGGCGGTATTTTATGCGAAATGGCTATTAAAGTTAAGGAGCCGTCCTAAATAGTCGCTATTCAGCAAAGTTATTATTGGAGAAGATTGGGGCAGTGGGTTGGCTTGGGAAACGCTCTGTTTAGGGTATACTGCCGCTCTTGTCTGTTCAGTCCGGTTATAGTGTGTCATGAATGCAGTTGCTGAAATTCAGTCGTTTTTATTATGTCCCACGCCTGATGCCTGGGTTCAGCGGGCTACCCGCGAGCTGCCGATCTTGCTGATTGATCATGCCAACTGCGAGAAGAAGGCAGCTGGTACGGCGCTGAATCTCATGTTTCGCTATGTGGATCGGCTGGAGCTGCTGGGCAAGATGTCCCGTTTGGCCCGGGAGGAGCTGCGCCACTTTGAGCAGGTGCTTGGCTTTATGAAAAAGCGGGGCGTGGAGTATTTGCCGGTCTCCTCCTCCCGTTATGCGCAGGGGTTGCGTAAGGAGGTTCGTACTTCCGAGCCCGGGCGCTTGGTGGATACCTTGATCGTGGGTGCCATTATTGAAGCCCGTTCTTGTGAGCGGTTTGCTTGTCTGGCGCCTCATTTGGACGAGGAGCTGGGAGCCTTTTATGTGTCGCTGCTGAAGTCCGAGTCCCGTCACTATCAGGATTATCTGAAGCTGGCACGGCAATACTCCTCTGAGGATATTGAGCCGCGAGTGCAGGAATTTTTGGCGATTGAGGCGGAGTTGATCGAATCGCCCGATGAGGAATTCCGCTTCCACAGTGGTGTGCCGGTCTAGCCTTCGGTGCTGCGGCTGGGCTTGTGATCCGCTGAGGTTGCTGATTGGGAGCCGCTGAACAGGCCGGTTGAAAAACCGGCCGGCGGGTCAGGTGACTAGCTCAGGGGCTGTTGGATCAGCTCGGGCTCCTGATCGTCGCGGATGCGGATAAACCAGAAGTGCTTATCCCAGTCGCCCAGCACATATCTTTTGCCCGCCTGTCCGTTGACCGTCAAGTCGTGAATGGCGGGGCGATGAGTGTGGCCATGGATCAGGCGCGTGACCTGGTGCTCTTCCATCACCCGGATGACTTCCTCCGGGGTGACATCCATGATTTCTTCTTTCTTGCCCTTGTTTTTGGCCTTGCTGATTTCCCGCAGCTGACGGGCCATGGTTTGTCGGTCGGCCAAGGGGCGGTTGAGCATCATGGTCTGCCACTGGGGGTTGCGCACCATGCCGCGAAACTTCATGTACTCTTTGTCCGCGGTACAGAGCGTGTCGCCATGCATGAGAAGGGTCCGCTGACCACCCAATTCCACCACAGCGGGGTCTGGTAGTAACTTTAAGCCGGCGGCTGTAGCGAAGTGCTCGCCGATTAAAAAGTCCCGGTTGCCGTGTTGCAGGTGGATGTTGAGGCCGGCATCGGACAGGCGCTTGAGGTGCCCGGCGATTTCGACTTGGAGTGGGGTTTGTTCATCGTCGCCGATCCAGGCTTCAAAGAAGTCGCCCAGGATGTACAGCGTTTCGGCCTGGCTGGCATGTTCGTCCAGAAAACGCAGAAACGCCCCGGTAATATCGGGGCGTTCTTCTTCCAGGTGCAGGTCCGAAATAAGCAGGACCGTCATTATCAGCCCTCGATAATTTCGGCGGACTCGATAATGACGTCCTCAACGGGCACGTCCTGGTGGCCGGCACGCATGGTGGTGGCCACGTCTTTGATTTTGTTGACCACGTCCATGCCTTCGACAACCTTGCCAAAAACGGCATAACCCCAGCCTTGGGTGTTGGGGGCGGTGTAGTCGAGGAAGCCGTTGTCTTTCACGTTGATGAAAAACTGGGCGCTGGCGGAGTGCGGGTCCATGGTGCGGGCCATGGCAATGGTGCCGGTCATGTTGCTCAGGCCATTGTTGGCTTCATTCTGGATGGGGGCCTTGGTTTGGCGGGGTTTCATCCCGGGCTCGAAGCCGCCGCCCTGAATCATGAAGTTGGAGATCACGCGATGGAAGATCAGGCCATTGTAGAAGCCTTCGCGGACGTAATCTTCAAAGTTTTTGGCGGTGATGGGGGCTTTCTCGTGATCCAGTTGAATCTTGATATCGCCGTAGTTGGTTTTCATCAAAATCATGTCATGATCCTTGGCGGATGAATTGTTGAGCGTAAAACCGCTATTTTAAAACAGACGCCGGAGAAATGCAGGAGTGCTGCCGCATCTTTGTCGATTTGGTTTATAATCCGGCTCTTAACACAGTTCGACTGCACACATTTATTCAATGCATTATCGAGAGATCTATGAGTTCTCCTGAAAATAATACGCCTGTTAATTTTATTCGCCAGATCATCAACGAGGATCTGAGGACCAACAAGCATGGCGGTCGGATCGTGACCCGTTTCCCGCCGGAGCCCAATGGCTATCTCCATATCGGCCATGCCAAGTCCATCTGTCTGAACTTCGGGATTGCCGAGGATTACCCCGGAGCAACGTGCAATCTTCGATTCGATGATACCAACCCGGAGAAGGAGAGCCAGGAATACATCGACTCCATTATTGCCGACGTCCAGTGGCTGGGTTTTCAGTGGGCGGGTGACGTGCGCTATGCGTCGGATTACTACGACCAGTTCTATGGCTTTGCCATTGAGCTGATCCAGAAGGGCAAGGCATACGTCTGCCATCTTTCAGCGGAAGAGGCCGCCGAGTATCGCGGCACACTGACCGAACCCGGACGTAACAGTCCTTATCGGGATCGCAGCGTGGAGGAAAACCTGGATCTCTTTGAGCGCATGCGCAAAGGCGAGTTCAAGGAAGGTGAGTGTGTGTTGCGGGCCAAGATCGACATGGCTTCACCCAACATCAATATGCGCGATCCGATCCTGTATCGGATACGTTTCGCCTCTCATCACCAGACCGGTGACAAGTGGTGCATTTATCCCATGTACGACTTTGCCCATCCGATTTCCGATGCGCTTGAGTCGATCACCCACTCCCTGTGCACGCTGGAGTTTGAAGATCACCGCCCGCTGTATGATTGGGTGTTGGACAATATTACGATTGACAGCCGTCCCCGCCAGTATGAGTTTGCCCGTCTCAACCTCAACTATACGGTGACCAGCAAGCGTAAGCTGAAGCAGCTGGTGGATGAGAAGGTGGTCAGTGGCTGGAATGACCCCCGTATGCCCACCTTGGCCGGGATGCGTCGTCGTGGTTATACCCCGGAATCGATTCGTAATTTCTGCACGGCCATTGGGGTCACCCGGAGTTTTGGCGTGGTGGATGTCTCCATGCTGGAGCATGCTATCCGCGAAGACCTGAACGAACGCGCGCCCCGGGCGATGTGTGTGCTGCGGCCCCTGAAAGTGGTGCTGGAAAACTATCCGGAAGATCAGGTGGAACAGCTGGAGCTGCCCAACCATCCCCAGAAGCCGGAGATGGGAAGTCGCACTGTGCCCTGGACTCGGGAAATCTTCATTGATCGTGAAGACTTCGAAGAAGTCGCGCCTCGTAAGTGGAAGCGGCTGGCGACGGGGCAGAGTGTCCGGTTGCGTGGTGGTTATGTGATCACCTGTAATGAGGTGATTAAGAACGAAGCGGGCGAGATCGTTGAGTTGCGCTGCAGCTACGATCCGAACACGCTGGGGGTTAATCCCGAGGGCTACAAGGCGAACGGTGTGATCCACTGGGTGTCGGCCACCCATTCGCTACCGGCGGAGGTTCGCCTGTATGACCGGTTGTTCCAGCACGAAAGCCCGGACAACAACAAGGAAGGCAAGGACTTCATGGAGTACCTGAATCCGGGTTCCCTGCAAGTGCTGGTCGAGAGTCGGGTCGAGGAAAGCCTGGGGAAAGCGACCTCCGAGCTTCCGTTCCAATTTGAGCGGGAAGGCTACTTCTTCCTGGATCCGGTGGATAGCGGTGAAGGGCGCCTGGTGTTCAACCGGACGGTTACGCTGCGGGATTCCTGGGCAAAAATTGAAGGTAAGGGCTAAGCGGTGCTGAAGATCTACAACACGCTGACGCAGCGAAAAGAGGAATTCAAGCCGCTCAAGGACGGGCAGGTGTCCATGTACGTTTGCGGCATGACGGTTTATGACTACTGTCATATCGGTCATGCCCGCGTCATGGTGGCGTTTGACGTGATCACTCGTTACCTGCGCCACCGAGGCTACGAGGTCAACTATATCCGCAACATCACGGATGTCGATGACAAGATTTTCAATCGGGCGGCGGAAAATGGCGAGCCCTTTACCGAACTCACCGCCCGCTTTATCGATGCCATGCATGAGGATGAGCGGGCGTTGGGCGTGTTGTCGCCCACCCAGGAGCCCCGGGCCACTGGCCATATCGATGAGATCATTGCGATGATCGAAACCTTGATGGCCAAAGGTTATGCCTATGCGGCGGACAACGGCGATGTTTATTACGATATCGCCAAGTTTGCCGACTACGGTAAGCTGAACCGGCGTGATCCTGAGCAGATGATGGCGGGGGCGCGGGTTGAGGTGGACCAGCACAAGCGCAATCCGATGGATTTTGTGCTCTGGAAGGCGGCCAAGTCCGGAGAGGCCTCCTGGGAGTCGCCTTGGGGGCCGGGGCGGCCGGGTTGGCACATCGAGTGTTCGGCGATGTCCACCAAATGTTTGGGGCACACCTTTGATATCCATGGCGGCGGGCCGGATCTCAAGTTTCCCCACCACGAGAATGAGATCGCCCAGTCCGAGGCGGCCACTGGCTGCACCTATGTGAATTACTGGATGCACGCCGGTGCGGTGCGGGTGAACAAGGAAAAGATGTCCAAGTCATTGGGCAACTTTTTCACCATTCGTGAAGTGCTGGAAAAATATCCGGCCGAGGTGGTGCGCTATTTCCTGACCTCCAGCCACTATCGCAGCCAGGTGGATTATTCCGAGGAAAGTCTGCGGGAAGCACGGGCGTCCCTGGAGCGCTTTTATATGGCTCTGCGGGGCGTTGAACCCGCCGCTGAGGCCCCGGTCACCGACTACTCGCGACGCTTTAACGAGGCGATGGATGATGACTTCAATACCCCGGAAGCTCTGTCTGTGTTGTTTGACTTGGCCAAGGACCTGAATCGGGCCAAGCGGGAGTCATCGGCGGATGCGCCCCTTCTGGCGGCGGAGTTACTCAAGCTGGCGGGCATTTTGGGTTTGCTGACGGAAAGCCCGGAGGCATTTCTGCAGGGTGGAGCATCCCATCTGGAGCTGAGTGCCGAGGAGATCGAATCCTTGATTGAGCAGCGCAATCAGGCGCGTAAGGCGAAGGATTTTGCCGAGTCAGACCGTATCCGTGATTTGCTGAAGAGCAAGGGCGTGATTTTGAATGACAGCCGGGAAGGGACCACCTGGTATCTCGGTGAGGAATAACCGCTAGAGTCCATTGGTCTGAGTTGAGATCAAAAAAGGAGGCGTTTCAGCCTCCTTTTTTGTGTCTCGGAATTGCCTTTGGCTTAATCGTGCAGCTCATCGGCTGCATACAGCGTGTTTTCCAGCAGGCAAGCGACCGTCATCGGGCCGACGCCACCGGGTACCGGCGTGATCCAGGCGGCGAGTTCGCGAGCCTTGTCAAACTCCACGTCGCCAACCAGTCGGCCGTCATCCAGGCGGTTGATGCCCACGTCGATCACGATAGCGCCGGGTTTGATCCACTCGGCGCGAATCAGGCCGGGGCGGCCTACCGCCGCAACAACCAGATCCGCGCGGCGCACATGGCTTTCCAGGTCTTTGGTGAAGCGATGGGCAACGGTAACGGTGCAGCCGGCAAGCAGCAGCTCCAGCGCCATGGGGCGTCCTACGATGTTTGAAGCGCCGATGACGACGGCGTCCAAGCCTTTAATGTTGACGCCCGTCGAGGCCAGCAGTCGAATCACCCCTTTGGGGGTGCAGGGCCGCAGCAGGGGGATGCGCTGTGCCAGGCGTCCGACGTTGTAGGGGTGAAAGCCGTCAACGTCCTTGTCGGGCCGGATCAGCTCCAGAAGGGGCTCGGCGTTGAGATGGGCGGGCAGGGGCAGTTGCAGCAAAATGCCGTCAATCTCTCGGTCTTCGTTGAGTTGCTCAATCAGGGACTCCAATTCCTGCTGGGTGGTGGTTTCCGGCAGGATATGGGAGCGAGACACAAAGCCGGCCTGAGTACAGGCTTCTGTCTTATTGCGTACGTAAACACGGGAGGCAGGATTGTCACCTACCAGGATTACGGCGAGACCGGGTGCTCGTTTGCCTGCCTGCAGGCGTGCTTGAACCCGCTTTGCGACTTCATCGCGCACGGTTGCGGCAATGCTTTTGCCGTCAATGATCTGGGCTGTCATGGCTCGATACTATAATGTCGTTAAGGATCAAAGGGGCGTATTCTCGCACGTTGAAGGCTTTTCACAAAGAGGGGGAGTCTTGGCGGGGAAAGATTTCCACAGTATAACGGGCTGTCGAGGGAATGAATGGAAGAGTGATGGGTCTAAATGTAGCTAATTGCTACAAAAAACCTTAAAACGGTTGACGGGACTTCGAGGCGCTAGTATGATGCGCGCCATCTTAACTGAGATGCCTGGTCTCAATAAGTTTCGGGGTATAGCGCAGTCTGGTAGCGCGCCTGCTTTGGGAGCAGGATGTCGGGAGTTCGAATCTCTCTACCCCGACCATTTCGAGCGTGATGTGCTCGTCGGTTGATGCCCAGGGTAAGAATGCGCCCGTAGCTCAATCGGATAGAGCAACGGCCTTCTAAGCCGTAGGTTGCAGGTTCGATTCCTGCCGGGCGCGCCACACTGCTCCGGCGATGCAACCAATAGCTCGATGTATGGGCGAATCTTCAGTAAAGATGTCGTGGTGGACGTAGCTCAGTTGGTAGAGCTCAGGATTGTGGCTCCTGCGGTCGAGGGTTCGATCCCCTTCGTCCACCCCACTTTTTTCACGTTTGTGCAGCTCCGTCGTTTGACTGCATGATCAGCGAAAGCGCGTTTCAGACGCGACCTCGGGAAATTGGCCAACTCTGGCTTGTAGGGTTTGTGCGAAAGTGGCGGAACTGGTAGACGCGCTGGATTTAGGTTCCAGTACCGAGAGGTGTGAGAGTTCGAGTCTCTCCTTTCGCACCACAAACTTCCCATCTATTTCATTCTGCTTACACTCAAATGTCTTTTAGGGATCACTTCCTCTTGCACAGTTGTGGGTGGAGGCATACCATTTCCGTCTTTTTAAGATTTAGCAGCGAATTGATTCGAGGATGATTCATGCAAGTTTCTGTTGAGACGACGTCAAGTATTGAGCGTCGACTGACCATTGGTGTTCCAGCCCAGGAAGTGGACCGCGAAGTCGAGAAGCGCTTGAAGGAAACCGCAAGCCGTGCACGCCTGAATGGCTTTCGTCCGGGCAAGGCTCCGCTGAGCGTAGTGAAAAAGCGTTACGGCGAAGGCGTACGCCAAGAAGTGGTTGGCGAAATGATGCGTAACGCCTACATCGAGGCACTCTCCAAGGAAAAACTGAATCCTGCCGGATTCCCCAGCTTTGAGCCCAAAGAGTTGGGCGAGGGCAAGGACCTGGAGTTTGTGGCCACCGTTGAGGTGTATCCGGAAATTACCCTGGCCGACGTATCTGATCTCGAGTTCACCCGTGAATCCGCGGAAGTGACCGAGAAAGACGTTGACAGCATGATCGAGAATCTTCGCAAGCAGCAGACTACTTGGCAGCAAGTAGAGCGGGCGGCGCAAAACGGTGATCAGCTGACCGTCTCCTACGTGGGCACGCTGGATGGCGAAGCCTTCCAGGGTGGCAGTGCAGACAATGCGCGTATCGTGCTGGGTTCGGGCCGGATGATTCCAGGCTTCGAGGACGGCCTGGTGGGCGCGACTGCCGGTGAAGAGCGGACTCTGGATCTGACGTTCCCAGAGGACTATCACGCTGAAAACCTGAAAGGCAAAGCGACTCAGTTCAAGGTGCATGTCATCAAGGTTGAAGAGCCCGTACTGCCCGAGGTGAATGATGAATTTTTCGCGGCATTCGGTGTGTCCGAAGGCGGCGAAGAGGCGTTCCGCGCTGAAGTGAAGCGCAACATGGAGCGCGAGGTTAAGCAGGCGCTGAGTGCCAAGCTCAAGCAACAGATTGTTGACGCCCTGCTGGAGAAAAACCAGTTTGACGTTCCCAAATCCCTGGTGAGCAGCGAAATCGACCGTCTGCGTGAAGACGCGGTACGTCAGTTTGGCGGCATGAACATGGATCCCAAGCAGCTGCCTGCGGAACTGTTCCAGGAGCAGGCGGAGCGTCGTGTGAAAACCGGTCTGATCTTTGCTGAAATTGCCAAGACTGGTGAAATTCGTCCGACTGCCGAGCAGGTGGATGCCAAGATCCAGGAAATCGCGGCTACCTATCAAGAGCCTGAGCGTGTGGTTGAGTGGTATAACTCCAACCGTGAGCAGCGCTCTGGTATTGAAGCAGTGGTTCTTGAGGATCTGATCATCGAGCGGATTACTGGTCAGGCCAAGGTGACTGATCAGGAGATCAGCTACGAGGACGCCGTAAAGTCCGCCCAAAGGGCCTAATGCGGGTTTAATTTGCCTGCAATATTGGTCTACACTGTGAAACAGCCGGCTTCGCCCGGCTGTTTGTCATTTGTGTCTTTATAAAATATAAATTCATGGAATTTGAAGACCACAAGAATCGGAGAAACTTATCACGATGAGCAAAGGTCTGATCCACGGAGAATCGTCTTTCGTGACCCCCAGCAATGCACTGGTTCCCATCGTGGTCGAACAGACCGCGCGGGGAGAGCGTTCCTACGACATCTATTCGCGACTGCTGAAAGAGCGCGTCATTTTTTTGGTTGGGCCGGTGGAAGACCATATGGCCAATCTGGTCGTAGCTCAGCTGTTGTTTTTGGAGTCTGAGAATCCTGACAAGGATATTCACCTTTATATCAACTCACCGGGTGGTTCCGTCACTGCCGGTATGTCGATCTATGACACCATGCAGTTCATCAAGCCCGATGTTTCCACGCTCTGTATTGGTCAGGCGGCCAGTATGGGGGCCTTGTTGTTGGCCGGTGGCGCCAAAGGCAAGAGATTTTGTCTGCCGAACTCCCGGATGATGATCCACCAGCCGCTGGGTGGTTTCCAGGGTCAGGCATCTGATATTGAGATTCATGCCCGCGAGATTTTGTCGATTCGGGATAAACTCAATAAGATTCTTGTACACCATACTGGGCAGGATATTGAGACAATTGCTCGTGATACGGACCGCGATAACTTCATGGATGGAGAGACCGCGGTGAAGTATGGGTTGATTGACGCCGTACTTGATAAAAGGCCTAGCGCTCGGTAATACTTAGGAAAGCCTACATTTGGCAGTAGTGAGGATTGGGCGACTAATTCTTGCTTCTGCCCCATCAAATATCTAGGGGTAGTTTTAATGGCCGATGACAAACACGGTAAAGGAGAAGACGGCGGCAAGCTGCTGTACTGCTCATTCTGTGGTAAGAGCCAACATGAAGTTAGAAAACTGATCGCTGGCCCATCAGTATTTATCTGCGATGAGTGCGTCGACCTCTGTAATGACATTATCCGGGAAGAGATCCAGGAAGGTAGTCCGGAAGAAAGCACTGATCGCCTGCCAACCCCACAGGAAATCAAAACGACGCTTGATGATTACGTGATCGGTCAGGACCGAGCCAAAATGGTTCTGTCGGTGGCCGTCTATAACCATTACAAGCGCCTGAAGTACGATGATAAAAAGTCCGAGATCGAGCTGGGTAAGAGCAACATTCTGTTGATTGGACCCACCGGTAGCGGTAAGACCCTGCTGGCGGAGACCCTGGCCCGTCTGTTGAATGTGCCGTTCACCATTGCGGATGCAACCACGCTGACCGAAGCCGGTTATGTGGGGGAAGATGTTGAAAACATCATCCAGAAGCTGCTGCAGAAGTGTGACTACGATGTAGAAAAGGCTCAGCGGGGTATTGTTTACATTGATGAAATCGACAAGATTTCCCGCAAGTCTGACAACCCTTCCATCACCCGTGATGTATCTGGTGAAGGGGTTCAGCAGGCGTTGTTGAAACTGATCGAAGGAACCATTGCATCGGTGCCGCCCCAGGGCGGGCGTAAGCATCCGCAGCAGGAGTTCCTGCAGGTCGACACCAAGAATATCCTGTTTATTTGCGGTGGCGCCTTTGCCGGCCTGGATAAAATCATCCGGGATCGTTCGGAAAGAAGCAGTATCGGATTCTCTGCGGTGGTGAAGAGCAAGGATGACCGGAAGTCCGTGGGTGAAACGTTGCGGGAGGTTGAAACTGAAGACCTGATCCGTTTCGGTTTGATCCCGGAGTTTATCGGCCGTCTGCCGGTGGTCGCAACGCTTGAGGAGCTGGACGAAGAGGCCCTGGTGCAGATTCTCACGGAGCCCCGTAACGCGCTGACCAAACAGTACGCCAAGCTGTTTGAAATGGAAGGCGTGGAAGTGGACTTCAGGGAGGATGCCTTGCGCGCGGTGGCCAAGAAGGCCATGGAACGCAAGACCGGAGCTCGTGGTTTGCGCTCTATCCTTGAGAATGTGCTGATGGATACCATGTTTTCCATCCCTTCCGAGAAAAATGTGGCGAAGGTGGTTATTGACGAAAGTGTTATTCGCGGTGACTCGGCGCCTATCAAGATCTATGAGAATACGGACCAACCTGCCAGGGCGGTTCCGGAGAGTCGCTGAGCCACAGTAGTTAAAAAAGGGTCTATATGACCCTTTTTTAACGTCATTTGACGACGTAGCGCTTGGAAAACGTCGTCTTGTCCCCATTATCGAAGATCATCAGCTTTATAATTGTTACAAGCTCCAAAAGACCAATAATCGCCAAGCTGCCTTTTCTGAAGGAGGGCGGTGCTCGGTGCCTGGCTGAACCTCGAAAGTCAGGATTGACGAACATGATCAGGGTATCTGTATGACTAAGACTGGGAGCGAGGGCATGTTCGCCCAATTCGAGATTCCTCTATTGCCACTGCGTGATGTGGTGGTATTTCCCCATATGGTAATTCCTCTCTTTGTCGGTCGGGAGAAGTCCATTCGTGCGCTGGAAGCCGCGATGGAGAACGACAAGGAAATTTTGCTGGTTGCCCAGCGTAATCCTGCGGACGAAGACCCCGGGGTTGATCAGCTGTATCGCGTCGGGACGGTATCGACTGTCCTGCAAATGCTGAAGTTGCCCGATGGCACGGTCAAGGTGCTCGTCGAGGGCAACTATCGGGTTCAGGTGGCTGAAGTCCATGCCGGTGACTATCACAGTGCGATTGTCAGCGAGACTCAGGAACGTGCGCCGAGCGAGCGTGAAAACGAGATTCTGGTGCGTTCGCTGCAATCCCTGTTCGAGCAGTATGTGAAGCTCAGCAAAAAGGTGCCGAGCGAACTGATCAACTCCATGTCCGGCATCTCTGACCCGGGCCGTCTGACCGATACCATGGCAGCCCATCTGGAGCTGCGGTTGGACGCCAAGCAGGAGTTGCTGGAAAAAATCGACGTTGCCGAACGGGTTGAGTCCCTGATGGCGAAGCTGGAGAGCGAAATTGACCTGCTCCAGGTTGAGCGGCGTATTCGGGGCCGCGTCAAAAAGCAAATGGAGAAAAGCCAGCGCGAGTACTATCTGAATGAGCAGATGAAAGCCATTCAGAAGGAAATGGGCGATCTTGGTGATAACCCCAACGACGTCGAGGAGCTGGAAAAGCGGATCAAGGCGGCCGGCATGCCGGCGGAAGCCCGCAAGAAAGCCGAGGCTGAGCTCAGCAAGCTCAAGATGATGTCGCCGATGTCTGCTGAAGCCACAGTCGTGCGCAGCTACATCGACTGGATGGTGAACATTCCCTGGAAGAAAAAAAGCAAGGTTCGCCATGACCTGGAGAAGGCTCGGGAAATCCTTGATGAGGACCATTTCGGGCTGCAAGAGGTTAAGGACCGGATCCTGGAATATCTGGCCGTACAGGGACGGGTTAAAAAGCTGCGCGGACCGGTGCTCTGCCTGGTCGGACCGCCCGGGGTAGGTAAAACCTCCTTGGGTAAATCCATTGCCAAGGCGACCAATCGCCAATATACCCGGATGGCGCTGGGTGGGGTTCGGGATGAGGCCGAAATTCGTGGCCACCGCCGTACTTATATCGGTTCCCTGCCGGGCAAACTGCTGCAGCGCATGGCCAAGGTTGGCGTGCGCAACCCGCTGTTTCTGCTGGATGAAGTGGACAAGATGGGGATGGACAACCGGGGGGATCCCGCCTCGGCATTGCTGGAAGTACTGGATCCGGAGCAAAACCATAGCTTCAACGATCATTACCTGGAAGTCGATTACGACCTGTCCGATGTGATGTTCGTATGTACCTCCAACTCCATGAATATCCCGGCCCCCCTGTTGGATCGGATGGAGATCATTCGCATTCCCGGATACACCGAGGATGAAAAGGTTAACATTGCCCAGCGTTATCTGATTCCCAAGCAGGTTGAGGCTAATGGCCTGAAACCGGAGGAATTGGAGGTTCAGGAAGCCGCGGTGCGGGATATGATCCGCTACTATACCCGTGAAGCCGGTGTACGGGGGCTGGAGCGTGAAATCGCCAAGATTTGCCGTAAGGTGGTCAAGGGGCTGATGTTGGCGCCTAGTCAGTCTGCCAAGGTGGTGGTGGGTCCGGATGACCTTGAAGAGTATCTGGGCGTTCGCAAGCATAGCTATGGTCGCGCCAGTGACCAAAACCGCATCGGGTTGGTGACTGGGCTGGCCTGGACCCAGGTGGGCGGTGAGTTGCTGACCATTGAGTCCGCCAGTATTCCGGGCAAGGGGCGGGTGATCAAGACCGGCTCCCTGGGGGATGTGATGCAGGAGTCGATCCAGGCGGCGCTGACGGTTGTTCGGGGTCGCGCCTCGGTATTGGGGATCGAGAAGGACTTTCACGAGAAAAATGATATTCACATCCACGTGCCGGAAGGCGCCACCCCCAAGGATGGCCCGAGTGCGGGGATTGCCATGGTCACCGCCATTGTCTCCGCGCTGACGGGCGTGCCGGTGCGCTCCGAGGTGGCGATGACCGGGGAAATCACCTTGCGGGGTGAGGTGCTGGCAATTGGCGGGCTGAAAGAAAAGCTGTTGGCCGCCCACCGTGGTGGAATTCGCACTGTGATTATCCCGGAAGAAAATCGCCGTGATTTGCGGGATATTCCCGACAATATCAAGGCCGATTTGGATATCCGCCCGGTAAAATGGATTGATGAAGTTCTGGAAGTGGCGCTGGAATATGTGCCTGCTCCCAAAAAGGGCGCTGGAAAGGAAGAGGGCGAGAGCAAGAAGGTTTCAGGTAATGGCCCCGAGGCTGGTGAGACCGGGGATAGAATCAATACGCACTAATGCGAAGCCGTGCTTGACAGGCTTTCGAGCCTGTTGGTATAAATGAACCCGTGCCAGGCGGCGCCACACAAGGGCTGCCGGGCGGTCGGGGAGTTAATGGAAAAAGTATAAGATAAAAATAGGTTTGCTCGCGCTCAGTTCACCTTTCCGTCGGTGTTACAAAACCTGTTCCTTTATTATCTTTTTCATATCCAAAACTGAGATCTAAGGGGTTTAGTGTGAATAAGTCCGAACTAATCGATGCAATCGCTGCATCTGCAGATATTTCCAAAGCAGCCGCTGGCCGTGCTCTGGATTCTATGGTTGAGGCGATTACCGACGCGCTGAAGAAAGGTGACCAGGTCACGCTGATCGGTTTCGGTACTTTTGCTGTTAAAGAGCGCGCTGCGCGTACCGGACGTAATCCACAGACTGGTGAAACCATCAAAATTGAGGCTGCCAAGGTTCCTGGATTTAAAGCGGGCAAAGCTCTCAAGGATGCGGTAAACTAAAAGCGTTTCGGTGCCTGGCAGGTTAGCGGGCGCCAAAGGTTTTAAGGAGCGGTAGTTCAGTTGGTTAGAATACCGGCCTGTCACGCCGGGGGTCGCGGGTTCGAGCCCCGTCCGCTCCGCCAATTCAAATAAAATAGGCGCACATTCTGCGCCTTTTTTGCGTATGACCTATTGGGAAAGTTCCGAGCCCGGATAGCCGAGAACTCTTTGCTGGCTCCGATAGGGTCGAGATAGATGGAGAATAGAGGTCCGCATGCTGCAAAACATTCGGGATAATGCTCAAGGCACCATAGCTAAAATAATTGTTGCCCTCATCGCCATTACTTTTGCCTTGTTTGGGGTGGAAAGCATTGTCGGTGGAATGCAGGGTGAGCCGGAAGTCGCGGTAGTTGATGGTGAGGAGATTACCGAATCCCAATATGCCCGAGCTGTAGAGCAGCGTCGCCGTCAGATCCTGAGTCAGATGGGGCCGCAAGCGGATGCCTCTGCGATTGACGAAAACCTGTTGCGCCGCACCGTACTCGAAGGATTGATTGAAGAACAGGTGCAACTGAATGCCGCAAATGCGAAGAAATTGGTTATTTCAAATGCGGTGATCGATCAATACATCCGCTCCTTGCCCGTATTCCAGCAAAACGGCCGCTTCAGTCAAGAAGCCTACGTGGCCACCTTGCGGGGCGCTGGTATTTTGCCCTTGGAGTTTCGTCAGTCACTGGTTCGTGAACTGCTGTTGCAACAAGACCGTGAGGCCATCCGCCAAACTGCTTTTGTAACAGATTCAGAATTTACCAAGTTGATTAATCTGGATCGCCAGACTCGTGACTTCGCCTACCTGAGCATCCCGGCTGAGGATTTCCGTTCTCAGGTCGAGGTGTCTGAAGAGGAGGTGCAGGAGTTTTATCAAGCCAACCAAGACCAGTTCAGGCTGCCTGAGCGGGTGGTACTGGAATATCTGGAAGTGGATCGGGCTTCCCTGGCGGACAAAGTTGAGTTCACCGAGGATGAGCTGAAAGCCCGCTACGAGCAGGCTGTTGCTGAGCTGCATAAACAGGAAGAACGTAGTGCGGCCCATATTCTGATTGAAGTATCTGGAAACCAGAGTCGTGATGCGGCGCTGGCCCAGATTAAGAAAATTCAGGAAGAGCTGAAGGCCGGTGCCGACTTTGGTGAGCTGGCGAAAAAGTATTCCCAAGACCTCGGCTCCGCGAATGACGGCGGAGACTTGGGGTATGTGACTCCCGGTATTTTTGTGCCGGAGTTCGATCAGGTGCTGTTTGAAATGCAGCCAGGACAGGTTTCCGAGCCAGTGCTGACCGAGTTTGGCTACCACCTGATTAAACTGAACGACGTGCGTGAGCAGGATGCCCCTGACTTTGATGAAATGCGGGATCAGCTGGCCGCCACACTGCGTCAGGAAAAAGCACAGGCGCTCTACGAGGAGCGTGTCAATCGTCTGGCGGATATCAGTTATACGTCTCCGGACCTTGAGGAGCCTGCAGCCGAGCTGGGTCTCGATATCAAGGAATCGCCCGTTTTTTCCCGCGACGGCGGTGAAGGGCTCTTTGCTAATCCTCGTCTGGTGAACCTGGCGTTTTCAGACGAAGTCCTGAATGGCGAAAACAGTCTGCCGCTGGAAGTGGGTAATGAGCGCACGTTGGTGGTGCGCCTGAAGCAGCACCTGGACCCGTCTGTTCAGCCGATCGAAGCGGTCGAGCCGGCTATTCGCGAGCATCTGCTGGCAGAGAAGGCGCAAGAGCTGGCGGCGGAGCATGGTGCGCAGCTGCTTGCGGCTTATGAACAGGGTGCTTCTTTTGAAGAGCTGGCAGAGCGGGCAGATCAGGCCTGGAAGACGGTGGAAAAGGCGCGGCGTTCCGAGCCGAGTGTCCGTCCCGACCTGTTGGCGGAAGTCTTCGCAATGCCACGGCCCCAGGCTGGTGGTGACTCTTCCGTGGTGGTCCAGGGCTTCAAGGTTGGCGCCGATGAGTATGTGCTGGTGGCCCTGAAGTCAGTACAGGATGGCGCGATGGAAAGCTTCAGTGAGGCAGAACAGCAGGCCATTAAAGATATCCTGACTCAAAGTGGCGGGTCTCGGGAGTATCTGCTGAAGTCCCAGCTTCTTCATCAGCAGGCTGAAATCAAGCGCACTTAAGTGCCTGTTCTGCTCAGTAAAAAGGTCGCCTCGCGCGGCCTTTTATTTTGTCTGTTATTTGACGGTATCCTCTGATTTTTCTTGAAGTTTCAGCTCGACTAGATTTGTGTACTGGTTATCTTTAACCCCCGGTTAATTCATGTATCTTTACGTTAATGCCAATTGGGAAGTGAACACTTCCGCACTTCTGTATGGAAAAGGTCTGCATGGGTTTGGGACCAAGAGTTTCTTGGGGATAATGAACAGGTTCCATTTATGTTTTTAGTGCTTGCTGGATCGTTACTCACGTTTCATATCACTCATGTAGCGACCGAGGTGGAGCCTCATGCGGCTGGCGTGGTGATTTACGAGCAAAGCCTCCACGGCGGTCGTGCTTTTGTACGGCAGGATGTTGTGGTGGAGCCGGCAAAAGAGCAAAAGTTTCGAAATATTGTGAGTCAGGCTTATGACTACAGCTGTGGTTCGGCGGCGCTGACGACGGTATTAAAGCATTATTTGGGGCGCGAGTTTGAAGAGCGCCAGATCATGGAAGGGCTGCTTCACTACGGCGAGGCAGACAGAATTGTTGAGCGTCGGGGCTTTTCCATGCTCGACTTCAAACGGCTTGCCACGGCTCTGGGTTATCCATCAGGTGGCTTTCGGGCTGAAATTGAAGACTTGATGGAGCTGGACCATCCGGCCATCGTCCCGATCAATTATGCTGGTTTCAAGCATTTTGTGGTGGTTCGGGATGTGCGCGATGGCCGTGTATTCGTCTCAGATCCCGCGATGGGGAACATGAGCTTCACGATCCCGCTTTTTGAGGAGCACTGGGATCAGAACGTATTGTTTATCGTGTTCCCGGGCAATACCACGCCAGTCGATGGCTTGGAGCTTCGTGAAGAAGATTTGCGTTACATCGACGATCTGACGTTTTCATTGAATGTTTACCGGGATTTCCCCGAGTTTCACTGGGCCGTGGAATCGCGCATTCGCAATGAGTTGGAGCGTCAGAAAAATAATCCGGACGGCTCTGTGAACAACACCAGCAAGACTCTCTATTACAAGCGTAAATAACAACGAGTAGTGGTTGATCGCGCCTGTTGGGAATGGTCCTGTTGCACACAAGAAAAATAGTAAAGGAAAACGGAATGAAGCGTCGGGCAGTATCTTATCTCGCATTTTTTGCTGCAGTATTCTCGTCGTTCCAGGTCGCTGCACAACAGTCTCAAAGTAGTGTGGACCAAGCCAGGGAGGCCCTGTCTCGCCAGGAAGGGGACGCCGATGCTGCCCGGCAGCTGGAAGAGGTGTTTCAGGCGGCGGAGAAAAACTACTCCTTGCTGAAAAAAGGCAAGTTTAGCCTGACCTACAACTTTGATTACTCTTATTATGGTGATCAGCGTCTGGATATCGATATTATTGATGGTCGTATCCTTAACTTTGACGTGACGCCTGCCGCACAGCACAACTTCACCAACACATTCACCATCGACTACGGTCTGCTCAATAACCTGACCTTGTCGACGCGGATTCCCTTGGTCACCAAATATGAGACGTCGGATGAGCTCGATAACTCCGACATGGGGGACGTGACCTTTACCATCCGTTATCAGCCCTTTTCCTATGTACCCGGCCGGATGAGTACAACGCTGTTTGGCTCCTTTAAGTCGGTGACGGGTTCCAGCCCTTATGAGATTGACGTTTCCCGTCAGCTTGCAACCGGGTCCGGTTATTATTCCCTGTCTGCTGGTGCCAGCTTCTCCAAGGTGCTCGACCCGGTGGTGGTGTTCAGCTCTTTGAGCTTCAGCTATGGCTTTAATGAGACGGGCCTGAACCAGGTTCGTGGCGGCAGAATTCTGGAGCAGGTTAACCCGGGCAACTCCCTCTCCCTGTCGGGAGGCTTTGCTTACTCGCTCTCCTACGACGTTTCGCTCAGTGTTTCCGCACAAGTTGGCTTCACCGATGAAACCGTGCTGAAGTTTCGCGACGGCGGTGAAGCCGTTGGGGAGGATCAGCTCAGCGGGCTGGTCAACTTCGCGCTTGGAATCCGTGTTAGCGATAAAACAATCGTCAATACCAGTGTTGGCTTTGGTCTGACTGAAGACTCGCCGGATGTGTTAATCGGTGTTTCTTTGCCGATTAACATCGGTGGCCTGGCAGAATAATTCGAATTAATAAAGCGGGCATCAGTTCCATGGGTTTTCAACTCAGAGTAAATAAGTTGTCGCGGAGCTTATGCTGGAAAAGTGCAGGGTTAGCACTTGTTCTGGCCGCGGGCTCCAATACCGCCGTTGCTCAGCTGACTCAAAACATGGCCGTTGATACGAAGGCCTTGGCTTTGGGTAACGCAGTGACGGCTGACCCTCCCGGTATTAACTCCATTCATTACAACCCGGCGGGTTTAACCAAGCTGAAAGGGCGCCACTTTTCGGTCACGCTGTTAAACCTGTTTCTGGAAATCGGCGCTGACTTTGATGCGCCTGAAGGCTACAACGTGTTCGGGATTGACGGTACGGTCAATGACCCGATCATTTCGTCCAATGATCGAAGCAAAACCCGCCAGCCTGCGATTTATATTCCCGGATGGGGGCTGCAAAAGCTGATTGAGGGGCCGGGCTTGCTGCCCAGCCAGGGCGTTTCCTTCAATTCGCCAGGTTCTAAGTTCACCTTCGGCACCGCGGTATACGCGCCCCAGCTTGCGGGTTATTATCGTACTTTTAAAGACCCGGCCCGCTATCTGGCCAAAGCGGTCGCCATGGAGCGTCTGACCTATTTGTCCCCGACCTTTGGCTACGAGATCAACGATGAGTGGTCGGTCGGGGCGGGTGTGAACTTTTCTTATCACGCTATTGCGATTGATATGATGGCTCGGGCTCCCAACATGCTGATGGGGGTGACGGAAGTTCTGCAGGACGCGATCGACTGTCAGGACAAGCGTGAGCCCTTGATGCCATTTCTCGGTTTCTGCGGCGGCAACGTTGGTCCTTGGGACGATGTGGGCAGCGTGAGCTTTGCGGTTCAGGAAACCCTGTCGCCTACCTTCAATATTGGGGTTCTCTGGGAGCCGACTGATTGGTTCTCCTGGGGCGCGAGCTATACCAGTGAAGGTAAGATGAAGCTCAAAGGCGACTACGAGCTGGTCTATACCGATGACTGGTCGGGCTTTTGGAATAGCTTTTCCAACTCGCTGATCGGTTCGATCACAGGCGCCATCCTGGGCCTGCCCACCGGGGTTCCCAGAGAAGCGGGGAACCTGTCCATGAACCTGCGTTACCCCCAGCACTTCCAGACCGGGATCAGCGTTAAGGTGCATCCGCGCTTGACCTTTAATATGGACGTGGGTTGGACCGACTACAGCGTGTGGGACTCCATGGTGCTGAAGTTTGACCGAAACCTTGAGTTTTTGACGGCGGCCCGACTGTTGTCTCCGTCCCAGGCCACTCCGAATACCATGATTATCATGATGGAGTATGAGGACGTCTGGAACTGGGCCTTTGGCGTGGAGTTCCATGCCACTAGCCGTCTGGATCTGCGTGCCGGGGTTGAAATCCGGGATTCGGTTATTCCCAACCATCGACGTGATACCATGAACCCGTTTGGCGGTGCCAACTTGTATAGTGTTGGGTTGGGGTATCGCTGGGACCGGAATACCGAGATCGATCTGAGCTTGAGCTATATGCGCTCTTTCGAGGATATTCCCGCGGGCACCAGCTGTAACGTAAACTGTGATCATATCCAGAATATCGTCTATAACCCCTACGCGGGGCTAGACGTGCAAACCCGACTGCGGGTCGTGATTGCTGGCTTAACCTTCAGGACAAAGTTCTAGGTTGTTGTGCGCCCTATGAAGTATCTGCTCGTGGCCTTCCTGGTATCGGTTGCCCCATTGGTGCATGCTGATCGCTACTATACCTGGGTGGATGAGCAGGGCGTGGTTCGTCATACGCTGATTCCTCAGACCGCACCGTCTAAGCCGTCCTCTGACCAAGTTCTGGGTACCGGGAAGGAAACGCCTGAGTTGGTGAAAAAGCTTGCGGGCTCAAAGCCGGCAGAGGCGGAACCGGTCGAAGAACTGGACCCGAACGACTACATTGATGCGGGGGAGCTACAGCGTCGGGGGTATGTCCGACCGGGTCAGGACGCCCGATTCTATACCTGGGTGGATCATCAAGGCATGATCCACAATAGCCCGTATCCGCCAGCTGCTGAAGATGTTGCGGTCACGGCAAAAGTTGAAAAAAACCTCTCCCCATTTCTTCAGGTCGAACGCTTTCAGCACCAGGCGCCCGTTGAATCGGGTCAGGTTGATGACTTTGCCCGTCGCCTGTTCAAACTGGACCAACCTCCGCAAGGCCGTCTGGGAATGCTCCGGGAGCGTTGCTGCAGTGAGCTGAGCACTACGGAAGTTGTCGAGATCGACCTTGATGACGGTTCAACCATTGAGTTTGATGGGGAACGAGAGCCGCATCCGTTTGTTACGGGTGATAGCGTTTACCAGCTGGTTCGTCTGCCTGCGTCCCAGCATGAATACCTCCTCAATATCCGCTCCTTTGTAAAAAGTGAAGTTTTTTATCCGGCTCTGCTATTTCTGAATCAGCGCTTCGAACCACATCGGCTGGTGACTCAGGCACTGTATGACTTCAAGCCGGAAAACTGGTTTCGCTATGGCTACCTGGAGGGTTGGGTGAAGGTTGAGCCACAGCACGAAGATGCTTATCTACTGGTTCTGACTCTTGAAGAGGATCTGAATCGGCACAGTCTGGTGACCCGTAAAAAGCGCGAGGTTGCTGTAAAACATAGCCAGAAGGGCTTGCTTCATATCAGTGTTGAGACTGAGCCGTAGCTCAAGGCTTTCTTCTTACGCACCAACGGCTCAGCTCTGGCGTGGGGCCAATGTAAGTCGCTGGTTAAGGGTTACGATAGACCCTGCTGAGTAGGGCCATCGCCCCGTTAATTTGCTTTAGCTTTTCCGCATCCCCGCCCCGATCCGGATGGTGTTTCATTGCCAGGCGCCGGTATTGCCGCTTCAGTGCCGGATAGCTAACCATCTTATCCAATTCCAGAATCTCCATGGCCTGCTGTTGCTCCTGAGGCGTAATCACGGCGGTTGATCGGCGCCAAAAATCATTGAGCAGCTTCTCCACGTCATCCTGAGTGTATTGGAAGTTGTTCCAGTCCAAGTAGAAGTCCCGTAAAGGATCGACTCCTACCAGGGCTTCCGTACCCGGCAGGTAAGGGGTCAATTGAATGCGAAGCGGTGAAATTTCCAGTGACCCGAGCTGTTCTTGGTGAAACTGGTCGCGGAGTAGGTAGAGGGCATGAAACAGCAGGAAATGCACCCGGTACATGGAAAGGCTGTCCCGCAGGCAGTCCGGCTGGAATAGGGAGTAGGGTGGAGCACTGAGCTCCCGGATCAGTTCAAATTCGCTGCGGCCTTCCCGGGCGTCAACCAGTAATTGGGTGAGCGTAATCTGCAGGGGCTCGAGAAAATCGGCAAAATGTTGGTCAGAAGTGTTCAGTACGTTATTCACGTAGAGAGCATAGCCGAAGGATGGGCACCTGAACAGCCAAATACTCAGGTGCGGTGGTGCTCTAGCTCAGTTTGGCGACCTCTTTAATTCCGCCGAGAAACAGTGCCGCGGCAATTCGGGCCGCTTCCTCGGGCTCATCGGGCGCCTGCTGGGCTACGGTTAGGCCCATTTCATAGGCGACGCCGAAAAAGGAGGCAGTGAGGTATTTGACGTTGGTTTCGGGAAAGCTTCCCTCGGCCATTGCCTTAACAATTTCCGCTTCCAGAGAGTGGAATGCCTGTCCGAGCAGATTGGAATCGTACAGATCGCGAATAGCGCGGTGATTGTCGTGGGCCAGCTCGTAGAGCAGGGGGTCTTCAATGATGGTTTGAAACAGGGCCAGGTAGGCTGCGTGAATACGTTCATCCAGGTTTTGGGCAGCCTGTTGCAGGGTAAAAAGTTGTTGGTTCAGGCGTTTTAGGTAGTCGTCCAAGATGGCGCGAAAAATAGATTCCTTGTCGGTGAAGTAGTTATAGAAGGTTCCCGAGGCGAGATTGGTTTTGCTGATAATGTCCCGAACAGTTACTTGGTCATAACCTTTCTGGGCAAAACAGTCTCTTGCGGCGTTCAAAATGGCTTGCCGGTTACGCAGCCGGGTCAATTCCCGTTTCCCGGGTTTAACGGATTCTGGTGTTTTTACACTATCCATAGTTGATTCACACTATCCATAGATGCTGAAGTCCAATATACCGCTCCTTGTAAAGCGGCTTCATTATACATCCTTTATTCTTGGTGTGGATTCCGACCGAGGGGTTTCGCCAGGGTTCGGGGGTTGGATTATAATGCGGGCCCTAGATGTGATGGCGTGACTGGTACCAAGTTCTATGACTAGCGAAGAGCAATCCCGCAAAGACAAGCTTGAGCTCAACAAGCTGCAGAAATTACTGCGTCGTAATATGGGCAAGGCAATTGCCGACTTCAATATGATTGAAGACGGTGACAAGGTGATGTGTTGTCTCAGCGGCGGTAAGGACTCTTACGCCATGCTGGATATCCTGTTGAACCTGCAGAAGCACGCACCGATTCGGTTTGAGTTGATTGCCGTCAACCTCGACCAAAAGCAACCGGGCTTTCCCGAAGAGGTATTACCCAATTACCTCAAGAGCCTGGGCGTTGAGTTCTATGTGATCGAACGGGACACCTACAGTATTGTGCAGGACAAGGTACCGGAGGGTAAAACCACCTGTGCGCTCTGTTCCCGTTTGCGTCGCGGCATCCTCTATGATTTTGCTGCAGAGCATAAGGTCACCAAAATTGCCTTGGGACACCACCGGGAGGATATTCTGGAAACTTTGTTTCTGAATATGTTCCATGGGGGGAAAATGAAGGCAATGCCGCCCAAGCTGCGCAGTGATGATGGTCGTAACATTGTCATTCGTCCACTGGCTTATTGCCGAGAGAAGGATATTGCCCGTTATGCCCGGCTGAGGGAGTTTCCGATTATCCCCTGTAACCTGTGTGGCTCTCAGGAGGATTTGCAGCGCCAAAACATCAAGATGATGCTGCAGGCCTGGGACAAGCAGTCCCCCGGGCGTTTGGAGAACATGTTCCGGGCGTTGCAGAACGTGGTGCCATCCCATCTGGCGGACATCCAGCTCTATGACTTCAACCGCATGGAAAGCAGCGAGCCGAGCGATCGCTTTGATCGTCTGGATGTGATCAATCTGTGACGGATACTGATCAAAAAAGGCGTTCCAGGGGAACGCCTTTTTTATGGGTGTCAGATAATTCTGGAAAAACCCTGGGCCGGAGCCTGTTTGGGCAGGTATTGGTCGAACTCCTTGCAGATGGCCCGGATTAACAGACGACCTGCCGGGAGAATTGCGATTTCTTCATTGTTCAAGGTCAGCAAGCCATCGTCCGCCATGGGGCGTAAGGCCGCAAGCTCTGCTGCAAAATGGCTTTGGAAGTCGATATTGAGGCGCTTGGACCATTCGGCAAAGTTGAGCTGGAAGTGGCAAATCAGCTGCATAATGACCGCACGGCGGATGTCATCTTCTTCCGTGAGCCAGGCGCCCCGTTTGATGGGCAGGCGCCCGGCATCAATGGCCTCCTCATAAGGGGCCATTTCGTGGTGGTTTTGGTAATACGCCCGCCCCACCTGGCTGATGGCAGAAACCCCCATCGCGACCAGATCACAGTTGCCATGGGTGGTATACCCCTGGAAGTTCCGGTGTAACTGGCCGGTACGCTGGGCCACCGCCAGCTCGTCGTCCGGTTTGGCAAAATGATCCATGCCGATGTATTCATAGCCTGCGCTCAGCAAGCGGTCGATGGTTTGCTGGAGGATGATCAGCTTGTGCTCGGGCGGGGGCAGGTCTTCTTCCCGAATCCGTGTTTGTGGATAGAACCGGCCCGGCATGTGGGCATAGTTGAATACCGAGAGCCGGTCTGGCGACAGTTCCAGGACTTTTTCCACCGTGGCGGCGAAGCTTTCGATGGTCTGGTGTGGCAGGCCGTAGATCAGATCCAGGTTGATGGAACGGAAACCTTCATCCCGTGCGGCCTGGAGGACATTCTGCGTCAGCTCCAATGGTTGGATCCGATTCACGGCCTTCTGGACTTTCGGGTCGAGATCCTGAACGCCGAGGCTGATCCGGTTAAAGCCGATTTCCCGCAGCACTTTCAGTGTGTCGGAGCTGGCCTCGCGGGGGTCGATCTCAATGGAATAGTCACCCCGGTCATCATCCCGCAGGCGGAAAAGCCGGCGGGTCTCGGCCATCAGTTCCCGCATCTGGTCATGGGAAATGAACGTGGGGGTGCCGCCGCCCCAGTGTAATTGTTCAACCTGACGGTCGTTGCCATGCATCTCCACCTGCATTTGCATGTCCCGGTACAGGCGGTCCAGATAAGGCTGGGCCTTCTCGCGACGCTTGGTGATGATCTTGTTGCAGGCACAGTAGTAGCAGAGGTGCGCGCAGAACGGGATATGAAAATACAGGGACAAGGGTTTGCCGCTGAGCCTTCCTTCTTCAGCCGCCTGGCGGCAGTCTGCCTCGCCGAAGCGCTCATCAAACTGAACCGCGGTGGGGTAGGAGGTATATCGCGGCCCCGACAGGTCATAGCGGCGAATGAGGGATTCGTTCCAAACAACTTGTGGACTGGGCATCTGAGCTCACCTGATATTGATCGCCAAGTAACTATTCTGTACTGGTTAGTCTGCACTGGTTAGCATGCTTGTTGTATTAGACAACCCTTTCCGTAAGGAGCGGATCAGAAGTTGGAATGCGGCCTTGGTGTAAGCATTCCGGTTTGATCCAGGTGTGGCTGGAAAGTGCGTAAAGCAGCAGAGTGACAACTAAGCTTATTCTAAAGCTAACCTCGTTAGGAACCCTTGACCCGGCTCAATGAACCGGGTTGTGGTTTTTAATGCATATGATGGTGGGCGCCGCTATGGAGCAACATGTGCCAGATGGGCAGCGTCCAGAGTCCGAACCCGATCAGCAAGAGGCCGGTAATCGCCCGAACCGCGCGAAGACGTTGGAAGCGGGTAATCTGCTTGGCAAAGTAGCCGGTGGCTAACACGGCGGGCAAGGTGCCGAGTCCGAAAAAGGTCATTAGCAGGGCGGCTTCGCCAATGCTGGCGGCGCTGGCGGACCAGGCCAGAGCGCTATACACCAGGCCGCAGGGCAACCAGCCCCAGATACCGCCCAGCAGGAGGGCTTGCCCGGGGGTACGTACCGGCAGGAGGCGCTGGCTAAAGGGTTGGAGGTGTTTCCAAAGGTGGGCGCCCACGGCTTCCAGCTTGGTCAGGCCGCTCCACCAACTGGCGAGATAAAGCCCCATGGCAATCAGCATCAAGCCGGCAAACCAGCGCAGGATGGGACCAAATACCTGATGCTGGCCGGCCAGGAACCAGCCAATGGCGCCAGCGATCGCCCCGGCTACGGTATAGCTCAGGATGCGCCCGAAGTTGTAGCTGAGCAAAAGCGGGGAAATTTTTTTGAAGCTGCGCTGCTCCGGGGGGATGGCGAGGGTCAGCGCCCCCATGATACCTCCGCACATGCCAATACAATGGCTGCCGCCCATCAGCCCAACGAGAAAGGCGGAAAGATAAGTGATGGGCTCGGCGGTCAAGGCTTGTCTGCTCCTTCTTTTGTGTCGTTCTGCTGAGTTTTCTTGGACTCCTTGCCAACCGGAATCATGTCCTCATCATCGTCATAGAGAATTCGGTGGGCCGGGCCTTCCAGATCATCGAACTGACCGCTCTTGACGGCCTTGGCAAACACCAGAACCGCAATCACGATCAGGATGATGGAAAAGGGAACCATAACGATAAAAATTTCCATCGCAGAAACCTCTAGGCTTGGGTCGGTGAGGCGACATGAGTGGCAGAGGAGGCTTTTTCCTTGCTACGGGTTAGCCTTAACGCGTTGAGGGCCACAATCAGCGAGCTGACGGACATACCAATCGCGGCCTGCCAGGGGGTAACCAGGCCGGCAACAGCCAAGGGTAATGCTAACACGTTGTACAGAATGGACCAGCCCAGGTTTTCACGGATAATCTTTTTAGTCCAGCGTGCTGTACGTACTGCTCCGACAAGCCCCATTAGCTTGTCAGACAGCAGAATGGCGTCGGCGTTCAGCCGGGTCAAATCGCTGGCGTTATTCATGGCAATCGACAGGTGAGCGCCGGCCATCACCGGCACGTCGTTAATTCCGTCACCCACCATAACAATTTGCTCGCCTTTGGCTTGCAGTTCACGCATTGCCGCCAGCTTATCCTCTGGCGAGCAGCCGCCCCGAACTTCATCAAAGCCCAACTGCTGTCCAACTTCCGCGACCACACTGGAGCGGTCACCGCTGAGCATGACCAGTCGGGCTCCCAGCCCGCGCAAGGCCTGCAGGGCCGATTCCGCGTCCGGGCGGATCCGGTCGTTGAGTTTGAACCAGGCGACCAGTTCCTGGTCGCTCGCCAGGGCAATCCAGTGGCCATTACCGGGAGCCATCTGCCTGGCCTGTTCAGAGAGGCCGGATTGGGCGAACTCGGCAACACCGATACGGTATAGGCGTTCCTCAATCATGCCTTCCAAACCAAGACCGCTGACTGTGCGAACTTCGCTTGCCATGCCCTGACGATAAGGGTGAAAGGCCGAGGCAATGGGATGCACCGAGTGGTACTCGAGCGCCGCCGCCAGGGCGAGAACCTGCTCCCGGTCATAGCCGGGCGCGGGAATCACCTCTTCGATGGCCAGACGCCCCTCGGTGAGGGTTCCGGTCTTGTCAAAGACAAAGGTGGTGGCGTTGGCGATCCCTTCAAGCACAAAGGAACGGGCGATCAGAAAGCCCCGTTGGCGCAATGCGGTTGTGGCCGCGGTCAGGGCCGTCGGGGTGGCCAATGACAGGGCGCAGGGGCAGGTGACCACCAGGATCGACAGCACGATCCGGAAGGCTTCCTGGGGGCTGCTATGGTGCCACCAATACCACCCGACCAGGACGGATACCACCAGCGTGGCGCCGATGAAATAACGGGCGACCCGATTGGCCATCACTGCAATGGGAGGGCGCTCACGACCGGCCTGCTCCATAATCCGCATGATGGCGGACATTTGGGTTTGCTCGCCCACCGCGGTTACTTCGGCCACCAGGGGGCTTTCAATGTTAACCGTGCCGCCAATGATCTTCGAGCCGGGCGCCTTGCCAACCGGGAGGTACTCGCCGGTCAGGGCCGCTTCATTGACACTGGTACGACCTTCCCGGATGTAGCCATCAGCGGGAATGGTCTCGCCGGGTCTGACCCGAATCAGATCGCCCGGACGCAGGTCGTTCAGGGCGACGACCTCTTCTTCACCCTGGGTGATGCGGGTGGCGGCGGCCGGCATGGAACTCATCAGGAAACTGCTGGACTGGGTTCCCTTGAGACGAACCTTGCGCTCAATATAGCGACTGAGCAACAGCAGAAAGGCGAACATGCAGACCGACTCATAGTAGACTTCCGGACCGCCAAAGATGGTAATCCAGACACTGGCGAGAAATGCCAGCCACAGGGCGAGCGCCACCGGCACGTCCATGGTCAGGCTGCCCATCTTCAGGTCCCGCCAGGCTGCCGCGGTGAACGGATGGGAAGAATAGAGAATCACCGGCAGCGTCAGCACAAAGCTGAACCAGCGAAGCAGGTCGATCATGCCACCAGAGATGTCTTCCGCCCATTGAAAATATAACGGCAAGGCGAACATCATGCTCTGCATCATGCCAAAGGCCGCCACGATGATGCGGATGAGCATCTGGCGGTCTTGGCGCTCCTGCATTTGCTGTTCAGTATTGGGGTGATAGGGCAGGGAACGATAACCGATGTGATGCAGGCGGGTCAGAATCTCACCCAGACCGATCTTGCTGGGGTCCCAATTAACCACGCCCCGATGGGTCGAATGGTTGATGTCGAGACTGTTGACGCCCGGAATTTCGTTGGCGAAGCGTTCCAGCAGCCAGATACAGGCAGCACAGGTGATATCGCCAATAATCAGGGTGCACTCATGCTCCTGATCGGACAGCACCCGGACGTAATCCTTCTGGATGTCTTCACGGTTAAACAGCGCAAGCTCCCGTTCTTTTTCCGGGGGGAGTTCGGTTGGTGTCGCTGCGCTGGCTGTGCGGTGGCGGTAAAAGTCACTGAGTCCGCCGGTGATGATGGCTTCGGCCACGGCTTTGCAGCCATGGCAGCACATGTGAGCCGCCTTGCCGTCAATTTGGGCGACGATGTCGACGCCTTCCGGAATGGGCGACTCACAGTGATAACAAAGACCTGTTGCGGACTGCTTCATAGGACTCAGGGCGATAAGGCGCCAAGTTTCATGGCATCTTCACGAGGAAGCCAGGTTTGACCTTTCAGGCGCCACAGATCCAGGTCGTCCAGGATATCCAAATACCAGCGGCCTTTGAGGTTGCCCTCCAGCTTGCCGGAATACTCCAGGTTGCCTTCGGGTTTCAGAATGATTTGCTGGTCTTTACCGGCCAGGGTCGGATGGAAAAACTTCAACACCAGATGGTCGGGCACGATATTTCGCTCGGCCGTGAGTTTGACCCGGACCAGCCCGTCTTCATTAATGGTCACTTCCGCACCGACGCCAATTTCCTCGGCGAACTGATCTTTGCTCAGTTCCTGGTTAATGGCCCGGCCTTCCTTGTAGTAGTTGTCGACAACGATCGTATCCCGACCAACGATCGCCACGTACAGCATGATGCTGCCTAAAATGACTGACGCGAAGGGGATGGAAATCAGAAACCAGGGCCAGAACTGGCGATACCAGGCTTTGGGCCGAGGAGAGTTAGAGTTTGGAGTCGGCATGAAACAAGGCGCTCTCGATAAGAAGGAAGGCTGAGAGTTCAGCCTTCCTGTAGGTGGACTAGATTACTGGACTTCCGGGCCCAGGAAGCGACTTTCCTTGGTTGCCTGGATAGCCGGGTCATCCTTGGCCGTTATCACAAATTCTATGGGCGTCAGGCGGTTTTTCAAATCGCTCGGGGCGACAACCACCGTTACCGGAACGTTCATCACCTCAAAGGGCTCCACGTAGGGCGGAACGTTAGTGGTGATCTTGGCATTGTCCAGGCCGTTCACGGTCAGTTCAAAGTGACGGCTGGCATCAACTTTGTTAATGATCCTGAGCAGGTAAGTATTCCGAATGTTACCCTCGGAGGTTTGGCTGTAGAGAGCACCCCGGTCGCGCAGGACATCCAGTTCTACCGAGTTACGGTTGCCAATGGTGAAGATCACCGCGCTGATCATCAGGATCATAATGGCGCCATAACCGAAGGTCCGGGGCCGCAGATATTTTGCTTTCTGACCTTCCAGGGCATTTTCGCTGGTGTAGCTGATCAGGCCCTTGGGATAGTTCATTTTCTCCATGACCGAGTCACAGGCATCAATACAGAGGGCACACCCGATACATTCGTACTGGAGGCCGTCGCGGATGTCGATGCCGGTCGGACAAACCTGGACGCACAGGCCGCAATCGATACAGTCCCCCAGACCCAACTCACTTGGGTTGGCATCCCGTTTACGGCTGCCGCGGGGCTCGCCCCGGTGCGGGTCGTAGGACACCGCCAGGGTATTCCGGTCGTACATCACTGACTGGAAGCGGGCATAGGGGCACATGTACAGACACACCTGCTCCCTCAGCCAGCCGGCATTGAGGTAGGTGGCCACGGTGAAAAACGCGATCCAGAAATAGGCCCAGCCGTTGCTTGAGAGCGTGAAAAAGTCGGGCACCAGCTCACGGATGGGGTAGAAGTAGCCAACGAAGGTCAAGCCAGTCAGGAAGGCTACTGCCAACCAGAGGGCATGCTTGATGGATTTCTTGGCAATCTTTTGGGCGCTGTTGGGCGCCTTATCCAGCTTCATCCGCTGGTTACGGCTGCCTTCCACTCGCTCTTCAATCCACATGAAGATAAAGGTCCAGACGGTCTGTGGACAGGTATAGCCACACCAGACCCGGCCAAACAGGGTGGTGATGAAGAACAGGCCGAAGGCGCAGATGATGAGCATCCAGGACAGGAGCATAAAGTCCTGGGGAAAGAAGGTGGCGCCAAACAGGTGGAACTGTCGGTTGGGGAGGTCGAAGTAGACCAGCTGCTGCCCATTGACGTTGATCCAGCAGAAGGTGAAATACATCCCCATCAAGAGCCAGAGGGATGCGGTGCGAATGCGCTGGAACACCCCTTTAACTTCTTTGACATAAATCTTGGGGCGGGCGGCATAGAGATCGACGGCCTTGGGCTCTGAGCCTTTGGGGTCGATCTGTTGAACTGGAATCTTCTGTCCCATGCTATCAACCTCTCAATCAAGCTAGCGATAACGCCTCACGATGGCGGCATGGCTTAGACTGACTGACTTGTGGGGGAAGGGCGCGGCGAACCGCGCCCTCGGAGAGAGATTTACTGCTTGTTAGACAAGCTGTAAACGTAAGCTGCCAGCAAGTGGATCTTTTCGGGAGAAAGGGTCTCACCAAAGGCAGGCATTTCGCCGTTACGGCCGTTACGGATGGTGAACTCAACCTGCTGTTGGCTACCGCCATACAGCCAGACCTTGTCGGTCAGGTTGGGTGCGCCCAGCGCCTGCATGCCTTTGCCATCCTGGCCGTGGCAGGCCAGACAGCCGCCTTTGCCGAAGAACAACGCTTGGCCGGCTTCAGCAGCCTTGGGATCCACACTTTCACCTGCAAGGCTACGCGTGTAAGCAGCAACTTGAGTGATTTCGGCATCAGTCAGGTTGCCCGCGACACCACGAGCCGGCATCAGCGCCTTACGACCCGCGGTGATGGTGGCGGTGATGGTAGCGGGGTCGCCACCATACAGCCAGTCGCCATCAGTCAGGTCGGGGAAGCCCAGTGATCCGGTCGCTGCAGAGCCATGACAAACGGAGCATTCGGTCGCAAACAGTCGCTGGCCCATTTTGATCGCGTGTGGATCAGTGGCGAGCGCCTCAATGGGCTTGGCTGCCAATTCGGCATAGATCGGCCCGTAGGTGTTGTTTGCAACTTCAACTTCCCGCTCATACTGGTTGGCGGAGGACCAGCCCAGCAGGCCCTGGAAGGTACCCAGACCGGGGTACAGAGCCAGGTAAATCAGGGAATAAACAATGGTGCCCCAGAACAGGTACAACCACCAGCGCGGCATGGGGTTGTCGTATTCCTGGATGCCATCGTAGGCGTGACCTGTCGTCTCCGTGGTCTCCGTAGTGTTGGGTTGGCTCTTACGCGTTGCGTGGAGCAGCCAACACAGTCCGAAGATAGATCCCAGGACGATCACTGAGATCCAAATACTCCAGAAAGTACTCATTTTTTCTTTCTCTCCGATTCGTTCAGGGTGCGCTTCTCGATTTCATCATCGGCGAACGGTAGGTTCGCGGCATCGTCGAATTTGGACTTTCTTTTGCGACTGTAGGCCCAAAGGACGATGCCGATGAAGACAATCATCACCAGTATGGTTGTTAGACCTCGAAAGGTGTTGATATCCATAAGGTTAGCGCTTGTCTTTCAGTACCGTGCCCAAACTCTGGAGATAAGCTACCAGAGCATCGATTTCGCGCTTGCCTTGTACAGCGTCTCTAGCACCGGCAATGTCTTCGTCCGTATAGGGAACACCCAGGGTTTGCAGACGGGACATTTTGGTTGCGGTGTCCTTGCCGCTCAGCTCCCGCTCAAAGAGCCAGGGATAAGCAGGCATGATGGACTCCGGTACTACGTTACGCGGGTTGTACATATGGGCGCGATGCCAGTCGTCACTATAACGACCACCGACACGGGCAAGGTCCGGACCGGTACGTTTGGAGCCCCACAGGAAGGGGTATTCCCAAACGAATTCGCCGGCCACGGAGTAGCGGCCATAGCGCTCGGTTTCAGCCCGGAACGGACGGATCATCTGGGTATGGCAGACGTGGCAGCCTTCGCGAATGTAGATATCGCGGCCTTCCAGTTCCAGCGCGGTGTACGGCTTGAGGCCATCAACCGGTTTGGTGGTTTCGTCCTGGAAGAACAGGGGCACGATTTCCGCCAACCCTCCCAAGCTGATCGCAAAGACGATCAGCACGACCATGAGACCAAGGTTTTTTTCGACTTTTTCGTGATTCATGAAAAAACTCCGGTTCGGCCTTAAGCAGTTTGAGGAAGATTGTCCACGGCGACAGCATCACGCTGACGAACCGTCATCCACACGTTATAGGCCATGACCAACATGCCGAGCAGGAAGATCGCTCCACCAATCATACGCACTACATAACCCGGGTAGCTGGCGGTGATGGATTCCGCGAAGCTGTAGGTCAGGGTGCCGTCAGTATTCACTGCGCGCCACATCAGACCTTGGGTAATACCGTTCACCCACATGGAGGCGATGTACAGTACAGTACCGATGGTGGACATCCAGAAGTGGGCGTTGATCAGGCTGGTGCTGTACATTTCTTTCAGGCCGAACAGGCGAGGAATCAAATGGTACAGGGAACCGATACTGATCATGGCAACCCAGCCCAGGGCGCCGGCGTGTACGTGACCAATGGTCCAGTCAGTGTTGTGGGACAGCGCGTTCACAGTTTTGATAGACATCATCGGGCCTTCGAAGGTGGACATACCGTAGAAGGACAGAGCGACTACCAGGAAGCGCAGGATCGGGTCTGTGCGAAGCTTATGCCAGGCACCGGACAGAGTCATCATACCGTTGATCATACCGCCCCAGGAGGGTGCCAGCAGGATCAGGGACATAACCATGCCCGCGGTTTGAGCCCAGTCGGGCAGGGCGCTGTAGTGCAAGTGGTGAGCACCGGCCCAAACGTACAGGGTAATCAACGCCCAGAAGTGGACGATGGACAGACGGTAAGAGTAAACAGGGCGTTCGGCTTGCTTGGGTACGAAGTAGTACATCATGCCCAGGAAGCCAGTGGTCAACAGGAAGCCTACCGCGTTATGGCCCCACCACCATTGCACCATGGCGTCAATGGCGCCAGGGAAGATGGAGTAGGACTTGGTCAGGCTGACGGGGATCGCCAGACTGTTAACCACATACAGAACCGCAATCATGATGATGAATGCGCCGTAGAACCAGTTCGCAACGTAGATGTGCGAGGTTTTACGTTTAATGATGGTTCCGAAGAACACGATTGCGTAAGCAACCCACACAAGCACAACCAAGATGTCGATCGGCCACTCAAGCTCAGCGTACTCCTTGGCAGAGGTATAGCCCATCGGCAGCGTGATCACTGCGAGGACGATAACCGCTTGCCAGCCCCAGAATACGAAAGAGGCGAGCGTGTCGGAGAACAGCCTGGCTTGACAGGTGCGTTGAACCACATAGAAGGATGTGGCCATCAGGGCACTGGTGCCGAAAGCAAAAATCACCGCATTGGTATGCAGGGGTCGAAGCCGACCGAAGCTAAGCCATGGGGTGTCGAAGTTAAGTTGAGGCCATGCCAGCTGTGCAGCGATCAAAACGCCCACTGCCATACCGACAATGCCCCAAACAACTGTAGTGATTGCGAACTGGCGCACCACCTTGTAGTTGTATGTTGCGTTGTTGATTACACTATTACTCATAGGATTTACCGACAGATCCAAGGTTAATAAGGTCTTGCGCGGGCAAGTATGTAAAAATACCCCCTGATTTTCAACGAATATTCCCTTGGATTGTTTCCAGAACTGATCTGGGTCAATGACAGCAAGGTCGGCAGACTTCGGTTTCGAAGTCCACGAAGGTGTGCTGTGTCCCTGTTGGAGTTGTGTCGTTTGAAGAGAGAGTGGGGCTGCCGTGCGAGCCCGTTATTATAAACACTTTATTCGGCGAGAGCTAAAGACTGCCACAGTCTGCTGCGCTGTCCGCTACGAAAATGTACCTAGAAAACATCCCGCCCAACCCTAAAGCCTTGATAATTCTCGCCCATGGTGCCGGGGCGCCAATGGATAGTCCCTTTATGGAGGCGTTTGCCCAACAGCTGGCCGCCGTTGGGATCTCGGTCGTGCGCTTTGAGTTCCCCTATATGCAGGAGCGGCGCACTCAGGGGCGCAAGCGGCCGCCTGATCGCCAGCCGGTGCTGCTGGACTGCTGGCGAGAGGTGGTGTCTCGCTATGCTCAGGGTTTGCCACTGTTTATTGGCGGAAAGTCGATGGGTGGACGCATGGCGACCATCCTGGCAAGCGAGGACTTGCCGATCAAAGGTGTGGTGGCTCTGGGTTACCCGTTTCATCCGCCGGGCAAGCCGGACCGGCTGCGTACCGAGCACCTGGCGCGGATGGGCTGCCCGGCGCTGGTGGTGCAGGGGGAGCGAGATCCTTTCGGACGTCGTGAGGAAGTGGAGCATTATCAGTTGCCATCCTCTCTTCAGGTGCACTGGATTCCTCAGGGAGACCACGACTTGCAGCCTCCGAAGCGCTCCGGTCTTTCCGCTGAAGGGAATCTGGGGCTGGCGGTTACGGCAGTGAAGGAATTTATTGAGACGTGCCTTGAGCAGGATATGAGTCCGGGGTAAAGAAATCAGGCGACGTCTGCAATCATCAGGGTATAATGGCGCGCGCCCCGAAGGGGCTGATCACAAGAGTGCCTTGGCAACAAGGTTCGGCCGATTTAAATCTGATGTTGTGAACGCCCATGAGTATGTCTCCCGACCGCATCCTGTTGTACTGCCGCGCCGGCTTCGAAAGCGAGTGCGCCCAGGAAGTCATGGACCACGCCACGGAGAATGGCTGTGGCGGCTACATCAGAGCCCACAAGAATGCGGCCTATGTGGAGTGGGTCGAAACCGTTCCGGGCCACGCAAAGGAGCTCTATCAGAGCGTGCGCTTCGAGCAGCTCATTTTTGCCCGTCAGTGGTTTCTCTCCTTGCCGATGATGGAGGATCTGCCGGAAACGGACCGGGTCACGCCGTTGTTGGCGGCATTTCGCTCGTTGAATGTGCGTTTGGGCCATCTCTGGGTAGAGTCGCCGGATACCAACCAAGGCAAGGAACTGGCCACATTTTGCAAGAAATTTACAGCGCCCTTGGCCCAGCGGCTGCGGCAGCAGGAGCTATTGAGTAAGTCCCAAAATCCCGGGCGAGCCTGGGGGCATGCTTTTTTCCTGGACTCCCGTCGGGTGTTTGTGGGTTACAGTACACCCAACAACCGCTCCATCCATCAGAACGGCATCATGAGATTGAAGTTTCCCCATGATGCCCCGAGCCGCTCCACGCTGAAGCTGGATGAAGCCTTTTTGACGCTGCTGACGGAAGAAGAGCGGGAGCAGCGGATCCGGCTCAGTGATAAGGCGGTGGATCTGGGAGCCGCGCCCGGAGGCTGGACCTGGCAGCTGGTGCGCCGCGGCCTCTTTGTTACTGCAGTGGACAACGGGCCGATGGATGCGGCTTTGCTGGAGACGGGGCAGGTGGTACACAAGCGTGAGGATGGCTTTCGCTTTCAGCCAAAACAGCCCGTGGCCTGGATGGTCTGCGATATGGTGGAGAAGCCCCATCGGGTGGCGGATCTGATTGGCGACTGGCTCGTGAAGGGGTTGTGTCGCCAGACCATTTTCAACCTCAAACTGCCCATGAAGCGTCGTTATGAAGATTTGCAAAGCTGTCTGCATCGAATTCAGCGGAGAATGGAAGCGGCCGGGTTGGATTATGTGATCCGGGCAAGGCAGCTGTATCACGATCGTGAAGAGGTCACCGTTTATATCGGCATTTGCTAGCGGTCCGGGCCCGCGACCGGACGGTTCAAAACGGACTGTGCGAATGCACCGCAGAGCCAGCAGTGCCGTCTCAAGACTGGATGAGGGTATGCAAGAAAACACTTATTCAATTGATCATGTGATGGACGTGACCGGGCTGTTTTGTCCGGAGCCGGTCATGATGCTCCACAATAAAATGCATGATCTTGCTGTGGGAGAGGTGTTGGAAGTTCGAGCGACGGACCCTTCCACCACTCGGGATATTCCTAAATTCTGCCACTTTCTAGGGCATGAGCTGTTACTGCAGGAAGAGCGCGATCAGCTGTTCTTTTACCATATCCGCAAGTGTGCGGGTGACTCATAGGGGCAGGGCAGCCAGGTGGCGAATGAAATCTTGAGTGCCGATTTCGCCATAGATACGCCACTCGGCCAGTTCCTGGCCCGCTTGGTTATAAAAAAGAATGCCGGGCGGGCCAAATAGACCGAAATGACTTAAAAATGCCTGATTCCCCGCGTCGTTGGCAGTGACATCCACTTTGACCAGATGCATTGCCTCTAGATGTTTTCTGGCCTCGGGGTGGGGGAAGGTATCCCGCGCCATAATCTTGCAGCTGATACACCAGTCCGCATAAACATCCACCATCACGGCGCGACCCGATTGCCGGGCCAGTTGTACCTGTTGCTCTAACTGCTCAAGATTATAGACCGTGGTGAACTCCAGCTGTTGCGCCGCTGGACCGCCATTGTTCAAGGACAGGCGGTCCAGGGGTTTTAAAGGATCGGCGCCGCCGCTTGCCGCGCCAATCAGCAACAGAATGGCATAGACGAACAGCAACAGTCCCAAACCTTTCCAAAAGCGCTGCCAAAGCTTGGGAGCGGGTTCGAAGGCACCCAGGTAGATGGCACTGATGCCCACCAGGGCCGCCCAGAGGGTGAGCGTGAGAGGTCCTGCCAGGAAGCGCTCCAGAAGCCAGATCGCAACGGCCAGCAGCAGCACGCCGAAGACCGCTTTGATGGCGACCATCCAGGCGCCCGCTCGTGGCAGTATGCGACCGGCGCCGGTGCCAATGAGGAGCAGGGGAGCGCCCATGCCGAGGGACATGATAAACAGGATTAAGCCACCCAATGCCGCATCGCCCGTGGAGGCGATATACACCAGCGCCCCGGCAAGTGGGGCGGAGACGCAGGGCGAAACCACCAGCGCCGACAAAAAACCCATGGCATAGACGCCGCCCAGGGTACCCCCGGTCTGTTTTTGTTGCGCGTCAGCCAAGCGGTCTCTTAGGAACGCGGGCAGCTGAATTTCGTAGAAGCCAAACATCGACAGAGCCAGGACTACGAAAACGGCGGCAAAGGTGGCCAGCAGCCAGGGCTCCTGCAGGTAGGCTTGCAGGTTCATGCCCGCGCCAAAATAGCCGACCACGATACCCAGCAACGCATACAGGGTCGCCACGCCCAGTACATAAGCCAGTGATAAGCGGAATGAGCTACCCGTGGAGGCCTGTTTCTGGCCGGCAATGATGCTGGACAGAATGGGGATCATGGGAAAAACGCAGGGTGTAAAGGCGAGCCCCAGACCTAAAACGAAAAATAAACCCAGGATCTGCCACAACCCGGCTTGGCTGATGTAGTCCGCCAAGGATTGGGCCGAGGAGACATTAACCGAAGCATCCCGCTGGGGTGGGGCCCCGGCGTTGTTGTCCTGAAGCCCGGTCAAGCCCGCAGGGGGCGTGGCGTCCGCCAGATACAGAACGGGTTGGGTCTCCGGTGGATAGCACAGCCCGGCCTCCGCACAGCCTTGATAGCTGACCTTGAACTCAACCTCGGTCCGGCCGCCGGTATCAAGCACAGGGACCTCCATGGTGAGGTCTTCATAAAAGACCTGCACCGCTCCGAAGTAAGGGTCGTCTTTAGGGGAGCTGGCAATGGAAAAGCGGGGTTCGCCCAAAACCACATCAGGCTCTGTCGGTGTGACCTGGATGCGGTGCTGGTACAGGTAATAGCCGTCGCTGACTTTCCAGTGCAGCTTCAAGACGCCGGAGTCGGAGGATGAAGAAAATTGAAAAGCCTCATGAACCGGGAGAAACCGATTGGATGAGGAAAAAAGTCCGCCGCTTTGAAAGCTTAATCCGCCGGATGCTTGAGCCGTGGCACTAAAGCCAAAACTGCTGGCTGTAAGCAAGCAAAGGAAGAGAGAGAAGACTAAACGCACACTTACTCCTTTGGACGGAAGACGGACAGGTTTTGCTGTTAAGGAAGGATCTGTCGTGTAATCACCCATAACTGACATTCTATTGGGTGTGAAGTTCCCTCCAAAATCGTTTTAGGCAAAGAGTGCGGTTGGGGCCTGCCCAACCGGACATCGTACGCCGAGTGATTTCGTGGCGAAGGGCCGCCTAAATCCTTGCAGCCGCAGACAGCTCCTGTTCTTGAATATGGGATTTGCTCAGGCGATTCAGTCGCCGGCCCAGCAGTACTGCCGCGAAGGTCAGGCCAATGACCAGTCCCAACCAAAAGCCCTGGGCGCCCTGAAGCCATTGAATCTGGTCAGAGTAGCCCAAAAGAAGCGCGCAGGGGAAGCCGATCAGCCAATAGGCGGTAAAGGTAATGTACATAATGGCGCGGGTGTCTTTGTAGGCCCGCAACGCACCGGAGCTGGTGGCCTGGATGGCGTCGGAGAACTGGAACAGGGCCGCGATCAGCAATAACGCGGCAGCCGCTTGCTGCAGCTGTACCTCCGGGGTATACCAGCTAACCACAAAATCCCGGAAGAGCACCAGAGAGGCGGCTGTGATGCAGGCGATTGCCAGTGCCAGGCCCACGGCGCAGAAGGAGCTGAAACGGGCGTGACTGTATTTCTCCTGTCCCAGCAGGTTGCCGACACGTACGGTGGTGGCCATGGCAATGCTGAGGGGAATCATAAACACAAAGGAGGTAATGCTGATCACAATCTGATGAGACGCCAGGGTATGGGCGCCCAGCGGAGCAATGGCCAAGGAGGTTGCGCAGAACAGGGCAGCCTCGAAAAAGATCGCCAAGCCAATCGGAAAGCCGAGTCGGGCCAGCTCGCCGAGTTGTTTCTTGTGGGGAGGGGCCCACTGGAGAAACAGCCGACACGGCTCGTAGCGCCGGTTGAAGCGTGTATAGGCGAGGATCATGATGAGGCTGATCCACATGACCAGTCCAGACGCATAGCCGGTTCCGGCGCCACCCATGGCAGGAATGCCAAGGCCGCCAAAGACAAAGAGGTAGTTGGCCGGAATATTGATGGACACCGCGGCCAACGTCAGGATCATCACTGACCGTGTGTCAGTCTGGGCCTCGCAATAGCCCCTTAACACCTGGTAAGCGGCGATGGCCGGAATGCCCCAGGAAATACCCGCCAAATACCCTTCCGCCACAGTCTGGACCTCTGGTTCAATATTGAGCCAATCGAGATAAAGGGAAGGAAAGCGGCAGAGTAGAAAGGCCAGTGCTGAAAGGCCCAGTGCCAGCCAGAATGACTGATGGGTGACTTGCACAATCTCGCGTTGACGTCCCCCGCCATAGGCGCGGGAAACCAGCGCCGTGGTGGCGACCAGCGTACCCGCCATAAACAGGAAAATCGGTACCCAGACACTGGAGCCAATGGCGACGCCCGCCAAATCTATCGGGCTGACCCGCCCGGCCATCATGGTGTCGGTCACTGAAATCCCGTTGTGGGCCAGTTGAGTGATGGCGATTGGCAGCCCGATGTGGAAAAGCTGTCTGAGTTCTTGCTTGATGGATGGCAAATGCATGAAGGAAATCCACTAAGCGGACGTGGGCAGATCGGGAGTTTGGATTCTCACCGATAAATGCATACACCGTCAGCCAATATAAATGTATTATCTCGCAACACTTGGGAAACGTGCGCCGTACCGTGCACGGTTAACCATTCTTTGGGGCCGCGTCAGGTCGCTTTAAAGTGTGGTGGCCCTAATCCCGTTCAAGGGGGGAAGGGCTGCCCATTATACTGGAACGATGGCCGGTGGCGTCTACCAGGGAAAAGACCTAAAGCCCGACCCCGGAAGGGTTGGTGTGGTGGCAAGGGTGGGGCGATGGTGG
>CAZEWG010000007.1:0-99159 GCA_964514485.1 uncultured Pseudomonadales bacterium
TTCGTGGCGCCGAAAAAAATCCAAGGCTCGAACGCCGGGTGGCGGGGCAGACCTGCGTGTCTGCCCTTTGTCCAGACGCGTTTGAAGTTCGCCCGAGAAGAGGGGCAGCCAGGGCTCAACCCGCTGCAGGTCGCGGGCCCTTTGGGCGGACACAGGGGTCCGCCCCTACTCGTTGCCTCTCCTGGGATCGCCCGGCTGTGACGCCTCGGCAGGGCGCGGTTGCAGCCCCAGATTATCCCGTGATTCGCCGTCCAATAGCTCGTGCGACCAAGCGTACCTTGGTGCCCAGGTTAAAACGCTGCAGGTTGGTTTTCACGATGCCCTGGGTAAACGCGCTGCGCTTACTGTAGTCGATCCGCACATCCACGATTACCGGCCGCCCCTGGGCTGCCAGGTTTAACGCCCCGCGAATGGCCCCTTCCACGGCTCGATTGTCTGGCAGGGCCAGATACTCTGCGCCAACGCCCCGAGCAATACCCTCAAAGTTAATCGCGGGCAGTACGGTGCATGCTTTTCGGTTGTAAGGGATTTCTTGCGCCTGGGCAATCTGGGACAATTCGCCGTCATTGAAGACAAAATAAACGACACCTAACCCCTGTTGCGCAGCGGTGGCGATTTCCATGCAGGTCATCGCAAAGCAGCCATCGCCGACAATGGTGACCACCGGAGTGTTCGGGCGGACCAATTTGGCGCCAATGGCTGCCGGTACGCTGTAGCCCATGCAGTTGAAGTCGGTGGGCGAAATGAAGCCGCCCGGTTGGTAGATCGGCAGTAACTCGGCGGTTAAAAAGGTGTGGTTGCCATCATCGACTACCACGGTGCTGTCCCGGGGCAGCGCGGTGCGTAGCGCTTTAAAAAAGATTGCGGGGTTTACCCGGTCGCCACTGTCATGGTTGAGCCACTCATCAACATAGGTCTTCTTGAGCTTCTTAATCTGATGCTGACGTTGGGTGAGGATCCCTGCTGCGAGGGGAGTGTCCGGTAAGGCAGTTAACAGCGCACGGATCGCAAGCCTGGCATCTGCCGCAATCGCAACCTTGGCCGGGTAGTTGGCGTTTAAGGCGTCCGGATTGATGTCAATGTGGATCAGGGCGGCGGGCGGCGTGATGCCATAGCTGCCGGTAGCGATTTCGCCAAATCGGGTGCCAATGGCGATCAGGCAGTCGCAGTCCTTGAAGCTTTCCCGGGCTGCGGGCACCGCTGCCGGGCCAAATCCGAAGCCGGTGTGCAGGGGATGGTCCCCCGGGAAGACACTCAGGCCTTGTAGGGTAGTGCTGACCGGGGCGCCCAACCGTTCGGCCAGTTCAATCAGCTCTGTGGCGGCATCCTTGGCGCCCCAGCCGGCAAAGATGCAGGGCTTTTGGGCGGAGGCGATCAGTTGGGCGGCTTGCTCAATGAGCTGAGACGGTGGGCTCTGAGGCTGCCAACGCTGATATTGGGGCAGCTGGGAGACCTCGCCGGTGAGTAGTTGGATGTTGACGGGGATCTCGACAAAAACCGGCCCCGGCTCACCGCTGATGGCTACATTATGGGCTTCATAGAGGGTGGGGATGACGTCCTCATGGCGGGTGATCTTATAGGTTTTCTTGCAAAGCGGCGCCATCAGGGCCTGCTGGTCCAACTGGTGCAGTTGGTACTTGAAGGGCAGGTCGGTGCGGACACCCCCGCAAAGAATCAGCATCGGGATGCCGTCCAAAAAGGCCTCGCCAATGCCGCTGGCCGCATGTGTGACGCCAGCCGCGGGCACAACTACCAAACAGCCGGTGCTGGGGCTCAATCGGCTCACGGCATCGGCCATAAAGGCGCCGCCCCCTTCATGGGTGACGAGAATCGGTGTAATGGTGTCGGAGGCATTCAGCTCGTCGTAGAGCTCGGTGTTGTGGACCCCGGGAATGCCAAAGGTGTAGCGGATGCCGATTTGCTCCAGTGCGTAGCGCGCCAACCAGGCGCCGGTTTTTTTCATTATTATTGCTCTCCTGATTCAGGCAGTCGCAAGGGCTGCCGGACAGAGCCCCCGTTGGGGTGTCACGGGCATTTTGCTTGCCTCAATCAGCATAGCCGGTTGCCAGTCGGGCGACCAGGCTGTCGGTAAGGGATCGGGACTGGCAGTGCTTGGCAATATGAAGGCTTTGGCGATATAGTTAGCCGCACTTCTGCTTGCCTGTATATTGTCCGTTCTCATGGGTGCGGTTGGCGAGCATGACGTCATTGGCGGTGTAAGGCAGTGACGTTGCAACAGTCTAGAATTCGTCTTGTGATAAGAGCAACGCCGCTTTTATTGGCAGTGGATCCGGAACAGTCGATCAGTACCCTAGGAGCAAAAGATGTCACAGCAGCATTTAGTCATTTTTGACACCACCTTACGTGATGGTGAGCAGAGTCCTGGCGCAACCATGAATAAGGCGGAAAAGCTCCGGATCGCCAAGGCGCTGGAGAAAATGCGGGTCGACGTGATCGAGGCCGGCTTTGCGATTGCCAGTCCCGGTGATTTTGAGGCGGTCAAGGCTATTGCGGACACCATCAAGGAATCCCGGATCTGTAGTTTGGCCCGGGCGCTGGAAAAAGATATTGAGCGGGCTGCGGAGGCCCTGGAAAATGCCGCTGCTTCCCGGATCCATACCTTTATCGCAACCTCGCCGATTCACATGAAGTACAAACTTCAAATGCAGCCGGACGCGGTGGTGGAGCAGGCGGTGCGGGCGGTCAAATATGCCCGTCGCTTTACTGATGACGTGGAGTTCTCCTGTGAGGACGCGGGCCGCTCGGAAATCGATTTTCTGTGTCGCATTATTGAAGCGGCAATTGATGCCGGAGCCACCACGATCAATATTCCCGACACCGTCGGCTATGCGATTCCAGCCCAGTTCGGCGAGACCATCCGCACCTTGCTGGAGCGTATTCCCAACTCCGATAAAGCAGTGTTTTCCGTTCACTGCCATAACGACCTGGGGCTTGCGGTTGCCAACTCCCTGGCGGCGGTGATGAACGGTGCCCGTCAGGTGGAGTGCACCATTAACGGGCTCGGTGAGCGGGCCGGCAACGCCTCCCTGGAAGAAATCGTCATGGCGGTGCGGACCCGTAAGGATATCTTTGAGCTGGATACCCGCATCGACACCACTCACATCGTGCCGACTTCCCGTTTGGTATCCACCATTACCGGCTTTCCGGTTCAGCCCAACAAGGCCATTGTTGGCGCGAACGCCTTTGCCCATGAGTCCGGGATCCACCAGGACGGTGTGCTCAAACACCGTGAAACCTACGAGATCATGCGGGCTCAGGATGTCGGCTGGCATACCAACAGCATCGTGCTGGGCAAGCACTCCGGACGCAACGCCTTCCGCACACGCCTGGAGGAGCTGGGACATAAGTTCGAAACAGAAACCGCGCTCAACGAAGCCTTTGCCCGTTTTAAAGAGCTGGCCGACAAGAAGCACGAGATTTTTGATGAAGACCTGCAGGCCTTGGTGAGCGAAACCCTGGTGTCTGCCGAAGAGCGCATCAGACTGGTCTGCATGTCGGTCTGTTCGGAAACTGGCGTCACGCCCGAGGCCAAAGTCACCTTGATGGTGGACGACGTGGAACGAACCGCAACCGCGGAAGGCAGTGGTCCGGTCGATGCCACCTTTAAAGCGATTGAAAAAATTGTCGAGTCCGGCGTCAACCTGCAGCTTTACTCGGTCAATAACATCACCAGCGGCACCGACTCCCAGGGCGAGGTCACCGTGCGGGTTGAGCGGGGCGGGCGTATCGTCAACGGCTTGGGTGCGGATACCGATATCGTGATCGCCTCCGCCAAGGCTTACGTCAACGCCTTGAATCTGATCAATACGGAAATGCCTCGCCAGCATCCCCAAGGGAATGTGTGAGGCCAGTGTTAAGGTTGGATGAGGCCCGCCGGCAACATTATCTAAAAGCGATGGGCATTCCCATGTGGTATGCCCGCGCCACGCTACCCGGGGCAAAGCCTTCCCCAACGTTTGACTTCTCCGGCTTTGAGGAGGCGGCAGAGCCGCAGTTACGGCGGCCGGCCAAAGGGGGCGGGGAGTCCGCGCGCCCGGTGCAGTCCGCCGCTGACCTGCTCAAGCAAGTTGCCAGGGATCTGGCGCCTAATGACCCGCCGCTGGAAAGGGCCCAGCCAAAACGACAGGCGCCTGCTCCGGTGGTGCCTGACGATAAACCGGTACCCGAAGTTGCCGCAGCTGAGGCCGTCGAACCCGCCATTCAGGCTGACGCCACGACCGAGGAAGTGCCGGAGTTTTGTGTCCGCGCCTATCAGGCAGGGCGCTATGTGATGCTAAACCTGGAGCATCCGGAAATTGATGCCCACCGGGAGGCCGCGCTGTTGGCCAATATTGCGCAAGCCTGTTGGGGGCAGCCTTCAGAGTTTCTATATGAGCTGGCGTGGCCGGTATTTTCCAACCCGCGCTTGCCCGGGCAGGAATTGTCCGTGGCGCAAAAGGTGTTGAAGCACTCCTTAAAAGAATATCTTGATGGCAAGAGCGGTCTGATTTTATTCGGGCAGCCACCACTGTGGTCGGCCCGTCCCATGGGGCAGATCGATCAGGCCGACCAGGTGCTGGCTATAGAGGCGCAGTTGCCGGTGCTGGCCACTTGGAGTTTGGGCGAGATGCTGATCGCACCGCAACGAAAGAGAGATGTATGGCTACACCTCCACCGCTTTTCAGACGCCCTCTGAGTAAAGCCGCCCCCTCCGCTGAGATAGTGATGCGCCCGATGGAGCATCAGGATTTACCGGCAGTGCTGCATAACGAGCGCTCTGCCTATTCCCATCCCTGGACGGAAGGTATTTTTCGTAACTGCCTGGTCAGTGGTTACGAAAACTGGGTGGCTGAACAGGAGGGGAAGCTCTGCGGGCATGTGGTGGTCAGCTTTGTGCTCGACGAGGCCCATTTACTTAATATTTGTGTGGCGCCTGATTATCAGGGCGCCGGACTCGGGCGGCGATTGCTGGACTTCGCCATCGACCGGGCCGAAGGCAACAGGGCGAGCGGCATGTTTTTAGAGGTGAGGGCATCGAATGCACCAGCCATTCACCTGTATGAATCGACCGGCTTTCGCGAGGTCGGCCGGCGTCGCGGCTACTACCCGGCCCAGCGCGGCCGCGAGGATGCGCTGGTGATGCTGTTGCCACTCGAGGCCTGAAGGAGGCTGGCGCCACAGCGTGAGCTAATTCGAGCCAATGCTCCCCAGACCAGTCACAAAGGGGTGAAGAGTCATGGGTATGCCGGTGGAGCTTCTGCCGACACTTTGGGTGTGGAGCAGTCATCTGCTGTATGGGGTTTTGCTCTGGCTGGCCATTCGCCAGGTGGATTGGCTGCGTCTGCGTGAACGGCGCACTGTGCAGCACCTGTGTGGGGGCGGTGTGTTGCTGTTGAGCTTGCTCTGGCAGCTGCGGAGCGGCTTGTTGCCCGGTCTGGAAATTGGCTTGCTGGGGTTGACGGCCCTCACCCTGGTCATGGGCTGGTCGTTTGCAGTCGTGGTTTCCTCGGTGGCCTTGTTAATTGGCTTCCTGGTCAAGGGAGGCTCCTGGGAGAGCTTCTCGTTGGCGGCGTTGACCGGCTGCGTGGTGCCCGTCAGCGTAAGCTATCTGGCTTGTCTGATTGAGCAGTTGCTTAAATTCCGCCCCTTCTTTGCCTATATCTTCATCAGTGCCTTTTTTGGTGGCGCCGCAGTGGCTGTGGTGGTGGCGTTCTGCAAGACGCTGATCTTCTGGCTGGGTGGCGTTTATAGCCTGCAGGATATTTTCCAGCAGTACCTGCCTTACGCGCTGCTGATCGCGTTTCCGGAGGGATTCATCAATGGCATGGTGATTACCGGGATTATGGTGTTTGCGCCCCAGTACCTGAGAACCCTGGATCAGGCCCGTTACGAGACCTCCCGCTGAAAGTGTTTGGCGCCTCGCTTTTGAGTCCCTGCTAGTACCGCTATAATGCGCGCTTGATTTTGACTTGAGCTACAAGGTTAGTCCATGACCAGTTATCGCGATGAAGTTGCCAAGCGCCGTACCTTTGCCATTATTTCCCACCCGGACGCTGGTAAAACCACCATCACCGAGAAGGTGTTGCTGCATGGTGGTGCCATTCAGAAGGCCGGCACCGTAAAAGGGAAAAAGTCGGGGCAGCATGCCAAGTCCGACTGGATGGAAATGGAAAAGGAGCGGGGCATCTCGGTGACCACCTCGGTCATGCAGTTTCCTTACCGTGACAGCCTGGTCAACCTGCTCGACACACCGGGCCACGCTGACTTCTCCGAGGATACCTACCGGACACTAACCGCGGTGGACTCCTGTTTGATGGTGATCGACAGTGGTAAGGGTGTCGAGGAGCGGACCATCAAACTGATGGAGGTCGCCCGTTTGCGGGATACCCCCATTCTGACCTTTATGAACAAGCTCGACCGGGATATCCGTGATCCGATTGAGCTGATGGATGAAGTTGAAACCATCCTCAATATCCAGTGTGCGCCGATTACCTGGCCCATCGGACAAGGTAAGTACTTCAAAGGGGTCTATCACCTGTTGCGGGATGAAGTGATCCTGTATCAGTCCGGCAAGGGGCATACCGTGCAGGACAGCGAGGTGATCGCAGGTCTGGATAACCCATTGCTGGATTCCAAGTTGGGTGATCTGGCCGATCAGCTGCGCGACGAGATCGATCTGGTTAAAGGGGCATCCCACGAGTTCGATTTGACAGATTTTCTGGAAGGACGCCTGACACCAGTATTTTTTGGGACCGCCCTGGGGAACTTCGGTGTGGACCACATGCTCGATGGGTTGGTGGACTGGGCGCCATCGCCGATGCCTCGCCAGACCGATACCCGCGTGGTGGAGGCCAACGAAGAGAAATTTAGCGGCTTCGTCTTTAAAATTCAGGCCAATATGGATCCCCTTCACCGGGACCGGATTGCCTTTATGCGGGTGTGTTCGGGTCGCTATGAAAAGGGCATGAAGCTGCATCATGTGCGTATTGGCAAGGAAGTGCGTATTTCCGATGCGGTCACCTTTATGGCGGGGGACCGGGAGCAGGCGGAAACCGCCTATGCCGGTGATATCATCGGGCTGCACAACCACGGCACCATCCAGATTGGTGACACCTTCACCGAGGGTGAGGTGATGCGGTTCACCGGCATTCCGAACTTTGCGCCAGAACTGTTCCGCCGCATTCGTTTGCGTGACCCCCTCAAAGCCAAACAGCTGCAAAAGGGTCTGATCCAGTTGTCGGAAGAGGGGGCGGTGCAGGTGTTTCGTCCGCTCAACAATAACGACCTGATTGTCGGCGCCGTGGGCACCCTGCAGTTTGATGTGGTGGTTCATCGCCTGAAGGCGGAATACAAGGTGGATGCCATCTATGAAACCGTCAATGTGGCAACCGCCCGCTGGGTAACTGCCGATAGCGCCCAGAAGCTGGAGGAGTTTCGCCGCAAGGTCAGTGAGAACCTGGCGCTCGATGGCGCGGACAACCTGACCTATATTGCGCCGACCATGGTGAATTTGCAGCTGGCCCAGGAGCGGCATCCGGATATCCGCTTCCATAAGACGCGGGAACATTTTCAGGGAGCCGGAGACAACTAGCGACTGGGTCTCCCGGAAGAGCCGCCAGTCCTGAATCAAGGAGAACGCAATGGGGTTGATCGACAGCCACTGCCATCTGGACTTTCAGGACTTCGACCCAGACCGGGATCAGGTGTTGGAAAGTGCGGCAGAGGCTGGCGTTCACGGCCTGGTCATCCCCGGGGTGCGGGCGGCAACTTGGGAGGCCTTGCTGGAGTTATGCCGGCAATACCCTAATCTCTTTCCTGCTCTGGGTCTGCACCCCTACTTTATCGAAGAGCACCATCCCGAGCAGTTGCACGTCTTGCGTCAGCTGCTCCAAACCCAAGCCCCGCGAGTGCTGGCGGTGGGGGAGATTGGGGTCGATGGGCGCAAGCCGGATCTGGATCGTCAGTGGCAGCTGTTTCGGGCTCAGCTGGATCTCGCCCAGGAGTTTCGCAAGCCCGTGATCATCCATTCGGTAAAGACTCATGATGAAGTCTGTGCCGAGTTGCGGCGCCGCCAATTCGGCCAAGGGGTGATTCATGCCTTCAGTGGTAGCCGGCAGCAAGCGGAGAACTTCGTGGAGTGTGGGCTCTGGCTGGGAATCGGCGGGGTGATTACCCACGAGCGCTCGCGCAAGACCCGGGGCGCGATTCGGCAGATTCCGCTGGAAAAGCTGGTGCTGGAGTCGGATGCTCCGGACATGGCGATGGCAGGGCACCAAGGACAGCGGAATTCGCCCCAGTGGCTGCCGGAGGTGCTGCAGTCATTGGCCGAGCTGCGAGAGATGGCCCCTGAGGAGTTGGCCGCCCAGCTATGGCGCAACACCTGCGAGCTTTTTCAGTATGAGTTTGCCCCATCTGCTGTAGAGTAAATAACGAGGGCGCGGCTGAAATCAAAAAAGGCTCTAGCAACTAAAAATTGGTTCGACTATAATCTCGCGCCCGGATTTGCAAAATTCCATGATGCGGTCATAGCCCCGAACCGAATCGTGGCGGGATGGTTTGTTTATTGATTCATCTTCCCTGGTCGGGTAGAATGCCCGGCTCTTTCTATTGGGAAGCCTTGACTGACAAAGGCAGAATTCGATGAAAACGATTAGTGCTAAGCCAGAAACCGTAAAGCGTGACTGGTATGTGGTTGACGCAGCAGGCAAGACCCTGGGTCGTCTGTCCACTGAAATTGCCCGTCGCTTGAGGGGCAAACACAAAGCAGAATACACTCCTCACGTTGATACCGGCGACTATATCGTCGTGATCAATGCGGAGAAGATCAGTGTTACCGGCAACAAAGCCAAAGACAAAGTGTACTATCGCCATACCGGCTTCCCCGGTGGTCTGAAGTCCATGTCTTTCGAAAAGATGATCGATCATGCGCCTGAGCGGGTGATTGAGTTGGCGGTCACCGGCATGATGCCGAAAAACCCTCTGGGTCGCGCAATGCTGAAAAAGCTGAAGATTTACTCTGGCAGCTCACATCCGCACGCAGCTCAACAACCCATTCAATTGGACATCTAACGGAAGGTTACTATGGCAGCTACGCAAAATTATGGTACCGGGCGTCGTAAAACCTCCACGGCCCGTGTCTTTCTGAAAGCAGGCAGTGGTCAGATTACCGTCAATGATCGTCCGCTGGATGTTTACTTTGGTCGTCCGACCGCACGTATGATCGTGCGTCAGCCGCTTGAGCTGGTTGGTCTGGGTGACAAGTTCGATGTTAAAGTAACTGTTGCCGGTGGTGGCAGTTTCGGTCAGGCAGGCGCGATTCGTCATGGTCTGACCCGTGCGTTGATCGAATATGACGAGACTCTGCGCAGCGCGCTGCGTAAAGCAGGTTTCGTAACCCGTGATGCGCGTGAAGTTGAGCGTAAGAAAGTGGGTCTGCGTAAAGCGCGTAAGCGTCCGCAATACTCCAAGCGTTAATCGCGATATGTATCACAAAAACGCCCAGCCTATGCTGGGCGTTTTTGTTTGTGAAGGATTCTTGGTTCAGGTCAAGAACCGGGTAGTTGGTTGGACGTAAAACAGCTGTGTTCTTGTATCGGCTGGCCAATTTAATTAGTATGTGTGCCGCAATTCCTGGACCTGAAGATTTTTTAATTTGGCAGCGGCGGCCTGAGAGAGCTGTGGTCGCTCGTTGCGTAGTGGGAGAAAACCTGTATGAATCATGGCGACGTGAATCAGAGCCGGCGTCGTTTTCTCGTTGGGGCAACTTCGGTTGTCGGCGGGGTCGGGGTCGTCGGCGCTGCCGTGCCTTTTGTGGCCTCCTGGAACCCTAGCGCCAAAGCGAAGTCTGCCGGTGCCCCTGTGCGAGTGAATATTAGCAAGCTTGAGCCAGGACAGCAGATGACTGTCGAGTGGCGGGGCCAGCCCGTTTGGGTTATCCGCCGCACGCCAGAAATGATCGAGCATATCAAGCAGATGGACAGTCGGGTTCTGGACCCGCAGTCCGAAGAGCCTCAACAGCCCGAATACGCCCAAAACCAGCTGCGCTCCTTGCGCCCGGAGTTTTTGGTCGTGGTCGGAATCTGTACTCACCTGGGCTGTTCCCCCCAATACCGTCCAGAAGTTGGGCCGGCGGACCTGGGTAGTGAGTGGCTGGGCGGCTTTTTCTGCCCCTGTCACGGAAGTAAGTTCGACCTCGCGGGACGTGTTTACAAATCCGTTCCGGCGCCTCTGAACCTGCTGGTGCCTCCTTATAGCTATATTGACGACAATACCATCATGGTCGGCGTTGACGAGGAGACAGCCTAATGAACCGGATTATTCAGTGGATCGATGAGCGTCTGCCGATCGTCCAAGCCTACGAAAAACACCTCAGCAAGTACTATGCTCCGAAGAACTTTAACTTCTGGTACTTCTTTGGTTCCTTGTCTCTGTTTGTTCTGATTAACCAGATCATTACCGGTATCTGGTTGACCATGAGCTACAACCCGACTGCTGAAGGCGCTTTTGCCTCCGTTGAATACATCATGCGTGATGTGGAATACGGCTGGCTGCTGCGTTATCTGCACTCCACGGGAGCTTCTGCCTTCTTCGTGGTGGTCTATCTGCACATGTTCCGTGGCCTGATGTACGGTTCCTACAGAAAGCCCCGTGAACTGGTCTGGATTTTCGGTATGACCATTTATCTCTGCTTGATGGCAGAGGCGTTCCTGGGCTATCTGCTGCCCTGGGGACAGATGTCTTACTGGGGAGCCCAGGTTATTGTTTCCCTGTTCGGTGCCATCCCGGTAATCGGTGAGGACCTGACTCAGTGGATTCGTGGTGACTACCTGATCTCCGGCATTACCCTGAACCGCTTCTTCGCCCTGCACGTGATTGCACTGCCCATCGTGATTCTGGGTCTGGTGGTACTGCACTTGCTGGCCCTGCACGAAGTGGGCTCCAACAACCCTGACGGCGTTGAGATCAAGAAACATAAAGATGAGTATGGTCGTCCCCTGGACGGTATCCCATTCCATCCGTACTACACCGTGCACGACCTGGTTGCGCTGGTTATCTTCCTGTTCGTCTTCTGTGTGGTGGTCTTCTACTTCCCGGAAATGGGCGGCTACTTCATCGAGAAGCCCAACTTTGAGCCGGCGAACCCTTTGAAGACACCGGATCATATTGCGCCAGTGTGGTACTTCACCCCCTTCTACGCCATGCTGCGGGCGGTAACCATCCCGTTCCTGGGCTTGTCTGCCAAGTTCTGGGGTGTAGTGGTAATGGGTGCTGCAATTGCGATCCTGTTTGTCCTGCCCTGGCTCGACCGTAGCCCGGTCAAGTCCATTCGCTACAAGGGTTGGTTGAGCAAGATCTGGCTGGCGATTTTCGCGGTGAGCTTTGTCATCCTGGGCGTCTGTGGTGCATTGCCTGCAACCGATCAGCCTGACTGGTTGGCTCCGTTGTGTACGGTTCTGTACTTCGCGTTCTTTATCTTGATGCCCTGGTATAGCAAGTTCGAAAAGACTAAACCGGTTCCAGAAAGGGTGACAGGCTAATGAAACAGTTGTTGATTCGTCTCGTGTTTATGATGCTGCCCATCACGGCATGGGCAGCCGGGCCTGGCGCAGCGCTGGACAGCTTTGATGCAGACATTCATGATCAGGCATCGCTGCAGCGTGGTGTTCAGCTATACACCAACTACTGCTTGGGCTGTCACTCCCTGGGGCACTCCCGATATGAGCGTGTCGCCACGGACTTGGGCATTCCCAATGAGCTGTACGAGCAGAACCTGATCTTCACAGGAGCCAAAATTGGCGATCTGATGGAGAGCGCCATGCCGGCCACGGAAGCGGCCGCCTGGTTTGGTACTGCGCCTCCCGACCTGACGCTGACTGCTCGTCTGCGTGGCGGTGACTGGCTGTATACCTACCTGCGTGCCTTCTATCAGGACGAAAAACGTCCCTGGGGCGTGAACAACTCCATCTTCCCGGATGTGGGTATGCCTCACGTGCTGGCTGGCCTGCAAGGTATCTGTGCTGAAGCGCCGAAGTTTGGCAAGCCGACCATTGACCCGCTGACAGGTCAGATTATCGATGGTGCAGGCTGTAACCAATATGTGACCCAAGGCTCCATGACGCCGGCCGAATACGACCGTGCAGTTAAGGACCTGGTGAACTTCCTGGTGTATGTGGGCGAACCTTCCCGGTTGCAGGCAGAGCGCATTGCTCCTTATGTCCTGGGCTTTTTGGTGATTCTGTTCGTCTTTGTATACCTGTTGAACCGCGAGTATTGGAAAGACGTACACTAAGAAATTAGTGTATAATTCGCGGCTCTCTTTTCGGAGTCTCCAGCGCTGCGGATGTGGCGCTGGAGATTTTCATTTCAGGACTAAGCGCTGCCAACAAGATAAAGTCAACGGGATCGGCTAGGCGGCGGGCTAGCAGGGTTTGCTGATGCAAATGGCCATCGCTAGTGCGCTTTCATGCATCCATCCGGTTGTAACGCTTCGAGGCGGCTCTAGTGGATTTAGCTTTGAGTGAGGTAAATCTATATGGGCGTGGTGACTAAACGGTCTTCCATGACGTTCTTCTCGGATGGTAAAAGCCATTACAGTCACAGGGTACGGATTGTCCTGGCGGAGAAGGGTGTTGCTGTCGATATCATCGACATTGATCCGGATAACAAGCCGGAAGAATTAGCGGACCTCAATCCATATAACGACCTGCCGACCCTGGTTGATCGGGAGCTGGTGTTATATGAGCCGAACGTGATGATGGAATATCTGGATGAGCGTTTCCCCCATCCGCCGTTGTTGCCAGTCTATCCCGTCGCTCGTGCTTATAGCCGCTTGATGATTCATCGGATTCAGAAAGACTGGTGCCGTCTGGTTGATCTGATTCTTGAGAGCAAGGACGCGGCAGCTGTTGAAGCCGCCCGTAAAGAACTGCGGGAAAGCTTGATTTCCTCAAGCCCGATTTTTGCGGAAAAACCGTTTTTCCTCAACGACGAGTTCACCATTGTGGACTGCTGTGTCGCGCCGATTCTGTGGCGTTTGCCGCTGCTGGGCATCGAGTTGCCTGAGAAGCAGGTGAAGCCGATTCTGAAATACATGGAGCGGATCTTCAGCCGGGATTCCTTCAAGGCGAGCCTGTCCGAGCAGGAGCAGGAGATGCGCGCTTGATGCGCGCCGTCTTGGCAGTCTAGAACCTAGTGAAAAAGGGATGCTTGCATCCCTTTTTTTCAGGCCGGTCACTCGCAGTGTGCGGCCGCCAGAAAGCCTAGTGGAGCTATGATGACACCCAGTCGCCCCTATCTTTTACGTGCCTTGAATGAGTGGATACTGGACAACCACTTGACCCCCTATATGGTGGTGGACGCCTCCATCCAAGGGGTGCAAGTGCCTCAGGACTTTGTCAGTAATGGCCAGATCGTTCTGAACATCAGTCCGCGGGCAGTGACCGGGCTGCTGATCAGCAATGACGCCGTGGAGTTTAATGCGCGTTTTGGCGGCGTGCCCATGCATGTCTATGTGCCCATTGCGGCCATTATGGCGATTTATGCCAAAGAGAACGGCCAGGGCATGGTATTCGGCGCAGATCCGGGTGCGCCCGACCCGCAGGGACCGGGTCCGCAAACGCCTGGGCCGGAGACCAGTTCCAAGCCCAAGCGACCGACCCTGAAAGTGGTCAAGTAGAAACCAAAAAAGCCGCGAATTCGCGGCTTTTTTGATGGCTTGGAAAAGGCCGGTTTAGCTGTCGGCGCCAAACAGTTGGCGATCGATGTAATCGCACAGGCAGTGGATGGCCAGCAGGTGAACTTCCTGAATGCGTGCGGTGGATTGGGCGGGTACACGGATCTCCACATCCTCCGGGTGCATCAGGGAGCTCATATTGCCCCCGTCGCGGCCGGTCAGGGCGACGACTTTCATGCCCCGGTCATGGGCGGCCTGGATCGCTTGAATCACGTTGGCGGAGTTGCCGCTGGTGGAAATCGCCAGCAGCACGTCCCGGTCTGTCCCCAGGGCGCGGATTTGCTTGGAGAAGATCTCGTTGTAACTGTAGTCGTTGGCAATCGAAGTGACGGTGGAGCTGTCGGTGGTCAGGGCAATGGCCGGCAGGCTAGGACGTTCCCGCTCGAACCGGTTGAGGAGTTCCGAGGAGAAATGCTGGGCGTCGCCCGCTGACCCGCCATTGCCGCAGCTCAGAATCTTGCCATCATTCAACAGTGCGCTCACCATCAGTTGACCGGCAGACGCGATCACGCGGGGCAGAACTTCACTCGCTTTGACCTTGGTGTCAATGCTGTCGTGGAATAGTTGCTCAATTCGCTCGATAGAATCCATAAAATTACCGTAGGTTAAAATGCGTCAAAAGCGTTTTTGATCCAGTGCAGTTGGATGTTCTCTTGTTCGCCGTGGCCCGCCACAATATCGAATCGACAGGGGCGGTCATGTTGCCTGCGAGTTTGTAGGTACACCTGGGCGGCGCGGATCAGGCGCTGCTGTTTGTGCCAGGTCACACTATCCGCTCCGTCGCCATAGCCACGCTGGCGGCGATAGCGCACCTCAACGAAGACCAGGCTGTCGCCGTCTTCCATGATGAGGTCGATTTCACCGGCTTTGGTGTGAAAGTTCCGCTCCAGTGTCTTCAGGCCCTGCTTGCGTAAAAATTGCTCGGCTTGCTGCTCGACAAGCTGGCCGATGTCTTTGGTGCAAACAGGGCGGCGTCGCAGAATCAAGGCGTGGTGTTCTCCCTGCTCTGAGGGGCCTCTAGCCGCGGGCGCCCGCTGCGGATTTGAGCCCAGTCCAGCTGGCGACGGATTTGGCGGCCTTCTGAAAGCTGGAGCTTGCCCGTTAGGCCTTGCAGGCTACTGTCCGGGAAGCGGGCCATCAGGGCCAGGCGCGGCAGAAGCTGATAGGCATCCACCCCTAAAGCATAAAGTCGATCGTAAGCCTGATCGGACCAGACGTCCAGCATCTGGGTCTTGATCGGGATATCCTGGCGCAGCGCCCAGGGAATATCAACAAACAACACGCCATTCAGGTCCTGATCCCGCTCGGGCTCGGTGCGCCCGCCAAAGATCTGGGAGGTGGCGTACACCGGCAGGTCACCCCCATAGTGGAACTCCAACAGGGGTTTGACTTGGCGTGCCAGGATGGAGGGCGCGGCCAGGAAAATGGCATCGACATCCTGTCGACGGCTCGGTTGGGACTTCAGGTTTTCACCGATCAGGCGCGAAAGCTCATTGGTACGGCGTTGGCTTTCCTGCACCGCCAGCAGGTCCCTGATAATCGCCGAGTAGTTCTGATTGGCACCCAACTGGGCACTATCCAGAATCACGCCGCCCTGTTTTTGCCACTGGCTTTGAAAGGTCTGCAGGGCGCGTTGACCCCAGGCAGAGGCCGGCACGATCACGAGGGCGCGGCGGTGTCCATCCTGCCAGGCGCGCTGGGTGACTTGGATAATCTCGTCTTCAATCGCCAGGCCGAACTGTACTAACGGCTGCTGGCGGGTTTCCTCGGAATGAGCGGGCGGGGCGGACAGGCGGCTCAAGGCCTGGTCGGTATAGTTAAGGGCCAGCACGGGAACCGCCAGCTGCTGGGCGCTTTCCAGTTCAGCCACGGCGGTTTTGTCCAGGGGGCCGACGATCATGTCGTAGTGGTTGACGCTGGTAATGCCGTGGTACAGGTTGAGATAGCTGGGGCTTGCGGAGGTGTCAAAGATATCGATCTGAATACTGGATTCCAGTCGTTGTGGATCGGCGTAGTAACTGGCCAGAAAACCATCGCGGATGGCGGCGCCAGCGGAGCTGAGTGGGCCAGACAGGGGCAGGGTCAGGGCGATCCGCTGGGGGCGCTGATCACTCAGGCTCGACAGCATTTGCAGCTCTCCGGGGAGTTGGCGGGCCGCCGGGTGCAGGGGATATTGTTGCTGCCAGAGGCGCAGAGACTGTAGCTGCTGCTCCAGGCCGATGTCCCGTCGTAACGCCAGGGCAAGCGCAAGCCAGCCTTTAAGGTCTCCTTCAACGGATTCGTTTAGTGCATGTTGTAGCTCATCCGTGGAAACCTGGGCCAGGGCGGACCAGATCAGCTCGTGGTTGCGGTTATATTCGTCGCCGCTTAGTAGGCCTGCGACGAAGACTCTCTCAATGGCGCTCAGCAGTGGATCACCGCTGATGAGATAGGCTTCCGCTCGCAGCTCGCTCAGCAACTGCTGGGTTTGCAGGGAGGCCTCGGAAAACAGCGGCGGGGTGGCTTGCTCTAAAAACCTTAATGCCTCGGCGCCTTGGCCTTGTTGCAAGTTTGCCTGGGCTCCCAGCAGCAGGTATTGTTCCCGCTCCGGGATACTGAGCTGGCTGAGTTGGGCTTGGCGTAATGCCAGTAGGGTTCTGTCGGCACGCCCCTCCGTGAGAAACTGTTCCGCGGACTGGAGCAGCAGTTGGGAACGGGTCGGCTCTTGGCTTTGCAGGGCTTGTTGGAGTAACCGCTCCGCTTGTACGGCTTCGGTGGCCTGGGGTGTGGTTTCGGCATCCGGAGTGGTCAGGGTGCTACAGCCGCTGAGGAGTGCCAGGCAAAGGAATGAGGCGGATAAACTGGACCGTAACATAATTGTCTTTCTATGCTGATGCCCTGAATTGGCGATTGCTGGAATAAGCCGGGCCGGGGTGCGGACTCGGGCGTTTAGTTTAACAGATAAATAAACAGAGGATGCCGTCTCGTGACGAGAAAGGGAACCCTTTATATAGTTGCAACACCTCTGGGCAATCTGGGTGATATCAGCCAGCGGGCCGTCGAGACCTTGCGGGCGGCGGATGTGATTGCGGCAGAAGATACCCGTCATAGTAGTCGACTGATGCAGCATCTGGGAGTGGCAACGCCCATGGTGGCGCTGCATGATTTCAATGAGCGGGAGCGCACCGAATCATTGCTGCGCCGCCTGGAGCAGGGACAAAAGGTGGCATTGATTTCCGATGCGGGCACGCCGTTGATCTCTGACCCGGGTTTTATCCTGGTGCGGGAGGTGCGCGCCCAGGGGTATCCGGTGGTGCCCGTACCCGGTGCCAGTGCGGTGATTGCCGCCTTGTCTGCGTCAGGGTTGCCGACCGATCGCTTTATTTTTGAGGGTTTTTTGCCGGCCAAGGCCAAGCATCGCCTGGAACGCTTGCAGGCATTGCGTGATGAGCCTCGCACGCTGGTGTTCTATGAGGCTCCTCATCGGATTCTGGAAACCGTGACCGCGATGATGGAAGTGTTTGGCGGTGAGCGAGAAGCCGTCATTGCCCGGGAATTGACCAAGACGTTTGAAACCATCCATGGTGCGCCTCTGGCTGAACTGCTGGACTGGATGACCGCGGACTCCAACCAGCAGCGAGGCGAGTTCGTGGTACTGGTGGCCGGGGCACCGCCTGCGGAGGAAGGTGAGGGGGCAGCCTTGGATGTTGATGCGCTGCTGTTGGCGTTGCTGGATGAGTTGCCGGTGAAAAAGGCCGCCGCGATTGTGGCCCAGGTGACGGGGTTGAAGAAAAACGACTTGTACAAGCGGGCTCTGGCGATGAAAAGCGAGCCGCCGGCGGAATGATCCGGAAAACAGCGCTTGAGCCGGGGCCGGCAAAGGAGTACTCTGCGCGGCGGAGAGTTTGCCAGACAGTCGCTGCTCCAGCGGTTTCGACCGCTGGGGGAGAGGAAAGTCCGGGCTCCACAGGGCAGAGTGCCAGGTAACTCCTGGGAGGCGTGAGCCTACGGAAAGTGCAACAGAAAGTATACCGCCTAAGCGCTCGTCAGAGCGCCGGTAAGGGTGAAATGGTGCGGTAAGAGCGCACCGCGCGGCTGGTAACAGGCGTGGCGATGGAAAACCCCACTCGGAGCAAGACCAAATAGGAATCCAAAGGCGTGGCCCGCGCTGGATTCGGGTAGGTTGCTTGAGGTTCATGGTGACGTGAATCCTAGAGGAATGACTGTCCACGACAGAACCCGGCTTATCGGCGAACTCTCCTCTTCCTTCTTTAATATAGGCGCTCTCTATAGGTAGATGCGCTCTAGGTTGTTCGGCCTGTGGGCCGGCAGCTCTTAATCGTTCCCCGGTGTCGAAAAGTGGCGAGCGTCACGGCGATTTCTGTCCCCAAAGGGCTCCGCAGTGGAAGTTTTGCCTGTTGCCAGGCGAAAAGTGGTATTCCAAGGCTGGGTGGGTGGGGAGTTCTCCCAAAAGACACAATCGTGCGTTCAACCTAAAGGGTACGGATCGCCTCTCCATATTCTCATTTCTGCAAATAATCGCCGCTCTTATAAGAAAATATTATTAATATTGATGCGGTTTCTACGGACTTTCCTTTATCCATCTGTTTAGCAAGCCATTCTTGCGCTCTGGAAGAGCCCCCACCTTTTTTTACCAATGTAACTGCTTGTTACCTCGTGAGATTTTCATCCCGGCTTTGCTGAGTAGTTATCTTGCAATGTGCCTTATGTGTTTCTATAGTGTCTCGAAGTGGAAAAAAGTGGCCAAATGTGGGAGTCAGTGGTTTTTTGGGGTGGATGAAATGGCTGGCCGAGGGTCAGCAACTACTTCCATGAGCGGTATGGTCAGTTCAACAAAACGGTGCGCTAGGTGTTTAGAGGGGTCAATGCCATCAACATGGATGCCAAGGGGCGGTTTGCGTTACCGACGCGCTACCGTGACCGCATTGCGTCTATTTGTGATGGTCTGTTGATTGCGACGGTCGACCCTCAAGAGCGCTGCCTGCTGATTTACCCCATGCCTGAATGGGAGCTGATTGAGAGGCAAGTGGACGCGCTTTCTTCGTTTGATCCCACTGCCCGTCGTATCAAGCGCATGTTGATGGGGCATGCGTCCGAGCTGGAAATTGACAGTGCGGGACGCGTGCTGCTGCCGCCTCTGCTGCGTGACTACGCGCAACTGGATAAAAAGATTGTTTTGCTTGGCCAGGGGAAGAAGTTTGAGCTTTGGGCCGAGGAAAGCTGGCACAAGCAGATGGATGATTATCTGGATGACGATGCTGAAACCGGCGCGCTTTCTGAGCAAATCATGCAGCTTTCGTTGTAACAGGTGGCGGTGACTCGTTTATGGCAGTGGAATTCTCCCACGATACCGTGCTCTTGCACGAAGCGGTCGATGCGCTGGTCACTCGCCCGGATGGTCGTTATGTGGACGGCACGTTCGGGCGGGGTGGGCACAGCCGGCTGGTGCTGACACGGCTGAACGAGCAGGGCCGATTGCTGGGCATCGACCGGGACCCCCAGGCGGTCGAAGTCGGTCGCAAATTGTCACAGGAAGATGCCCGCTTCCAGATTCGCCACGGAGAGTTCTCAGGGGTTGAAGAGTTTGTGAGTGAGCTGGGTTGGGCGGGCGTGGACGGCATCCTGCTCGATCTGGGCGTGTCCTCTCCCCAGTTGGATGATGCCCAGCGGGGTTTCAGCTTTCTTCGCGATGGTCCCCTGGATATGCGGATGAACCCGCAGGCCGGCGAGAGTGCGGCAGACTGGTTGGCCCGAGCGAAAGAGCAGGATATCGCCTGGGTCCTCAAGGAATATGGCGAGGAGCGGTTCGCGCGACGGATGGCGGCGGCTCTGGTCAAGGCCCGGCAAGAAGCACCGATTGTCACTACGGGCCGACTGGCGCAGATCATCAGTGAAGCCAACCCCCGTTGGGAGCAGGGCAAGCACCCGGCCACGCGGGCCTTCCAGGCAATCCGGATTTATATCAACGGAGAGCTGGAGGAAGTGTCCCGGACTTTGGAACGGGCGGCTGAGCTGCTAACGGTAGGCGGGCGGCTGGTGGTGATCAGCTTTCACTCCCTGGAAGACCGCATTGTCAAACGCTTTATGCGGGATCAGGTCAAAGGCGACCCGTTACCGGCGAAGCTGCCGGTGATGGCCAAAGACATTCCGCAGCGCTTCAAATTGGTGGATAAGCCGGTCAAGGCAAGCGAAGAAGAAGTGGCCGGCAATCCGAGATCTCGTAGTGCCGTAATGAGAGTTATGGAGAAAATAGCATGACAGCTTATGTTCGCGTACCCCTTGTCGACAAGCGCAGTCGCCCGGTAGCCGAGCTGAAAGCCCAGCCCAAGGCTGCCATGCTGCGTTGGCTCCCTCAGGTGCAGGCCTTTGCCCAGGCGGCGGTGAGCCGGCAGCTGCTGATCACGGTTGTGTTGCTGGCGGCACTGGTTTCCAGCGCCTTGGCGGTGGTTTATGCCAACCACCTGAATCGTTCGTTGTTTATTGAGCTGCAGTCTTTGCAAACACAGCGTGACGCCTATCAGATTGAGTGGTCCCAGCTGTTGCTGGAGCAAAGTGCCTGGAGTGCCCTGAGTCGGGTTGAGAAGTTGGCCGCGTCGGAGCTGGCGATGAAAGTCCCGGACCCCAAAGACGTGGTCATTGTCAGAAAATAGGGCTGATCAGCCGGATATGAAGCCGAGAGAATAACAACGTGCCCAAGCCGACCCCGTACCGTGGTGCCACCACGGATACCAAAGCAAGCTCAGAGAGCCAATTCGCCGTTTGGCGTTTTGTGTTCATCTGCTGCGTGCTGATGGCAGGGATGTTGGCCTTGTTATGGCGCATTGTTGATCTGCAGGTATTCGACAAGGAGTTTCTGCGCACCCAGGGCGACATGCGCATGGTGCGTACCGAAACCATCAAGGCCCACCGGGGCATGATCCTGGACCGTCATGGCGAGCCCCTGGCGGTGAGTACGCCGGTGGAAACCATCTGGGCCAACCCCCAGGAAGTGGCCCTGGATAACCCCGGGCTGAAAGAGCTGGCCGGGCTGCTGGGCCTGGAGCTGGCAGAGATGCGCCGCAATATCAGCCGCAATCGCGAGCGCAATCTGGAGTTTATGTACCTGCGCCGCCAGTTGCCGCCGGATCAGGCGCAACAGATCAAGGCGCTGAAGGTGCCGGGCATTTACACCCGCCGTGAATACAAACGCTATTATCCCGCCGGTGAAGTAGCCGCCCACGTGGTCGGCTTTACCAATATTGACGAGCAGGGCCAGGAAGGCCTTGAGTTGATTTATGACCAATGGATGAGCGGCACCGACGGTAAAAAGACGGTGCTGAAAGATCGCCGTGGTTACATCGTCAAAGACCTGAATCTGATTGCCGATGCCCAATCCGGCAATGACCTGCATCTAAGTATCGACCTGCGCCTGCAATACCTGGCCTATCGGGAGCTGAAAGCCGCGGTACAGGCTCACAAGGCGGTGTCTGGCAATCTGGTGATGCTGGACGCCCGCACCGGTGAGGTGCTGGCCATGGTGAATCAGCCTTCCTACAACCCCAATAATCGGGCCAACCTGAACCCGGCTGCGCTGCGTAACCGAGCGGTGACCGATCTTTATGAGCCCGGTTCGCCGATTAAGGCGTTGACGGTAGCCTCAGCGCTGAGTTCCGGTAAGTTTCAGCCCCATACCCCCGTGGATACCACGCCCGGCTGGATGCGGTTAAATGGCCGCACCATTCGGGATGTCGGCAATTACGGCGTGCTGGATGTCAGCGGCGTGGTGGTGAAATCCAGCAACATTGGCACCAGCCGTATTGCCCTGGAACTGACGGGCGATACCCTGTACCAGACGCTGAGCCAGTTCGGTTTTGGTAAGGCCAGCGGCATCCAGTTCCCCGGTGAGGCGATTGGCACTCTGCCGTACCACTCCAAGTGGCGGGGCATCCAGGTTGCGACCATGTCCTATGGCTATGGCCTGTCGGGAACTTCGGTCCAATTGGCCCGTGCTTATGCGATTCTGGCCAACAATGGTTTGAGCCAGCCGGTCTCTTTGTTGAAAGGCGGGCATCCCGATGCGCCGGAGCGGGTGGTTTCCGCCCAGGTCGCAAAACAGGTGCGCGATATGTTGGCCGCGGCGGTGGATACGGGAGGAACGGGAACCCGCGCGTCGGTGCCGTTCTTCCGGGTGGCTGGCAAAACGGGTACGGTTCACGCCATCGGCGCCCAGGGCTACGAAGATGACCAGTATCTGTCCATGTTTGCCGGTATGGCACCGGCCGACGACCCCAAGGTGGTGATGGTGGTGGTCATTGACCGCCCTCAGGATGGCGCCTACTACGGGGGGGAAGTCGCCGCCCCGGTATTTGGACGGGTGATGGCGGGGGCCATGAGGTTGCTCAATGTGCCGCCCATGCCTACCGCGGCCTCGACGGAGACTCCGTCGGATCCGGGAGGAAAAAGCTGATGGCTAACTCCTCCATGACTTTGCGCCAACTGTTTGCCGGCCTGCTTCAGCTGCCGGCTTCGTGCGATCTGGAGATTCGGAATATCGTCTCCGACAGCCGCGAGGCGGGCCCCGGGGCCTTGTTCGTGGCCCTGCCCGGACTGCGTCAAGATGGGCGTCAGTTTGAGGCCGACGCCCTGGCGCGAGGCGCTGTTGCCATTCTGCGAACGGGTGACAGCCGTCCGGTGTTGACCGAAAATGGCGCCGTTGTGTTGGAGGTGCCAGATGTTCGTCTGCTGTTGCCGCAACTGGCGATCCGCTTCTTTGATGATCCCTGCCGGGATCTGTCACTGATCGGTGTGACCGGAACCAATGGCAAATCCTCGGTGACTCACTTTATCGCCCAGCTGCTCACCGCGCTGGGGCAGCCCTGTGGCCTGATTGGCACCCTGGGCTATGGCCTGGCCGGGCAGATGCGCACCGCCAGTCATACCACGCCGGATACCTTGCGCTTGTTTCGTGAGCTGGCCCAGATGAGAGCTCAGGGGGCCAAGGCGGTTGCCATGGAGGTTTCCTCCCATGCCCTGGACCAGAACCGGGTGGCCGGTTTGCAGTTTAGCGGCGCGGTGTTCACCAACCTGACTCACGATCATCTGGACTACCACGGTGACATGGAAAGCTATGGCCGGGCCAAGCAACAGCTGTTTGAGCGTCCGGAACTGGGCTTTGCGGTGGTGAACCTGGACGACGGTTTTGGACGGCGCTTGGCGGACGAATGGACGCGGCAAGGGCCGATGCTGGGCTATGGCCTGCATGAAGCTGCATCCTTGCGGGCCACGGAGGTGGTCTATCACGCCCAGGGGATTGAGGCAAAAATTCACTATCAGGGGCAGGTTGGAACGCTGCGTTGCAGTCTGCTGGGTGATTTCAACCTGAGCAATGTTTTGGCCGCCCTCGGGGCTTTATTAACTCTTGGTCATCCGCTTGAAGTCGTCCTGAAATGCGCGGAAAATCTGCGCCCTGTTTCAGGTCGGATGCAGCCGGTCAGCGCTTCTGCCGGCCCCTTGGTGATCGTCGATTATGCCCACACGCCAGATGCGCTGGAGCAGGCATTGCTTGCTTGTCAGCGGCACCAGCCCGGCCAGCTCTGGTGCGTATTCGGTTGCGGTGGTGATCGTGACCGTTTCAAGCGGCCGCTGATGGCCGGTACCGCAGCCCGTTACAGTGCCCAAGTGATTGTGACGGATGACAACCCACGGACCGAGTCTCCCCAGCAGATTGTTGAGGATATCCTGGCGGGCATGCCGGTCGGCGCCCGGTTCCAGGTGCTCCATGATCGGGAGCGGGCCATTGCCGAGGCGATTGCTCAGGCGGATGACCGCGATATCGTGCTGATCGCCGGGAAAGGGCATGAAACCTACCAGGAAGTCCAGGGCGAACGTAGGCCGTTTGATGATGTGGTCGTGGCACAACGTTATTTACAACAGCGGGCAGCCCAGCAGGTGACTTCATGATCGGGCCGTGGTTGTTGTCAGAAGTAGCCCAGGCGTTGGGTGGCGAATTACGGGGCCAGGATCGGTCGTTTGCTTCACCCAGCACCGACACCCGCACCCTGGCCCCCGGCGCTTTGTATATCGCCCTGCGGGGTGAGCGGTTTGATGGCCATGAGTTTGTCGCTGACGCCCAGGCCAACGGCGCCGTTGCGGCGCTGGTGGATCACCCGTTGGAGATCGCCATTCCTCAGATTCAGGTGGCCGATACCCGCTTGGCGCTGGGGCAGCTGGCGGCACTCAACCGCCAGCGTTTTAAGGGACGGGTGGCGGCTGTCACCGGCAGCAGTGGCAAAACCACCGTCAAGGAAATGCTGGCGGCGATTTTGCGGGAAGCCGGTCCGGTGCTGGCGACCCAGGGGAATCTCAATAACGACATTGGTGTACCGCTTACCTTGTTGAACCTGGCGCAAGAGCATCGGTTCGGCGTGATTGAGCTGGGGGCCAGCGCCCAGGGCGAGATTGCCTACACCGTCGGGCTTGCCAAGCCGGACGTGGTGGCGATCACCCATGCCGGCGGCGCCCATTTGGAAGGTTTCGGTGGGCTGGACGGGGTGCGTCGGGCGAAGGGTGAAATCCTGAGCGGACTAAGCACCTCGGGCACCGCTGTGCTGAACCTGGATGATCCGGCATTTACTCAATGGTGCGGCCAGCTTCAAGGACAGCAAGTGCTCAGTTTTGGCACGACGCCAGAGGCGGACTTTTTTGCGGGCGAGATTGAAGAGTCGAACGGCCTGACCCGCTTTGAGATGCGGACACCCCGGGGAGCCATGGCGATCGAAATGCTCTTTAGTGGCCGTCATAACGTCATCAACGCCCTGACCGCCGCGGCGATGGCTACCGCGCTGGGGACGGAACTGGAACAAATCAGGGCCGGGCTTGCCCGGGCGTTGCCCGCCAAAGGGCGGCTGAATCGGCTGACCACCCGGGCCGGCGGGTTGCTGCTGGACGATACCTACAATGCCAACCCGATGTCCATGAAGGCGGCGTTGGATGTGTTGTCAGCCCAGACCGGCACGCTGCGGGTGGCGCTGTTGGGCGATATGGCGGAGCTGGGCGCGGAGTCGGAAACGCTGCATGAGGACGTGGGACGCTATGCCCGCGCCCAAGGCGTGGAACGTCTGCTGGCCTGTGGCCGTTATGCCCAGGCGACTGCCAAGGGCTTTGGGGAGGGCGCGCAAGCCTTCGCCCAGCAGTCGGAGTTAATTCAAAACGTCCAGGAGCTATGCCAGCCCGGTGTGGTGTTCCTGGTGAAAGGGTCCCGCAGTGCTCGGATGGAGCAAGTGGTAGAGTCGTTGTCAGCACCAAGAGATGGGGTCAAATGCTAGTTTGGTTGTTTCAGTGGTTGTCGCAGCACGTAGCGGCTTTCGGTGTTTTTCAGTACCTGACATTACGGGGCATTCTGGGCGTGTTGACGGCACTGCTGATCGCGTTGTGGGTTGGGCCCTGGATGATCAACAAGCTGCGCTTTTACCAGATTGGCCAGTCGGTGCGGACGGATGGCCCGCAAAGCCATCTCAGCAAGGCGGGCACTCCCACCATGGGGGGTGCGCTGATTCTGGTGGCCATTGCGATCAGCACCCTGTTGTGGGGCGATCTTAGCAACCGTTATGTCTGGATTGTGCTGTTGACCACCCTGGCTTTTGGCGCCATCGGCTGGGTGGACGATTACCGCAAGGTCATTGAGAAAAACTCCCGGGGACTGCCGGCCCGTTGGAAATACTTCTGGCAGACCGTGGCGGGCTTGATAGCGGCAAGTGTTTTGTTCTGGAGCGCACAGACACCGGCGGAAACAAACTTTATTGTGCCGGTCTTTAAAAGTGTGGTGCTCGACCTGGGGCCCGCATTCATCCTGCTGGCGTATCTGGTGATTGTCGGCAGCAGTAATGCGGTTAACCTGACGGATGGTTTGGATGGCCTGGCCATCATGCCGACCGTGATGGTCGCCGGGGCGTTAGCGGTCTTTGCCTATGCCTCCGGTCACGCGACTTTCGCCCAGTATTTGCACATTCCCTATGTGGCGGGCAGCGGCGAGCTGGTGATTTTCCTCGGCGCCATCGTGGGAGCGGGGCTGGGCTTTTTGTGGTTCAACGCCTATCCGGCCCAGGTGTTTATGGGCGACGTCGGGGCGCTGGCCCTGGGGGCTGCCCTGGGGGTGGTCGCGGTGATCGTCCGCCAGGAGATCGTGCTGTTCATCATGGGCGGGGTGTTCGTGATGGAAACCATCTCGGTGATCCTGCAGGTGGGCTCTTACAAATTGACCGGCCGGCGGATTTTCCGGATGGCGCCTTTGCACCATCACTTTGAGCTCAAAGGCTGGCCGGAGCCCCGGGTGATCGTACGGTTTTGGATTATGACGGTGGTGCTGGTCCTGATTGGCCTGGCCACCCTGAAAATTCGCTAGTGGCAAGAGCGCTGGAGTAGCAAACGAACATGGCCCTAATCGCATCGGACAAACTGACCATTGTGGTCGGTCTCGGCAAGACCGGGTTGTCCTGTGCCCGTTTTCTGGCGGGTATGGGCCGTCCGTTTGCGGTGGTGGATACCCGTTTGGCGCCACCGGGGCTGGACGAGCTGAAAGCCGAACTGCCCCAGGTGGAAGTGCGGCTGGGGCCGTTGGACGGTGATTTCCTGGCCCAGGCCGACCAGCTGCTGGTGAGCCCGGGGCTGAGCCTGGAGCTGCCGGCGATTCAACAGGCCAAACAGGCCGGTGTGGCGATCCGGGGCGATGTGGATCTGTTCCGCCAATACGCCAAGGCGCCGATCATCGCCATTACCGGTTCCAACGGTAAGAGTACGGTCACCACCCTGGTGGGGGAGATGGCCCGTGCGGCCGGGCGGCGGGTGGCGGTTGGCGGCAACCTGGGCACGCCGGCGCTGGAGTTGCTGGATGACGGAGTGGAGCTCTATGTCCTGGAACTGTCGAGCTTTCAGCTGGAGACCCTGTCGGATTTAAATGCCCAGGCGGCGACGGTACTGAACCTGTCAGACGACCATATGGATCGGTATCCGAGCTTGCAAGCCTACTATCAGGCGAAGCACCGGATCTTCCAGGGCTGTCGGACGGCGGTGGTCAACAAGGATGAGGCCCTGAGTGTGCCACTGGTGCGCGAAGGGATGAACGTGATCGCCTTTGCCACCAAGGCGCCTGCCTACCTGCAGGATTTCGGTCTGTTGGAGCGTGGCGGCGAGCTGTATCTGGCCAAAGGGTTCGAACCTTTGTTGGCCGTGCGGGAACTGAATATCGAAGGGCGCCACAACTACAGCAATGCCTTGGCGGCCCTGGCCCTGGGCGAAGCGGCCGGGTTGCCGCTGGACAGCATGGTGCAGGCCTTGCGGGAGTACCGGGGGCTGGCGCACCGCTGTCAGCTGGTGGCGGAGCGGGAGGGCGTGCGTTACGTGGATGACTCCAAGGGCACCAATGTGGGTGCCACGGTTGCCGCCATGCGCAGCCTGGGAGAGATGATCCGGGGCAAGCTGATCCTGATCGCGGGTGGCGATGGCAAGGGGGCTGATTTTGGCCCGCTGCGGGAACCCGCGGAGCGTTGGGTACGGGCCATGGTGCTGATCGGGCGCGATGGGGAGTTGATCCGCACCGCACTGACCGGGGCGGTGGCCCGGTTTGACCGAGCGGGCTCCATGCAGGAGGCGGTACAAGCCGCGGCTCGGCTGGCCGAGCCCGGTGACGTGGTGCTGTTGTCGCCGGCCTGCGCCAGCCTGGATATGTTTCGCGATTACGAAGACCGCGGGCGACAGTTCGCGGAGGCGGTGAAAGCGCTATGAGCTCGATCGTGCAGCAGTTGCGACTCCATGTACAGCAGCCTCTCACCCTGAAGGTGGATCTGTGGCTGCTGGGCATTACCGTCGCCTTGCTGACGATCGGTTTTGTCATGATCGCTTCGTCTTCCATGGAAGTGGCGGCGTCTGCGACGGGTAACCCGTTTTATTATGTGCTGCGCCATGGCATCTACCTGGGGCTGGCGCTGACTGCCGCTGTGGCGGTGTTCACGGTGCCCATCTCCTGGTGGGAAAAGAGCAGTTGGGTGCTGTTGCTGGTGGCCCTGGTGATTCTGCTGGTGGTGTTGTTGCCCGGTCTTGGCCGCACCGTGAATGGCAGTACCCGTTGGATTGGTTTCGGCGCCTTTAACGTACAGCCCTCCGAGGTGGCAAAGGTCTTTCTGGTGGTTTATGTGGCGGCCTATCTGGTGCGCCGGCTGGACGAAGTACGCAGCTCCTTGAATGGGGTGGTGAAGCCGATCGGGGTGGTCATGGTGGCGGCATTTTTACTGCTGATGGAGCCGGACTTCGGGGCGGTGGTGGTAATGATGGCGTCCGTGGTGGGCATGATTTTCCTGAGCGGCATGCGCGTTAAACACTTTTTAGGGCTGATTGTTACCTGTCTGGTATCGGTCGCCGTGCTGGCGGTGTCTCAACCCTACCGGTTGAAGCGCTTAACGGCCTACACCGATCCCTGGGCGGATCAGTTCAACACCGGCTATCAGTTGACCCAGGCGCTGATTGCCTTTGGGCGCGGGGAATGGAGCGGCGTGGGGCTGGGTAACAGTATCCAGAAGCTGTTTTACCTGCCGGAAGCCCATACGGACTTTTTGTTCGCCATTATCGGCGAAGAGTTTGGCCTGTTGGGCACGGTGACGGTGGTCGTCTTGTTTGCCGCCCTGGTGGCCAGAGCGATGATGATAGCCCGCCAGGCCGAGGTACAAGGCCGGCTGTTCGCGGCGTTTTTGGGCTATGGGCTGGCGTTGCTGGTGGGCTGTCAGGCGTTTATCAACCTGGGCGTGAACACCGGCTTGCTGCCAACCAAAGGGTTGACCTTGCCCTTTATCAGCTATGGCGGCAGTAGCTTGATCATGAGCTGTGTCACCATCGCGATCCTGCTACGGATTGGTCTGGAAAACACCCAGGCCCAGCCGGAAGGGGGGCGGACATGAGCGACCTGCAGGGCAAGACCTTCCTGATCATGGCCGGTGGCACGGGCGGGCACGTGTTTCCCGCGCTGGCCTGCGCCCAGGAGCTGATTCAGCGTGGTGCGAAGGTGCACTGGCTGGGTTCGCAAAAGGGCATGGAGCGTGACCTGGTCGGACGAGCGGGCCTGCCGATGTCGTTGATTTCGGTGGAAGGCCTGCGGGGCAAAGGCAAGCTGGCACTGTTGGCGGCCCCTTTCAAGCTGAGTCAGGCGGTGTTGCAGGCGCTGGCGGTGGTGCGTCGGGTTCGGCCCGACTGCGTGCTGGGCATGGGCGGTTTTGCCAGTGGTCCGGGTGGTTTCGCCGCTTGGCTGTTGCGTCGCCCGCTGGTGATCCATGAGCAAAATGCCATCGCCGGCTATACCAACCGGATTCTGGCCCGCTTTGCCACCATCGTGCTGGAGGCGTTCCCCAACTCGTTTGGCACGGGGTTGGCACAGTGTGTGGGAAACCCGGTGCGGGAAGATATTGCCAGCCTGGACGCGCCCGAGCGTCGGCTGGGGCAGCGCCATGAGCGGCTTCGGTTGCTGGTGCTGGGTGGCAGCCGAGGGGCTGCGGCGATTAATGAGTGTGTGCCCCGGGCCCTGGCGCTGCTCGATGAGAATTTACGGCCAGAGGTGATTCACCAGTCTGGCCAGGGCCAGCTCGAAAGTACGCAACAGGCGTACGCCGCCGCAGGTGTGCGCGGCGAGGTGCGGCCGTTTATCAATGATATGAAGTCGGTTTATGACTGGGCGGATCTGGTGGTATGCCGGGCGGGCGCCCTGACCCTGGCCGAATTGTGTAGTGCTGGCTTGGGGGCGGTGTTAGTGCCGTATCCCCATGCGGTGGATGATCATCAGACTGCGAATGCCCGTTATCTGGAACAGAATGGGGCCGCGGTGTTGATGCCACAAGCACAAATGACGCCGCAGCGGCTGGCAACGGAGCTGGCTGCGCTGTTGGGGGATCGCCAACAATTGGTACGGATGGCGCAGGCAGCGCGCCAGTTGGCCCAACCCAGCGCGACCGCGGCGGTAGTGGATTACTGTGTGGAGGCAATGAATGGCTGATTCAGCCCAACATAAAGGACCGGTTACGGCGAAAGGAGTCGTGTGCGATGTGCCTGAGATGCGTCGCATCCGTCGCATTCATTTCGTCGGCATCGGTGGGGCTGGCATGTGCGGCATTGCCGAGGTGTTGCTGAACCTGGGCTATCAGATTTCCGGTTCTGACCTGAAGGCCTCTGCCGTGACCGATCGCCTGAGCAACCTGGGCGCCCGGATCATGTTCGGCCATGCGGCGGAAAACAGCCAGGATGCCGATGTGGTGGTGATTTCCAGCGCGGTGTCGGACGACAACCCGGAAGTGAGCAGTGCCCGTGAACGGCGGGTGCCGGTGGTGCCCAGGGCGGAGATGTTGGCGGAGATCATGCGGTTTCGTCATGGCATTGCGGTGGCGGGAACCCATGGTAAAACCACCACCACCAGCCTGATTGCCACCTTGCTGGCCAAAGGCGGGCTGGATCCCACCTTCGTGATTGGCGGCAAGCTCAACAGCCTGGGTACCAATGCCCGGTTGGGGGCGTCCCGGCACCTGGTGGCGGAAGCGGACGAAAGCGATGCCTCTTTTTTGCACCTGACGCCCATGGTCTCGGTGGTGACGAACATCGACGTGGACCATATGCACACCTATGGCGGCGACTTCGAGAAGCTCAAGCAGACCTTCGTCGACTTCCTGCACAACATGCCGTTTTACGGCGTGGCGGTGATGTGCGTTGACGACCCGGGCGTGCGGGAGGTGCTGCCCAGCATCAGCCGCCATGTGGTGACCTATGGTATCGACAACCCGGCAGATTACCGGGCGGAAAATATCGTCCAGCGGGAGATGAGCGTGTCGTTTTTGGTCAAGCGCCCCTCCGGCATGGCGGATCTGGCGGTGACCATTAATATTCCCGGGCGCCACAACGTCCTGAATTCGCTGGCCAGTATTGCCGTGGCAACGGAGGAGGGCATTTCCGACGAAGCCATTGTGGCGGGCCTGGAGCAGTTCCAGGGGGTTGGGCGCCGCTTCACGGTTTGCGGAGAGTTCGACACCGGTTGCGGCAAAGTCATGCTGGTGGATGACTATGGTCATCATCCGCGGGAAGTAGCCGCGGTGATTCAGGCGGTACGGGACGGTTGGCCGGGCCGGCGCCTGGTGACCGTGTTCCAGCCCCATCGTTATAGCCGGACCAGTGATCTGTACGAGGACTTTGTACAGGTGTTGTCGGAGGTGGACGCGCTGGTGTTGATGGACGTTTATCCGGCGGGTGAAAAGCCGATTCCCGGCGCGGACGGACGGGCGTTGTGTCGCAGCATTCGGTTGCGGGGCAAGTTGGAACCCCTGTTTTTGGAGCGGGGACAGAATGTAGAGGAAATTCTGGCGCGGGTACTGCAGGACGGAGATATCCTGTTGCTGCAGGGCGCCGGGGACATTGGCGGGGTTGCCTCCCAGCTTGCGGAGAACCAGTTGAACTTACGTGAGTATCTCTGAAGTCAGGCCCATGAGAGAGGTGGTAAGTCAGGCCATGAAAGACAGATTTGGAAAGGTGGCAGTGTTGCTGGGAGGGGATTCCTCCGAGCGGGAAGTGTCCCTGAAAAGCGGTGCCGCGGTATTGGCGGCCCTGGTTTCCCAAGGGGTGGACGCGGTTGCGTACGATCCCCGGGAGCAGGGTTTGGCGGCCCTGGTAGATGGCCAGTATGACCGGGCCTTCATCGTGCTCCACGGGCGCGGTGGCGAGGATGGCAAAATGCAGGGGTTTCTGGAGACCCTCGGCCTGCCTTATACCGGCAGCGGCGTGATGGCCTCCGCGTTGGGCATGGACAAGCTACGGACCAAGCTGATCTGGCAGTCGGCAGGGTTGCCCACACCGGCGTTTCGCATTTTGCAGGAAGGGGACTCCTTTGCCGAGGTGTTGGCAGAGATTGGCCCGGCGGTGATGGTCAAGCCGGCCCATGAAGGCTCCAGTATCGGTATGTGCCGGGCTGACAGCGAGGCCCAGTTACAAGAGGCCTTCGCGGAAGCCAAGCGTTACGACGGACTGGTGTTTGCCGAGCAGTGGGTGGATGGCCCGGAATATACGGTCGCCATTCTCAATGGCCAGGCCTTGCCGGTGATTGGGTTGAAGACCGAACACACGTTTTACGACTACGAGGCCAAGTACCTCAGTAACGATACCCGTTACCTGCTGCCTTGCGGCCTGAGTCAGGATGAAGAGCAGCAGTTGCAGGCACTGGCCCTGAAGGCCTTTGAAATGGTCGGTTGCAGCGGTTGGGGACGGGTGGATGTGATGCGGGACCAGCAGGGCAATTTCTGGCTGCTGGAAGTCAACACGGTGCCGGGCATGACTGATCACAGCCTGGTGCCCATGGCCGCCAAAGCCGCCGGGATGAGCTTTGAGGAGCTGGTGCTGGGGATTTTGGAACAGAGCCTGAACGGTTAGACAAGGATTGAGCTGAAGATGCGGACGCCAGGGCGAAACCAAAACGGTAAGAATCGGGTCAAGCGGGGAGCGACACCTTCCCGCACGCCCCGTCAGCCGTTTTCCCTGGCGCCTTATTGGACGCAGGTGCAGGCATTGCCCTGGCGGCTGATTGGACTGGCGGTGCTGGTGCCTTCGCTGCTGGTGTTGGTGGTGCAAAGCCTGAGCCTGGCTTGGCAGCACTTTGACCGGAATATCGGGCAGATCGAGATTTCCGGGGAGTTTGAGAATCTGACCCGGGAAACCCTGTATCGGGAGCTGGTGTATCTGACCGAAGAGAGCTTTTTTCTGGTGGACCTGAAAGAGGCCCAGGCCAAAATTGAAAGCTTGCCCTGGGTGGAGAGCTCCCAGGTGGCACGGGTCTGGCCCAACCGGTTGCACTTTACGGTGAAAGAGCACCAGCCGATTGCGCTGTGGGGAACCACCCAGCTGTTGAGCCACACCGGCGAGTTGTTTGAGCCAGAGGATCGCAGTCGCTACAGTCACCTGCCTCAGTTGCAGGGGCCGCAGGGGAGTCAGGGCAGTCTTTGGCAAAACTACGTGCGCTGGAGTCAGGAGCTGAACCTGCTGGGCATGAAAGTGTCCGGAATCAGCCTGGCGGCACGGGGTGCCTGGGAGCTTGAACTGGAGCAGGGCGTTGTGATCAAGCTGGGGCGTGAGGATCTGCAAGGCAAGATGGATCGCTTGCGGAAGATCTTTCGCGCCGAACTTCGGGACAAGCTGCCCGAAATAGAGATATTGGATGCGCGCTATGCCAACGGGCTGGCGGTGCGTTGGAAGGCGCAAGCCAATAACGGTTAATCATTGAGAGCGGAAGCTTGTGGCGTCGTGGAAAGACATGGGAGTTAACAAGCAGTTGGGTGACAAGATGATTGTTGGACTGGATATCGGGACATCCAAAGTGGTTGCCATCGTGGGCCAGAAAACGGCCGATGGACAAATCGAGATCGTCGGTATCGGCTCCCATCCGTCGCGCGGGTTGAAGCGGGGTGTGGTGGTCAATATCGAGGTGACGGTACAGGCCATCCAGCGGGCGATCGAAGAGGCGGAGCTGATGGCTGGCTGCCAGATCCACTCGGTGTATGTGGGAATCGCCGGCAGTCATGTGCGCAGCATGAACTCCCACGGCATTGTGGCAATCCGTGACCGTGAAGTGGTGCAGGCGGATCTGGACCGGGTACTGGATGCCGCCCAGGCGGTGGCGATTCCAGCCGATCAGAAGATCCTGCACGTGCTGCCCCAGGAGTATGTGATCGACAACCAGGAAGGGATCAAAGAGCCCCTGGGGATGTCGGGCGTGCGCCTGGAGGCCAAGGTACATCTGGTGACCTGTGCCGTGAACGCCTACCAGAATATTGAGAAGTGCGTGAAGCGTTGCGGCCTGGAAGTGGATGACATCATGCTGGAGCAGCTGGCGTCCAGCTACGCGGTGCTGACCGATGACGAGAAGGAACTGGGCGTGTGCCTGGTGGATATCGGCGGTGGCACCACGGATATTGCCATCTTTACCGGTGGTTCCATTCGTCATACCTCGGTGATTCCGATCGCCGGCGATCAGGTCACCAATGATATCGCCATGGCGTTGCGGACACCGACCCAGAATGCCGAAGAGATCAAGATCAAGTACGCCTGCGCCCTGACTCAGCTGGCGGGGGCCGATGAAACCATCAAGGTTCCCAGTGTCGGCGACCGCCCGGCGCGGGATCTGTCCCGTCAGGCGCTGGCGGAGGTGGTCGAGCCCCGTTACGAGGAGCTGTTCACCCTGGTGCAGTCGGAGCTGCGCCGCAGTGGCTATGAAGACCTGGTGGCGGCGGGAATTGTACTGACCGGCGGCACCTCCCGGATGGAAGGGGTGGTGGAGTTGGCGGAAGAGATTTTTCATATGCCTGTGCGGCTGGCAGTACCACAGGGTATGACTGGTTTGGCGGATGTTGTAAATAACCCGATGTACTCCACCGGAGTGGGTTTGCTGGTTTACGGCTTCAAACAACAGGAGCTGGGACGAGTATTACCGGCCAGACACGATGATTCCTTGAATGTCTTGGAGCGCTTCAAGAATTGGTTCAAGGGTAATTTTTAATTGAGTTTTGATGACGTCAGTCGAAAAAAAAGCATAGCTATACCTATAAAAGGAGAAGGGGAGATGTTTGAACTAGTCGATAACTTGCCGCAAAACGCAGTAATTAAAGTGGTTGGTGTTGGTGGCGGCGGCGGTAACGCGGTCCGTCATATGCTGTCCAACTCCATCGAAGGGGTGGATTTCATCTGCGCCAACACTGACGCCCAGGCTTTGCGCGAGCTGGAGGCCAAAGCGGTGATTCAGCTGGGCAGCACCATCACCAAAGGGCTGGGCGCGGGTGCCAACCCGGAAGTTGGACGCAATGCCGCCATGGAAGACCGTGAGCGCATCGCGGAAACCATCAAGGGCGCGGATATGGTGTTTATCACCGCGGGCATGGGTGGCGGTACGGGTACTGGCGCGGCGCCCATCGTGGCGGAAATCGCCAAGGAAATGGGCATTCTGACCGTGGCGGTGGTGACCAAGCCGTTCCCGTTCGAAGGCACCAAGCGCATGAAGATTGCCGAAGCCGGCCTGAAAGAACTGGCCCAGCACGTGGACTCGCTGATTACCATTCCCAACGAGAAACTGCTGTCGGTGATGGGCAAGAACACCAGCCTGCTGGAAGCCTTTGCCGCGGCGAACGACGTCCTGCGTGGTGCGGTTCAGGGTATTGCTGACCTGATTATCCGTCCCGGTATGATTAACGTGGACTTCGCCGACGTGAAAACCGTGATGTCGGAAATGGGCATGGCGATGATGGGGACTGGTGTGGGCCGTGGCGAAAACCGTGCCCGCGAAGCGGCCGAAGCCGCCATTCGCAGCCCGCTGCTGGAAGACGTCAACCTGCAGGGTGCCCGCGGTATCCTGGTGAACATCACCGCTGGCGCCGATCTGTCGCTGGGTGAGTTCTCCGAAGTGGGCTCCACGGTAGAAGAATTTGCCTCCGATTCCGCCACTGTGGTGGTCGGTACGGTGATTGATCCTGAGATGCAGGATGAGATCAAGGTCACAGTTGTGGCCACCGGCCTGGGTTACGTTGGCGAGCGCCCGGTGAAAGTGGTGGATAATACGAAGGCGATTGATGGTACAACTGACTATAATCAGCTGGATCGGCCGGCCGTAATGCGCAAGCGCACCATGACGGCAGGTAATGCTGCTCTGGACCGCAATAAAGCCGTGGGACACGAGCAAAACGTAGACTATCTCGATATTCCGGCATTCCTGCGTCGTCAGGCGGACTAAGAGACGAGAGTCGCGGACTTGGTGCCTAACTAGGCAGTTTGATATAATTAGGCACTTTGGCTCCTCACCAGCTGACCCAAAGCGGTAGATATTGAAAATGATTAGACAACGCACTTTGAAAAATACAATTCGGGCGACGGGTGTTGGCCTGCATTCGGGGCAAAAAGTCTATTTGACCCTGAGGCCTGCTCCGGTCGATACCGGCATTGTATTCTGTCGTACAGACCTGGATCCGGTCGTGCAAATTCCGGCCCGAGCGGATGCTGTGGGTGAAACCCTGCTGTGCACAACGTTGGTTAAAGACGGCGTAAAAGTTGCGACAGTCGAACATTTGATGTCGGCGCTTGCGGGATTGGGAATCGACAACTGCTATGTGGACCTGAGTGCGGCCGAAGTGCCGATTATGGATGGTAGCGCCGGTCCTTTCGTCTTCCTGATTCAGTCAGCGGGTATTGAAGAGCAGGATAAAGCCAAGAAGTTTGTTCGCATCAAGCGGGAGATCCGGGTTGAAGAGGACGACAAATGGGCTGCTTTCCTGCCTTTTGATGGCTTTAAGATTTCCTTTGCGATCGATTTTGATCATCCGGTCTTCAAAAGCCGTTCCCAGGAAGCCACCATCGACTTCTCCAGCACCTCTTTTGTCAAAGAAGTCAGCCGCGCCCGTACCTTTGGTTTTATGCGGGATATCGAAAAGCTGCGCTCCATGAATCTGGCCCTGGGCGGCAGCCCGGACAACGCCATTGTCGTCGACGACTACCGCATTCTGAACGAAGACGGCCTGCGTTATGAAGACGAGTTTGTGAAGCACAAGATTCTGGACGCGATTGGCGATCTCTATCAGATCGGCAACAGCCTGATTGGCGAGTTCCGTGGCTACAAGTCGGGCCATGGGCTGAACAACAAGCTGCTGCGCGCCCTGATTGATCAGCCCGATGCCTGGGAAATCGTAACCTTTGAAGATGCCGCCAAAGCGCCCATCTCTTATATGAGACCGGTCTTGGCGAGCTAATAAATCAGCCCCTGGGCCTCGTGGTCAGGGGGTTATGTCTCCTCACTGTCTTTGGCATGGCGGGCGAGGGACAGCAATACGCGTTTTAACCCTTCATCCTTTGTTTGCCTGGCTTCTTCTTCAAGGAGCCGGGCATTTTTTTGTGAAATCGGGTTAGCTTTACGCCCTGTTCGTTGGGCGCCAGACCGGGGTCTGACCTTGATGGACAGGCGCTCGATACCGTAGCCCGGTAGTTGCCTCTCCAGTTTCCCAATCAGTTCAGTTTGCAGCTGGCGCAAACGGGATGCCCAGACGCCTGAGTGGGTCAGCAGCAGCAGCTCCCCATCGCGAACGCCGGCAATCGTCACCTGTTGCTGTAATTCCGCCGGCAATAACGGGGTGACATGCTTCTGAAGTCGACTTAACTGCTCCGATTGCTCCAGGAGTTGATGCAGTGGCGAACGACGGTTGGCCAGCAGTCGTTGTAGCTTCGACTTTTCCGTGATATCGGTTCCTGCCATCAATTACACACCTCTGGGACTGATTGATTTTCGATCAGACGAAACATACTGTAACATGTTGCGATTATGTCTTGTTCGTAATCTGTTAAACTTATAAGGATTTCTATCCATTGACAGCGTGCCTGAGGCTTATTTCACAGACATCGGGCGGCGCGGTCTCGCAGACAGAAGATTTATCACTGAATGAATATCATACTGGTCAGCCGTAAACATGGTCATGCAAGAACCTTGGCATTGGGGCGTGGTACCCTGACAAGCCTGGGGGTTCTGATGTTGCTGGTGCTATTGGGGGCGGGGATGACCGTGTACCGCCTGATGGCTCCCTTGTGGTTTGATGAAGATTACGCAACAACATTGGTTGATTCGACCATTGTGGAAGCCTGGAATCAACGTCTCGACAGCCAGCGCAAGGAAATCCGCTCGTTAAGGCAACATTCTACTGAACAAATCGATGCCCTGACATTAAGGTTGGGCGAGATGCAGGCCCGCTTGATGCGACTGGATGCGCTGGGACAGCGTTTGGTGGAGGTTGCCAAGCTGGATCAGGGCGAGTTTAACTTCGACAGCCATCCCGCGCTGGGCGGGCCGATTGAAAGTCACGACGGTGATTCCTACCGGATGCCGGATTTGACCACCTCCTTGGACCAGATCCAGGCCCAGATCGACCACCGGGCACAACAGCTGGAGTTGTTGAACGACCTGTTTGCCAACCGACAATTTGAAGCCGAGCGCTTTATTGCCGGGCGTCCGATCACCAAAGGCTGGTTGTCCTCCCACTTTGGCTATCGTACCGATCCATTCTCCGGACGTCGGGTTTGGCATGCCGGCGTCGACTTTGCCGGTAAGGAAGGGAGTGATGTGGTGGCGGTTGCCGCCGGCGTTGTGACAACCGCCGGAGATCGCGGTGGTTATGGCTGGCTGGTTGAAATCAACCATGGCGGCGGTTTGGTCACCCGCTACGCGCACTGCAAGGAATTGTTGGTCAAAGTGGGCGATATCGTCCAGAAAGGGCAGTTGATTGCCTTGATGGGCAGCACCGGCCGCTCCACTGGGCCTCATGTCCATTTCGAGGTGCTGAACAACGGCCGCGCCGTCGACCCACTGAAATACATCAATCGCGCGAGTCGTTAACCGTCAATCCTGCTTCGTCGATTCGGTGAGGCGGGATGATCCCGACTCTGTCGGAGGTCGGCGGGGTTTGATGTTCTGAGTGCAAAATTGACGACTAGGACCAGCTGTGCCGGCCTTTCGGCCGGTATCTTCTCTTTATCCCGCCCTGAAGTTGGGGTTAGAATGTTGCGCTGTGCTGCATTTGTGACCCTTCCACGGTATCGGATCACAAGCAGTACGAATAGAAGCTTGTGAGTCCCAGGTAGCATCAAGAGTTTACGCGGAGCGCCCCCGGCAAGAGAGGAAAAGCGCTGTCCAGGAAGGGGCTTGCTCAAGAGCCGGTGCGCTGTTTTGTCCAAGGCCTCGCCGAATGGCAAGGCTTCACCCACCGGATAATTCCTGTTAATCAAAGCTCGAAGAGCTGTAAAAAGCTGGAAAGGTATGTTTGCTAATATCGCCAAGAAGATCTTCGGAAGTAAGAACAGCCGTGAATTGAAGCGAATGGGTAAGATCGTCAAGCAGATCAACGCGCTTGAGGACTCCATCGCTGCTTTGGACGAACAGGCACTTCGGGGCAAAACGGCCGAGTTCAAGGAGCGTCTGGCCAAGGGCGAGACGCTGGACGCCATTTTGCCGGAAGCCTTTGCTGTTGTGCGCGAGGCCGCCAAGCGGGTGCTGGGCATGCGCCACTTCGATGTACAGATGATTGGTGGGATCACGCTCCACGAAGGCAAGATTGCCGAAATGCGTACCGGTGAGGGTAAAACCCTGATGGCGACGCTGCCCTGTTACCTGAACGCCTTGACCGGGAAGGGCGTTCACGTGGTGACCGTGAACGACTACCTGGCCCAGCGGGACGCCAAGTGGATGGGTGAGGTACATGAGTATCTGGGGCTCAGCGTTGGCGTGATCCTATCGGGTCAAGATGCCGAAACCAAACGGGCGGCCTACGGCGCCGATATCACCTACGGTACCAACAACGAGTTCGGCTTTGACTACCTGCGCGACAACATGGCTTTCAGCATGGCTGACAAGGTACAGCGCGGCTTGTACTTTGCCATCGTGGATGAGGTCGACTCCATCCTGATCGACGAGGCCCGGACCCCATTGATTATCAGTGGCCCGGCCGAAGACAGCTCGGAGCTCTACCGGCAGATCAACGAACTGATTCCGCAACTGACCCGTGCTGAAACCCCTGAAAAAGATCAGGAGCCCGATGGGGATTATCTGGTGGACGAGAAAACCCGCCAGATCGAACTGACCGAGCAGGGGCACGCCAAGATCGAGCAACTGCTGACCGAGCGCGGACTGCTGGCGGAAGGCGACAACCTCTATGCCGCCAACAACCTGGGACTGTTGCACCACGTCTATTCCGGGGTGCGGGCCCATGCCCTGTTCCACCGCGATGTGGACTACATCGTGCAAAACAATCAGATCGTGATTGTTGACGAGCATACCGGCCGGACCATGCCGGGTCGGCGTTGGGGTGAAGGCCTGCACCAGGCCATTGAGGCGAAAGAAGGGGTGCGGATTCAGCACGAATCCCAGACGCTGGCCTCCACCACCTTCCAGAACTATTTCCGGATCTATGAAAAACTGTCCGGAATGACCGGAACGGCGGATACCGAGGCCTACGAATTCCGTCAAATCTACGGCCTGGACGTGGTGGTCATCCCCACCAATAAGCCGATACAGCGGATCGATTATAACGATCTGGTCTACATGACCATGGAAGAAAAGTTCCAGGCCATTATTGATGACATCAAGGATACCGTGGCCCAGGGCCGTCCCGTGCTGGTGGGTACGGCGTCGGTGGAAGCCTCGGAGCTGCTCTCCAATGCCCTGAAAAAGCAGGGTGTGAAGCATAATGTTCTGAACGCCAAGTACCACGCCCAGGAAGCTCAGATCATTGCCCAGGCCGGCCGCCCGGGCGCGGTGACCATTGCCACCAACATGGCTGGTCGTGGTACCGATATTGTGTTGGGCGGTAACTGGGAAGCCGAAGTGGCGGAGTTGAAAGACCCGACGCCGGAGCAGATTGAAACCGCCAAGGCCGAGTGGCAGCGTCGTCATGATGCCGTGTTGACCGCCGGTGGTCTGCATGTGATCGGTACCGAGCGCCACGAATCCCGCCGGATTGATAACCAGCTGCGGGGTCGTGCGGGACGCCAGGGCGACCCGGGCAGTACCCGTTTCTATCTGTCTTTGGAAGACAGCCTGATGCGGATCTTTGCCTCCGATCGGGTCAAGAACATCATGCAGGCCCTGGGCATGCAGAAAGGCGAGGCCATCGAGCACCGCATGGTGAGCAATGCCATCGAGAAGGCCCAACGCAAGGTCGAAGGGCGTAACTTCGATATCCGTAAATCCATTCTGGAATACGACGATGTGGCCAACGACCAGCGTCGGGTGATTTACGAGCAGCGTAATGAAATCATGGCGCAGGATGATGTCTCCGAGATGATCTCCGTTATTCGCCAGGATGTGGTCAACGACGCCATCAGCCAGTTCGTGCCACGGGAAAGTCTGCCCGAGCAGTGGGACATCGCCGGTCTGGAGAAGCACCTGGAGTCCGAGTTCAATATCCAGCTGCCGGTCCAGCAGTGGCTGGACGAAGACGACCACCTCTACGAAGAGCCCATGCGTGAGCGCATCCTGCAGGAGATCGTTAAGGTCTACCAGGAAAAAGAAGAGCTGGTCGGCGCCGAGGTGTTGCGCAAGTTCGAGAAGCAGGTCTTCCTGCAGGTGCTGGATACCCTTTGGAAAGAGCATTTGGCCAACATGGACCATCTGCGCCAGGGTATTCACCTGCGCGGCTATGCCCAGAAGAACCCCAAGCAGGAGTATAAGCGCGAGGCTTTTGAGCTGTTCCAGGGCATGCTGAACAACATCAAGCATGACGTGGTGCGTATTATCAGCCACGTGAGGGTGCAGCGTGAGGAAGAAATCGAGGAGATGGAGCGCCAGCGGCGTGAAGCCCTGGAGCGCCAACTGAAAACGGCCCAGGCCCAGCACGAGACCCACTCGGGCATGGAGCCGGAAGCCTCGGAGCAGGATGAAGCCGGCCAGGCCCAGCCTTATGTGCGCGAAGGGCGCAAGATCGGTCGGAATGATCCTTGCCCCTGTGGGTCTGGTAAAAAGTACAAGCAATGTCACGGGCGGGTGGAATAAACCATCTGCCCGGTTGGCCTGCCCGGGCAGTTATGGGCAGGCCGAAGTGAGACTTTATCGCTGAAGCGGTGTTTTGGGCCACAGGCCCGAAAGACCGCTTTAGTCGTCTTTGACCACGGTTTTAGCGGAGAAACAGTCTAATGGCGGTCGGTTTGGCACCTTTGCCCGATTTCCATCCCATCGCGGGCGTTCGTATCGGTATCGCAAGTGCGGGCATTAAACGCCCGGGCAGGAAAGATCTGGTGCTGTTTGAGTTGGCGGAAGGCACGCAGACGGCTGCGGTGTTTACCAAAAATGCCTTTTGCGCGGCGCCCGTGGTGCTGTCCCGACGTCATCTGGCCGCGGCGGCTCCCCGCTTTTTCCTGGTGAATACCGGTAATGCCAATGCCGGCACCGGCGAGCCCGGCATGGCTCATGCCGAAGCCTGCTGTCAGTGGGTGGCGGAATTGGGTGGCGTGGCCACGGAGCAGGTCTTGCCGTTTTCCACTGGCGTGATTGGCGAGCCTCTGCCCGTGGATAAGATTCAGCAGGCCCTGCCCACGGCTTTTGCCAACCTGCAAGACAATGCCTGGGCCCAGGCGGCGGAAGGCATCATGACCACCGATACGCTGCCCAAGGGGGCCACGGCGGTGGTCGAGATTGACGGCCAGCCCGTGCACATCTCCGGGATCAGCAAAGGCGCGGGCATGATCAAGCCCAATATGGCCACCATGCTGGCCTATGTGGCTACGGATGCCCGGATTGGTCGTGACTTGTTGCAGAAGTTGCTGGTGGAGGCGGTGGAAGGCTCTTTCAACCGGATCACCATTGATGGCGACACCTCGACCAATGATTCCTGCATGCTGGTGGCCACCGGCCAAACCGCCGCGCCGGAGTTTACCGAGGCGAACCGGGAGCTGTGGGCACCTTTTGAAAAGGCGCTGAAACAGCTGTTTCTGGAACTGGCCCAGGCCATTGTTCGCGACGGTGAGGGCGCGACCAAGTTTATCGCCGTGGAAGTCAACGGCGCGGCAACTCAGGACGAAGCCCTGAATGTGGCCTACACCATTGCCCATTCCCCTCTGGTCAAAACCGCGCTGTTTGCCAGTGACCCCAACTGGGGGCGGATCCTGGCGGCCATTGGACGCGCCGAGGTGCAGGAGCTGGATGTTTCCCTGATTGATGTGTACCTCAATGAGACCTGTATTGCCCAGGCCGGTGGACGGGCGCCAAGCTATACCGAGGCCCAGGGGCAGACGGAGATGGACAAGGAAGAGATTACCATCCGGGTGGACCTGAAGCGGGGACAGGTTTCGGAAACCGTGTGGACGACCGATCTGTCCCATGAATACGTGCGCATCAACGCTGAATACCGTACCTAAGGCGCAATGGTTGCCATGATCCATGTCGTCGCCGCGGTTATCCGCCGGGGCGACGAGGTTCTCATTGCCAAGCGGCCAACCCATGTCCACCAGGGTGGGCTGTGGGAGTTTCCCGGCGGCAAGCTGGAGCCCGGCGAGGCTCCCTTTCAGGCGTTGGCGCGGGAGTTGGGTGAGGAACTGGGGATCCGGATCACCAACTCGCCCACTAACCATCCGCTGATTCAGGTCGCCCATGACTATGGCGACAAGCGGGTTTTTCTGGATGTCTGGTCGATCCGGGACTTCCACGGCACACCTCGCGGTAACGAGGGGCAGGCGGTGGCCTGGGTGAACTCCGAACGCCTGCCTAATTACGAGTTCCCTGCGGCGAATCTGCCCATTGTGCAGGCGGCCCGGTTGCCGAGCCGTTATCTGATCACCGGTGAGTTTCACTCTCTTTCCGACTTCGAGCGACGGCTGCGTACTGCCTTGGCCCAGGGGATTCAGCTGGTGCAGCTACGGGTGCCGGGCGCGGATGAACCAGAGCTGGAGCAGCTGGCGAGTTTGGCGTTGAGCCTCTGCCACAACGCGGGTGCCAAACTGTTGCTGAACAGCTCGGCTGAGTTGGCCCGGCGGGTCGGTGCTGATGGGGTCCATTTAAATGGGGCTCGTCTGCGTCAGTTGCACACCCGGCCGCTGCCCACTGAACTTTGGGTGGCGGCATCCTGTCATAGCCCTGAAGAGCTGGGGTTGGCTCAGCGGCTCGGGGTGGATTTCGTGGTCCTGTCCCCGGTCAAGGAAACCCGCTCACATCCCGGTCAAACGGGTTTGGGCTGGGACTGTTTCGCCGACTGGGTGCGGCCTGCCAAAGTGCCGGTGTTTGCGTTGGGCGGGCTGGATGAGGCGGCGCTCAGCCAGGCGCGGCTGCGAGGTGCCCAAGGCATTGCCGCCATTCGTGCCTGGTGGCCGGATTAAGTATCTCTCGGTTGATGCTTGTTGGGGTGCTGGGTTCAAGCTTAATAATCTGTTTTTGAATGGAGGGGAGATGGCTGAACTAACCCATCTGGACGCCCAGGGCGCCGCCAACATGGTGGATGTTTCCGGTAAAGAGATTACCACCCGTGAGGCGCGGGCCGAGGCGTTCGTGCTCATGAAGCCAGAGACTCTCTCATTAATCACCGAAGGCCGGCACAAGAAGGGCGATGTGTTCGCGGTGGCCCGCATCGCCGGGATCCAGGCCGCCAAGCGTTGCTGGGAGCTGATTCCCCTGTGTCACCCCCTGATGTTGAGTGCGGTGAAGGTTTCCTTGGAGGCCCAGCCGGAGCAGTCGCGGGTACGTATCGAGGCTTACTGCAAGCTGGACGCCAAAACCGGCGTGGAAATGGAAGCCCTGACCGCGGCCAGTGTGGCGGCCCTGACCTTGTATGACATGTGCAAGGCGGTCGATAAGGGCATGGTGATTAACGAGGTCCGGTTGCTGGAAAAGCGTGGTGGACGGAGTGGCCACTGGCAGGCCTCCGACGGTGAGGAGGAGTAAGCCGGGAGGGAGCAATCGCGGCTGCCCGGCAAGCCCATCGTTTCCTGAGGGTTTCCGTCCTGGCCTGCAAGGCTTAATAGGTGGAATTATAGATGCCCCGGATTGCCCCTTTTGCTAAAATTGCGCCTTCATTTAAGTCCGAGGTGTAGTTGTGTCCATCCGCTATGTTGCAAGCTGTCGTTTACCGACGCCTTTTGCCGTATTTGATATGCACGGTTTTGAGGAAGAAGGGAGCGGCAAGGAACATATTGCATTGACGCTGGGTGATGTCGGCAATGGCGAGCCCGTTCTGGCCCGTACCCACTCTGAGTGCTTAACTGGCGACGCTCTGTTTAGCATGCGCTGTGACTGTGGTTATCAGTTGAAGGAAGCGTTGCGCTCCATCGCGGAAGAAGGGCGCGGGTTGCTGTTGTATCTGCGTCAGGAAGGTCGTGGCATCGGGCTGCTCAACAAAATCAGGGCCTATAACCTGCAAGACCAGGGCGCCGATACGGTGGAGGCCAATGAGCAGTTAGGCTTTGCCGCGGATCTGCGGGATTACAGCATGTGTCAGCATATGCTGGCCCATTTGGGCATCAACAAACTGCGACTGATGACCAACAACCCCCGCAAGGTGGCGGCTCTGCAAAGCTATGGGGTGGATATTGTGGAGCGAGTTCCCCTGCAGGTGGGGCTGAACCCCCATAACCGCCATTATCTGGCGACCAAGGCGGGCAAGCTCGGACACATGCTGGTCTCCCATCAAGACGACTGATCGGTCGTCAGGCACTTCACAAGGGCTCCGGTGCGGAGCCCCTGCTGGCGTTCTAGCCGGCCCCTCCGGCACTGGCCGTGTTCTGGCCAAGCTCCTCAAGCCGTTCTTGAATCTGGCGTAGAATCCCCGCGCTGTCCAACTCCACCTCCTGATGTAGCTGGGCTGGTTTGCCGTGCTCGAGAAAGCGGTCGGGCAGGCCAATGTGCAGGAGCGGCATGATGATGGCGTTGGCCGCCAGAAACTCACCCACGCCACTGCCGGCACCGCCCATCAGGCTGTTTTCCTCCACCGTCACGATCAGTTCGTGACGGGCCGCCATATCCAGAATCAAGGCTTCATCCAGGGGTTTGACGAAGCGCATGTCGACCAGGGTGGCGCCCAGGGTTTCCGCTACCTGCAGGCTGGGTGTGACCATGTTGCCAAAGGCGAGGATTGCCACCCGCTTGCCGGATTTCAAAACCCGCGCCTTGCCGATGGGCAGGGCCGTCATTTCCTGTTCGATCACCGCACCCGGCCCGGTGCCGCGAGGATAACGAACCGCGGCGGGCCCTTGGTGCTGGTAGCCGGTGTAGAGCATCTGGCGGGTTTCGTTCTCATCGGAGGGCGCCATGATGATCATGTTGGGAATGCAGCGTAAAAAACTGAGGTCGAAACTGCCGGCATGAGTGGGGCCGTCTTCGCCCACCAGGCCGGCGCGATCGATCGCGAACAGCACATCCAGGTTCTGAATGGCCACGTCGTGAATCAGCTGGTCGTAGGCTCGTTGCAAGAAGGTGGAATAAATCGCCACCACCGGCTTGGCGCCATCGCAGGCCAGTCCTGCCGCTAGTGTTACCGCATGCTGCTCGGCGATGGCCACGTCAAAATAACGTTCCGGGAAGCGGTCCGCGAACGCGACCAGATCGGAGCCTTCCTTCATCGCCGGGGTAATACCGACCAGGCGTGGGTCGGCCTCCGCCATGTCGCACAGCCACTGGCCAAACACATTGGAATAGCGCGGTTTGGGCGCCTGCACCGGGGCCAGGTTGACCTTGGGGGTGGGTTCGATTTTGTTAATGGCATGATAGCCGATCGGGTCCTGCTCGGCCGGCGCAAACCCTTTGCCTTTTTTGGTCACCACATGCAGGAAGCGGGGTCCGCTCAATTCCTTCATGTTTTCCAGGGTGCTCACCAGGGTGGGCAGATCGTGACCATCAATGGGACCGATATAGTTAAAGCCGAGTTCCTCAAAGAAGGTGCCCAGCGGTCCCACCATGCCTTTCACGTGTTCTTCGGTCTTGCGGGCCAGCTCCATCAGGTGAGGGCTGCCCTGCAGGGCTTTTTTGCTACTGTCCCGGACCTGATTGTACGCCTTGCTGGACAGGATGCGGGCCAGATAGTTGGACAGTCCACCCACGTTGTTGGAAATAGACATGTCGTTGTCATTCAGGATAACCAGCAGGTCCGATTTGAGATCGCCCGCATGATTAAGGGCCTCAAACGCCATCCCGGCAGTCAGGGCGCCATCGCCGATCACCGCGATGGCCTGGCGTTGCAGGCCCTGCATCTTGGCGGCAATGGCCATCCCCAGGGCTGCACTGATGGAGGTGCTGGAGTGGCCCACGCCGAACGTGTCATATTCGCTTTCGAAACGGCTGGGGAAGGCGGCCAGGCCGTCCTTTTGCCGGATCGTCGGCATCTGCTCGCGCCGCCCGGTCAGAATCTTGTGAGGATAGGCCTGATGTCCCACGTCCCACACCAGACGGTCATCCGGGGTGTTGAACACGTAGTGCAGGGCAATCGTCAGCTCCACGACACCAAGGCCGGCACCAAAATGGCCCCCGGACTGTCCGACGCTATAAAGCAGGTAGGAGCGCAACTCATGAGCAAGTTGCGGCAACTGCTCTTCCGGCAACAGGCGTAGCTGGGCAGGCGTGTCGATCCGGTCCAGCAGGGGCGTATTGGGACGGTGAGTCGGAAATTCTTGGAAAACGTGTTTTTGATACATCCGCTTTATCGAACCCTTGGCAAAAACTGCGCAATTATATGCGATGTTGATGGGATGAGCACCGCTAGAGCAACCTCTCGTGATCGAGGGTCAGACTTCCCATCGCCAGTGTCTTGAGTAGCCCGTTAAAATCCCTTCATCGGGCTCTGTGCCTCTCTAGGTTCACCGAAGCCCGGCCTTCGGTGAACGAGTTGCCAACCTAGAATGGTCTTTCAATGATATAGTCGCAGACTTGACTCAGACGGCTGCTGAGAATACCTGCGCTTTGCAGCTCCGTCAGGGCCAGGTCATGCAGTTGGCGCGCCTTCTGCTTGGCGCCTTCCAGTCCCAGCAGAGCCGGATAGGTGGGCTTGCCACGGGCAATGTCCGCCCCCTGGCGTTTGCCCAGGGTTTCGGTGCTCGACTCAACGTCCAGAATGTCGTCCTGAACCTGGAAGGCCAGGCCAATGGCCCGGGCAAAGCCGGCCAGGGGACCTAGCTTGTCAGGGTTGGTGACACCGGCTGACAGGGCACCCAGCAAAACGCTGGCTTCGATCAGGGCACCGGTCTTGAAGAGGTGCATGGTTTCCAGTTCGGCCAGGCTCAGCTGCTTGCCGACCGCGCCCAGGTCAATGGCCTGGCCCCCCACCATCCCCCGACTGCCACCGGCTTTGGCCAGGGTCCGAACCATTTCCAGCTGGATCTCCGGTGCGAGATGAGCGTTATTCTGGGTCAGGGTTTCGAAGGCCAGGGCCTGGAGGGCATCACCCGCCAGAATTGCCGTGGCTTCGTCAAACGCCCGGTGCACCGTTGGCCGGCCGCGCCGCAAGTCATCGTCATCCATGGCCGGCAGGTCGTCGTGGACCAGGGAGTAGGCATGAATGCACTCCACCGCACAGGCGGCCGGAGTGGCCCGCAGCGGCTCGGCCCCGAAAGCCTCGGCAGTGGCATACGCCAGAACCGGGCGGATTCGTTTGCCGCCTTCCAGCAGGGCATAGCGCATGGCCTGGTGCAGCGTGGCCGGGAGCTGGTCTTCGGGGAGCAGGTCTTGCAGGGCCTGGTCCACCCGTTGGCGGCACAGCTGGAAATAGTGTGCTAGGGGGAGTTCGTTATTCATCTACGGTAAACGCCTTGGTCTGGGCCTCGCCGTCCTTGTCGATCAACATCTGCACCCGTTGCTCTGCTGAAGTCAGGGCCTGCTGGCATTGGCGGGTCAACTTGATGCCCTGCTCGAAAGACTCCAGCGACTGCTCCAGGCTGAGTTGGCCGTCTTCCATTTTACGCACAATGGTTTCCAGTTCGTTCAGCGCCGCTTCAAAATCGATGTTATCGGTCATGGGGTTGTCTCGTACGGGTCCCGCCCCGGTAAAGGAGCGGGAGGGTCTTTCCGGGCACCCATTGTAGGATGCTTGGCCCTTGGGATAAACAGCTGTTGAACTCTCCCGGCGGCGTAGTCGCCATTATTCCGCTCTGAGCTGGAATTGTTGCCGGCCGGTTGGGCTTCCCGAGGGGGCGTAGTTTTGCTCCACAAAGGTCAGGGTGTGGTCCTGACTCACCAGAATCAAGCTGCTGGCCCGGGTGCCGTAAACTGGGCTGACGATAAAGGCCGACGACAGAAAGCGCTCGTTGGCCAAGCCAACGCCGGTATCCGGCAGCTCAGCGTCAGAGGCCTTGGTGGTGTCTTGCAGGAGGGCCAGGAGCGCTTCCGGGTCCGGCTCGGACTCGGCCAACCGGTGCTCCAGGGCTTGTTTCAGTCGGGTCAGCTTGGGCCAGGGGGTGTCCAGCAGATGATTGCTCAGCCCATAGAGCCCCGGTGTCAGGGCAACCGGCTGGTTGGAAGGATGACGGTTGGACAGATAGTGGAGATCGTCAAAACGCCCCAGCAGCAGATTGAAGCCGGAGTATTCGTGGAGCTGGTCTTTGATACTCTGATAGAAGACTTCCCGTTGCCCTTGCTGGGTCAGCAGGTAATCCGTCACCAATTCTCCCCGGGAGCGGGGGCCGGGTGGGATGGCGGGTTCCCGGAAGTTGGTGACGGCTGCCAGATAGCCTTGACGGTTAACGCCCAGCCAACTGCCCCCGGCCTGGAGATCCTTACCCGCCAGCAGGTCGGGAGCTTCCGGCCAGAACTGGGCGGCGCGGGTGGGGCGGGCGTGGAACTCGTCCCGGTTGCCGAGAAAGATCAGGGGATAGCGGGGGTGAAGCTTATAGGCAAAGGCGATCAGACACACAGCACACCTGTTTGATTGTAGGGCTTGGAGAGACGCTGGCTCTTGGAGCGCGAGCCAGGGTCTGTCATCACGGTACGCAAGGCCGACGAAACCGGCAAGGCTTTGCGATGCACCCGGTGGACGACAGCACCTGGTGGCACCGTAAAAAGTCAGTCGGAAATGGCAGCGGAGCCCGCGCCTTTTCCGCCGGATATGATACCATGCTTCGTTCCGGCCATTGGGCCACAACCCTGACCTTAATCCTTCTCCTGGCTGTTGATCGGAGGCTGATCGCTCTTATGCTCGTGCTCGCCGCGTACCTCATTTTAGGTGCCATTGCTGGAACATTAAGTGGCCTGTTTGGAATTGGCGGCGGCTTGGTGATCGTGCCCGCCCTGGTCTTTGGGTTTGGCTTGCAGGGGGTTTCCCCGGAGATCGCCGTGCATCTGGCGGTGGGGACTTCCCTGGCGACGATTATTTTTACCTCGATCAGCTCGGTGCGAGCGCATCACAGTCGGGGAGCGGTGCGGATTGACCTGTTCTGGCCGATGGCGGCGGGCATTGTGATCGGCACGGCGATTGGGGTGAATACCGCAGTCGCGTTAAGCGGCGAAACCCTTAAAATGATCATTGGGATTTTTGCCATTGGGGTGGCCTTTCAAATGGGGTTCGGGCTCAAGCCGAAACCTTCCCGGGACGTACCCGGCAAGGCCGGGCTGACCCTGGTGGGAGGTGGCATTGGCTGGGCCTCGGCGTTGTTCGGAATCGGTGGCGGCACTTTGACGGTTCCCTTTTTGTCCTGGTGTAACGTGAGGATTCAGCATGTGGTGGGAACCTCCGCGGCCTGTGGCCTGCCGATTGCGATCTCCGGCGCCTTGACCAATGCCTGGGCGGGTTGGGGGCATCCGGACCTGCCGGCCTGGAGTACCGGTTTTGTCTATTGGCCGGCCCTGGTCGGGATCGCCCTGACCAGTATGTACTTCGCCAAATTTGGTGTGCGTCTGGCCCACAACATGAAGCCAGAGGTGTTGAAGCGGTCGTTTGCCGTTTTGTTGGTGATTGTCGGTCTTCGGTTTCTGTGGAGCGCCTGGGCTTAAAGAGCGCGGGGCGCGGCTGCCAGAAGGCCTAAACTTTTTTGATGGCAACATGAAAGAGGATTTCCATGCTGCAATATCCACAAATTGATCCGGTCGCTATTTCTCTGGGGCCACTGAACGTGCACTGGTACGGGCTGATGTATCTGGTCGGTCTGGGCGGTGGCTGGTGGCTGGCGACCCGTCGGGCGCGGCGTCCAGGGGCCGTCATGAATGAGCAGCAGGTCGGGGATCTGGTGTTCTGGGTGGCGCTGGGGGTCATTCTGGGTGGACGGCTGGGCTATGTGCTGTTTTACAATTTCGATCAGTTTCTCCAGCAGCCATTGTCCCTGTTTGCTGTCTGGGAAGGAGGGATGGCCTTCCATGGCGGCTTGATCGGCGTCATCCTGGCCATGCTGCTGTTTGCCCGCAAGCAGGGCTTGCGGTTTTTCCAGGTGGCCGATTTTGTGGCGCCGCTGGTGCCAATTGGGCTGGGAGCGGGGCGCATCGGTAATTTTATCAATGGCGAGCTGTGGGGCCGGGCCACGGACTTGCCCTGGGCCATGCAGTTTCCGGGGGCGGGAGAGGTCTATCGGCATCCTTCCCAGCTTTATCAATTTGCCCTGGAAGGAGTGGTGCTGTTCGCCCTGCTGTGGTGGTTCTCGTCCCGTCCACGCCCGTTGATGGCGGTCTCGGGTTTGTTTTTAGCCGGCTACGGCAGTTTCCGGATTCTGGTGGAATTCGTGCGCGAGCCAGATGCGCACCTGGGATATCTGGCATTTGACTGGCTGACCATGGGGCAGCTGCTATCCTTGCCCATGGTTGTGGCAGGGGTGGGATTGATGATCTGGGGCTATCGTCATTATGGCAATGATCTTTCCGCTGCCACTGCTGGGGCCAAAGTAGCCAAGCCCACCGGCAAACGTTCAACAGGTAAGAATTCATGAAGCAATATCTGGATATGATGCGCCACGTGCGCGAGCAGGGAAACGTCAAAAGCGACCGTACCGGAACCGGAACCCTGAGCGTATTCGGTTATCAGATGCGGTTTAACCTGCAACAAGGCTTCCCGCTGGTCACCACCAAGAAGCTGCACCTGCGCTCCATTATCCATGAGTTGCTGTGGTTCTTGTCGGGCGACACCAACGTGCGTTACCTGCGGGAAAATGGCGTGACCATTTGGGATGAGTGGGCCGATGAACAGGGTGATCTGGGGCCGGTGTATGGCTATCAGTGGCGCAGTTGGCCGACGCCCGATGGCCAGCATATTGACCAGATTTCCAATGTGCTCCAGCAACTGAAAACCAATCCGGACTCACGCCGCCATCTGGTGGTGGCCTATAACCCTTCCTGTGTGGATCAGATGGCGCTGCCGCCCTGTCATAGTCTGTTTCAGTTCTATGTGGCGGATGGACGTCTGTCCTGCCAGCTCTACCAGCGCAGTGCCGATATCTTCCTCGGCGTGCCGTTTAATATTGCCAGCTATGCGTTGCTGACCCATATGTTTGCCCAGCAATGTGATCTTGAAGTGGGGGACTTTATTTGGACCGGTGGTGACGTTCACCTGTACAGCAACCATCTGGAGCAGGCGGACCTGCAATTGTCCCGCGAGCCCAAGGCGCTGCCCCGGCTGGTGATTCACCGCAAGCCCGAGTCTTTGTTTGACTATAAGTTCGAAGACTTTGAAATTGTGGATTATGAGCCCTGGCCCCATATCAAGGCGCCCGTTGCCGTTTAGGCGATGCTTGGTTGAAAGGTTTTACAAGGCCGGCATTGCCGGCCTTCGTTATTTTCAGATTGTGATTCAGGCCGGCTCGAATTCGGGCCGCCACTCAGGGATAATGCAGGCAACGAATGCTTGGGGCTGGCCGTGGGGTTCAGAGGGAACCGTGGGCTTGCAAAAGTACAGAAACGGATAAGGAGTGAGACATCGCCATGAAAGTTACAGCTGTTGTTGCCATGTCCACCAACCGCGTGATTGGCCGGAATAACAAGTTGCCCTGGTATATTCCCGGTGATCTTAAGTTTTTCAAACAGGTCACCATGGGCAAGCCGGTTGTGATGGGGCGCAAGACCTATGAGTCGATCGGCAAACCGCTGCCGGGCCGGGACAACATTGTGATCACCCGGGATCGCAATTGGAAAGCGGAGGGCGTGAAGGTCGCCCATGATGTGGATCAGGCACTCACCATTGCCAAGGCCAGTGCGGAAATCTCTGGCGCCCAGGAAGTGATGGTGATTGGTGGCGCACAGATTTATGAAGCCGCGCTGCCCCGGATTGACCGCTTGTACCTGACCCAGGTGCAGGCGTTTATTGATGGCGATGCGATTTTCCCCCCACTGGAGTGGGATGAGTGGCAGGAAATCAGCCGTGAGGATTTTGAGGCGGAAGAGCCCAACCCCTTCGATTACAGCATTATCGTCTACGACCGCCATACCCAATAGGGGCTGCCGGGCTTGTAGCGCTAAGTGTTGAGGGGAAACAAAAACGGGCGTTGAAACGCCCGTTTTTGTTTTGTGGTGGTTTAATCCAGCATGTCCAGATTACGCACCGCGCCTTTGTCGGCACTGGTGGCCAACAGGGCATAGGCTTTCAGGGCCGGTGTGACGCGACGCTGACGGGGTTGTGCCGGTTTCCAGGCCTCTTTGCCCTTGGCGTCCATGGCGGCGCGGCGACGGGCCAGCTCTTCAGCTGACACATCCATATTGATGGTACGGTTGGGGATGTCGATCAGGATGCGATCGCCATCTTCCACCAGACCAATGGCGCCACCAGCTGCAGCCTCGGGCGACACGTGGCCGATGGACAGGCCAGAGGTACCACCGGAGAAGCGACCGTCGGTCAGCAGCGCGCAGACCTTGCCCAGATCCTTGGATTTCAGGTAACTGGTGGGGTACAGCATTTCCTGCATGCCCGGTCCGCCACGGGGGCCTTCGTAACGGATGATGACCACGTCGCCCGGCTGGACTTCGTCCTGGAGAATGCCTTTGACGGCAGCGTCCTGGCTTTCGTAAATACGGGCGCGGCCTTCGAACACCAGAATGCTCTCATCAACCCCCGCGGTTTTCACGATACAGCCGTTTTCGGCGATGTTGCCGTACAGAACCGCCAGGCCCCCTTCGGTGCTATAGGCGTTTTCAACGTTGCGGATACAGCCGTTCTCCCGGTCCAGATCCAGGGAGGGCCAGCGGGTGGCTTGGCTGAAGGCCTGCTGGGTGGGAATACCGGCAGGGCCGGCCTTGAAGAAGGTGCGCACCGCTTCGTCGTCGTTACGGACGATATCCCAGCGGTCCAGGGCTTCTTTCAAGGTTTTGCTGTGGACGGTGGGAACATTGGTGTGCAGCAGTCCGGCCCGATCCAGCTCGCCCAGGATGGCGGGAATGCCGCCGGCGCGGTGTACGTCCTCAATATGATAGTTCGGCGTGTTCGGCGCCACCTTGCAGAACTGGGGAACCTTGCGGGACAAGCGGTCAATGTCGGTCAGGGTGAAGTTGACCTCGGCTTCCTGGGCCGCGGCCAGCAGGTGCAGGATGGTGTTGGTGGAGCCGCCCATGGCGATGTCCAGGGTCATGGCGTTCTCGAACGCCTCAAAGCTGGCGATGGAGCGGGGCAGCACGGACTCGTCTTCCTGCTCGTAGTAGCGACGGGTGATGTCCACGATGGTGCGGGCCGCTTGCAGGAAGAGCTCTTTGCGATCGGCATGGGTCGCCAGCATGGTGCCATTACCCGGCAGGGAAATCCCGATGGCTTCGGTCAGACAGTTCATGGAGTTGGCGGTGAACATGCCGGAGCAGGAGCCGCAAGTGGGACACGCGGAGCGCTCGTATTCAGCGGCTTGTTCGTCGCTGGCTTTGGGGTCGGCGGCAATCACCATGGCGTCGACCAGGTCCAGCTTGTGGACCGACAGCTTGGTTTTGCCGGCCTCCATGGGGCCACCGGAGACAAAAATGGTCGGGATGTTGAGGCGCAGGGCGGCCATCAGCATGCCCGGGGTGATCTTGTCGCAGTTGGAAATACAAACCAGGGCGTCGGCACAGTGGGCGTTTACCATGTACTCGACGGAGTCGGCGATAATCTCCCGGGACGGCAAGCTGTAGAGCATGCCGTCGTGGCCCATGGCAATCCCATCGTCAACGGCAATGGTATTGAACTCCTTGGCAACGGCGCCCGCGGCTTCGATTTCCCGCGCCACCAACTGACCCATATCCTTCAGGTGGACGTGACCGGGCACGAACTGGGTGAAAGAGTTGGCGATGGCAATGATCGGCTTGTCGAAGTCTTCGGTTTTCATCCCCGTCGCGCGCCACAGAGCACGTGCGCCGGCCATGTTGCGTCCTTGCGTGGAGGTTTTAGAGCGATACGTCGGCATGGTTGATCCTGTTTATCGAGGTGTTAAGAGACTCTCAGGGTTTCGCAGCTATTTCATTAAGTCGTTGCAGTTCATGAAGCCGTTGCTGGTGTTTAATGGAATAGGCTGCTTGGTTGATCGTTTCTGGCTGGTGTGGCGGCGCCAAGGCGACGGGTAGGCTCGGATTCCAGCGGACTCGCCCGTTTTGGGCGGGGTTTGCGTGAAATCCTGGCCAACCGGGCCTGAATGGATGAGCCGGCCGTACCATGGGCTTAGCATATCAGAGAAACGAGCGGTTTTTCATCTGGTGACGGGGCGGCCGACGGGAATGTTTCCGTACGTAAATATAACGCTATGGTCACAGAGCGTCTGGCGTGGGAATGCTATCTTTGTGGTTTTGGTTTTTCATGGGCGGCCAAACCCTCCAGAAGGGGCCGACCTGTTGATGATGAGCGGTACGAATGGCAAGTAGTGTTGAGATTGAGGTTCTGCGAGGGTTTTCGCCGCTGGGGCGGTTGTCGGATGAACAACTGGTGTTGCTGTCCTCCCGGGTCACCGTACGTCAGGTTGCTGCGGGCGGCACGGTGCTGGAAGCGGGCTCGCGGGATAATCAGGCTTATTTCCTGCTCTCGGGGGAGCTCTTGCTGCACGGTGTTGATGGCCAGCAGCTAAAAATCGCGGGTGGGACGCCCGAGGGGCGAAAGCCTATTGCGCCGGTACAACCAAGGCAGTGTTTGGTGACAGCGGTTGTCGACAGCCAGTTGATCGTGGTGGATCTGTTTAGTTTGGCCCGTCTGCTCAAGGAAGCGCCGGTGTCGGGGCAGGAAGCGGCTGCGCCGGACGAATCCGATGTGGAGAGTCCCACCTACTCCCTGCTCATGCGCTTTTATCAGGATCTCAAGGCCAACCGGGTCAGTATGCCCAGTTTGCCGGATGTGGCGATTCGGATTCATCGGGTCGCGGAAGAGAAGCACAGCAGCGCGGCGGATGTGGCCAAGGAGCTGAATCAGGACCCGGCCATGGTGGTCAAACTGCTGCGGGCTGCCAACAGCCCGCTTTATCGCGGCTGGTCGGTGATCGAAACCAGTGAGGAAGCCATTGTGCGCCTGGGGATCCACACCACCCGCCAATTGATCACGATCTTTGCGATGCGGGAGCTGTTCCGTACCCGTGCCCCCCATCTTCAGGAGCGCATGCTGAAACTGTGGCAACACTCCCGTGAGGTGGCGGCGATTTCCTTTGTGCTGGCCAAGATGACGCCGGGGTTGCGGCCCGAGCAGGCCATGTTGGCCGGTCTGATCCATGAAGTCGGCGCGATTCCCATTATCCAGTATGCGGAAAAGGAATTGAGCCTGGTGAAGTACCCGGAACTGCTGGAAGAGGCGATTCAGGAACTGCGGGAGGAAATTGGCACCGCCCTGCTGGAGCAGTGGGGGCTGTCCAGTGAACTGGTCAACGTGGTTCGTCATGCGGATGACTATTTGCACGACACCGGTTCCGACAAGCCCACCTATCTGGATGTGGTGCTGCTGGCGCGGTTGCATGCGGCGATTGGCAAGCCGGGAAAAGAGTCGTTGCCGCAGATGGAATCAGTGCCGGCTTTTCGCAAGCTGGCCCTGGGTGAATTAAGCGCCGGGCGCAGCCTGAAAGTGCTGACCCAGGCTCAGGAGGAACTGGCCGCCGCCCGGAGCATTGTCGGCACCTTGTAAGCCGGCGGCTTGGGCCGTTGAGTCCGCTGCCCGGGCGCTACGAGGTACTGTGACTGTACGTCGCAACCGCCTCGGGGTAGTACCAGATGACATAGCCCAGAACACCGGCTCCAGCGAGGATAGCCATGGCAATGCCGAGCCGGCCGAGTGTGATGGGGTGTCGGTCGAAGGGGCTGAAACTGATGCGGGTCAGGGCACAGATCGCCAGTCCCCAGAGCAGACCGCCCAGTACGTCGGTCAGCCAGTGAACGCCCAGATAAAGCCGGCTCAAGGCGATCAGCAAAGGGGGTAGCGCCATCAGGGAATAGATCTGCCAGCGTTTTTTATGGCGTGCTTCCTGGGCCACGAAGGCTGCCAGCAGCCCCCAAAATACCATCGCCCCGCTACTGTGCCCGCTCGGGAAGGCAAAGGAGTTCATGGTTTCATGGATGGCATCGGGGCGCCCTACCGAAAGAGCCAGCTTCAGGAGCGTGACGCTGCCGGCGGTAAAGAGTCCGGCAACGGCCACATGAAGGGCCGCGGCATAGTGGCGGCGCAACGCCAGGAAGCCGCCAAAGGCGATAAACAGGATGTACAGCGGCGAGACGTCACCGATCAGGGTAATACTAATGAACAGCGGGTCCAGGAGCGGCTGGCGCAGGCTCTGGAAGAACTCATGAGTGCCCTGGTTCCAAACCCCGAGAATGCGGGTTTCCAGCACCGCGACCGTCAGCAGAATAAAAAATAGCAGGCTGAAGATCAGCAGCATCAGCGACGGCAGCGGGAACTCCTGGTGCCCACTACGCGGACTGCTCAGCCGCAGCCACCAGGAGCGGCTCCACAGGGAACGATGCACGCGCTGTTGAAGCCACTGATAGACCCGGCTTTCGGGCTGCAACTGCCAGTGCAGGTTGAAGAAGAGGAAAAAGGTGGCCAACAGAATGGCCAGGGTGGTGAAAAAGACCACGTAGAAATGCGCCGGCAGTTCCACGTCCACCCGAATGGAGGCGCCCACCAGAAAGCCTGGCAGCATATACACCGGCGCCCAAAGCAGGGCAGAGACCACGTTGTATAGGAAGAACTGGCGGCTTTTCATGTCGAACATACCGGCCACCACCGGAATCACCGGTCTCACCGGCCCCACGAAGCGGCCGATCACGATACTTTTGCCACCATGGCGGTAAAAGAAGGTTTCACCCCGACGCAGGATGCCGGGGTAGCGACGAAACGGCCAGATGCCGTGGAGTTTGTCGTGAAAGGCCCGTCCCAGGTAGAAACTGATGCCATCCCCTAAAACGGCGCCCACAACGGCGGTGAGCAGGGTCATTTCCAGGCTGAGTAAGCCACTGCCCGCCAGCGAGGAGAGGACGAACATCAACAGCACGCCGGGAATCAAAATGCCCACAAAGGCGAGAGATTCCAGCAAGGCGGCTACCAGAATAATGATGGCCAGCCACTCGGGGTGCTGCTGGAGAAAGTCGAGTAGGGGGGTAAGCTGACTGGTGTCCATGAACTCATGACATCCAAAAAGGCGACAGGATAATCGACAAAACGGGGTTCGTCGTCAACTTTTCTACAGCGTAAATCCGGGGCCCCCATAGCGGACATAGGGCTGCCCCGGTACTGGTTGTCAATTAGGGTGGTCGCTCACCTGCTTACGCTGGCGGTTGTTTTGACTGACCCTATTGTGCCCGGAGGACTGGGCGGCCCGCAATGCTTCGTGGGCTCCGGTGAGCAGGGCTTGGGCATCGGTTTGACCCATGGGGCGGGTGCTGCAGCCGAGGCTGGCGGTCATTTTGTCAATCACCGGCCAGGGGTGCTGTTCGATGGTGCGGCGAATCCGCTCGGCAATGACCACGGACCCTTCCTGATGAGTGAAGGGGAGCAGCAGATAGAACAGGCCATCATTGCTGTAATAAATGCTGTCTCCGGCGCGGGTCATGGTGCGGAGCAGTTTGGAAAGCTCACTCAGCAGTTCATTGACGGTATTTTTGCCGTGTACTTCCAGCAGCTGATCGTAGTAGTCAATGTCCAGGGCAATGAGGGATAAGGGATGTCTGCTGGACTCCGAACGGGAAATTTCCTGTTTTAGGGTGAACTCCAGATGCCTCAGGTTATAGGCGCCGGTGAGGGCGTCTTTGATGGCCAAATCCACCAGCGAACGGGTTTTGTGGTGGTAGAGATAGGCGTACAGGGCCGCCAGGCTCATCAGCAGCGCAAAGCTGGTGACAAAGCGAAGCGCCTGGAACAGGCCGCCCTCGGCCAGCAGTGTGATGCCAATCCAGCAGGCGGTGGCCAGACTGAGATAGATCGCCGGGCGCAGCGGCACCAGTAGGTAGCCGAACAGGGCGAGCATATAGGCCCAATAGTGGGCGTTTGGATTGCCGCCGAGAATCACGCAGCCGGTGAGCAGCATCAGGCTGCCGAGAATCAGCAGGTGCCCCAGCTGTACGTTATGGTCGTTGCGTCGCGCCCAACCATACATGGCGCCAATCAGAAACAGCGGGGCAAACAGCAGGCCGGTGTAGAACAGGTCATAAAAACCGTAGCGGACATTCTGGATGGCCAGCAGCACCATAATGACCGAACCCAGCAGGTAAAGGGTGATATGGGTCCGGGTGCGTAATAAGGACTCAGTCATGGCTGTCTCCCTCACCTTGGTCCAGCTCCACATGGGAGCAGGTCTGGTTGCTGCCCCGTGCCTGGGCGACACTCAGGGCCTGGTGGGCCATGCGAATCAGGCTGTCGCTGTCGTCTCCCACGTTCAGCCCGATCACCCCGACACTGACCGTGACGGGCTGCTGCTCGGTGCCCAGTTGTTTCTTGCACTGAAGCCGCAGCTTTTCGGCGGTATTCATGGCGTTTTTGGTGTTGGTGTGGGGCAGGATGATGATGAATTCCGCCTCGCCATAACGATAATAGCTATCGAACAGACGCAGGTTTTCGTGGAGGATGCGTCCCAGCCGGTTCAGAAGGCTGTCCAGTTCATTGTGGGGATACTGGGTCAGCACGGCCGGATCAATGGCGAGTGCCAACACGGCAAGGTCGGTCCCTTCCCGTTCGCTGCGCTGAATTTCCTTGGCCAGGTCCTCGCTGAGGTATTCACGGGTGGAGGCCAGGGTGAGGGTATCGGTACGGCGCAGGGGCTTGAGTTGCTGGTCGCGGATTTCCCGCAGGTAAACAAACGCCAGGGTCATTGCCAGGCAGAGCAGAAAGGTAAAGAAGATCTGCACCTTCTGGGGCTGTTCGTAGAAGTGCATCAGGCTAAACATCACCAGGACGGCATAGCCTGCCGTGAGGGTGGTTGCCAGGCGCAGGCGATAGATTGAAAAAACCACCAGGGGGAAAAGGTAGCACCATTCTTCCACGTGATTGGGCATGAAAATCAGGCTGGCCAGGGTGCTCAGGCCGAGAAAGCCGACGATGAGATGGTTCAGCAGATGAGCCGGCGGCTGGTCTTCGGCGGTGGCGTGCTGACTGATCCAGCCGTTGGCGGCCAGCAACAAGCCGAAGATCAAGGCCAGCAGCGCGGTGAGATAGTTGGTGGCGAACAAGGCCGCCAAGGTCATCAGCAACATGGCCGCCGCAGCGATCCAGTATATCCTTACCCGCAGATGATGGGTGGTTTCCTGTTGAGTCATAGGCGCCTGTGCATCCTGATATTGCGTCATGAAACTCTTTCCAATTTAGTGGGTTCCGCCCCGACTGTCGAATGGGAATGCCGGTTTGAGCCAACGAATGGGTGTTGCTCGCTGTCGAGGCTGATTTCGTTAGGCGCACAACCGGGTATAATGGCAAAAACTGAGCAATCATACAGGAATTGGAATGGACGTTAGACAGTATATGGTTGAGTTGGGGCAGCGGGCACGTGAAGCCTCGCGGGCAATGGCCCGAGCCTCGACCGCACAAAAGAACCAAGCGCTACTGGCAGCGGCCCAGGCGCTGAAAGATTCCCGTGAACAGGTGCTGGCGGCAAACCAGCAGGATCTGGAGAAGGGGCGGGCCAGTGGCCTGGATGACGCCATGCTGGATCGTCTGGAACTGACGCCGGCCCGTTTCGATGCCATGATCGAAGGGCTGGAGCAGGTTGCCGCCCTGCAAGATCCGATTGGCGAGATTACCGGGCTGACTTATCGTCCGTCTGGCATTCAGGTGGGTCATATGCGGGTGCCACTGGGTGTGATCGGGATCATTTATGAGTCCCGTCCGAACGTCACCATCGACGCCGCCAGCCTGTGCCTGAAGTCGGGCAATGCCGCTATTTTGCGGGGTGGTTCCGAATCGGTCCACAGCAACCAGGCCATTGCCAAATGCATTCAGGCGGGCCTGCGTGCCGCCCAATTGCCTGAAGCGGCGGTGCAGGTGGTGGAAACCACCGACCGGGAAGCGGTGGGCATGATGATTACCATGCCCGAGTCGATTGATGTAATCGTACCCCGGGGGGGCAAGGGGCTGATCGAGCGGATCAGCCGGGATGCACGGGTGCCGGTCATCAAGCACCTGGATGGTATCTGCCATGTCTATGTGGACCGCGACGCGGATCTGGACAAGGCCATGCGGGTGGCCATCAACGCCAAAACCCATCGCTACGGAACCTGCAACACCATGGAAACCTTATTGGTGGATACGGCCGTGGCAAAACAACTGCTGCCGGACCTGGCCAGTCAGTTCCGGGAGTTGGGGGTTGAAATGCGGGGTTGTGAACGGACCCGGGAGCTGGTTTCCGACGCGCTGCCGGCAACCGAAGAAGACTGGGTGACGGAATATCTGGCGCCGATTCTGGCGATCAAGATCGTCGACGGTCTGGATGAGGCGATCGAGCACATCAACCGCTATGGCTCCCATCATACCGACTCCATCATCACCGAGAACTATACCCGCGGCCGGCGCTTTTTGACCGAGGTGGACTCCAGTTCCGTGATGATCAACGCCTCCACTCGCTTTGCCGATGGCTTTGAGTATGGCTTGGGGGCTGAAATCGGTATCTCCACCGACAAGATCCACGCGCGGGGGCCGGTTGGTCTGGAAGGCCTGACCTCCCAGAAGTTCGTGGTGCTGGGCGATGGCCAGATCCGTAGCTGATCGGTGGTGTAACATGAGAAAGGACTCGCAATTTCGGAGACTGGTTTTCTGATCGCGATTCTTGGCGGTACCTTCGACCCGGTTCACAACGGCCATCTGCGGATGGCCGTTGAGTTGCGTGACACGCTGCAGGCAGCGGTGCACCTGGTGCCCAGTGCCTGTCCGGTACACCGTGCCACGCCTGGCGCCTCGGCCCGGGAGCGGCTGGCGATGCTGCGTCTGGCGGTGGGCGATGAGCCGGGGCTGGTGGTGGACGACCGGGAAATTCGTCGGGGTGGCGCCTCGTATATGTATGACACCCTGGCCGAGTTACGCCAGGAAGTGGGGCCGCAGACGCCTCTGGTCCTGGTCATGGGCAGCGATGCCTTCAATGGTCTGGCGTCCTGGTATCGTTGGCTGGAAATTCCCGACCTGGCCCATATAATGATCCTTGAACGGCCCGGTTGGGTGATTTCTGAGCAGCCCGAGCTGCAGGAGCTTCTGACGAAACGCCAAGTCTCCACCCTCAGTGAACTGCACAGGCTGCCGTCGGGCCTGATCCTGCCGGTGGCTTTTTCGCGGCTGGATATTTCCAGCTCCTATATTCGTTCCTGTATTGAGCAGGGGCGCTCCCCCCGTTTTTTATTACCCGATCCGGTGCTGGATTTTATCCGTACCCATCAACTTTACGTCCGTGATGCGGTCCAACAGGGACCGTCTCCTATTTTTCCCTCATCTGGAGGTGCTTAAGATCGTGCCCGTAAGAAATTTAAGATCCGAAACAACCCGCAAAAACCTTACCGCTGTCCCGGTCAGCGGTGCTGATCAAGCCCAGACCAGCGACCATGCCCTGATTCCGGTGATCGTGAAGGCCCTGGAAGACGTCAAGGCCAAGGATATCAGTGTGCTGGATGTGCGTGGCCGGACCAGCGTGACTGATTTTATGGTCATTGCCAGCGGGACCTCCAACCGCCATATCAAGTCGCTGGCCGACAACGTGGTGGACGAGGTCAAACTGGTGGGTGAACGTCCGCTGGGTGTTGAAGGCGAAGGCAGCAATGACTGGATTCTGGTAGACCTGGGTGACATTGTGGTTCACGTGATGCTGCCTGCGGCCCGGGAATTTTATGACCTGGAGAGATTCTGGCGGGATGCGCCGGCACCGGGCGATTTGACCGGCAAGAAGTAAAGGTCATTGCAAACCAGGCTGTTGTACAGATAAGTCATCCAGAATAAGAGAGAAGGTGTCCCGATGCGTATTCGGTTAATTGCTGTTGGAACCCGCATGCCTGATTGGGTTACAGAGGGGTTTCAGGAGTACAGCAAACGGATGCCACGGGACTGTGCCCTGGAGTTGGTGGAAATTCCATTGGGCAAGCGTGGCAAAAACGCCGATACGGCCCGGGCGATGGAGCAGGAAGGCCAGCAGATTCTGGCGGCAATCGGTCGGGACGACCGGGTGATTGCCCTGGAAGTCACCGGCCAGGCCTGGACCACTGAAGACCTTTCGCGACAGCTTGCAAACTGGCGGATGTCCGGTCAGGATGTGAGCCTGCTGGTGGGTGGCCCGGATGGACTGCCCGAAAGTTGCAGGCAGCGGGCCCAGGCCCAGTGGTCTTTATCCCGCCTGACCCTGCCACACCCCTTGGTGCGAATTCTGTTGGCGGAGCAGCTTTATCGCGCATGGACTATTCTGAATAACCACCCCTACCATCGTTGATTCAACCTTGAGAAAGTCGAGGCAAGGCGCCGACTGCTTTCTGTCCTTGCTTAGCGAGTATATCGGCCAGTGACATCCCGACACTTCAAAGACCACATCCGTGAGCACCGAACCTTTGTTAACCGCGCGTTGATTGCGTTTGCTTTCGTGTTGTTCCTGAGTGGCTGTCTGCTGGCCCGCTTCTATTATCTACAAGTGATCCAGTACGACACCTACGCCACCCTGTCGGATCGTAACCGGGTGCAGCTGCTCTCGCTGCCGCCGCCCCGGGGGCTGATCTTTGACCGCAACGGGGAGTTGCTGGCGGATAACCGCCCCAGTTTCAGCCTTACCCTGGTTCGGGAGCGGGTGTCGGATATGGCCGCCACCATTGAGCAGTTGCAGGGGATCTTGGATCTGACGGAGGACGATGTGGACCGCTTCTACAAGCGTCTCCAGCAGCGCCGCCGCCCCTATGAATCGGTGGCCTTGAAGCTTCGTCTGTCGGAAGAGGAGATCGCCCGCTTTTCCATCAATCGCCATCGTTTTCCGGGAGTCGAGGTTGAGGCCGAAGCGATCCGCTTCTATCCCATGGCGAATACCATGGCCCATGTGCTGGGCTATGTGGGGCGGATCAACGAGGCGGAACTGAAAGTCCTGGACCCGGTGAATTACAGTGGCACCAACTACACCGGCAAGCTGGGCATTGAAAAGGTGTATGAGGATATTCTGCACGGCAAGGTCGGGTATCAGAAGGTGGAAACCAATGCCCGCGGCCGGGTCTTGCGGGTTCTGGAGCGGATCCCCCCGGAGACGGGCAAGAATATTTCACTGCACATCGACAGTCGGTTGCAGAAGGTGACCGAGCAGGCCCTGGAAGGGTATCGGGCGGCGGTTGTCGCCATTGATGTTAAAACCGGCGGCATCCTGGCCATGGTCAGTACCCCAAGCTATGACCCCAACCTGTTTGTCACCGGCATCGACCAGGCCTCCTATGAGGCGTTGCGGGACTCGCCCGACATCCCCTTGTATAACCGCACCATCCGGGGCCGTTATCCGCCGGCATCGACCATCAAGCCGTTTGTGGGCCTGGCCGGACTTAATGCCGATAAAACCAGCTGGCAGCACAAGGTCTGGGATCCGGGCTTTTACCAGATTGGCGGCCAGGGACGTCGCTACCGGGACTGGAAGCGTTGGGGCCATGGCTGGGTTGATCTGCACTACTCCATTGTCCAATCCTGCGATGTCTACTTTTATGACTTGGCCTATCGGATGGGGCCTGATCCCATGGCGGAAATGCTGGATAAGTTCGGCTTTGGCAAGGTGGTGGCCCATGACGCGATTGGCGCCCGGGTAGGGATTTTGCCGTCCCGGGAGTGGAAGCAAGGCGCGTTGCGCCAGCCCTGGTATCCGGGGGACTCCCTCAATACCAGTATTGGCCAGGGTTACATGCTGGCCACCCCGTTACAGCTGGCAACGGCGACCTCGGTGCTGGCGAATCGGGGTAAATGGATCACGCCCCGCTTGATCAAGGAAATTGAAGGGCAGGATTTGCCGCCCATTGAAACGCCGCCGGATATCGTGCTGGAAAACCCCCAAGACTGGGATCGGATGTTCAAGGCCATGCGGGATGTGATGCACTCGTCGGAAGGAACCGGTCGAGCCAGTGGCCGGGGCGCGGCCTACGAGATCGCCGGAAAAACCGGCACCGCCCAGGTGATCGGGATTGCCCAGAATGAAGAGTGGGACGCCTCTCAGGTGCAGGAAAGACACCAGGATCACGCTCTGTTTGTTGGCTTTGCCCCAGTGAATGATCCTCAAATCGCCCTGGCCGTGGTGGTGGAAAACGGGGTAGGGGGCAGCTCCACCGCGGCTCCCATTGCCCGAAAGATTTTTGATGCCTATCTGCTGGAGCAGTATGAGGCGCCAGCACCGGAAGTGTCACCGGCCAACTAAGAGGCCGCAAATGAAACAGCAAGGCTTGCCTGTACCGGGCATGCAACCCATGAGAGTGTCTGATGAAGTCCAGTGATTTTGTAAGACAGCTGCCAGAGGCGGGGCGACACCTGGGGCGTCCCCAGTCCTTGAGCGCCCGTTTGCATATTGATGTGCCGTTAGTGGTGTTGCTGCTGATTCTGGCCGGCAGCGGCCTGGTGATTCTGTATAGCGCCAGCGGCGCCAGTCTGGATGATGTGTTCAAGCAGGCCGGGCGGATCGGGGTGGCATTTGCCATTATGTTCGGTTTGGCCCAGTTGGACCCGGCTACCTACCGGCGTTGGTCGCCGTGGATTTATCTGGCCGGCATTGGCGCCCTGGTGGCGGTGCTGGTGGTGGGCGTCGGCGCCAAAGGGGCGCAGCGCTGGTTGCAGTTGCCCGGGCTGCCCCGCTTTCAACCCTCTGAATTCATGAAGCTGGCCGTGCCGATGACCGTGGCCTGGTATCTGGCCTCCCGCACCTTGCCGCCCGGCTTGAAGCATATTGCCATTGCCATGGCTATCTTGGGCCTGCCGGTACTGCTGGTGATCGAGCAGCCAGACCTGGGGACCGCCATTCTGATCGCAGCCTCAGGACTGGTGGTGCTGTTTATGGCGGGGCTGAGCTGGAAGTGGATTGGCGGGCTGGCGGGCCTGATTGCGGTGGGCGCTCCGATCATGTGGTTTTTTGTCATGCTGCCTTACCAGAAGCAGCGGGTCCTGACCTTTTTAAACCCGGAGGAAGACCCGCTGGGCTCGGGCTGGAACATTATCCAGTCCAAAACCGCCATCGGCTCGGGGGGGCTGTCCGGCAAGGGCTGGCTCTCGGGCACCCAGTCACACCTGGACTTTCTGCCGGAGAGTCATACGGATTTCATTATTGCGGTGCTGGCCGAGGAGTTCGGCTTGCTGGGCGTCAGTCTGCTATTGTTGCTGTATGTGCTGATTGTGGCGCGAGGGCTCTATATCGCCTCCCAGGCCCAGGACACCTACTCGCGCCTGGTGGCCGGTTGCATTGCCATTACCTTCTTTGTGTATGTGTTTGTGAATATCGGGATGGTCAGTGGATTGCTGCCCGTGGTCGGCGTACCGCTGCCGATGATCAGTTATGGCGGCACCTCGGCGCTGACCCTGATGGCGGGCTTCGGGGTCTTGATGTCGATCCATACCCATAAAAAAATGCTCACCCGCTAAAAGGAAAAGTCCATGGAAAGAACTCGCCTTGCGCAACGGATCCGTTCCTGGCTGGTGGCGGCTGGTGTGGTGGTCGCGACCTTGGCGCCTGTCGCCCAGGCCGATTATTCGGTGCATCCCCAGGGCAAAGCCTTTATTGATGAAATGGTGAAAAAGCATCGGTTTGACGGCGATCAGCTGCGACAGCTGTTGCGTCAGGCCGAACGTCAGGAGTCGATCCTGCAGGCGATTGCCCGACCGGCGGAACGGGTGCTGACCTGGAAAGACTACGCGCGGATTTTCCTGACCACGGAGCGGATCGAGGACGGTCGTGAGTTCCTGAAACAGCACCGGGAGACTCTGGCGCGGGCCGAGGCGGTCTATGGGGTGCCGCCAGAAATTATCGTGGCGATTTTGGGAGTGGAAACCAAGTATGGCCGTATCCAGGGGCGTCACCGGGTGATTGATGCCCTGACCACCCTGGGCTTTGATTATCCGCCCCGGGCAACGTTTTTCCGCTCGGAGTTGGAGCAGTATCTGCTGATGACCCGGGAGCAGGGCTTTGACCCGCTGACGCTGACCGGCTCCTACGCGGGGGCGATGGGCTATGGCCAGTTCATCCCCAGCAGCTTCCGTCGCTATGCGGTTGATTTCGACGGTGATAAGGTGGCGGACATCTGGAACAACCCGGTTGACGCCATCGGCAGTGTGGCCAATTATTTCAAGCAAAAGGGCTGGCAAGCGGGAGAGCCGGTGGTGACGCCCGTGCAGGTCAAGGGCATGGACTACCGCCGCATGCTGCAAAAGGGCCTCAAGCCGACCCATACCCTGGCGGAGCTGAAGCGGGCCGGGGTGTTGCTGCCTGACTCCTATGACCCGCAACAGGCGGGCCTGTTGCTGGAATTGGAAGGCGAGCAGGGCCTGGAACACTGGGTTGGCTTCCATAATTTTTACGTGATCACCCGTTATAACATCAGCCATCTGTATGCACTGGCTGTCTATCAGTTGAGCCGAGAATTACTAAATGATTCATCCTCTTGAGATGAGCGGTCAGCGGAGCCTGAAGTGCCTGCTGATGCTGACCCTGTTCGCCCTGTTGAGTGCCTGCGCCTCCGCGCCTTCGACGAGCTCCAAATCGTTCCCATCGTCATCCCGCTACAGCATGACCCATGATGCCTACCCGGACGCCCCCGTGGATGTGTCCGGGGTGCCGGATGCGGTGCCCCGCTGGGAACCCCTGAGCCGCGGAGGCAACCGCTCACCTTATACGGTGTGGGGGAAGCAGTATTACGTTTTGGACAGTGCCAAGGGATATAAAGAACAGGGGATCGCCTCCTGGTACGGCAAGAAATTTCATGGCCATCTCACCTCCAATGGTGAAACCTACGATATGTACGGGATGTCGGCGGCTCACCGCTCGCTGCCCCTGCCCAGCTTTGTCCGGGTGACCAGCCTGGAGAATGGACGCAGTGTGGTGGTGCGGGTGAACGACCGGGGGCCTTTCCATGGCGATCGGCTGATTGATCTGTCCTATGCGGCGGCCGCGAAACTGGGCTTTGTGCAGAAAGGGACGGCGCGTGTTGAAGTGGAGGCCATTTATATGGAGCCCGGTCATCAGTCGCTGCCTTCGACCACGGTTGCAGTGAACCAAATGGGTCAGAGTGTGTCGAATAGCTCCGATGGATGGTTTGTCCAGGTCGGAGCCTATTCCAGCCTGGATGCGGCCCATCGGATGCAATCTCAGATCCGGCAGGCCATCCAGCACCCGGTGGTGATTCACCGGGTTCAGCAGGCGGGACTGACCTTGCACCGGGTGCAGGTCGGACCTTTCCCGTCGGAGGCGGATGCGCAACGGAACAAGTCTCGGATCGAAGAGGCGGCATCCAGCAACGTGATCATCATTCGTGGAGCTGCAGCGGTGGATGGGGCTGGCTGATGAGGCTGTCTCTAAATGCAGACGGTTTGCCATTTTTGTGTGATTGCCGCAGAGTCCGACGCAGCGCGGCAAGGTGAATCGAAACCTTCATTCAGATACTATTAGCGGCGTACCTCACCTCAGGGATTGGGGCAGCTTTACCAAAAAAAATTAGCAGACAGAGTACAAAATATGACCATTCTGAAGCCCAGATATTGGTTAACCTTCTTTTTATGTTGTGTGACCTCTCTCCAGCTCCATGCCCAGGCTCCAACCGTGAATACGGTGCCGACGCTTCCTGCCCAGCCCGTCATTATTCCTGCGCCACCGGAAGTTGCCGCCAGCTCCTATATCCTGATCGACGCCGAAAGTGGTCGGGTCATCATGGAGAAAAATGCGGATCAGCCGCTGCCCCCGGCCAGTCTCACCAAGATGATGACCTCTTATGTGGTCGAGTATGAAGCCGAGCGGGGCAAGATCAAATATACCGATCCGGTGCTGATCAGTGTGAATGCCTGGCGTACCGGCGGCTCTAAAATGTTCGTCCGGGAAGGCACCACGGTGTCGGTGGAAGATCTGCTCAAGGGCATTATCATTCAATCCGGTAATGATGCCAGTGTGGCCATTGCCGAACATATTGCCGGTAGCGAGTCGGCCTTTGCCGATATCATGAACCAGCACGCCAAGGTGTTGGGGATGAACAACACCCACTTTGTGAACGCGACGGGTTTGCCGGCTCAAAACCATTACACCTCGGCCCGGGATCTGGCGATTTTGGCCAAAGCGCTGATCACCCACTTCCCCGAACAGTACAAAATTTATGCGGAGAAGTACTTTACCTGGAACGATATCCGCCAGCCGAACCGCAACCTGCTGTTGTGGCGTGACAATACGGTGGACGGCCTGAAAACCGGCCATACGGATGAAGCGGGTTACTGCCTGGTAGCCTCTGCCGTGCGTGATGGCATGCGGCTGATCAGCGTGGTGCTGGGGACCACCAGTGAGGAGGCCCGGGCCCGTGAAACCCAGAAGCTGCTGAGCTATGGCTTCCGCTACTTTGAAACCCATCCCCTGTACAGCGCCGGTGTTTCCTTGCAGGACGCCCAGGTGTGGAAAGGCACGGTGGATACGGTTTCCTTGGGACTGGCGGAGCCCGTGGCGGTGACCATCCCCCGGGGCCAAAAAGACAAGCTGCAGGCCACTTTGGAAATTGACTCCCTGTTGCAGGCGCCTCTGACCGAGGGGCAGGTTCTGGGGCAGCTGAAGATCACCCTGGGTGATGAAGTCGTTGCCGAGCGGCCGCTGATTGCCTTGCAAGCCGTTGAAGAGGGCGGTTTCTTCAAACGGTTGTGGGATAGCATTATCCTGTTCTTCAAAGGGTTGTTTGCCTAGGCGTCAGCCGGCGGGTTGCCGCTGAACCGGCGTGAACAGACCTCTGCTTAAGAACAAGAGCGGCTTGGCCGCTCTTGTTGTTTTTGTGATAGCGTTAGCGCTTCAGGCGATATCGCAGTAGCATATTGGATCTGACATGGGTGAGATGAGCCCAAGGTGTAACCATGAATGAAATCGACAAGCCGACCATAGAATTTCCCTGCCAGTATCCTATCAAGATCATCGGCTACGCCGCCCCGGACTTTCGCGAGTTTGTGGTTGAAGCGGTGCGTATCCATGCCCCTGATCTGGATGTGACGACCGTGGAAGTGATTGATAGCCGCAACGGTCGGTTTCAATCCATCCGCTGTGTGATCCAGGCTACCGGCGAGGCTCAGTTACAGGCCCTCTTTCAGGATCTGAAACAAAGCGGTCGGGTGCAGATGGTTCTGTGATGGCGGACCCTTCCGATCAAGACCCGACAGCGCTGGAGACCCTGATCGTTCGGGAGCTGGGTCAGCAGCCCTATGAGCCGGTGTGGCGGGCCATGAGTCGCTTCACCGATCAGCGGGATGAGACCACGCCGGATGAAATCTGGCTGTTGCAGCACTGGCCGGTGTTCACCCAGGGTCAGGCGGGTAAGGCCGAGCACGTCTTGGCACCGGGAGATATTCCGGTGGTTCAGGTGGATCGGGGCGGGCAGGTGACCTATCACGGGCCGGGCCAGCTGGTGATTTATTTGATGATTGATATTGCCCGACGCGGCCTGGGCGCCCGGGCACTGGTCAGTCGGATCGAGCAGGCCCTGGTGGCGCTGCTGGCCGACTATGGCATTGAGGCCGCGCCACGGGCGGATGCGCCGGGGGTTTACGTGGGCCCGGCCAAGATTGCGTCGCTTGGATTGCGGATTCGCAAGGGCCGCTCGTTTCACGGCTTGGCACTCAATGTGGATATGGATCTCGAGCCGTTTCTCAGGATTAATCCCTGTGGTTACCAGGGCATGGCCATGACCCAGATGAAGCATTACGTCCAGGATGTCGAGTTCGATACCGTCGCGCGGGGGCTTAGGGACCAGCTGGTTGCAGTGATGGGTTATCAGTCCACAAGTTACCAACGAGGTTTGCCGTCGTATGAGTGATCTATCCGGAGACAAAAAAGTGAAGGCGGGGCGCCTCGAGCAAGGTGTGAAGTTACGCGGGGCGGAGAAGGTGGCCCGCAATCCGGTGAAGGTGATCGCCACCGACCGGATCCCCCGCAAGCCCGACTGGATTCGGGTGCGGTTGTCCAACTCGCCCAAGGTGGACGAGATCAAGCGCAAGCTGCGGGCGAATAAGCTGCATACCGTGTGTGAGGAAGCGTCCTGCCCGAACCTGAGTGAATGTTTCGGGGGTGGCACGGCAACCTTCATGATCATGGGGGATATCTGTACCCGTCGCTGTCCGTTCTGTGATGTGGCCCACGGCCGGCCCAAGCCCCTCGACCCCCAGGAGCCGGTTCATCTGGCCGAAGCCATCGCCGACATGGGGCTGCGTTATGTGGTGATCACCTCGGTGGACCGGGATGATTTGCGCGATGGTGGCGCCCAGCACTTTGTCGACTGCATTACCCATACCCGGGCCCTGTCGCCGTCGATCCAGATCGAAACCCTGGTGCCGGATTTTCGCGGTCGCATGGAGGTGGCCCTGGATATTCTGGAAGTGGCGCCGCCGGATGTGTTCAACCACAACCTGGAAACCGTGCCAAGACTGTATCGCATGGCCCGGCCCGGTGCCGATTACGCCTGGTCACTGAAACTCCTGCAGCAGTTCAAGGCGCGGGCGCCCCACGTGCTGACCAAGTCCGGCCTGATGCTGGGATTGGGCGAGGAGCTGGATGAGGTGAAAGAAGTCTTGCGGGACCTGCGTGCCCATGACGTGGATATGGTGACCCTGGGGCAGTATCTGGCGCCCAGCCGGGATCACCTGCCGGTGGCGCGCTTCGTGCACCCGGACGAGTTTGCGGAGCTGGGCCGTTATGCGGAAGAGCTGGGTTTCAAGCGCGTGGCCAGTGGCCCCCTGGTACGCTCCTCCTACCATGCGGACAAACAGGCCCAGGGCGAAAAGGTCAGCTAACGAGACGGAGGCCAGCCAAACCGGCCTCCTTCAAACCTAACCCCGGTACTGGGTTAGCCATCGGCTTTGCAGCCTGAAACCAGGGAGTTTTTCAGGTGGGTCGATGATCACCGGGGGCGATAATTGGCTTGGTCCAGATTCGACTATAGAGTTTTCTTAACATTGTGCATAAGCCTCAACTCTGACCGAGCCGCGGGCAGTGCCTGGGCGAAGGGATCAATATGACCACCGGGTCTCGGCGCAACGTGCCAGATCTCCTATAATCGGCGACCTTGACCATTTTCAGATCGTCGCAGAATTCCTGACAGCTGGATGTTATTCATGAGTTCGAAGCAAAACGACTCGTCCAAACGTAGTGTGGCTCGAATTAAAACCGGCAGTTTTGAGCGCCGTCTGAGCCTGACCAAAGCCGGACTGTTGGCCGGCACCCGCATGGGGATGCACTTTACCGCCAATCTGTTCACCAATAAGGAAAGCAAGGCTGAGCGTCAGAAGCAGATGCTCTCCCGCCAGGCCCAGTACCTGGTGGAAGAGCTGGGCCATCTGAAGGGCAGTGTGGTGAAGATCGGGCAGATGATGGCGCTCTATGGCGAGCATTTCCTGCCGGAAGAAGTGACCGAAGCGCTCCACACCCTGGAAGATCAGACCGTGGCCCTGGAGTGGCCCGCCATCGAGGCGGAACTGCGGCGGGAGCTGGGGGATGAGCGTTTGGCCGAGCTGGACATTGAGCAGGAGCCGATCGGCGCCGCCTCTCTGGGGCAGGTTCATCTGGCACGCCGGCGCGGCGATGGGCAGGAAATCTGCCTGAAGGTTCAATACCCGGGTGTGGCCGATGCGGTCGACAGCGACCTGGATGCGGTCGCGCAGATCTTGCGCCTGGCCCGGATGGTGCGACTGGGGCCGGAGTTCGATGACTGGCTCGAGGAAGTGCGGCAGATGATGCACCGGGAGGTGGATTATCGCCTGGAGGCGGAAACCACCCGTCGGTTCGGGGAGATGCTGAAAGACGACCCGCGCTTTATTGTGCCCCGGGTGTTTCCCGAATACTCCTCCGATCATGTCATTGCCACATCCTACGAGCCCGGTCTGGGTGTGACCCATGAGATTATCCAGACGCTTTCCCAAGAACGCCGCAATCACCTTGCCAAAGCCGCCCTGGAGCTGTTTTTGCGGGAGCTGTTTTGCTGGGGTGAGCTACAGACCGACCCCAACTTTGGCAACTACCGGATTCGTCTGGGGGATGAAGAAGCCGGCATTCAGGATCGCATCGTGCTGCTGGACTTTGGCGCCGTGCAGAAATATCCGCCCAGCTTTATCGAGCCGGTCTGTAACATGATCCGGGCCTCATACCATCGGGATCTGGAAAGTGTCATCGAAGGCGGGATTAGCCTGCGCTTTATGCACCGGGACTGGCCAGACAAAGTCCTCAAGGAGTTTGGCGAAGTTTGCATGGCGGTGCTGGAACCCTTGGCCAAGGAAGAAGTGCCGGTGCCGCCCCAGGCACTGAACGCGCAAGGGGAGTATTGCTGGAAAGGCAGTGACCTGCCGGCCCGAGTTGCCAAGCGTGCCACCCTGTCGGCGCTGAGCCGCTATTTCAAGATCCCTCCCAAGGAGTTTGTTTTCCTGAACCGCAAGCTGGTCGGTGTCTATACGTTTATTTCAGTGCTGGATGCCCAGTTTAACGGTCGCGATATTCTGGAGCGTTATCTCTAGCTGTGCCAATCCCATGACCATAGTTGGGCGCCCGACAGACCTCCAGGGGCTGGTTGGCGGCGCTGGGGTGTGCCTGCAAAATCTGGATTAAGCGCAAGGTGGGCTCAGGAGCTCGCAGCGGGGGAGCTAGGAAATCCCGTGGAAGATCTTCGAGTACGAGCGTGGCCATGGTGGTTCCTTGAGCGGTTGACGATCTTATCAACATAGAGCAATTGCAAAATTTTACAAACTGTCTGCTTTTGCCGAACCATGTAACAGCCAGTGTCGTGGCGGGCGGTTAAAATGCGGGGCGGATTTATCCGCTATTTTGCGTATAAGCCATCAAAAAGTGCCATGTCATAATGGCGCCATTCGTTAAAGGGAGTCTTCTGATGCGGATCTGGGTCGATGCAGACGCCTGTCCCGTGGTGATTAAAGAAATTCTGTTCCGGGCGGCCCAGCGGCGTGAGGTTCCCGTCACTCTGGTGGCCAATCAGCCACTACGGACACCCCCCTCTCCCTGGATCAAATCGGTGCAGGTGGGGGCGGGTTTCGATGTGGCCGACCACTTGATTGTGCAAAGCGTTGAGGCGGGCGACCTGGTGGTGACCGCCGATATTCCCCTGGCCGCCGAGGTGGTGGAAAAGGGCGCCGAGGCGATTAATCCGCGGGGGCAGCATTACACCCGGGAAAATATCCGCCAGCGCCTGGCCATGCGGAATTTCATGGAAGAGATGCGTTCCATCGGTGAAGTTCGGGGCGGTCCCGCCGCGTTTAGTCAGACCGATCGTCAGACCTTCGCCAATGCGCTGGATCGCTGGCTGGCCCGCTCCCGTTAAAGGCCAGCCCGGGTAGCGACTAATCGAACACCGTAACCGTTTGTCGGCTCAGGGCGACTAGTTCGCCTTTTGCGGACCAAAGCCGGGCCTGGGTCTGGCCATAACCCTCGCGGGCCTGATCGATGCTGGCCACATAGAGCAGCCAGTCTTGCGGGTCCAGCTCCGGCAGCGGGTGAATGAACTCCAGGGTCCAGCTCAGGGAGCTGGCCGGCGCCGGTTTGGTGAGCCGGGGCAAAACCGCCGGAGGCCAGGCATCGACCAGGGCCAGCAGATGGGCCGCCCCGAGTCGGGGTGGGGCTTCGGCAAAACGTACCCAGCCACCCATCTCCCGGTGGGGAGAGCCCATATAGGGCAGGGTGCCCACGCCCCAGCGATAGTCGAACCATTGCATGAACTCCGGGGTGAGACCGGGAACCGTCGGGCGTTTGACACAGTGTTCAGGCGCTTTGACCGACGGCGCCGGTTCGGCATCCACCTGAATTTGGGAGGGGCGTGAGGCGCCGAAGCTGCCGAGCATCACCGCCTGGACCTGGCCGTTTTGGCGTAACCGGCTTTGTGCCTGGGTGACGCCACGACCTTCTCGCAGGATCTCGGTTTCCAGCTCCACCGGGCCCGGCGCGACGGGGCCGACAAAGGACAGGCTCAGGGAGCGGGGCAAGCGGCTCGCCTCGACCTGCTGCTCCATATGGGCATAAAGTACGGCGGCAACCAGGCCGCCAAAGGTCGCACGGCCCTGGCCCCAGCCTTCCGGCATCATCAGCGTTGAATGAGTGCGGGCTTGCTCAAGCAGGGACTCAAAATTTTGCGACGGATTGGGCATGGCGTATGGACTCCTGTGTCTGTCATGCTATTTACCAGCATAGGAATGCGGCTAGATAGGCGCCGAGCCTAACATAGCCTTTTGTTAAAACCATCCATTTCATTGAACCACACTTTGTTATAGAGCCGGCCTGAGCTGTCAGAGGAAGAGGTATGAACGACTCCCTGCTTCACGAAACCCTGTTTTTCCTTTTGGCGGCGTTATTGATTGTTCCCATCTTTAAACGTCTTGGGCTCGGCAGTGTGCTGGGCTATCTGACGGCGGGATTGCTGATCGGCCCCAGCGTGTTGGGCCTGATCTCCGACGTGGACAATGTCCTGCACTTTGCCGAAATCGGCGTCATCATGATGCTGTTCGTGGTGGGGCTGGAGCTGGACCCGGCCCGACTCTGGCAGATGCGCAAGCTGATCCTGGGTCTGGGTTCGGCGCAGTTGTTGTTCAGTGGCGCGGCCCTGGCCGGCGTGGGTTACGCGCTGGGCTATCCCAATGCCACCGCCATCTTTATCGGGCTGACACTGGCCCTGTCGTCCACCGCCTTTGCCATGCAGCTGATGGGTGAAAGCAATGAGATGACCACCCGTCATGGGCAGTCGGCCATTGCGGTGCTGCTGTTTCAGGATATCGCGGTGATTCCCCTGTTGCTGATTCTGCCGTTGTTGGCCGGAGTGGTCGATACCGACTCGGGAATCGACTGGATGGCCGGTGTGTGGACGTTTCTCACCCTGGCGGGTTTGGTCCTGGCCAGTCGCTACCTGATTAATCCCTGGCTACGTTGGCTGGCGGACACCCACTATCGGGAGCTGATGAGTGCCAGTGCCCTGCTGCTGGTCTTGGGCGTGGCCGTACTGATGGAGGCCATCGGCCTGTCGATGGGCTTGGGCGCCTTCCTGGCCGGAATCCTGTTGGCCAACTCACCGTTTCGGCATCAGCTGGAAACGGATATCGAACCCTTCAAAGGCCTGCTGCTGGGACTGTTCTTTATTGCCATTGGCATGTCGTTGCAAATCACTTTGCTGTTGCAAGACCCGCTTTTGATTCTGGTGTGGGTGGGGGCGCTGGTGGCCTTGAAGGCGCTGGTGCTGGCGCTGCTGGGTTTCGTGCTGCGGCTGAAGGGGCGGGATGCCTGGACGCTCGGCGTGCTGCTGTCCCAGGGCGGTGAGTTCGCCTTTGTACTGCTGACCCAGGCCCAGAGCCTCAAAGTGATCGACGAGCTGATGGCGGATCAGATGACCCTGATTGTGGGGCTGTCGATGATCACCACACCGCTCTTGCTGAAACTGGTCCGGGCCAAGCCGGCGGCGGAGGCTACAACGGATGAGCAGCCCGCCGATATGTCCGGCGCCCCGGAAGAGCCCTCGGTGATCATTGCCGGGTTTGGCCGCTTCGGTCAGATTGTGGGCCGGGTGCTGGCGGTGAAAGGCATTCCGTTTACGGCCCTGGATCGGAGCGCCAGCTATGTGCAATTTATTACCCGCTACGGCAACAAGGTCTATTACGGCGACGCCACGCGGCTGGACGTGTTGCAACAGGCCCGGGTGGGTAAAGCCCACCTGGTGGTGCTGGCACTGGCGGATGTGGATCAAAGCATGAAAGCCGCCCACCTGCTGCGGGAGCATTATCCCCATGTGCGGGTGGTGGCCCGGGCGGTGACCCGTCACCATGCCATGTCGCTGATGGCGCTCGGGATTCCCGTGGTCCTGCGGGAAACCTTTGAAAGCAGCCTGCTGGCGGCCCGGGTCGCCCTGACCGAACTGGGGATGACCGACAGCGCCGCACTGGATACCATCAAGATGTTTCGTGACCACGACGAAAGACTGCTGCGGGAGCAGGTGGAATTTCGGGAAGACCTGGAGAAGCAGATGGAAATCGCCACCCGAGGGCGGGAAGAGTTTATGAAGGTCTTTACCCAGGATCGCCAGAGCTAGCCGTCACACCAGGGCTAGCCGTCACAACGGGCGCGCCGCTCCAGCGGCGGCGCAGGGAAGTTCACAAACTCTCGGATTAGCCCTGGCGCCCGGAGTTGGGTAAAATGTCCGGCTTCTCCAAACCTTGCCATCCATACAATACAGGCCATCCGGCTATGCACGCAGCACCTCCGTTATTTTCCTACAATCGTTACTGGGCCGAATGTTTTGGCACCGCGCCATTTCTGCCCATGTCCCGCGCTGAAATGGATCAGCTGGGTTGGGACAGCTGTGACATCATCATCGTGTGCGGCGACGCCTATGTGGATCACCCCAGCTTCGGTATGGCGGTGATCGGCCGGTTGTGGGAGGCCCAGGGCTTTCGGGTCGGCATGATCTGTCAGCCGGACTGGCAGTCGGCCGAAGCGTTTCGGGCACTGGGGCGGCCCAACCTGTTTTTCGCGGTTTCCGCGGGCAACATGGATTCCATGATCAACCGCTACACCGCCGATTTGAAAATCCGCCATGACGACGCCTATACCCCCAACAATGAGGGTGGCAAGCGGCCGGATCGGGCGGTGACCGTCTATACCCAACGCTGCAAGGAAGCCTTCAAGGATGTGCAGGTGCTGATTGGTGGCATTGAAGCCAGCCTGCGCCGGATTGCCCACTACGATTACTGGTCGGATACCGTCCGTCGTTCGGTACTGATGGACTCCAAGGCGGATCTGCTGGTATTCGGTAATGCTGAGCGGGCGGTGGTGGAAATTGCCCATCGCGCCGCCAAGGGCGAAAAACTGAAGGAAATGACCGGTATCCGGGGCACCGCGATGATGGTGTCCGAGTTGCCGGCCAACTGGGAGGCCAAAGACTCCTCCACGGTGGATATTCCCGGCCCGGTGGCTCCCCATCCCAATCCCTATCACTACGAGCCTGACGCGGAACCGGCCGAAGGGGCGGCGTGTGGCGGCAAACAGGCGGATAAACCCAGTGATGTCCAGGTGCTGCGGATTATGCCGGTCAGCGGCGGCCAGAAAAGCTTTATCCTGCTGCCGTCCTATGAGGAGGTCAAAAACGACCCGGTGCTTTATGCCCACGCCTCCCGGGTGCTGCACCTGGAAACCAACCCGGCCAATGCGTTCCCACTGGCCCAGGCCCATGGCGATCGCTATGTGTGGGTGAATCCACCGCCCATCCCCCTGTCGACCGAAGAGCTGGATGCGGTTTTTGAACTGCCTTACCAGCGGGTGCCTCATCCGGCCTACGGCGATGCCAAAATTCCCGCCTATGACATGATCCGGTTTTCGGTCAACATCATGCGTGGCTGCTTCGGGGGTTGTTCCTTCTGTTCCATTACGGAGCATGAAGGGCGGGTGATTCAAAGCCGTTCGGAAGACTCCATTATCCGCGAGATCGAGCAGATCCGTGATAAAACGCCGGGTTTTACCGGTACGATTTCCGATCTGGGCGGGCCAACCGCCAACATGTACCAGCTCAACTGTGTGAGTGAAGAGATTCATGCCAGTTGCCGCCGGTTGTCCTGCGTGTTCCCGTCGATCTGTAAAAACCTGGTGACCGATCACTCGCCCACCACCAGCCTGTACCGTCGTGCCCGGACGCTGCCCGGCGTGAAACGGGTGATGATTGCCTCCGGTCTGCGCTATGACCTGGCGGTACGTGATCCGGAATACGTGCGGGAACTGGTGACTCATCACGTGGGTGGTTATCTCAAGATTGCCCCGGAGCATACCGAGGAAGGCCCGCTGAACAAGATGATGAAGCCGGGCATTGGCACCTATGACGAGTTCAAGGCCATGTTCGAGCGCTTCACCAAGGAAGCCGGCAAGGAACAGTTCCTGATCCCGTATTTCATTGCCGCCCACCCGGGCACCACCGATGAAGACATGATGAATCTGGCCCTGTGGCTGAAGCGCAATGGTTTTCGGGCGGACCAGGTGCAGAACTTCTATCCGTCGCCAATGGCAAACGCCACGACCATGTACCATACCGGCAAGAACCCGTTGCGCCGGGTACGCCAGGACTCCGAGGACGTTTTCGTGCCGAAGGGACTCCGCCAGCGTCGCCTGCACAAGGCATTTTTGCGTTACCACGACCCGGATAACTGGCCGCTGCTGCGCGAGGCATTACAGCGCATGGGGCGTGCGGATTTGATTGGCTATAGCAAAAAGCACCTGGTACCCCCCACGCAGCCGGCGAACCATCCCAGTGCCCAGAAGGTCGCGGGCAAGCGACCCACAGCCCGGCCCCGCAAAGGGCAGCTGCTGACCCAGCATACCGGCTTGCCACCCCGGGAAGGGGGCGCCTCAAAACCGGCCAAACCAGTCAGAAAAAACATGGGGCGCAAGGCGCGACCAGCTGGGCGCTGAGGAAGACCCTGATAATCGCCAACCTCCAGGTAAACAGGTTTGAGTTGCCTGGAGGGCTATTTGGGGCGTCGTCGTTCCAGCTGCTGCACACGGGCGCGCAGGCTGTTGTTTTCCACGAACAGGATGATCAGCATGACGGTCGTCAGAATGATGCTGCCGTCTTCACCGGTATAGTGCCAGTAGGCCCAGGAGAGTCCGGCGGCGATCAGGGCGCCAAGCATCAGGAAGAAGCGGTCTTTGACCAGTGGCATAAGGGGCTCCTTGTCCGTGAGGACAGTTGTTAGAGTGGATTAATGGACAGTCCTGTCACTTTTTTATTGGTACAGCTCTAACATCTCTGACTGCATTGTCACATTAAACCGGCACGGTTGACCAGTATTTGCCGGCGAGCCTTTCCGCAACACCTGCCCCTTATGCAAACTCCCTTTATTATCAGTGCCTTACTTGAAATCTTTTCTGCGTCAAGGTGTTAAATAAAACACCTCTTCTGCGATCCGGGTGCTGAAACCTGCCGCCCGCGGGTGCCCGCCCCCTTCGAACTGAAGGGCGATTTCCGCCACATTAATACCCGCCGGCGTTGAGCGCAGTGACCAGGAGCGCAGGCTGCCATGGTCGGAAAAACCGGCGGCAAACGGATGGCCGTCGGCCAGCTGCCCCACCAGCTCGCTCACGATGTTGTAAGGGCAGCTCACAATCGGCACCTCATAACCGGCAATGGTGCCCATCACTGCTTGCGAGCGGTAGTGCTCGATCAGCTGTTCCCGGTAGCGGTTGATGGCGCGTCCCTCAACCGTGAGCAGATCCAGCTCTTGAGGGGAGTTGGCCCAACGGTGCCACAGCTCGAACTCCAGGGGGTAGGACATCAGGGCGGCAGTGATATGGCGGCTGTCCGGAATCCGAAAGCGCCACAGGTCCCGGTCCTGGACACAGGCCAGCAGATGGGGCACGGGGGTGTCATGGAAATACTCCCAGGTGATCACCGCACCCGAGCGTTCCATGTCGAAGACCATCTCCAGGTTGTCAATTTCCTGATCCAGCCCTGCCAGATCCTGCTGGGCACTGATATGGTGGTCCAGAATGACCACCCGGCGGGCGCTGAGGCACAGCTGTGCCAACACCGGGCGCTTGTAGGAAAAGTCCAGGATGTAGACCTCCCGGCCCTGGCAGTCCGGCGGTGCTTCTCCATGGGAGGCAGCCACATACTGGGCCGCCACGCCCTGCGACTGGAAATGGCACCAGGCCGCGTACGCGCTGCCAAAGCCATCCAGGCAACTCCCTCCGTGATAGATCACCACTGGTGCATTCATGAGCGATTCTCCTTAATAGCCAAGCGGACTTTTATTTGGAATGTTGCTGGTTCCGTCGCCCGGAAGCAACCATGGCCGCCTGGCCAGGGCGCGAGCCTTTCGGGTGAGGGCGTTCAGGCCGGCAGCCAGCTCCCGGAGGAGAACGATTCCATGAAACTCATCCCATGGCTTCTGGTGATCCTGCTGCTGACCGGATGTGGCGACAGCGACGACGATGGGAACGGACTGTTCAGCTTCAATTCAACCTCGAGGGAGGCCTTTCTGCCCCTGGATCAGTACCAGTCCGATGACTTTAATCTGACCGAGGATGCGCTCTATTGGGAAACCCGGGTGGGGCCGGCCACTCAGGCGGGCGTGCCACAGGTTTTACGTCACCAGCTATTGTTTTTTTACGCCCAGGAGGCCCTGGTCGCCACCTTTGAAAACCGGCTGGATGAGCTGATACAAACCGAGCCCCTGGCCGGGTTTGCGGATAAGTGCTTTCCATCCCGCTGTTTGGTCTATATTGCCGGGCTCACTCCGCAAAGTAACTTCACCATTTTGACGGACCAGGAGCTGGCCAGCTTTTTGGGCGAGATCGATACCGAGGCAGAACTCGCCTATTGGCTCTGGGCGGAAGATTATATTCCCCTGGATTATCTGGTGGAGGAGGGTGGTTTTGAGGTCACCGTGGAAACCAGCACTATCTGCCCGCAGCGTACCCGACAGCGGCTGTTTGTCGATAACAACGGCGTGATCACACCGGTGGAAAACCTGCCATCGGAAAGCGTTGAGACCTGTGACAACGGTGTGGACCGGCAGAACGAGGTGTTGTTCGCCGGCCAACCCGGCGGGCTGGGATCCGATGACTTATTGCCGGGGGAGGGTTTGATTATTCAAGGTGGGGATGCGTTGCGGAATGAGGGTGTTTTTATCCAGTTCGGCAACCCGACTCCGCAAACCGGTGACGTGATTTTTCAAGGAGGCACGGTGCCCTTGCCCAGTCAGGATCTGCTACCCGGGGAGTCCAGCTCCTCGGTGCTGGATGATCGCATCAATAACCCCCTGCAAAACCAGGACAACGCCCCGTTCTTGCCCGGCACGGAGGTGGAAACCATCCCGATGCTCTAGGGCCAAACTCCAGGCAGAAAAAAGCCCGATCCGGGGATCGGGCTTTTGGACGTTGCGATGTCGGAATTACAGGTCTTTCATCGCCGCGATCATGTCCTGCAGGACCTTCTTGGCATCGCCGTTCACCATCAGACTGTTGTCACGGATGAACAGCTCGTTGGGAATGCCCGCAAAACCGGGGGACAGGCCCCGCTTGACCACCACCACGGTCTTGGCATGGTGTACATCCAGAATCGGCATGCCATAGATGGGGGACGCCGGATCCTTGGACGCGGCGGGGTTCACCACGTCGTTGGCGCCCAGCACGATGGCCACGTCGGTCTGTGGGAACTCCGGGTTGATGGCGTCCATCTCGATCAGTTGTTCGTAGGGGACTTCCGCCTCGGCCAGCAGCACGTTCATGTGGCCAGGCATCCGACCGGCAACCGGGTGAATCGCGTATTTAACCTCGGCACCCTTCTTCTGCAGCATGCTGGCCAGCTCGCGGGTGGCGTGCTGGGCCTGGGCGACCGCCAGACCGTAACCGGGCACAAACACCACTTTCTTGGCCGCGTCCAGAATCATCGCGACTTCGTCGGCGCTGCTGGTTTTCACCTTGCCGGCATAGAAGGCGTCGTTTTCGTCCTTGCTGATGCCAGCCTGGGCCGCTATGGAACCACCGAACAGGACATTCACCAGGGAACGGTTCATGGCCTTGCACATGATGGAGGTCAGGATCAGGCCAGAGGCACCCACCAGAGAGCCGGTAATGATCAGGCCGTTGTTACCCAGTACGAAACCGGCTGCGGCACCGGCCAGACCGGAGTAGGAGTTCAGCAGAGACACCACCACCGGCATGTCCGCGCCACCGATGGGCATCACCAGGCACACGCCCAGTACCAAACACACCAGGATCATGCTCAGCAACAGGGCATCGGCATCCAGCGGATCGTTATAGACGAAGAACACGCTGCCGGCGATCAGGAAGGCAAAGCCCAGCTTGACAATCGCCTTGTAGACGCGGATTTGTTTGGCATCGTTGATCTTACCCATCAGCTTGCCGACGGCGACAAAGCTACCGGTCAGTGTGACCGCACCGGTCAGGATGCCGAACACCATGGCAATGCTCCAATCCAGCGTGGGGACAAAGCCACTCAGATTGGCGAGCTTTTGGCCCTCCAGATAGCTGGCCGCGGCGACCATCAGGGACGCGCCGCCACCAAAGCCGTTCAGGGCTGCGACCATTTCCGGCATTTGGGTCATCTGGACCCGTTTGGCGAGGACGGCACCGATGGCGCCACCAATCAGCACACCGATGATGATGTAGACATAGCTCACCACGTTGTGGTCTACCAACGCGGCAATAATGGCAATCAGCATACCGATTGCGGACAGTTTGTTACCGCGTACGGCAGTTTTGGGGCTGGTCAGTCCCTTGATGCCGTAGATAAACAGGACGGCTGCAATCAGATAACAAAAGTTGATCAGAGTAATCATAAGTTTTCAGCCGATCCTATTTCTTTTTGAACATGTTCAGCATACGGTCGGTAACCATGAACCCGCCAACGATGTTGATGGTGGCGAGGATAATGGCAATGGTGCCCAGCACGGTAGACAGCGTGGTGGTTTGTTCGCCGCCGCCAGAGCTGATAATGGCGCCTACCACCACAATCCCTGAGATGGCGTTGGTGCCGCTCATCAGGGGCGTGTGCAGGGTAGGGGGAACCTTGTTGATGACTTCAACGCCAACAAAGACTGCCAGCACGAAAATGGTGAAGGTCAGCATGAACACTTCCATTAGTGTGAATCCTTCTCGATCAGTTCTTTTAAGCCGGTGTGTTTGATTTCGCCGTCATCGGTGACCAGCGTGGTGGACACGATCTCGTCTTCCATGTTGAGCGCCCACTCACCCTGCTTGGTCATGTTGAGCAGGAAGGTGGTGATATTTTTGGTGAACAACTGAGAGGCATGGACGGGAACATGAGAAGGATGGTCGATATAACCCAGGATGGTGACGCCTTCCTTATAGACCTTCTGATTGACAACGGTACCTTCAACGTTGCCACCCCGTTCGGCCGCGAGGTCGACAATTACCGAGCCTTTCTTCATCAGCTTCAGCATGTCAGCCGTGATCAGGCGCGGTGAAAGCTTGCCCGGGATGGAAGCGGTGGTGATCACCAGGTCAGCCTGAGAGACCTTGGCCGACATCTGCTCCCGTTGCTTGCGATAGAACTCTTCGGACTGCTGCTTGGCATAGCCGCCGCTGGACGCGCCTTCTTCCTGGGGCAGGTCGAACTCGACAAACTTGGCGCCCAGACTTTCCACCTGCTCACGCACTTCCACACGGGTATCGTAAGCCTCAACCACCGCGCCCAGACGACGAGCCGTGGAAATGGCCATCAAGCCAGCCACGCCGGCGCCGATGACAAAGACCCGGGCCGGATGGATCGTGCCAGCTGCGGTCATCAGCATGGGGAAGTACTGGGGCAGGGCCATGGCACCGGCCAGAACCGCACGATAACCGGAAATGGCCGCCATGGAGCTCAGGACGTCCATGCTTTGCGCGCGGGTGATACGGGGAATAAATTCCAGGGCGAAGCTGCGGATACGCTTCTCGGCCAGTTGTTTAACCTGTTCCAGGTTAAACCAGGCATCCAGCATGCAGATCAGGCCAGTGCCTTCACGGAGCAGGTTGATTTCATCTCCGACCGGATGGCGCACTTTCAGAACCAAATCAGCCTGGTCATACAAGGATGCCGCATCTGGAGCGATACTCGCTCCGGCATTACGATATTCATCATCACTGATGTGGGCGCCGTCCCCGGCGCCTGCTTGTACCACGATTTCAAATCCTGCGTTGGTAAGAAACTGAATTCCCGCAGGTATCACGGCAACCCGAGTCTCTCCAGGATAAATCTCCTTGGGTACTCCGATTAGCATATTTTTTTCTCCAGTTGTTGAGAGGGCATGGTGGGTGAAGAAAGTCCCAGCGTGGCCAGAGTCCGTTGCCGCACGCTTCTGAGTAAGGCCTCATCCTCGACAAGAGAGCTGCCGTAAGAAGGAATCATTTCCTGGAGCTTTTGCTTCCAATCGCCGCTGGTCAGGCGTTGGCTGAAGCAGCGCTCGATCACATCCAGCATCGCCTGCACGGCGACCGAGGCGCCCGGAGATGCGCCCAGCAGGGCGGCCAGGGAGCCATCTTTGGAGGCAACCAGCTCGGTACCGAATTCCAGCTTGCCGCGACCGTTGGGGCCTTGTTTGATGATTTGTACACGCTGACCCGCGTGGGCAAGTGTCCAGTCCTCGCCGTTGACCTGCGGATAGAAGTTGCGCAGCGTGTTCACACGGTCGTTATGGGACTGGAACACTTCGCTGATCAGGTAACGGGTCAGGTCCATGTTGTCCAGACCGGCGGACATCATGGGTCGCAGGTTGTTGGCACGAACTGATTTGAACAGATCGAAAACCGAACCTTCTTTCAAAAAGCGGGTGGTGAAGCCGGCATAGGGCCCAAACAGCAGGGCGGGTTCACCATTGATGATCCGGGTATCCAGGTGCGGCACGGACATGGGCGGCGCGCCAATGGCAGCCTTGCCGTAGACCTTGGCATGGTGCTGCGACACGATTTCCGGCTTCTTGCAGACCAGCCACTGGCCGCTGACCGGGAATCCGCCGTAGCCATAGCCTTCAGGAATCCGGGATTTTTGCAGCAGAGGCAGTGCGCCACCGCCTGCGCCCAGGAAAACAAAGCTGGTCAGGAACGATTTGGTTTCACCGCTTCGTCTGTCCTTGATCTTCACCAGCCACTGCCCGCCCGCCTGTTGCTTGAGGCTTTTTACCTGGTGCCCCAGCAGCAGTTCGACTTCTGGTTGGCTCTCAAAATACTTGACCAGGTTGCGGGTCAGAGAGCCAAAGTCCACATCCGAGCCATACTCCACGCGAGTGGCCGCAATGGGTTGGTTGGGATCCCGATTTTGCATGACCAGTGGCATCCACTGCTCGATGACCTTGGGATCTTCGCTGTATTCCATGTCGCTGAACAGATGATGGGCGCTCAGCAGTTCCCAGCGCTTGCGCAGGAATTCCACATCCTCCTTGCCCCACACAAAACTCAGGTGAGGGGTGGGGTGGATGAAGGTATCCGGATCGAGAGCCTTTTTCTCAGTCAGGTAGGACCAGAACTGCAAGGTGGTTTCAAACGAGGCATTGATACTCAGGGCACGGTCAATGATCACGCTGCCATCTTCAGCCTGGGGGGTATAGTTCAACTCACAATAGCCCGCATGGCCGGTTCCAGCATTGTTCCAGCCATCGGTACTTTCATACGCCACCTGGTCAAGCTGTTCGGCCATCACGATTTTCAGCGTGGGGTCCAACTGCGTCAGCATCGTTCCGAGGGTGGCGCTCATGACGCCTCCTCCGACGAGCAATACATCTACTGTTTTAACAGTCATAACGATTGCGCCTATATAAGTGAAACAAAATCCGGAGTCCGGGATCTTGCCGGACTCTCCCTACCAGGCAGAGAAGTCAAAAGCTCTATGGCGAGCGACGCGACTGGCTCTGGCTGTTCGGAACTAAAAATTTGGTACGAGATTTTTCTTTTTGTTTTGAAATTTCATCCAGGCAGCTGACAGCAAACCGTGCCCGTAAGAACCTCCTGAGTCATCCGAGACTCAGCTTAGCGGTGGCGCCCGAGGGCTGAGTGTGTCTCTCAGCTGGGACGAATAGATTTCTGCCGAACCGGGCAGAGATGAAATCGAGTCTGGCTCAACAACCTGTAGGCTGGGCCAGAAAGAAACCAGTGCGGGAACAACCGGCGACTCACTGCAGGGGGAAGTACCCCCATCCAGGACTTCATTCGTATACGTGCACTGCTTGCCTGTCGCGGGAATCTCGCGGTGCGCATTAACTGAGAGTACGAAGTCGCCTTTTTCGGCTCGGGGAGTTGGGGCGCCATGGTCAAAAGACTGCAGGGACAGGGAGGCGATAGGCGTAACCAGCATGGAAAGGGAGAGCAACAACACGCCTAACCATGACAGGAGCTGAGTGCTACCGGTAAGAGTCAATGCACGATAGAAGTGTGAAAAAACTGACATCTATGATTTGCCTGCAGTGACGGCCCAAAGTACTTTCTCGGAGTTGGGCACTGTCGCAAGACCGGCTGAACGACCTGGTTTCAGCATGACACAATCGCCTTCGGCTCACAAAATATACAACACCCCGACAAAAGCGCGACAAGGATATAGTAATTTATACCGACTGTCACCAATCGTGACTCGCTGCGTTCAGAGGAAAAAACTGATCGTTTTCTAGTCGTCAGGTGACTAAAACAAGACAAAAGCAAATGATGTTCGGGTGTTAGGCTTAGTATTCTTCAGCATAATGCAGGGCCATTTCGTTTAAGGTTACCACACCGGCCAGCTCGCGGTCGTCCAGCACGATGCAATGACTCAGTCCAAAATGTGTCATATGGCGAATGGCATACTTGATATGCATATCCGCGTCCACGGAGGGGGCCGGTTTGATCATCACCTCGTAGACCTGGGTGCGCGCCAGTGATTTGGTCGGGCTGGCAATCAGGCGGGCAATTTCCGTCAGGAGCAGGATGCCAAACTCATCTTGCCCATCGCGACGCCGTACCACCAGAGCACTGACTTTATGGGTCCGCATCAATTGCAAGGCTTCCTGTAGGCTGCTCATGCCGTCGATCTGGATGGGTTGGGTGTTCATGATCTGGCGCACCGCAACGAAGGGGGTGGTGCTCATAGCTGGTCCTCGACTTTTTTGCTCAATTCCTGAATTTGTGAAGAAAGCCCCACCGCATCTTCCACCGCCAGTTGCAGGGCGATGCCGGAGCCGGGCTTTTCCTCGAACTGGCCGGCACTGGCGATGGCTTCCAGTACCTGACGGCTCATGTGTTCCTCAACCACCACCAGCAACATGTCCCGCTGTCCCGCCAGGTTGAGTCCGAAAAAGGTTTTCTGGGGGATCAGTCCCTCACCGCGGGCGTTGGAGACCACGGTGAATCCGGTGGCACCCGCTTCCCGGGCGGCGGCCAGAACCCGGTCGGCTTTGTCATCGTCGACCAACGCCACAATCAATTTGAACTGCATGCTTCACTCCTCCTTTATATCCGCAGTTTGCGGTTGCTGTTTAAGGCCTCGCACCAAGGCAAAGATCAGCAGGCTCAGTACCGGCATCACCAGCGAGAAGAAAATAACGCCAAAGCCATCCAGCACCGGGTTGCGGCCCGGCAGAATGGTTGCCATGGTGATTCCGAATGCAGCCACCAACGGCACCGTGACCACCGAGGTTGCCATGGGGCCGGTATCCAGCGCCAGCGGCACGATATTTTTGGGGGCCAGCATGGCGAGCACCCCGGTCAGCAGGATCAGCGGAATGCCCAGGGACAGAATCGGGATGCCCAGCAGAATGCGCAGGCTGCCCAGCATCATGCCCAGGGCTACGCCAATCGCGACGATCCAGCGTAAATGGATTCCCCGTAGCTCGCCGGCGGTAAGTTCCTGCACCCGGCTGCCCACGGCGATCAGCGTGGGCTCGATCATGGTTGCCGCCAGTCCAATCATTCCCGCGAACAGCACCAGCCAGCCGTGCTGAAACCAGGCTTTCTCATCCAGTGGCGTCGAGCCAAACAGCAACAGCTGCTCTGCCATGGAGCGCCCCAGGGGCACCAGGGTGGTATCCAGCCCCAACCGGAAGGCGGCCAAACCCAGCAGCATATAAATGCTGCCCACTAATATACGCTTGAGGTGGTTGGGGTAGCGGCGCAGGATCACCACCTGAAAAAACAGAATGATCAGGATGATGGGCAGTACATCCTGTAGGGTTTGATAGCCGGTCATCAGAAAGCGTTCAACCATGGCGCCTACCTACAACCAGAGGAGCGAGCTCAGCAAGAGCACAATCATGGGGGTTACGCTGCACAGGGCGACCATGCCAAAGCCGTCCACCATGGCATTGCGGCCGCTGATCATGCTCGCCAGGGCAACGCCGATGGCACTGATGACCGGGATGTTGATCGCGGAAGTGGCAGCAGAGCCGGCGTCGAAGGCAATGGCTGTTAACGGTGACTGGGTGCTGAATGCCAGCGCCATGGTCAGGAGGTAACCGCCGATGACGAACCAATGGGCCGGCCAGCCTTTGAGAATGCGCAGACAGCCAATCATGACCGCCAGCCCCACGGCAATCGAGCAGGCATAGCGCAGCATCAGGGCGTTGCGTTCCAGCCCCTGGTCCACATCAGGAAAGGCCAGCGCGGCGGCTTCGTTGGTGACCGCAATCAGGGCAGGTTCGGCAAAGGTGCTGCCGAAACCCACTGCAAAGGCGAAGGCCATCAGTAACCAGACATTGGCGCGGTAGGCCAGGGCACGGACGATGGATTCCCCCAGGGGAAACAAGCTCATGGTCAGACCCTGCACGAAGAAGGTCAGACCCAGTAAAACAAGGAGTGCCCCGAGTAGGGTTGCCGCAAGATTAGGAAGAGGCTGGCGCAGGACGAGGTACTGGAAGACGACGATGACCAGTACCACAGGTAGCATATCCCGAGCATTTTGGAGGATGAGCTTGAGAATTCGCAATGTCCCTATGCCCTTACGGTGTCTTGCTTCCTGCGGGAGAGGCGGCCGGTTTGGAGCGATGCCCTGGCTATTGGGGGAAGGGCATCACACCGGCCGCTTTTGCCTTGTTGCTATCTGTTTTTGGCTAACCGACTATTTTTAGCTAACCCGCTATTTCCAGTTAGCCTGTACCTAGATAAAGAGTTTAGCCGGCCCATCAAACGGTGGTTTCGGTTTTCTGGCTGACCACCTCGATCAGGCGCAGACGCAGCTTTTTGTTCCCTGGGCCGGGCCATTCGATCCGGTCGCCCACGGACAGTCCCAGCAAGGCTGCTCCCGCCGGAGCCAGAATAGACAGTTTGCCGGGTGAACCATCCACTTCATTGGGATAGACCAGCTCAATTTCATGGGCTTGCTTGGTGTCTTCGTTTTCGAAGCGAACCCGGGAATTCATGGTGACAACCGTGTTGGGCATTTCCCTGGGGTCCAGCAGGGTGGCACGGTCGAGTTCATCAAACAGTTCAGGAACGACGTCGTTTTGGTCGTAGACGCGCTCCAACAAGGCGCAGAGGCGATCGAAATCGCGTGTGGAAATCATGATAGACGGGCGGTCAGACATTAGTACTCTCCAATAGTCTTCAAGGCAAAATGCTTTAGTTTTAATAGATGGTTTGCGGTCGCCGGACCTGAAAAAACGGAAAGGTCAGATCCGGCGGGTCAGATGGAAGGCAGCAGAGTACCCAGGAGCCAGGTTGAGGCTGGTTCCTGTTGAAGGATACTGTTGAAGAATGCAGCTGAAAAAGGCGTTCAATGGCTTACCGAACGTTGATATTTAGTGGTCATGAGGTATCCAGCATTTACTAGTGGTGGGTGAAAGTCAAGAGGTGGAGTTCCCGTTCTTGAGCTTTCTGAGGGCGGGTTGCCCGGGAGCGGCCTTCGGCATTGCAGGAGCTGGGGATGAGGCCAAAAGTCTAGCGGTCTTCGTAGCGTTGGTGCTTGAAAAAAATGCCGGAGTCGCCGAACTCTGAGGCAATAAAAGCTGACACAGTTGTCATCTCGCCGATCTTCACCGCACTGGCGCGTCGTTCCAAGGCGTGCTCCTGACTGACGGAAGGCCGCAGTGAGGTTTTGATGGGCATCTCGGTGGCGAACACGTCATAGAGCTTGGAGCCCGGCGGGATGCCCATCAGGGCTTCCCGAAAGTCATGGGGCTCGCTTTGAAAGCGGTTGCGCAGCTCGGCATTGGGCACAAAGTAAATCTGGGTCGGCGCCTTGGGGGCGGGCACGGCGCTGCCATCCTGGTTGAAGCGGGCCATGTCGGTCATTAGCAGCAAGGTTGGCTTGCTGGTGACGGCAGAGAAGATCGCCGAGATCGCCAGGGATTTATTGAGTTCCGGCAGCACATACTGGGACAGTTCGTTGGCAAAAAAGTTGTAGTTGTCGCCTTGGCCGGTCAGGGTGTAGAGCGCCGCCAGGTTCTTTGACGGCTGGCCATCCAGCAGCAGCTTCCAGGCCAGACCCGGGGCAAAGCCCCGGTCCGCCGGGTTGCCGGTCACCGACAGGCGGAGCAAGCCCTGGTCGGAACCCTGGAACAGACCGGTGTATGGGGAGTCTGCCACCGGCGCGAAACGTACCTTGGCCAGCACCGCATTGGGGTGGATGGGTTTCTGGTAACCCATGGGGGCGACATCCGTCTCAAGACGAACCTTGGTCCAGAGAATGGAGTTCAGCAGGCCCAGTACATCAATCGACTTCAGCACTGGCAGCTCCTGGTCCCGGAACTGGCTGGGCAGGACCCCGTTTAACCAGAGATGATCGAGCTTGGCAGCCGCCGACCAGGATTCGTAGTCGGCCGGAAGACTCAGGCGAGGCTGCCCGGAACCTTTGGAATCACCCGCGCTGACATGGGCCCCGTGGCCGGAGCCGATATTTGACTGGGCAACCTCCTGCAACGGCTCACTTCCTGTGTGGTGCTCAAGCGGCTCGGAGCACTCCGCGCCCAGGCTGAACAATGCGGCCAGAAGGCCGAGGGTGACCCGATTGGAGGAAGTGAAACGCGTGAAGAAAGTGAGGCGAGTGAAGAAAGTGAAGCGAGTCGATGCGACAGTGGAGACAGCCATTCTTGAACTCCGGTTTTGTATTTGTTGTTAACAGCCAAGAATGGCGGATGCCCGCTCAGTATGGATGCCTTCCGGGAAGAAAATGATTTTGTAGGCTCAGGGGAACAAAACAAGAGGATAACCGCCAATTTCAGGGATTGTGCACACTTTCAGCGGTTGGGAGCCGAACGCGCGGTACTTTCGTGCCAGCTTCAAGTTGTTTGTGATGCTTTCACTCTATATTTTTAGCTCATAGACATTGGTTAGGGATGATAAAAATGCGCAGCTACCGATTTTTGCCCTGCTTGGCGCTGATACTGCCACTTTCCGTACAGGGTGCGGACCAGGAAGGATGGACGGAGTCGCTGAAGCGGGAGATGGTGGCCGGATGCGTCACTTCACTGAAGGATGCGGTGAGTGCGGATGTGCGGACGGAACTGGGGCTGGGGGCTTCCGAGGCGCTGCCCCCGGAAACACAGCAGGTTCTGAACACTGAGTTTGTGCCGGAATTTGAAAAGGCCTGTGATTGCACCATTGATCGGGTGGCGGAACAGCATACGTATGATGCGGTTGCCAATAACCCCGATCTGCTTCGCGAGGAGGCGGCGCGGGTAGGAACGCCGGAAGGTTGTCCACTGGAATTGCCCGGGGCGGCGGGCGGCCAGTAACAACCTTCCTGCCTTATTGGCGGGCTTTTTCCGGCAGGCTGCCGAGACAGAAGAACAACACCGCCAGCAGGCCACAGCCACCCATCACCGCCAACAGCGGGAACACGGTGCCATCATACAGCGTTCCCACCACCACGCTGGCCAGGGCGCCGGCGCCGAACCGCAGGCTTCCCATCATCGCTGACGCACTCCCTGAAATATGTCCAAATCGGCTCATCACCAGGGACTGGGCGTTGGCATTGACCACCCCGTTGGTGCTGACAAAACAGACGATCGCCGCCACCAACAGGGGCAGCGGCGGTTTGGCCTGAGGTGTCTGCACCAGCAGGAAAATAGAGGCGAGCAGCACGACCATGATGCCGATGCCCAGCATGCGGTGAGAGCCGGTTTTGAGCACATAACGGCTGGAGAGGGCGGTAAAGCCGGTCATCGCCAGAATGTTGAGGGCGAACACGAAGCCATAGTGCTGCTCGGAAACCCCGTAAAGCTTGATATAGACAAAGGGGGAGGCGGCCAGAAACGTCATCATGCCGGCAAACACCAGGGCGGCGCAGAACATAAAGCAAATCGACTGACGCTGGCTGAGCAGGCTGGCATAGTTGCGTAGCAAACTGGCAGGGCGCAATGAAATCCGTCGCTCCGGTGCCAGGGTCTCACCGATCTGCCAATGGAACAGAACCAGCCCCACCATGGCCAGGGCGGCCAAGGTCCAGAAAATCAGACGCCAGCCGCTGAGCTGAAGCAGCAACCCTCCGGCAATGGGAGCCGCCAGAGGAGCGATGGCCATCACCATCATGACAAACCCCATGATGCGGGCGAATTCGTTGCCCTCGGTTCGATCCCGAACCAGCGCCGGCACGGTAACGATTAAACTGGCCGCGCCAATGCCCTGTAAGGCACGGGCCATCAGGAGCTCCTGAATGTCTCGGGCCAGGGCGCACCAGGCGGCGCCCAGCACGAACACACCCAAGCCCAGGATAATGGTCAGCCGGCGGCCATAGGCGTCGGAGATCGGGCCAAAGATCAGTTGCGGCAGGGCAAAGCAGGCCAGATAAACGCTCAGTGTTTGCTGAACGAGATGAGGGGAGGCTCCCAGATCTGCCCCAATGGCGGGCATGCCAGGCAGGTACATATCAACGGCCAGGGGCGAAAGCCCGATCAGCAGGCCGAGCAAGACAATAAACGAGGGTTCAACCTTGGAACGCATACTGCTGAGTTCCTGAAACAAGTGAAGCGAAGCGGCTTAAGTCGCCTGAGGGGATCGCACAACGGCCATAAGTGTGACATTCCAGTGCCATCAAATAAAGGGGAGGTGAGGGCCTCCCCCAGGAAAACCTGCTCCTAATCGTTAACCGCCCGAGTTAAAGCTGATCCGGTAGATCACGCCATGGCTGTCGTTGGCGACCAGCAACGCCCCGTCGGGAGCCTGGGCCAGCCCGGAAAGTCGGCCGAACTGCGCGGGAGCATCTGGCGGGCCCTGCAGCCAGCCACTGGCAAAGGGCTCCACCGCCACCGGAGCGCCGGTTTGGTCATGGCGAATGCGGACAATTTCATAGCCCACCGGCGGGTTGCGGTTCCAGGAGCCCCGCAGGGTCACAAAGGCATCATTTTGGTACTCTGCCGGAAACTGCCCGCCGTTATAGTACACCCACTGCATGCCGGCGGTATGGGACTGATGGGTGACCAGAGGTGCGACCGTCTCGGCGCAAAACTCCTGCTTGGTCATCTCCGGTGGGTCTTCGGACACGTGCAGATCAACTTCCTGATTGCCACCACAGAAGGGCCAGCCGTAGTGGCCGCCTTCCTCCAATCGGTTGATCTCCTCGGGTGGCCAGTCATCACCCCGGCCATCGCTGGAATGGTCCCAGCCATAGAGCTGGCCATCCAGTGGGTTCCAGGCAAAGCCAATGGTGTTGCGCAGCCCTTCGGCGTAGATCTCCAGACTGTCTACCGTCAGGTCCGGCTGGTCCGGGTCGAACCGTACCAGGGTCGCATAGAGGGGGTTGGGTTCGGCCGCGGCATTGGTGGCACTGCCGATGGATAAATAAAGCAGCCGGTCCGGGCCGAATTCCAGGGTGCGGTTCGGGTGCTGGCCGGCTTCCGGCAGGTTATCCAGAACCAGCTCCGGCTCGTCCAGTTCGCCTTCTTCCAGTACGGCGGCCCGATACAACTGGGTGTCGGTGACCATATAGAGGTAGTCTTCTTCAGGAGAGAGGGCCAGGCCGTGCACTCCCTGTTTGTCTTCCCCCAGCCCCGAGGCGACCGGCTGCGCCTCGTCGGCTTCCCCGTTATTGTCCTGATCCCGCAGCAGGGTGACTTGTCCCGCTTCCCGTTCGGTCACATAGATATGGCCCTGGCTGGAAACCTCGATAATCCGCGGGTTGGTCAGATCCTCGGCGAACACGGAAATGCTAAAGCCGTCCGGCAGCTGAACCTGTTGCAGCAACTCGTCGGAGTGCTCAAGCTTTTCCGGGCGCACGCTGTTGTTTTGAGCCGTGGCGCTTTGCAGGCCTTCCCGTTCTTCTGCCTGGATCGGCGCGGGCACCGGGTTGGCACGACTGCTGGAGCGGGTTTCACTGGAAGGCTGCTCAGTAGGCAGGTCCTGGGCTTGGGCCAGGGTGGCGCCCATCATCAGCAATAAGCCCAGGGAAGCCGCGGCGCGGGTGGCCGAAACAAGAGGGCGGCGACAAGGGCCCGAAAGGTGGGCAGGATGAAAGGCCTGATGCGAAAACAAGCGTTGGTAATCCATAGATTGCTCCCAATGATCGATCTGAAGGCCAGGTCCATTCGTCATTCTTATTGGGTGCGTACATCTCTCGGGTTGTGCCGTGTGCCTTTCTAACTCTGCCCGCCCCGGTAGGCGAGCCGTGCAATGGGTGGCGTGTCGCGCAGCCGGGCTAGCTCGGCGGCGTGAACAGACTGGCCGTGTAACGAGATTGCGCCGTGCATGAGGCTGGCTCCTTCAGCCGCGCACCGAAACCGGCATCGTGCAGGGCAGATGCCGTGGATACATGATAGGGAGCCGGCACAGAGGACCCAACATTGGGTTGCGAGCGACTTGCATCTATAAGTGAAGGCATGAATAAAGCGAGGGCATAAATAGCGAAGGCATAGGGTGGATGCGTATTGATAATTTCACGAATTTATTTACGCTAGCCGCTCCATTGTCTAGCCTCTATATTCTTCCTTTTCTGACTCGGTGTCTGTCTGGTGGTCGACCCTCTCTCTGTTAACAGGCCTGTGCCTCGCGCCAAGGTGCACGGCTGGTTTATTTTGGTGAATGGCCTTTTGGCCTTGCTCGTTTCCTTACGCTACCTTAGCTATGCTCCCGCCGCCGATGGGTGGTGGGATGCCTTGTACCGGGGAGCTGCCACTTTCAGCCAAATGGTGCTGCTGGCGGCAGTCATTGGCCTGGTGCTGCTACCGGTCCTCCTGCTTCCCTGGGATAGAACCCGCCGATTCATCCTGGCCGGAATAGCCGGCTTTGGGCTGAGCTTTCTGATGGTGGATACGCTGGTATTCGCCCAGTATCGCTTTCATATCAATGCGGTGGTGTTGGAGCTGTTTCTGTCAGGAGAGGTGATCAGCTTTCCTGTAAGCACCTATCTCACGGTGGGGGCGGGCATTTTGCTGCTGTTAGTGGCGGAATATGCCCTGTTGGGCTGGCTGGCGCAGGGGCCTCGCCTGGTGCGTCTGCGCCTGGGGCGCAAGTTCACCGGGATGGTGGTGGCCGCCTTATTGGTCACCCATGGCTCCCACATTTGGGCCGCGGCCTATGGCTACCAGCCGATCACTTCATTTAGCCGCTTCTTGCCACTGTTTCAGCCGGCCACCGCGAATTCCTTCATGCGTAAAAATGGCCTGATCGACGCCGAGGCCCTGGCCCGTCAAGAGGCGCTGAAGCTGAGAGAGTCGGGCACCTTGCAGTATCCGCTGCAGCCGCTGGTCACCCGGCCAGTGGACAAGCCCCTCAATATTCTCTGGATTGTGGTGGATTCCTGGCGGGCTGACACCTTTAACCCCGAAGACACGCCCAATATGTGGCACTTTGCCCAGCAGGGGATGGTACTGAACAATCACTTGTCGGCAGGCAATGCGACCCGGGCGGGCATCTTTGGCCTGTTTTATGGCATCCCCGCCACTTATTGGCATGCTTTTCAGGACGAGCGGCGCTCTCCACTGTTAATCGACCGTCTGCAGGAGCTGAATTACCAGCTGGGGGTTTTTGCCTCGGCCCATTTGCTCAAGCCTGAATTCCATCAAACCGTGTTTAGCCGTGTGCCGAATCTGCGGATGCGCTCCGAAGGCGTTAACGCGGTGGAGCGGGATCAGGATATTACCAACGACTGGCTGGCGTGGTTTGACAGCCGTGACCCCGGCCGGCCGAGCTTTTCATTCCTGTTTTATGATGCGCCCCATTCCTACCTGTTCCCGGCGGGCTATCCCCATCAGCGCCAGCCGATGGTCTCCAGCATGAATTACCTGGAGCTGGATAACGACTTTGATCCCCAACTGGTCTACAACCGTTATCGCACCAGCGTCCACTATGTCGACAGTCTGGTGAAGCGGGTTTTGGATCGCCTGCAGGAAAGTGGCGAGCTGGACCACACCCTGGTGCTGATCACCGGCGATCATGGGGAGGAAATGAACGACAACAAGCTCAACTACTGGGGCCATAACAGCAACTTCACCAATGCCCAGGTTCAGGTACCCTTTGCCTTGGTAGGCCCCGGCATTGGCTCTGAAAATGGCTGGAATGATTTAAATGCCATCACCAGCCATGAAGACGTGGCCCCAACCTTTCTCAAGCATGTGCTGGGCGTGGACAGCCACTTGGATACCTACACCACCGGCAAAAGCCTGCTGGACGAGCCGGTGCAACGCCCCTGGGGGATCAGCTCCGACTATAACGGCTATGCCCTGATCAGCCACGACAGCATTCTGGAACTGTCGGCCGTGGGTTCATACCGCTTGCTGGATCGCACCAATCGTCCCAAGCAAGGGGAGGTGAACTTTGTCCATGTGCAACAGGCCATGAGCGCCCTGAGCCGTTTCTATAAATAGTCCTCCTGGCCCGGCAGCGTTAGCCTTTGCCGGGCCTTCTCTACTCTCTCTTTTCTCCAGCATTTTTCCTGGCTCTCTTCAGTGTGCTCCTGGGGCGAGCCAACAGGGCTGGCCGTTCCTGATTGCCAGGGCGCCAGCTTGTAATCAGACGTGGCAAACAGTAGGTAAATGGAGGGAACAACGCGAATTACAAGTTCGCTCCACCATCACCTATCCGTTAGGGAGAACGATATGGCTGGTTCAAGTGATAGCTACCATGAACCCCAGGAGCTGCTGTCTGAGAAGACCAAGGATATGCACCGGGCCCTGGTGTCGGTACAGGAAGAGCTGGAGGCCGTGGACTGGTACCAGCAGCGCGCCGATGCCACCCGGGATGAACAACTCAAAGGGTTGCTACTGCACAACATGCGGGAAGAAATCGAACACGCCTGCATGGTGCTGGAATGGCTCCGGCGCAACAGTCCCGACTTCGACCAGCAGATGAGAACCTACCTGTTTACCGACAAGCCCATTCTGGACATTGAGGAAGATGAAGCTGACTTGAATCCGGCCGGGAAAAGCCGGGCGAGCCTGCAACTGAACCGGTTCACCATTGGCGATCTGAAGGGTGGGAAGCAATCATGAGTTATCTCAATCGGGAAAATGCCTCTTTCTCCAGTGAAGTCTGGGAACAGATAGACGCCGCCGCCGTGGGTGCCGCCCGGGAAATCCTCACCGGACGCCGCTACCTGGAAGTGGATGGCCCCTATGGGGTGGGACTGACGGCTATTGAAGTGGGCGAGGAAGGCTACTGCCGCCAACCGGCTCCGGATGAAGCCGGCGCCGTGCTGAGCCGGGCCTGTGCTATCCCCATGCTGCGTAAGGGCTTTGGCCTGAGTGTGCGGCGCATTGAGGGCTATGAGTCCATGGGCCAGCCCCTGGATCTGCGCGCCGTGGAAGACGCCGCCGAAGCCGTGGCACGCCGTGAGGAAGAGTTTATTTATTACGGCCAGCCGGATTTCGGCATTGAAGGACTGTTGACCGCCAAAGGGCGCAATGAAGTCCAGTGTGAGGACTGGAACAAGATCGAACAGGCCCTCAACGATGTGCTGAGAGCCGTCAACCATCTGGATGACAAGAACTTTCACGGCCCCTATGCGCTGGCGCTTTCTCCCGTCTGGTACAACCTGCTGTTCCGCCGTTATGAAGGCACCGATATGCTGCAACTGGAACACCTCAAGCGGCTGTGTGAGTTGGGGGTGTTCAAGGCTCGGATCGAAGGGGCGGTGCTGGTGGATGCCCGGGTTGGGCGCATCATCATCGGCCAGGACCTGATGACCGGCTACTCCACCAACGACGGCATTCATCACCAGATGTTCGTCAGCGAAAGCCTGGTGCTGCGGGTGGAGGAGCCCGACGCGATCTGTACCCTGTCGAAGCAGGCCTAAGCCCAGGTGGCGGATCACATGGAGAATAAACTCCTGCGGCTGACCCTACAAGCTGAACTGAAACAGCTGGACACTCTTGAGCGGGCGGTGAACGGGTGTCGCGACGCCGGGCTGCGGGCCCTGTTAAGCGAGATCAATCAACGCAAAACCAGGCGCTTGAGCCAGCTGCTGAATGGGCCAGATCAGCCCACCAATTCACCCGTCAATCAGGCCGAACCGGAGTTCACCTCCTCCTTTGGCCAGTCAGCCGCTTCCGTGACACGGCCCGCCACCTCGGCCGACGGTGTGGTTGTGCTGGAATGCCAGCAACTGACGCCGGAACTGATCCGCTTTACCGTGCCGCGGCCGTTGGATTTCAGCTTTCGCGCGGGGCAGTCGGTAAAAGTTGAGCTCGACGGTATCCGTCGCTCCTATTCCATTGTGTCAGCCCCCCATGAGGAGGTGCTGGAGTTTTTTATCGAACTGGTGCCGGGCGGGCAAATGTCGGCGCGCCTGCGCCAGCTCAAGCTCGGGGACCGAATTGGCCTGGGCAAGCCCAAAGGGGGCCTGAGCTTTGATCGCAACTACCCCCATCACCTGATGATTGCCACCGTGACTGGCATCAATCCTTTTATCAGCATCCTGCGCGAGGCTTTCCATCAAGGCCTGCGAGGCCATCACTTCCATGTGCTCCATGGGGCCAGCTACCAGAACGAATTTGGCTACCGCGAGGAGCTGGAAGCGCTCGCCAGCCAATATCCTGACCTTGTGACTTATCTCCCGACAGTCAGCCGCCCGC
>CAZEWG010000008.1:0-92904 GCA_964514485.1 uncultured Pseudomonadales bacterium
GCCCGGGACATAGTGGGCGCTGGGCACAATCAGAATGCGTCCCTGGGGATGGTTCAGCAGAAAGCTGTAGTTTTCACCCAGCCGGTAATCGGCAAGCCGGGCAGGCGGCGTGAGGGGCTGGTCGATGGTGCCGGGTGTGACCGGGTCCGGTGAGTGGGGTGTTTCGAAGATCCGGATCTCGAACTGACCCAGGTTCAATATATCGCCATGCTGGATCACCCGAATCTGATCCTCGCCAAGCCCGCCCCCTCGTCCGATATTGGCAGTGGATTCCGAACCCATCAGCCGGGCGCCCAATTTTCCGGCCACAACGGCGGAGTCCATGGCATGGTCGTGGTGGGAGTGGGCGACCAGCAGGGCATCGGCCTGATCTACCTGGCCCCGGGCCAGAGCGGCGTCGATGCGCGCCAGATCCGGGCTCAAAGGCATGAAGAGCAGGCTCAGCCAGCTTGGGCGGGAGAAAAAGCCATCAATCATGACGGTTGTTTCGCCATCGCCAATGGTCAGGGTGGAGACCCCGAACCATTGGGCCTGCAGGCCGGAGTCCTGCTCTGAAGCTGGCAAGGTAAGTTCTGTATAAGGCGTCAAGGGTGGGGAAGAGAAGAGCTCAATGGCCAATAAAATCACAGTGGCCAGCACAATGATTGCCGCTAAAAGCCCGATACGGACGGTGCGCCTCATGTCAGCTCCAGAGTCCAAGGAACATTTCTTTCATCCTAGCCAACATTGGCCCGACCGTTTGTGAATCTGTTGCTAAAAACCGTATGCCCTCCGGGAGAGGCCCGGAGGGGCGGATTTAAAGCTTGTCTCCTCGCAGGCCGGCGACTTCAGTTTCTAAGGCGGCAGCGGTGACCCTTTCCGGCTGCCAGGCCGGGCCGGCCAGGATATTCACCCGGGACCAGAAGCGGCGAGGCAGCTTGCTGAACGCACCCCCATTGGCGTGGCTGAAGTAGGAGCCCCAGAGACCTTGCAGGGCCATGGGGATCACCGGGACCGGGTCACGTTCGATGATTTTTTCGATACCGGCGCGGAAGGGGTTGAGCTGGCCATCCCGGGTCAGTTTGCCTTCGGGAAAGATACAGATGAGGTTGCCATCCCGCAGTTCCTGGCTGATTTTTTCGAACGCCTCATGGTAGGTCTTGGGATCTTTTTTCTCCGGCGCGATCGGGATGGTGCGTGCTGTCTTGAAAAAAGCTTTCAGGCCCGGAGTTTCCGAAATGGCTTTGTCCATCACGAAGCGGATCGGTCGACGGCTGGCACCTGCCAGCAGCAAGGCATCTACGTAGCTCACATGGTTGCAGACCAGTACTGCTGGGCCTTCTTCCGGGATATGTTCCAGTCCCTCTTGGCTGACCCGGTACAGGGTGCGGCTGAGCAGCCAGATGACAAAGCGCAGGGTAAATTCCGGCACCTGCCGATAGACATAACCCGCCACAAAGATATTGATGATCGCCAGCACCAGGAAATATTCGGGAATGCTGAGCTTGGCCACCACCAGCAGCAAGGCTGCAAAGGCGGCTGCAATCACCATGAACAGGGCATTGAGGATATTGTTGGCGGCAATCACCTGGGCCCGTTCTTTCTCATCGCTGCGGGTTTGTACCATGGCATACAGGGGCACGATAAACAGACCGCCGAACAGACCGATCAAGAGCAGGTCAATGAGCACGCGCCAGTTCTCAGAGGACGCCAGGAAAGCCCAGGCTGTGGCCGGTTCACTCCCGGCTGCGACGGCGGGAATCGCGAAATAAAGATCAATTCCAAACAGGCTGAGACCCAGAGAGCCGATGGGGACAATGCCCAGCTCGATCCGGCGACCGGACAGACGTTCACACAGCAGAGAGCCCGCGCCAATACCCACGGAGAATACTGTCAGCAACAGGGTGACCACCTGGGGCCCGCCAGCCAGCACATCCTTGGCGAAATTGTTGAACTGGGTCAGGTAGCTGGCTCCCAGGAACCAGAACCAGCTAATCGCCAGGATCGACAGCAGCACCGGACGGTTTTTCTTGAGCGAGGCGACGGTATGGACGATTTCCGTCACCGGGTTCCAGTTGATGGGAAGAGCCGGGTCCGGCGCTTCGGCTTTAGGGATGCCCCGGCTGGCCCAATAGCCCAGCAAGGCACAGAGGATAACGGCTCCCGCAATCAAATAGGTGCCCGCCGGCAATTCGAACAGGATGCCACTGAGGATGGTGCCCGCCAGAATCGCCAGGAAAGTGCCCATCTCTACCAGCGCGTTGCCGCCCACCAGCTCTTCCGATTTCAGGTGTTGGGGCAGAATGGCATACTTGGCGGGCCCGAAGAAGGCGGATTGGGTACCCATAGCAAACAGCAACAGCATCATCATCCAGACAGAACCGGTCAAGAAGGCTGCAGCGCCCAGTACCATAATCAGAATCTCCGCCAGCTTGATCCGGCGAATCAGCCAGGATTTCTCGAACTTGTCGGCCAGTTGCCCGGCCATGGGAGAAAACAGGAAAAACGGCAGGATGAACAGGCCGGCGGCCAGGTTCACCAGCAGGTCACTGTTGAGTTCTCCCGATTGCTGGGAGGCCACGAAAGTGACATACAACAGCAGGCCGGTCTTGTAGAGGTTGTCGTTGAAGGCACCGAGCGCCTGGGTGAAGAAGAAGGGGCGAAACCGCCGGGTTCTGAGCAGGCGAAACTGGCTGTGGTTTTCCATGGTCTCTTCCTTAAGCCTGGGAGGCTGTCCAGCTTTGTAGGTAGTTGTTGATCAGGGAGTCAATCAGGTCGCTGCCCTGGATGTCGGGCTCGGCGAACAACTTTTCATCCACACAGAGCACGGTGATGCCATGCACACCGCCCCACAGGACTCGGGTGGCGGTTTGGAGTTGTTTGTCCGTGGCTCCTGGTTTGAGTTCGCCAAGCAACCGTTCCAGCAGGGTAAAGAGGTTTTGAATCCGCTGGTTGTGCCACTCGGGCAAGGGTTCCTGGGGGCCCAGCTTGTGTTCGAAGATCAGCCGCCAACGGTTACGGTGGGTGAGGGCAAAATCCAGATAAGCCTGGGCAATCTGGTGCAGGGCTCGGGCGGGTTCGGGTTTGTTTTCCAGAGTCTGGTTGAGGTGGGCGGCCAGTTCATCCAGGGTTTCCGCATTCACCCGCAGTAACAGGTAGTTCCAGCTTCCGAACGAGTGCACCAACGCGCCCGCTGAATAACCGGCCCGTCTGGCCACTTCCCGCAGGCTGATTTGTGAAACCGGTAACTCTTCCAACATTGCACAGGTTTGAGCAAGTACGCGCTCCTGAAGCTCTTGGGGGGAGCTGTCCGATCGCCGAGCCATGATTTTTATTCCTTTAAACGCTGTTTAATTGTTCGCAACAATAAAACGCTGTTTAATTAAAGTCAAGTGGCTGCTAACCAGAAGACGGGCGGTCTTTTTATGGCGCTGAACCTTAGGAGGAGAGTGCCTTGTGGGGGAGGGGGCGGCATTTCAGGAAGTCGAGGATAAAGGGAGATTGTGTGGCGCCGGCTCAGGGGATGGCGGGTAAAACATCCCGCTTGGGAATCAATAAATAAAACAGGTTTTCATCGATTTAACAGGCTTTTAGTTCAAAAATTTTTGACATTCGGCGGAGGAGGGAGAGCCTATCATTAGAGTCCGGTGGATGAGCTACAGAAGCAGCAGTACGACTGGGCGCTTGTTTCACCGCAGGCTGTGGCTCACCCGAACTTCATCACCATGGAGGGATGAGCCATGGATACTCTACAACTACGAACTCTCTCCGGAAGCTCCACAACAGTAGACGCTGCTGAACTGGAAGCCTTTCGTGCTCGCCTGCAAGGTGAGCTTCTGACACCTGATCAACCGGGCTATGAAGACGCCCGCAAGATCTGGAACGCCATGATTGAGCGCAAGCCAGCAGCCATCATCCGTTGCCGAGCCGTGGAGGATATTGCTCTGGCCGTGGACTTCGCCCGACACCATAGCCTGTTGATCTCGGTGCGTGGCGGTGGCCATAACATTGCCGGTAATGCTCTTTGTGAGCAGGGGTTGATGATTGATCTGTCCCAAATGAAGGCGGTGCAGGTCGATCCCGAAAAACAGACCGCCAAAGTGGAGCCCGGTGCCACCCTGGCAGATTTTGACCGGGAGGCTCAAAAGTATGGGCTGGCCACGCCTTTGGGAATCAACTCCACCACGGGTGTTGCCGGTTTGACCCTGGGCGGTGGTTTTGGCTGGCTGACCCGTAAATATGGGGTCACAGTGGATAACCTGATCGGCGCCGATGTGATTACCGCCAATGGCCAGCGGGTGCATGCCAGTGAACAGGAAAATGCGGATCTGTTCTGGGGCATTCGCGGGGGCGGCGGCAACTTTGGCATCGTCACCAACTTTGAGTTTCGCTTGCATCCGGTCGGCCCGGAAATCACGGCGGGTCTGGTGGTGTTTCCCTTCGATCAGGCCAAGTCTGTGCTCTATCAGTACCCGGCGCTGGCCGCCAGCCAGTCCGACGATTCCATGGTTTGGGTCGTGCTGCGGCATGCTCCGCCCCTGCCTTTCTTGCCTGCTGAATCCCATGGCCAGAAGGTGGTGGTGATGGCATTTTTCAGCATCGCCTCTCCTGAGGAAACCGAACGTCAGCTCAATGCCGTGCGCGCCTTGGGCCAGCCCCTGGGCGAGCATGTGGGGCCGATGCCTTATACGGCCTGGCAGCAGGCCTTTGATCCGCTGTTGACGCCGGGGGTGCGCAACTACTGGAAGTCCCACTTCTTCGCCTCCTTGGATGAGGGCGTGCTGGACGTGTTCCTGGACTTCTCCTCACGCTTGCCGTCGTCTCACTGTGAAATCTTTATCGGCCAGTTGGGCGGTCAGGCGTCCCGTATTCCGTCGGGCGCTACCGCTTATTCTCATCGGGATGCGCAATTCGGGATGAACGTTCATGGCCGCTGGGAAACCGCCGCCGAAGACACGCACTGTGTCGCCTGGTGTCGGGATCTGTTCAAGGCGACTGCGCCTTATTCCACTGGCGGCGTCTACGTGAACTTCCTATCCCAGGATGATGTGGATCGTATCCCCGCCGCCTACCGGCCGGAGGTTTGGACCCGGCTGGTGGAGCTGAAGAATAAGTGGGATCCGCAGAACTTATTCCGGATGAACCAGAATATTCAGCCCAAAGTTGTGAAGGAAAAAGCGGAAGAGGCGACTCTGGTTTAAGTGCCAAGCGATAACCCGCCTGGGGAGCCGGGCGGGTTTTTAAGCAACAGGATTGCCAATCCGTTTCTCGAGGCAGGTTTTGTACTTGAGCCGGGCTTCTCTGGGGCAAATGAGCCCCGTAATAATTTTGCCCACCTCAGACTCTGCCACCATGCACACCCACAAAACGCTGCAGGATGGCCTGCAGTTCAGCCACGCTCATATCCACATGCTCCACGACACGTCCGTACAGCATGGCTGTGGGTACATTCCGTCCATTCCTTTGGTTTTGTAGTTCCTGAAGACACACCAGAACAATCCGTTCCTTGGTGGTCAGTCCATCCCGGACATCCGGAATGTGGTCATGGTTGGGGGAGTCGTCCATGGGCGGGAGATCCTGCTGTTCAGTATGTTAAGAAGCCTTGGGCCACAGAATCATTTGGGTACAGCGGAACAGGGCAATTTTCCGGCCGGTGGCTTCATCAGTGACCACAGCATCCCACACATGGGTATTACGCCCCAAATGCTGAGCGGTAGCCACACAGGCAAGGGCACCTTCCCGCAGGGTGCCCAAATGATTGCTTTTCAGTTCGATGGTGGTGAACGACTGGGCGCCTTCCGGCAGATGGGCCACGGTGGCATAGCCACAGGTGGTATCGGCCAGGGCAATCACGCTGGCGGCATGCAGATAGGTGTTGGGCGCCAAGTGGAAGGGTTTGATCTCCATACGGCTGGAAACGCTTTGCTCCTTTACGGCCACGACTTCAACGCCCATGTAGCCGGGCAGGCGCTCTTGGCCCCGTGCTTTCAGGCTCTCGACCGTAATATCTTGGCGTAATGTGGACATGGAGGTTCTCCTTGGATTGAGTGGATTATTGTTGGTTGTTTGCGTTCTGAATGAAGCTCTAGGTTAAAAGATTTAAGGCTCGCCGGAGGGCGGTACAGCCGAATCGACCGCAGTGGCTTCGTGTCGGACCTATACTAGCAGACTGTACGTACAGCTCGGGATGGTTATGGGATTTTTGTCCCAAAATCCTATCTGAGGAGGATTCATCATGGGATACAAACAGGCATTTCTAATGGTCGGGGCACTGTTGCTTACGCCTCTGGCGTTGGCGGAGGAAAAAGTTTAGGGAAGGCAGCAAAAAACGCTGGATAATAATGAGAATAGTTATTATATAATGCCGATTCTCATAAGCCTTGAGGGTAAAGCATGAAACTGACCGCTGTTGTTGCTGCAGCTGTTCTATCGTTGTCGACTGGTCTTGCCGTGGCTGATGATGCTTCGGTGGCCAAGCAGGGAAAAACTACCGAACGGGCGGTGGTATTGGATTTCGGAGCCCTGGATACCCTGGATGCCCTGGGGCTTCAGGCCAGCGTGGTGGCCGTACCCAGACAGGGGCTGCCGGAGTATTTGTCCCAGTATGACGATGAGCGTTATGCCGATGCCGGCGGTCTGAAAACGCCGAATGTAGAGACCATTGCCAAACTGTCGCCTTCCCTGGTGCTGATGACTAGTCGCTCCGGAGAGCACCGCGAAGCTCTTGAAGAAATCACCACCGTGGTGGATGTCAGCATGGGCACGGATACTGACTATCTAACGGCCTTTGATGCCAATATCCGTAAGCTGGCAGAGCGCTTCGGCGCGGGTGAACAGGCTGAGAAGAAGCTGAAGGAGCTGCATGACAAAGTCTCCAAGGCACGCGCCGAGGCTCCGAAAGAGGCCAAAGTCCTGGTGGCTACCCACAATGACGGCCGGCTGATGCTGAACAAGCATCCGGTGGTGTATCAGGTGCTTCAATTGCCCGAGCCTGTACTACCGCCCAGCGTGAAGAGCGAAAAACGTGGCGAGCGGGTGTTCACGCCGCTGTCGGTAGAGGCCATCCAGGAAATCAAGCCCGCAGTGCTGCTGGTTGTTGACCGGAGTGCCGCTATTGGTGGTGAGCCGTTGAATCCGGAATCACTGCAAAAGTCCTTGGGCGGTACCAAGGTTAAGGTGCTGTCTCCGGCGCTGTGGTACTTGTCCGGTGGTGGCCTGCAAAGCCTGAGCCTGCAAATCGACGAAGTGGTGGAAGCACTGTAAGTCCTGGTGCAGTTTCATGAAAGTATGACAGGGGGAGCCAATGGCTCCTCCTGTTTTTTTGTGAATTGAATAGAACGCTATTGTGAGCGGCTGGAACGCTTGGGCTTCTGCGGGAGTTCGTTTTCTTGCGCTGCGGCTTTTCGAGCTCTGAACAGGAACACGGTACCGATCAGACGGCTCTCCACCTCGACAAATCGTTGTCTCAATTCGGATTCGATAGCCTCGGCCGTGTCGTCACGGTTGCAGAAGATGCCGCGCCGGTTATAGAGGCTTTTTAAGGTCTTGCTGAACAGGTTGTCCGCTTCCCGGTTGACGATGGTGGCCCCAAAACAGACGCCATCGTCTTTCAAGTGGGTCTTGATGTGGTCGAACACGATCCCTTTCTGGCGGGGCGTACCCGGCAGGCAGTGCAGCACATAGTTGATGCCGACAGATTCGAAACGGGTATCGAGCCCCTGGAACGGCTCCAGTACATTGGCCCGATAAATCCGTGGGTTGAAACGTTGAAGACGCTCCGCGGTTTGCTGCAGGCAGTGGCGGTTGAGGTCAAATAAAACCAGATCGTTCACCGGCTGGCGCGGTACGCAGTATTCCAGGAAATAGCCGGTGCCGACACCAATTTCCAAATGGCTGGTGCTGACGTACTGGTCGTACAGATGCTGAATGTAGTGGCTGGGGCAGCGCCAGGCGAGGCGGTTGGAAAGTCCGAGCACGAGCGGGTCGTAGAGTGACAAGGTGAGCTTGGTGTAAATGGCCTGACCAGGGCGTGGGTCGAGTGGGCTCTCCATGAGAATCTTCCTTGTCGATGGACAAATTTTGTACTGATTATACCGATCTCTTCTGAGGGCACAATAAACACTAAAGATCTGTCATTATTCTGCTGAAATAGGATGTGGAGAGGGTTGAAGCCTCGCCCTGGGGGGGGGCTTGATCCTGTATGGTTAGCCTGGCGCACGGATTTTGAGTGAGACCGCCGCAATCCGCTCGGCGGAGCGGTAGGCCGGCTCCAACAATTCTTCTCCGAACACATCCGGGTCGAGTTCCTGGTAGTGATACTGAAAGTCGGTGTTGGCCAGCTTCTGCTGTACCGCGGTGAAGAATGGGTCTTGACCTTCCTGCATGGCAACCCCGGTATAGAGTAGCAAGACACCACCTGGCGCGAGGCGGCTGAGGGCTGCTTCCACGATTGCCAGTGACAGAGCTTCTCCCAGGGCGCCGCCGCCATGACGATAAGCCCGTTGTGCCGGATCGTTGAGGTAGGGTGGGTTCGCCATGATGAGATCGAATTGGCCGGGCACATCGGAGAGCAGGTCGCTGTGGCGGGTGGTCAGGTGATCTGCCCCATTGAGGATCGCATTGACCCGGGTGAGACTGAGGGCAGTCGGATTGATATCCACGGCAAACACCTCGGCTTGCGGCCGGTCAACTCCAGCTAATATCGCTCCGGGGCCGGCTCCGCAGCCAATATCCACCGCGCGTTGGATGGGGCGGTCATCCCTGTCGAAAAACTCCTTAAGCATCCGGGCAAAGCGGTAGGTGTCCGGCCCGAAGAAGACGGAGTCGGCCGCCTCGGTGGGGTACGCCGAGTGGAAGAACAGCATGCCATTCAAGGTGGAAGCCCGTAATTGGCTGCGCCAGCCCTGGGGGCTGTGACTCAGGATTTCCGCTTCTCTCATCAGGGCGAAGATGTGCGCCGGCAAGATGGACTCCTGGAACGGCCGACTCCAGCCGAACACATCCCGCAGGGTCCGGGCGGATTCATGACCCGGTCGGCTGTTGATCCTGGCATGAGTGGCGGGAGTGACCGTGGTGAAGCGGTAGCTCGCTGCCTGTAAAGCCTGCCCCAGTCTGATCAGGGCTTGTTGGTGTGGACTCAGATAACCCATGGACGATCCTTGTTTGTTGTTGTCTCCGCACCTGCTTCGGCGCTATTGCGCTATCCGCTAAAGAGCCGGGTAAAAATGCGAGTCGCCATCAGGCCGGACGGTGTATGGTGACGGGCGGGGGAGAGTAGTGGCACCAACTGATCCAGGACTTCTTCCTTTTCCGTGAGAGCAGACAGTGTGTTCTCAAGGTGGCGCAGCTCCCGGTTGATGTCATTGATTGCCTCCCCGTGATGGTGCCTGAAAACTGGCCGGGGAGTCTGGGGTTTGGAGGCGCGGGGCTGGGCCGGTGTGCTTCGAAGCTGGCGCTGTCTGGCCCGGAACGACGAGGCTGGAATGCTTTGGGGAGTATCCGCCTGGGCTGGCTTGTGGGTCGGGAGGTGGAGATTGCCCACAATCCAGTCGTGAATCAGTTGTTGCTCATAGTCACTGAACACCCCAAACATCTCGGCCTGCTCTCCATGAATCAAGCGCCAGAAACGACTTTCCTCCACCGGTCGATGACGTTTGATCCAGCCCCGCTCTTCTAGAGTGTGCATAAAGTCCGGAATCTGTGCCGGGTCCCCAAGCCACTCATTAACGGTACGTCCGCCCAGGCGGCAGTAGTTGGAATGCATCAAGCGCCCAATCCGGCTTTTCCGGGCCAGGCTTTGTACCAGTTCCTGATACAGATCGAACGACCGGATCACCGACAAACTGCTTTCTCCCAGCTCGTTTAGCTGATAGCCGTTGCGAAGCCTGCGATAAAAACTTGCCCGATCTGTCGAGAGAGGCAGGCTATCCAGCACCGCTTTCAGGGCGCTGCGGGCGTGGCCGCTGGCCGCATTGTCCACGGTAATGTGCAGCGTGAAATAATAAGGATCAATGCCCAGCTCATTGAGTTCGTAAGCGGTAATCAGCAAGTGCAGGGGCAGTTGCTCATAGCCCAGGTTGTAGCCGATCAGCTCCGGCAGGAACTGATCGGCATGATAGGCCAAGGCCAGCTGAATGGTGCCTTGCACATAGTGGGCCTCTGACAGCTCAGCATTGTTATCAAGTCCATGACGAGCCAACAGTTTTCGATATAGGGCAACATGGTTGTGTTCGGTCACTCCATTGCCCAGTTCTTCCAGATAAATCTGGATCAGGCTGGAGAAGCGGGGATCGCGCCAGTGTTTAACCAGCCCATACAACCAGGCACCGTCGACCAGTTTGGTCGGGGCGACCGCCTGTAAAAAATAGAGCGCATGGGCGCGATTACTGAAAAACTGACGGGGTGCGCCCTGGGCCCTGGATTCCAGATAAGCGCGGTATTGGTGTCCGACCTGCTCGGTGTGCTGAGTTACCCAGTCGCTTAGCGTTGTCTCAAGGTGTTCCGAGTCTGCCGGCAGGTCGCAGGGTTGTTGTGTGGCAATCTGCAATTGTTGGCGGAGAAATCCGTCGGCCTGATTTTTGAGCTCCGGTGATGGGGTGGTCTCACGCAGCGCTCGGTAGAGATCGGGCAAGTTGAAGGAGGCTCCAACGCTCGGGACCAGCCCGTCATGATGATTGGCGGAAGACTTGGAATGGAGCGAAGAGGAGGTAGCAACATGGGTGACAGCTGAACCTGTGGCCATAGGACTCGTAAGACAGTGGTTGGTTCGTTGTCCATAAATTAGAGCAAACCACCTTAAAACCCCAGGCGGCCAGAAAGGCTGTTTTGCGGGTATGAAAGGACGTAATGCAAGCCGGTGGGTCGGGGCGGACATAGAGGTCCGCCCCTGGAAAGCGTGGATAAGTCTGACTGAACTCCCCGGAATCTTCGCGAAGCTCGTGCGGGAGTGTCAGCTCTTCAACTCGGGAACGATTTCTGCCAGGGCCTTCACCAGTGCCTGGCATTCGGCGTCGGTTCCCACGGTGATTCTCAGGTATTGCTCGATGCGCGGCAGCTTGAAGTGGCGCACGATGATACCCCGTGCCCGGAGAGCCGCCGCCAGGTCCTCACCGGAACACTGTGGGTGACGGGCCAGGACGAAGTTGGCTTGGGACGGCACCACCTGAAACTCCTGCTCTTCCAGGGCTTTGACCAGAAACTCCCGGCTGCTGATGATTTGCTGGCAGGTCTGCTCGAAATAGGCGCGGTCTTCAAACGCCGCCACCGCACCGGCAATTGCCAACCGATCCAGGGGATAGGAGTTGAAGCTGTTCTTGACCCGTTCCAGAGCTTCGATCAGATCCGGGTGACCGGCCGCAAAGCCCACCCGTAGTCCCGCCAACGAACGGGATTTGGACAAGGTCTGGATAACCAGCAGGTTCGGGTAGCGTTCAATCAACGCAATGGCGGACTGGCCGCCGAAGTCGATATAGGCTTCGTCCACCACAACCACGGAATCCGCATGTTGGGCCAACAGCTGCTCGATTTGTCCAAGCTCCAATAAACGTCCGGTTGGGGCGTTAGGGTTGGGGAAGATGATGCCGCCATTGGGCTGATTGTAGTCGGCAATGTCGATCTGGAAGTCGTCAGTCAGCGGGACCGTGCGGTAGTCCACCCCATAGAGCCCGCAGTACACCGGATAGAAGCTATAGGTAATGTCCGGGAACAACAGCGGCTGGTCCTGCTTGAGCAGGCCGCAGAACGCGTGGGCCAATACCTCGTCGGAACCGTTGCCGACAAAGACCTGCCTGGGTGCCAGGCCGTAATAGTCGGCGATGGCTTCCTTGAGCCGGTCCGCATTGGGGTCCGGATAAAGCCGCAGGCGGGCGTCCACCTCTCCGGTAATGGCGGCCATTACCTTGGGAGAAGGAGGGTAGGGGTTTTCATTGGTGTTCAGCTTGATCAGATTCGCCATCTTGGGCTGTTCGCCGGGAACATAGGGCGTCAGCTGATGGACAAGGCGGCTCCAGTATTTGCTCATGGTCGACATCCAAAAACAAGAAAGGAGGAATCTTAATCGAAAAGGCGACGTTTGCCGAACATCGATAGATACGCGATAGGCTTTTTAGCGTGGCTCGCCCTCGCTGCGGCTTTTTTATGCTGCATTGGCCCAAGTCATGGAATGGTCATTTATCAGGGAGCAGAGACAAATTTTGGTTGTTGGTGATAATAAGAATGGTTATCATCAGTGTTCGCAAATTACCGCTGCTAACAGTGCCCCAAGGGCGTTGAGCTCATACCAGGAGTGGCGTCATGCTGATTGCAACAAGTACGGTTCAAACCGCCAAGGCTTCCATCAACCTGAAGAAACTCTGTCGCCATTTCTCCCATAAAGTCCCCGCCAGTTTTGATGACCATCGTGGCGAGGTTCAATTTCCCTTTGGTGACGCCCTGTTGACCGCGGAAGGTGAGACCCTGCGGATCAGGATTCAGGCTACTGGTGAAGAAGAGCTGGCGCGGGCCAAGGATGTGGTGGGTGGCCACCTGGTGCGTTTTGCAGCTGACGAGAACCTGCAAGTGGACTGGGTTGATCAGGTGTAGAGATAGGCTTTTAGTGCAATCGGGTTCTCGACAAGTTTTTCCTATTTCAGGAGTTTTAATGATGATTGCAACAGTGACCAAGTGGCCGGGCCGTGTGATGGCTCTGCTGTTGGGAGTGGTTCTATCCGTGGTGGCCCAGGCGGATACCCGGGTTTTGGAAACAGCCTATGGCCAGGTCAAGGTGAATGGTCAACCCAAACGGGTGGTGGCACTGTCTGAAGGGGCTGTGGATACCACGGTTGCGCTGGGGGTGACGCCTGTTGGTGCGTTGGCGACCCGGGGGACTGATGGCCTGGCCCGTTATATGGAGCCCCATGCCAAAGGCGTGGCGATTGTTGGAACCTCCCGTGAATTGAATCTGGAAGCCATTGTGGCCCAGCGCCCCGATCTGATTCTGGCCAGCCCGCAAATGACCCGGGAGCAGTATCGTCTGCTGTCGAGTGTCGCGCCCACCATTGTTCCCGATACCGCCGATATGAAGCAGGACAACTGGAAGGTTGAAGGGCGCCTGTATGCCCAGGCTCTGAACCAAACGGCCAAGATGGAAGAGCTGATCGAAGCGGTGGATGCTCGTGCGGCACAGTTGGCGGAAACCCTGAAAGCCCGTTATGCCGATGAGGACCGGACCGCTTATGTGGTGCGCTGGATGCCCCAAGGGCCGATGGTGATGAATTCCCAAATGTTTGCGGCGGGCTTGCTGGAAGCCGTGGGGCTGAAAGCGAGTGATGCCGGGCTGATCAAAGAGAACCGCCCTCATAGCGATCCACTGAGCCTGGAAAATCTGGGCCGGATTGATAGTGACTGGCTGTTCCTGGCCACTCTGAATGAAGAAGGGCAGGCCGCGTTGGAAGCCGCCAAGAAATCCTCCGCCTTTGCTCGCCTGAATGTGGTTCAACGCGACCGGGTGATTGCCGTGGATGGGCAATACTGGAGCAGTGCAACCGGCCCGCTGGCTGCGCAGAAAGTCCTGAGCGACATTGAGGCTGCTCTGGTCCCCTGAGGTTGTTTGCGGGGGCGAGCAGGCTACGCTTCGCCTCCCACTCGCTAGTAGTCAAAATCTAGATGTCTAAGACTCATATGACGCCCCTTGGTTCTCGGCGGTTGATGCTGATCATGGTCGCCGCTGTGATCCTGCTGGGGCTGGTCTGTTTCCTGAGCCTGTTGGTGGGCGCCGGTAGCGTGACCCCGGCTGATGCCTTTGCGGTATTGCTGGGGCAGGGAACCACCGAGGCTCAATTTGTCGTGGGCGAACTCCGTCTGCCGCGTACCTTGGTGGCTGTTGTGGTGGGTGCCGCTTTGGCCGTATCCGGTGCGCTATTGCAGGCGGTCACCCGCAACCCATTAGCGGAGCCAGGGCTTTTGGGGGTGAGTGCTGGTAGTGCGTTCGCCGTCGCGCTCGCCATCGCCTTGGGCGCCAGTGCGGCAACTCTCAAGATTTCCGTGGCGCAGTTTGGCGCCTTGGCAGGTTGTCTGTGCGCGCTGGGGGCTGCCCGGTTGCGCGGGGTGGGTGACGACCCCGTGCGTCTGGTACTGGCAGGCGCGGCGCTTTCCAGTCTGTTAATCGCCCTGACCTCCTTGCTGCTGCTGATTGATTTGGGCACGGCCGATGAAATCCGGTTCTGGATTGTGGGCAGTGTTGCCGGTCGCAACCTGAGTGATCTTATCGACACCATTCCCTCCTTGCTCATCGCTGGTGTGGTCACGGTACTGATTGCCCGGCCCTTGGCCGCATTGGCGCTGGGTGAGCGGGTGGCTGTCGGGTTAGGGCATCGCCCTGGCCTGGTTCGGTTACTGGCCATTCTTGCCGTTGCCTTGCTGGTGGGTAGTGCCACGGCTGTTGCTGGCCCGATTGCTTTTGTGGGTTTGGTGGTTCCCTTCGCCGCTCGTGCTCTGGCCGGGCCAGACATTCGTCGTACCCTGTGGCTGTGCTTGCCGTTGGGGCCTTTAGTGGTCGTAGTGGCGGATATCCTGTCGCGCCTTGTGGTACAGCCTTCGGAGCTGCCCCTGGGAGTTCTCACGGCAATGATCGGAGCGCCGGTGCTGGTGGCAGTGGTTCGCGCCCGACGGCTTCCAACACTTTGACAGGGGCGGGCATAGGTTAACGTGGTCATGCAACATACCCAATCCTCATCCATACCCACGTCAGGTACTGTAACGGCGCGTGCGCCGACTGGTACCTGGTTGATCCGCCTGCCGTTGAACGGCAGCCTGCTGGTGGATAAGCGCGCGCTGTTCGCAGCGTCGTTACTCACTCTGTTATTGCTGGTCTCCATCGTGGTTTCCCTGTGTCTGGGAGCCACCAACTACAGCCCGGCGGAAGTGTTGGACGCGCTCTTTGGCGAGAGCAATCCCATGACGGCCTTTATTTTGAACGAGCTACGCCTGCCGCGGGTGATTGCTGGCATCCTGAGTGGAGCCGGCTTTGCTCTGGCGGGCTGCTTGATGCAAACCTTGGCCCGTAACCGGCTGGCGACCCCTGGCATTATCGGCATTGATAACGGAGCCACGGCTTTTGCCGTGGCGTCGGTTGTGGGGCTGGTGACGTCGCTGGCGACCACTGAAATGGCATTGATCGGTGCCGCCACCGCCACCGCCCTGGCGTTTGGGTTGGCGGGCGGGGCTGGGGTGCGGGGTTATCGCTTTATTATTGCCGGGATCGGCATCGGCGCCCTGTTTGGGGCCTTTACCCAGTTGATGCTGGCCCGGGCCCATATTGATGTGGCAAACCAGGCTTATCCCTGGACGGTGGGCAGCCTCAACGCCCGCCCGGAAAATGCCGTGCTTATTCTGGCGGTGGGCTTGGCGATTGGGCTGGTTGGCGCACTTTTCTTGGCGCGAGCTCTGAAAATCCTACGGTTTTCCGAGCCAGTGGCCCGTGGGTTGGGGGTGCGAGTTAATGCCTGTCGTTATACCTCGCTGGTGCTGGCGGTTGCACTGACGGCCATGGCCGTTGCCGTGGCGGGCCCGGTGGGACTGGTGGGACTGATCGGCCCTGAAATCGCCCGACACTTGTCATCGACCCGCAGCGTGCCGTTAATCAGCTCGGCCCTGGCCGGTGCTCTGGTCATGGTACTGGCGGACACCGTCGGGCGCATGATGCTCATGCCTTTAGAAGTTCCGGTGGGTATCGTCACGGCAATTGTTGGCGGGCCATACCTGTTGTGGATATTGTTGGTTTCTCCGAGGAATACGCCATGAGTCGCGATCTGCCTTCGCATTCATCCACGCCGAGACTGAAGGCGCAAGACCTGCGCCTGTCCTATGGCAGGACTCCGGTGATCCAGGGATTGGATTTGACCTTGCCCAACGGCCAGGTGACCGCTATCGTGGGGCCCAATGGTTGTGGCAAATCCACGTTGCTGGCGGGGCTGGCGCGCTTGCATGCACCCACCGGGGGCGCGGTACTTCTGGATGGCCATGACATTCAGAAGCTCTCCACCCGGGAAGTGGCGCGACGGCTGGCCCTGTTACCCCAGGATACCCAGGCCCCGGACGGGCTGACCGTGACTGACCTGATCCGGTTTGGACGCCAACCCCACCAGGGCTGGTTGCGACAGTGGTCAGACGACGATCAGCAGGTGGTGAATGATGCCCTGGCGGCGGCAGACCTGGTCGCCCTGGCGGATCGGCCCCTGGACTCCATGTCGGGCGGGCAACGCCAACGGGCCTGGATTGCCATGGCGATTGCCCAGCAAACGCCGTTGCTGTTGCTGGACGAGCCCACCTCGGCGCTGGATCTGGGGCACCAGTTTGAAGTCTTCGAGTTGATTCGTGAGCTGGCCCGGGCGGGCAAGACCGTGGTCATGGTGGTGCACGATCTGGTCAGCGCCTGTCGTTTCGCGGACCATCTGGTGGCGATGCATGGTGGGCAGATCGTGGCGGAAGGACCGCCCAACGAAGTGGTAACGGTTGAGCTGGTACGGCGTCTGTATGGTATAGACTGTACCCTGATTCCCGACCCGGGCACTGGCAGCCCGATCCTGACCAATATCCGACGCACGGCCGAGCCGCTCGACGGTAGCGCTACCTGAGTGTGACCGCTCTTTCCCGCCGAGGATCATGCCGCGCCGCCTAAATACTGATCTCGGTAGCAGGAGGTTATGTGAAGCCGATCCTTTCGGTGAAAAACCTGAACAAGACGTATGCGTCCGGTTTTCAGGCCCTCAAAAATGTAAATTTGGAAATCCGCCGGGGCGAGATTTTCGCCTTGCTGGGCCCCAACGGTGCGGGTAAAACCACGCTGATCAGCATTATCTGTGGCATTGTCCAGGCGACCTCCGGTCAGGTACTGGCCGATGGCCACGACATTCAGCGTGACTTTCGTGCCGCCCGCGCCAAGATCGGGCTGGTCCCCCAGGAACTGTTCACTGACTCCTTTGAAAGCGTCTGGACCACCGTGAGCTTCAGTCGGGGCCTGTTTGGCAAGCCCGCCAATCCCGCCCATATCGAAAAGGTGCTACGGGCGCTTTCTTTATGGGATAAGAAAGATTCCCGCATCATGACCCTCTCAGGGGGTATGAAACGCCGGGTGTTGATCGCCAAGGCCCTGTCCCACGAGCCGGAAATCCTGTTTCTGGACGAGCCCACCGCCGGGGTGGATGTGGAGCTGCGCCGGGAGATGTGGGATCTGGTGCGTCGCCTGCGGGAAAACGGCGTGACCATTATCCTGACCACCCATTACATCGAGGAAGCCGAGGATATGGCGGACCGTATCGGTGTGATCAATAGGGGTGAGATTGTCTTGGTCGAGGACAAAGTCGCCTTGATGGAGAAGCTGGGCAAGAAACAGTTGCGTCTGCACCTGCAAAGCCCCTTGGCGGAGGTGCCTGCGACCCTGGCCAGTTATCCTTTGGAGCTGTCCGAGGATGGGAGTGAGCTGATCTATACCTACGACTCCCAATGCGAGCAGTCGGGTATCAGCGATTTGCTACAGCAACTGACCGAGCAGGGGATTGCCTTTAAGGACCTGCAGTCCCGGCAAAGTTCCCTGGAGGAAATCTTCGTCAGCCTCGTGAGGTCCGGCCTATGAACCTGTACGGTATCCGCGCAATCTATCTGTTTGAAATGGCGCGCATGTGGCGCACCAAAATGCAAAGCATTGGCACCCCGGTCTTGGCCACCTCGCTGTATTTCGTGGTGTTCGGCGCGGCAATCGGCCCGCGCATGGCGGAGGTGGATGGGCTCAGCTACGGCGCCTTTATCGTGCCCGGGCTGGTGATGATGACCCTGCTGACCCAGAGCGTCTCCAATGCCTCCTTTGGCATCTACATGCCGAAGTTCTCGGGGACCATTTATGAAATCCTGTCGGCGCCGGTGTCCTATCCGGAAATCCTGATGGGCTATGTGGGCGCGGCGGCGACCAAATCCGCCCTGTTGGGGCTGATTATCATGGCCACTGCCCACCTGTTCGTGGACTACCAGATCGCCCACCCATTCTGGATGCTGTGCTTTCTGCTGCTCACGGCGATCAGCTTCAGCCTGTTCGGCTTTATTATCGGGGTTTGGGCGGACGGCTTTGAGAAGCTGCAGCTGGTGCCCATGATGGTGATTATGCCGCTGACCTTTCTGGGCGGGACCTTCTACTCCATCAATATGCTGCCGCCTTTCTGGCAAAACGTTTCGCTGTTCAATCCGGTGGTGTATTTGGTCAGCGGTTTTCGCTGGAGTTTTTACGGGGTGTCCGATGTGAACATCGCCGTGAGCCTCGGGATGACCCTGGTGTTTCTGGCGGTCTGCGTGGCGGTGATCGCCTGGATCTTCAAGACGGGTTATCGGCTGCGGGCCTGAAATTTCCGGCCAGTTAGGGGCATTTCATGAAGGCGGGAGTTGGGGGTGGCGCTTTGACGGGGCCTTGTGTTGGCGATGGTGCTGCTGTTGGGAGGAGTGATGGCAGCGATTTGGGCGGCCGGTGGTGGATGAGCCCGCTCCCAAGGCCATGGAAGCCTCTCCGCGCTAACCGGCCTTATCACGCAAAAGGGGCAGCGGTTGCTGCCCCTTTTGATGGTTAACCCACTGCTTGGCGCCGCTTTTCAGCCGGCTCATGCAGCATGCTGCCCAGGTAGTCCGAGAGTTTGGTGACGTTCTCGTGGTCCAGTTTGGAAAGCATTTTTTCCAGGAAGGAGTCGAACGCCTTCTGGACGTTGCGGATTGCCAGGTCCGTCACGGAGCGGGTGATGCGCCCCAGCGAGACCAGGTCGGCGGGTTGCTCGTAATAGTGGCGGATGGAGACCTGAACAATCTGCTGCATGGCTTTGATCAGGTCCTGGATATCCTGTTCCGTGACATCCTGGTCGCAGACTTGTTGCAGCGAAAAACTGACCCGTTGTTGGAGTGCCGGTTCCAGGGCGAACATTAGCCGGGCCGGCTCGGCGCCCGCGGGGGCATGCAACAGGTCGTCGACATAGTTGGCGACGGCCAGCAACCGTTGTGGGTCGAGGGAGCCGAAGAACTTGCCAATCACCAATTTGATGGCACCGGTAATCACCTTGACCCCGCTGTCGAAAGCCTTTTGCTTGGACGGGTTCATCGGCAACAGTTGTGTCGGGCCATGGTAGTAGGCTTGTAAACCCTCCTTAACCAGCTCGTAGACCGCGTCGGACAGGGCTTTGTTCAGTTGCTTGTCAGCCCCTTGAGCCGTTCTGGTTTGGGAAATGATGGAGTCTAGGCGTGTATAGAGTTCCTGAGTGACGGGAAAGCCCCAATATACGGTTTGCAAGGGTGGCTCCTGTTTACAATGGTCGTTTGCTTCCTACCACCGCCGGCGGTGGTGCTGCCGAGGGTGACTCCGTTTGCGCTTGGTCAGATACCAACAACGGTGTGGCCCTCTCCAGACAGGCACACCGTTTTGATACAGTACTTTATTACCAATTTACAGCAATTGGCAGGCGGGCAGCCGCGTCGGGGCTGGTCGGTCAAGACTGGCGACCGTCCACAACTGGCCGTCCGCGACAGCCATTCAAGCCTGCCTTAAGCGGTCGCTTTCAAATGCAGGGCCTCGACCTTCTCGGCAAAGGTTTCCAGTTCCTTGAGTAGATGACGGTTGTCATGTTGCCAAGGATGGAATCCGGGCTTCAGGAACGACAGCCACTCCGGAATGATCTTGGTCAGCGGGCCCGGGCTGACGAAGAAGAACTTGAAGCTTTCCAGCCAGCCCTTGATATCGCGATGGCCGCCCGTGGATTTAACGACTTGGTAGTAGAAGGGATAGAACAGGCTCCAGAAGATGATGTTGGCCAGGGTGAAGGCGAACAGGCGTTGGGCATAGGCTTTGGCACCGGTTCCCACCACTTGGTTGAAGGCGTCATAGGCCACCGCCTTGTGTTCGGTTTCTTCCAGGGCATGCCATTCCCACACGGCTTTGAAATGGGGTTCTGCGTCTCCCAGGGCGTCAATATTTTCCAGCAGGGCGTGTCCCATCAGCGCGGTGAGGTGTTCCAGGGCAATGGTGGCCGCCAGTTGCAGCGAGTGTGGCAGCAGCCGGACCCGGTCCAGCACCTCAGTCACAATTTGCTCCATACGATCTACCGGAATGCCGGCTTCCCGCATGGCCTCGTTGTATTCCTCATGTTCCCGGGAATGAAACGCTTCCTGGCCGATAAAGGCACTGACTTGCTCTTTCAGCGTCTTGTCGGTGATCTGATCCCGGTAGTTGCGCAGGCTGTCGATGAAAAAGCGCTCGCCCACGGGGAAGAAAATAGACAGGGTGTTAAAGAAATGGGAGATATGCAGGTGTCCTTTGTTCCAGCGGTTCACCTGATCCTTGGGTAGACTAAACTTCAAGTTGCGGCGGACGGGGGTGACTTGAATAGCCATGGCATTTCTCCGAGTAGCACGAGTGACTTTTCACTCTGTTATGATTCATTCTTAAATGTTACATTGGCTGATGTAACTATATTAGGCTGTGATGGCTATATTTTGTCAAGCCATTTGATTGCAATTCGCGGAGTAGGGCAGATTGTTATGAAGGTTGTCTTAGGCAGGGGCGTATGAAGACTACATTTTGGGGCGTTCCCATTCAGCCGTCTCTTTATACGGAGGCCCAGCAAGCCATTGAAATCACAATGGAGCTGGGAGAGGCGGACCTGTCACAAGCGACCCGGATCGCCTTTGACCTGATCAGCAAGCTCATTTTTGGCGCTATTACCTCTTACTATAGAACACCAATCGAAGGTCAGCTGCCGCCGCTGCCAGCCAATGTGACCGAGCAGGAAGCCATCGAGGGGGTTGGGCTGGGGCTGGTCTTTGTCGCCGGGCGCTATCTGCAAGGCCGCACCGTGCGGGACTTGAAAGACTTGGCCCAATATCTGGACCGGCTATTGCTGCTGCATCCGGAAACCCAGCAGCCTTGCCTGGCACTGCCCTTAACGGAAGAGCTGGAAGTCCGTACCCAGGAACTTTTGGTACGTGCACGTCTGACACCGGAGCTGTTTCAGTTAAGGGGGGATGTTCACGGCTTGATCATCGATATCGTTGAAGCTAGCGTGAGCTATTACTTTGAAGACTCGACGCAAAACGAGTCGGACCACCATCTACAACAGGTGATCTATTACGGGATCCAGGATATCTCTGAATCCATTGCCCAGTTGGCGGATCAGTTGTTACCGACGCTGCCGGCGGAATACCTGCTGCACTTTTTTCAGTTTGTGGACGCGATGTTTTTTCAGAAGGCACAATAGAACCTTCCTTCTTGGCGGCTCCTAGAATAAGGGGTTGCCTTCTGGTGTCACGGCGTAAAACAAACAGTCACTTTTGGCGATGACCGGGTTGGTGGTGATCATGAACGCTTTGAGGGGCTTGGCCGGAAACAAGCGGCCCTCTTCATTGCGGAACAGCTCCTGGACCAGATCCCGGCCGTCTTCTGCCTCCACCTGAAAAATATCCAGCCCCCGCGGCCCCAGCCAGCCCAGTTGTCGATCCCGCTCCAGAATTCCGAAGTTCAGATGCTCCACATCGGGCGGCAAGGTCAGATCAAATCCCACCTCCGGCGTGAGACTGTAGGTCAGCGTGGCATCCATCTTCAGCTCAACGCGGACCGGGTGGTGCAAAATTTCCAGCTCAAGATCGGCCGGGGGCGGAGTCAGCACGTCGGGTTGCGAGATATAGCGTATCAGCCCCTCATAGGCCACTTCGTGGGCGGCCGGATCCTGGGCGCCGCCGCACTCGGCGGTAATGGTCGGCAGGGTGTGCTCGGAGATTTCCATCAACGCGCCGAGACGCAGGTGATTGATAATGAAACGCCGGGAGAACAGGGACGCCAGCGCCTGATGGGGGGCATCGTTGATGGTGGAGATGCAGAATGCGGGTCCGGTGCCGGAGGTGTTATGAATATCGATCAGGCATTCCGGGTTTTCTTCACGAAGGGCTTCCAAGAAGGCCTGGGCGATCCGTCCTTCCTGTTCCAGAAAGGGCTCCCGAAAACACCGGTTCAGATCGCGCCGCCCGGGTAGTTGGCGCAGGCTAAAGAGAGGTGGTTGCAGGGCCGCCACAACGGAGCCGATCAGGACGATCAGGTTAACGGCCGGAGGGCGTCGCTCAAGGAGCCAGCGGTGCAAGGCGATCATCCCCGAGGGTTCGTTACCGTGCAACAGGGTGCAGACCGCTCGGGTGCGGCTATTATCCAGCCCAGCGATGCGCATCAGGGTGGGGCCGCCCAGGCTGTGCAGGAAGTCCTCCAGAGAGGGCGTGACCTCCACGGGCGAGTCCAGAACCTTCAACGTGCCTGATTGGGTCATGGTTCAAGGCTCCATTCACACACCGGGCGTTGGCGATTCTGCTCTTCCAGGTAACGGCTGAGCATGGCATGCAAGGCGTCGTCCCGGGAATGGCCTGCTGCTTCGAAGCGGGCCAGCATGTGGCGCTGCCAACGGGCCGGGGTGATCCGCTGTTCGATACGACCCTCGATGACCTGCAATAACTGCTCAACTTCAGCGGCGTTGAGGGGAATTTGCAGCAGCTTGTCCCGAATGAGGGGTAGTAATTGAAGGGCCACTTCCAACAACGGGACTTCCCGTAATTCCGCCCGATATCGGGAGGGCCAGATCAGGTTGGCGTCAATGCCGTATTTGGCGGCACGATAGAAGTTCTGTTCGGCGTAGCGAAAGGGGAGCACCCGGCTGAAGTGAGAAATACCTTCTTCCACTGCCAAGGCCGCGCCGATCAGGAATAGAGCATTGGCGCTCATGTCGATGGCGGCGGGGCCGCTGGGAAGCGCGCGCATTTCGATGCGTAGATGGCCGCCGTCGGCCGGGTCGTAGATGGCGCGATTCCAGGGCCAGGTCGTGCCTTGGTGCAGCCGCAGCTCTTCCAGTTTGGGGATGCCGCCCTGTTCCACAACCGCCAAGGGGTCTTCCGTGCTGGTGACGGGCATGATGACCGGATAGAGGGCAATGGCCTCTGCAAAAAGCTCCCAGGCACCTTCCCGTACCCAACCCTCGCCGAAGCTGACCCGGGGCGGGTGGTGCCAGTCGATCTGGAGGGGGAGTCGGGTATCAATGGATTGTTTAAACAGGGCAATGCGGGTCTCATCCCAGAGCAGGTGTCCGAACAGGCTGGGCGAGTTGGCCGCCAGTGCCAGGGCAATAGGGGTGACCAACTGCACCGCGTTGAAGTAAGCCGCGAACTTGCGGGGCGGCACACGCCAATGAATTTGATAGGAGGTGCTGGCTCCTTCCAGCGTGACATCTTCCATTTCCATGCGAAGTGGATCGGCGCCGTCAATATCGATGCGAAACGGCGCGCCACGACGGCTGCGCAGGGCCCGTGACAGAACCCGGTAGCGGGGAATGTCGGTCATGGTGTGGGGATGGAAATCCCGCTGTGTGAGCGTGGGCAGAATACCAATCGGAATGATCCGCCCGTGAAACTGGTCGGCGATGCGGTTCAGGCGCCGTTCCATGTTGTTTAAGTCGGCTTGCAGGGCCAGAAAGGGGGCGTCGGTCAGCGTCAGGGGCGGGCTGTTGTATTCCAGGTTGAACCGGTTCAACTCCACCGTCAGGCCGGGTTCATTGCATTGGGCCAGTATTTCCTGATTGCGGGGCAGGACATTCAGGTTGTGGTCGATGATGTAGTATTCCACCTCCGCGCCAATGGTGGACGGGCCAACGCCGAAGTCTTCCCGTTCCAGCAGCTGTTTCAGGGCTGCCAGGCCGGAATGGAGCTGGGTTTTGAAGGCGATGTAGTCTTCCTGTCTGAAGTCGTCTCTGGTTACGGCAAGCCCCATCTGCAGTTGTCTCCATGACAAAAAACGTTTCGAGGCGGTCTTTGTATTAAACAGATGCCGGGCATCTTGGATGGATGAAGATGCTAACCTGTGCAACTCCCTGGTGCAGTCACCTGTGCAGCAGGTGGTTGGATGCTAGTAGCCGACTTGAACGCCTTCCTGTTGAAGGCGGGTCAGCACCCGTTCCTCAATTTCGGGCACCAGGGAGAGGCCCCACTCCTGGGCCACCAGGGTGCCTTCTTCGACCATTTGGGGGATGACACTCATGGCTTTTTGGCCGATGGGGCTACGGTAGAAGTCAATCAGCTGACGGGTTTCATCCAGAGTCAGGTAGCGGTGATAGACAGGGATCATACGCTCATGAAGGCTGTGCTTGCGCAGTAACTCATCGTCGATCACGGCGTTCACTTCTTCTTGCAGGATCAGATAAACGCGGGGTTCCAGATCCGGGTTGAACTGTTTCAACGTAAGGGCAATGTGTTGGATGTAGGCTTCGCCAAAGATCCTGCCCACATCGGTGGCATCGGTCATGGACAAGAGCTCGTAGATGGCCGCTTTTTTCTCTTCTGTCAGGTTGTCTGCATATAAGGGTGGGGAGAGGAGAAAACACATCAGTAAGACTGTTTTGAGCAGCTTCATAGGGACTCCTTAGCTATCCGGCGTTAAGAGCCTGGTACGGAGGAGCCAATGGGGTTCCGCTCCTTCTCAATGTGGCTCTAAATCACGTCCTGCCGTCGCTGGACACCCATTTAGCATACTGAAGCGATCGAAAAATAAACCGTGAATCCCCGCAGGGGAAACTGGGCCGGTTTGATTTCATGCTAATGGAACTCCACATTAAATCTGTGTGTTGGCATACACACATCACTGTGATGATTCCAGACTTTTGAGCCTCCGTGAGGAGGCTTTTTTCAGGAGGTATGGGGCATGGCACGGTCTGAGATTGATGTGAACATGCTGCAGGATTATCTCCAAGAGGTGTCCTACCCGTGTGACAAACAGGACATTCTGGATTTTGCCGAATTGCATGAGGTGCCCTGGGATCTTCAGGTTTGGCTGGAGCATATTCCAGATCGGGAATATCAAAGTTCGGGGGATGTGTTGCGCAGTCTTGGAACCATTCACTAAGACCAGTTTGAACACAGGGTGCGTACCATGGGTCGAGTAGTGCCCTTAAAGCCTTTGTGTATCACCTATGAGTCGGGAACGGTTCTGGACGGTGGTGCCCAGTTTGTGCGGCTGAGGGATTTAAAGGATGTCTCCAGCTTTTGGTTTGCCCATCGCCATCGGTTTTCATGCCTAGCCCGGGGCCGGCGCTGGGGAAGCCGGCAACAGTTTTTGAACCCCGGAGAGTGGATTTTTGCCCCCCATATCACCGTCTTGGTGCGGGCGGTCACCCGTTGGCGGGAAATGGGTATTCGGGTTCAATGGCAGGAGTGTGCGTTACTGGACCCCGATGAGGGGCTGGAATATATCCGCCAGGCGGAGCGACTGCAGAGGTTGCTGGCGGAGATGGGCGTGAACGACAACCGCCACCGCTATGGTTACTGGCAGTTGAAGCTACCGGCCAGCCTGCGCGGCTTTCCGTGGTTTTCGGAGTATTCCAGCAAGATTCACTATCCGGGCCTGACCGCGGAGCAGGCAGCAGAAATCTTCCAGCTCAGGACCTTTGAGGATTGGCGACAGTCCAATATGCGTGAGGTGGATTTCATGCTGGCCGATGAGCTGGATGACCTGATCCGCAGCTGCCGAAATTCACGCCCCCATGACTACTGAACCTGGCCGCTTTTCCGGCGCCGGAATCGGCGGGTCGGTCAATCTTCGAACATGCTAGTAGGCCATTTCCCGGACCGGATACCCCGCATCGACAATGGCACGCTCAATCACATGGGGCGGCAGGGTACTATTGACCATCACTTGCTGGGTGTCGATGCGTACCTCGACCTTGGCTTGCTCATCCAGCTGCCGTATCGCATCCGTAATCGTGACAACACACTGATTACAGCTGATCCCTTCCACCTGAAATTTATACATGGCGCTAGACTCCTGAAGCCCATGGCATTTGTTGAACATCCTGAGCAAAATAAACGCTTGGTTGATCCAAAAGCCAAATCCTATGACCATTGGCGAAATGTTGTAATGACAGGAGATCCTGGTGCCGAGAGTCAAAATTAGCCAAGCCACTGAAACCGCTGCCAATCTGGTGCTTGCCATCTGCGGGCAGGTCACCTTCCGGGAAGACGAGATTGAGCACTTATGTCAGCGTTTGGAGCTTGATCCCTTCCAACTGCGGGAACTGTTTGAGCGCGCAGCAGCTCCGGCCGCGGATATTCCCGTTAGTCACGAGGCGATGCCGCCCGCCTGGTATGACAATAATGTCCAAATCAGCCGCCTGCTGCTGGAGTTGAATGACATACTGGAGTTCACCAAGGACGATTGGCAGGCGGTGCTGGAGCGGGCCGGGCTTTCCCAGCCTGAGGTGGTGGAGCTCTTTCAAGAGCTTTGGAATCAATTGGCAGACGCCGCCAAAAAATACGCCACCTGATTCAGGCAAAGGTGGGTTTACGCTTACTTGCGCTTCCCTTCTCATCTTTTAAGAACTCCGGGCAACTGATCGGAATTCGCCTGGTCAGTTGTTTTGTCAACTTTATAATACTGGCTCGGAACTGATACAGGGATGATGTCACGCCTCTTGCAATGGGACGTTTTGCTCAATCTGCGGCTATTTTCTGATCACTCTTTTCTGGTGTCCATCACAGGAATTCTCAAGTAGATCAGGCGTTGGCTTGGGTCGGTGCCTGGTTGCAGGTTGATGACAAGTGGCGACTTCAAACTGACAAGGCAAGGGCCTGGTTGGATTGGGGCCGCCCGTTAGCGTACTCACCAAGGTGGTGAGTCCGTTGGGGGGAGGTGACAGGGAGAAGTGTAATCAAATGGATTATTTAAGTTCGCTGACGCTGGAAGGTCTCAGTCTCCACGAAGCGATTTTGCAGCAGGTGCCGTTCGGTATTTTGATTGCCGAGGCACCTTCCGGCCGGTTGTTATTTTGCAACCAGGAAGCCAAGGTGCTGTTAAGGCACGACTTGATGCAAATCGAAGAGGAGGCCAATGACAAGGGGTTTGGCGCAATCCATCCATGTGGTACCTCTTACCTGAGGGAGGAGTACCCGCTGGCCCGTGCCCTGCGTGGCCAAACCGTACGCCAGGAGGAGCTGTGGTATCGACGGGGGGATGGCTCGTTAATCTGCTTATTGGTTAATGCCGTGCCCATTTATGATGAGCAGGGGCAGGTTTTCAGGGCGTTTCTTTCCTTTGACGAGATCTCGGAGCGTAAGCAGGCCGAGCTGGGGCACGCCAAAATGCAGGCGAAGCTGCAACTGGCCACTGAAATTGCCAAGCTGGGTTTCTTTGAATGGGAGCCCCGTACCGGCAAGGTCTTTCTTTCGGCGGAATGGAAAAAACAGCTCGGCTATGACCAAGACGAGCTGGAGAATTGTTTCTCGGCCTGGCGAACCCGCCTGCACCCGATGGATCGCAGGGCGACGCTGGCCCTGTTCAGACAGTTCACCCTTAACCCCTGGCCTGATTTTGAAACGGAATTCCGGCTGCGCCATCGTGATGGCAGTTATCGCTGGATCTGTTGTCGGGCCGATGCGTTGTATGACGACAACGGCCAGCTGCGCAAGATGGTGGGCACCCATCTGGATGTGACCGAGCGCAAGGAGGCGGAAGAGCGTATTCGGGGCTTTGTGCAGCATGACTCCTTGACGGGGCTGCCGAACCGGCAATTGCTGTATGAGTTTGCCGAGCACCTGCTGGCCGGCTCGGAGCGTTCCGGCGAGCAGTTGGCTGTGCTGTTCATTGATGTGGACCACTTTAAGCCGGTCAATGATACCTATGGTCATCAGGTGGGGGACGAGGTCCTGAAGGAAGTGGCGCGTCGCCTCAAGCAGGCCGTCCGCCCGGAGGATGTGGTGGCCCGTCTCGGCGGTGACGAGTTTATTGTGCTCGCCACCCGTATCGATAACACCCGGGAGGTGGTGGCGGTTATCGAGAAGCTGATTGAACGGGTCAAAGAGCCCTATCAGGTGGGGAAAGTAGGGCTGGAGTTGTCTCCCAGTATTGGTGTCGGCTTGTATCCGGGAGACGGCAACGATATCGGTACCTTGATCCAGCGTGCCGATACCGCCATGCGCCATGCCAAGACCCGTGGGCGAGGTGGTTATCAGTTCTATACCCGTTCGCTGGAGCGCAAGGTGGCCCGGACCCTGGATCTGGAGAAAAAGCTGCGGGTCAGCCTCGATAATGGCGAGCTGGAGCTTTTTTATCAGCCCATTGTGAATGCCCAAACCGGCAAGCTGAGTGTGGCCGAAGCGCTGCTACGCTGGCCGCAGGCCGATGGGAGCTATATCCAGCCCCAGCAATTTATTGCCGTGGCGGAGCGGGCGGGACTGATCATGCCCATGGGCGACTGGGTGTTGTGGCAGGCCTGCAGCCAATACCGGCTTTGGCAGGAGTCCGGATTGCCGCCGGTGCGGATTGCAATCAATTTGTCGCCGATGCAGTTTCAGGGCAATCACTTGGAGCATGGCATTGCCAGAACGCTGAGCAGCCTGGGTACGCCGCCGGATGCGGTGGAAATTGAGGTGACGGAAAGCATGATCATGGAGGATGTAGAGGACGCGTCGCGAATTCTCAGCCGACTGCGGGGCATGGGGATTCGGGTGGCCTTGGACGATTTCGGCACCGGCTATTCCAGCTTGAGCCAGTTGGGGCGGTTGCCACTGGACAAGCTGAAGGTGGACCAGTCATTTGTCCGCAACCTGTTTCAAGACAATGTCAGCGTGGCCATTACCGAAGCGATCATCGCCATGGGCCACAATCTGGGGCTGGAAGTGGTTGCGGAAGGCATTGAAACCGAGCAAACCCTGCGGTTTATGCACGACCGGCAATGTGACGAAGCGCAAGGGTTTTATTTGTCCCGCCCGGTCAATGCCGAGGAATTCGCGGCTTGGGCGCGAGGACGACAGGGCTAAGGTGATGACGGTGTTGTCGTCAATTAGCGAACTCCCTCAAAATTCCGGGAAGAGGCAGTACTTTATCTGCTGAAACGGCGTACCATGGTTAGTGCGATTACACGATGGATGGTTGTCATCGACAGGTTTGGTGGGGCAGTCAAGGCTCCCCTGAACTCACTAATAAGAAGAGGCGAAGACTATGGACAGACCGAAAAGCCTGGAAAATATCTTTATCCGTTATGATGTTTCAAGCCAGCAGGTGGCGCTCATCGGCGCCGGCCGTCATTTGCAGGAGCATATCCAGCGTTATGGATCCGCCATTGTGCGGGATCTGATGACCGACACTCCGGTAGAGGTGTATGAAGGCCAGGGGGGCTTGATGGGGCGTCCGTTGGGCACCACCGGTCGGGTGAACGTGGTCCCGGTCAAACATTGACTGCTAGGGCGTTCTTGCTGTTGTAAGCGCCAGCCAAGGGTTACAGGGCTGCTCTCCAGGGAGCGACATCCACAATCGGAAAGCGGAAGTCCGCGGGCTTGCGTGACCAAAACGGAGTATGCCTCTGGCTCTCCGGAAGCTCCTTGAGTTCCGGCAGCCAGAGGCTGACATATTCTGCTTGCGGGTCATATTCATAGGCCTGCTTCAGCACGTTATCCAGCTGTGATCTCCCGCTTTGACCACGGATCACATGGCTCCAGTTACCCCAGTTGACGGCCAGGTCGGCATCGATGAGCTGTTGTTGGAACCAGGCGGCGCCATAACGCCAGTCAATATCCAGCTCATTGGCCAGGAAGTGGGCAACCATACGCCGGCCGCGGCGCGACAGCCAGCCAGTGGTTTTCAGCTCCCGCATACAGGCGTCAATGATCGGAATGCCGGTTTTGCCCTGGGTCCAGGCGGCGAATTCTTCTGGATAAAAAGGCTGATAGGCGGGCTCACCGTGGATGCCACCCGGCTGGAACACCTGCTCACCGTATTTTTTCATCAGCCATTGGAAATACTCCCGCCAGAGTAACTCCCGCAGCAAGCGCTGGGTGGACTCACACTCCCCGGCCAGGTGTTCGTAGCTGCGTACGGCGTACCAGACCTGGCGAACCGACAGGCACCCCAGTGCCAGCCAGGGGCCGAACTTGGAAGAGTAATTCCAGCCGATAAAGCCGTTATGGGTGGATTCATACTGGCGGATCAGGTGGCGATCCCACAGGTAGTAGTTCAGCTGGCGGAACGCGGCCTGCTCTCCCCCGTAAAAGCCGAACCAGTCCGGTGGCACCCACTCATGACGATAAGGGTTTTCAATGGTCGGGAAAGGGTCGCTTTCCTCCGTTTTGGCAATCACGGGTGGCGGTGGGAGATGATCCGGGGTCGGTTCGGGAAGAAGGGGTTTGCGGTGCTGTACCAAGGCGGTGAAACTGTTGAAGTTGTCGGGCAGCTCCGCGATGCTGACCGGCAACTGCTCGGGTGAAAACAGGGTATGTCCCCAATCCTTGATCACCTCCAGCCAGGGGAAGCGTCGTTCGATGGCCTCCACGGCTTTGCGCTCCAGCGGCCCCGGTAAGGTGGTGACACCCAGGCAGTCCACTGAATGGCGGCGCAATAATTGGGAAACGACTTCCACCGGGTCTCCGCGGCGGAAGATCAGGCGTTGGTTGCGATGGGCAATGGCTTGGGCGAGATCTTCCAGGGATTCTTTCAGGAAGGTCATGCGGGGGGCGCCAATGCCTTTGGCGAGAAAACGCCCGGGAGCCAGCTGGCGGTCATCAAAGCAATACAGTAGGATCAGCTCATCACATTGTTCGGCCAGCCGAAGCAACACGGGGTTGTCGTGCAACCGTAGATCTTCCCGAAACCAGAACAGTCCTCGCATGTGATCCTCTACAGCAATTTATGCTTGTTCCTTGAGTCAGCATACAGTTGTGTATCCGGCTTTTCAGGACAGGGCAGTTCGGGATCGCAGGGGCCCGGAAATATTTCACAGATAACCCAGAAATATTTCACAGATAAAAAGCACTTGGTGTCCGGTGCCGGTGGTGGCTGGCCTGTTCCTGGCAGCCTCTCCGCCTGAGTTACTGATACCTGGGGGTAGGGTTACATAGGCCGCAGGCACGATTCAGTGTACTTCGTCACATTCTGGGCGGACGCTTAACTGGGCGGCAAAGAGGGGCATCTTTCCCGCCCGCGACCTCGTAGGCTGCCAGTTACTTTACTGACGAGTGGGAGGCAAGGTACCGCCACTGCCACCGCTGGCCGAGGCGGGGTTGAGGTATTCACCAGCCTGATCGCCCAGCTCCCGGCGAAACTCCTTCATTTTATCGAGGCGGATCTCATGAACACCACCCGTGCCCCGGTAGCGCAGGAACTCTTCGCCATTGCGGGCGCTCAGTTCCAGTGGGGTGATGAGGTGGGTCTCCTGTTCGCCGGAGAAGCGGACCCGAAGTTTTTCACCTCCCATGATCGCCAACTCAAGAATGTCGTGATCATCACAACTGATCGGAACATAGTTGCCGGATGCCATATCCATTACCTCCGTTAGACCAACAGCGGGTGCCAAGACCGTATTTTAATGTTTCGACAGCCAGAGCCGGAGAGTGAACAGGGACGGAGGCTTACGAAGGAGGGTAAGGCTAATAGACGGAATGTCAGCTTTTGTTGGGGTGAGAGGTGGGGGAAAGGTGGTCGACCGGGTGGTGGCGATGGGAGCGGGCTCGGTACCAGTGCAGGGTGACCAGGCCAGAAGTAATGGCCAAGGCGATCAGCAAATAAACCTCGGCTGCGTCAAAGGAGCCGGTGACCAAATATTCCAGAGCGAGCATGCCGATCAAGGCGGTAAAGCCCGGCAGCACGGAGGTGGTTAGAATGTCCAACCACAGACTGGTTTTATGAGAATGCTGAGACACGATGATTACCAATACAACGATGGTGGGCGGATGATAAGGAGTGGTGCAAAAGGGGAGAATTCGCAGATTCCCTTACAATCAGCCCGGCAAACTAAGGCCGCGGTTTCTATGCGTGCAATCGGCGCCTATAATTAGCGCCTGATTTATATTCACTCGTGACCCCTGGAGTAGCCTCACTACTATGAGCATTATCGATGAGGGCGTTGAGCGTCTTTCGCTCAAGGACTACACCGAAAAGGCCTATCTCGATTATTCGATGTATGTCATTCTGGATCGGGCGCTGCCGCACATTGGCGACGGTTTGAAGCCGGTTCAGCGGCGTATCGTTTACGCGATGTCCGAGTTGGGACTGAAAGCGACGGCCAAATACAAAAAGTCCGCGCGTACCGTGGGCGACGTACTGGGTAAGTTCCACCCTCATGGTGACTTCGCCTGTTACGAGGCCATGGTGTTAATGGCACAACCCTTCTCCTATCGTTACCCCCTGATCGACGGGCAGGGTAACTGGGGGTCGGCGGATGATCCCAAATCCTTTGCCGCCATGCGTTATACCGAGTCTCGCCTGGCGCCTTATGCCGAGGTTCTGCTGCAGGAGCTGAGCGACGGCACGGTCGATTGGGTGCCCAACTTTGATGGCACCCTGGATGAACCCTCGATTTTACCGGCCCGTCTGCCCAACCTGTTATTAAACGGCACCACCGGTATTGCGGTTGGGATGGCGACGGATGTCCCGCCCCACAACCTGCGGGAAGTCACCAGTGCCTGTATCCGGCTGCTGGATCAACCCCAGGCGGATACTGCCGAACTCTGTGAGCATGTCTTGGGGCCGGATTTCCCCACTGGCGCGGAGATTGTCACGCCCCGCTCCGAGCTTCTCAGCATGTACGAGACCGGGCGCGGTAGTGTGCGGATGCGGGCCGTCTATACCCGGGAGCAGGGTGATATCGTGATCACCGAGCTGCCTTATCAGGTGTCGGGGGCCAAGGTGCTGGAGCAAATCGCCCAGCAGATGCAGGCCAAGAAGCTGCCGATGGTGGCGGATCTGCGTGATGAGTCGGATCATGAAAACCCCACCCGCCTGGTGATTGTGCCCCGCTCCAACCGGATTGATGTGGAAGCCTTGATGGCACACCTGTTTGCCACCACCGATCTGGAAAAGAGCTATCGGGTCAACCTCAATGTGATTGGCATTGATGGCCGCCCGGCGGTGAAGGGCTTGCGCCAGATCCTGACGGAGTGGCTGAGCTTCCGGACTGAAACCGTGCGCCGCCGGCTGCAATTCCGCCTCAACAAGGTCAATGACCGCCTGCATATCTTGGCAGGTTTGTTGATCGCCTTCCTCAATATCGATGAAGTGATCCGCATTATACGGACGGAAGACAAGCCCAAGCCGGTGCTGATGGAGCGCTTTGGCCTGAGTGATGTCCAGGCGGAATATGTGCTGGATACCAAGCTGCGCCAACTGGCGCGGCTGGAAGAGGTCAAGATCCGCGCGGAGCAGGAAGAACTGGAGAAGGAGCGGGATTGGCTGGAGAAGACGTTGGGCTCGGAGCAGCGTCTGAAGAAGCTGATCCAGAAAGAACTGGCGGAAGATGCCAAAACCTATGGTGACGACCGTCGTTCGCCGATTGTCGAGCGGGCGGAAGCCCAGGCCTTTACCGAGGCCGATCTGGTATCTTCGGAGCCGGTGACCGTGGTGCTCTCGGAAAAAGGCTGGGTGAGAGCGGCCAAGGGTCATGATATTGATGCCGAGGGCTTAAGCTATAAAGCCGGTGACCGGTTCCTGGTGGCGGCGCCCGGCCGCAGTCATCAGCAGGCCGTGTTTTTGGATTCCACCGGGCGCTCGTACTCGCTGCCGGCTCACTCGTTGCCATCGGCACGGGGCCAGGGTGAACCGCTGACCGGTCGACTGAACCCGCCGTCCGGTGCCCAGTTTGAAGTGGTGTTACTGGCCGAGGAGAAGCAATTGGTCTTGATTGCCTCCGATGCGGGTTACGGTTTCGTGGCCCGGGTTGAAGACATGCACAGTAAAAACCGGGCGGGTAAGGCGTTGTTGAGCCTGCCCAAAGGAGCCCGGGTGATGGCTCCGGTGCTGATTGAGGATGTTGAGAACCAGTTCGTGGTGGCGGCCAGTAACGAAGGCCGGATGCTGGTGTTCCCGCTGAAGGATTTGCCGCAACTGGCGAAGGGCAAGGGGAATAAGATGATCAGCATTCCTTCGGCCCGGGTTGCCAGTCGCGAGGAGTACGTCAGTGCCCTGGCGTTGGTGGGCCCAAGCGATCAGTTGCTGATCCATTCCGGCAAGCGTCATCTGAAGTTGCGTTTCCAGGATCTGGAGCATTACCTCGGCGAACGGGGCCGGCGTGGGCACAAATTGCCCCGCGGACTGCAACGGGTCGATCGTATTGAAGTGGTGGAGGCATCATCCACCAGTCGTCATGAGCCAGCGGCTGAAGGAAATCCAAATAGTGAGTGACCTGCTACTGATTAACGTGTCCGGGTATGACAAGCCCGGTTTGACCTCCAATATTACCGGGATCATGGCTGAATATGGCCTACGTATTCTCGATATCGGGCAGGCGGTGATACATGATTACCTGACCTGGGGGATTCTGGTCCAGATTCCCCGTGAGGAGGTTGCCTCGCCCCTGCTGAAGGATCTGCTGTTCCGGATCTACGAGCTGGGCCTGCAGGTCCAGTTCAAGCCGGTCACGGAAGAAGAGTATGAAGACTGGGTCAGTGGCAAGGGCAAGCAACGCTATATGGTGACGCTGCTGTCGCGCAGCATTACCGCCGAGCAGATTGCCCGGGTGTCGACCATCACCGCCCAGCATGGCCTGAATATCGACAATATTACCCGTCTGTCCGGACGTATGCCGCTCAATATGGATCTGGAGCGCACCCAGGCCTGTATTGAGTTCTCGGTGCGGGGCACTCCGCCGGATCTGGAAAAACTGCGCTCGGATTTTTTGCATATCTCCAGTGAGCTCAATGTGGATATCGCCTTCCAGCGGGATACGGTGTATCGCCGTAACCGCCGTTTGGTGGTGTTTGATATGGACTCCACCCTGATCGAGGCGGAAGTGATCGATGAGCTGGCGAAAGAGGCCGGGGTCGGCGAGCAGGTGGCGGAGATTACCGAGGCGGCGATGCGTGGGGAGCTGGATTTTTCCCAGAGCTTCCGGCGCCGGGTGGCGCTGCTCAAGGGATTGGATGAGTCGGTGCTGGAGACGGTGGCCCAGCGGTTGCGGATGACCGAAGGGGCGGAGCGGTTGATCCGCACCCTGAAAAACCTGGGTTACAAGACCGCGATCCTGTCAGGCGGCTTCACCTACTTCGCCCAGATGCTCAAGGAGCGGTTGGGCATTGATTATGTCTTTGCCAACGAGCTGGAAATCAAGGACGGCAAGGTCACCGGCGAGGTGACCGGGCGTATCGTGGACGGCGCCCGCAAGGCGGAGTTGTTGAAGGAAATCGCCAGTCGGGAGAATATTCGTCTGGAGCAGGCCATCGCCGTGGGGGATGGGGCCAACGATCTGCCCATGCTGAGTGTGGCGGGCCTGGGCATCGCGTTCAGGGCCAAGCCACTGGTGAAGAAGTCGGCGGAGCACTCGATTTCCACCCTGGGGCTGGATGGCATCCTGTATCTGATCGGCTTTCGGGATAGTGAAACCGAGTTCTCCTGAGCCGGGTCTCGGCCAGGAGTTGAGCGGTACCAAACCAGAAGCAAAGAACCTCTCCTAGGAGAGGTTCTTTCTTTTTAGGCAGCTGAAACGGGTTAGACAGCTGAAACGGGCGCGCGGGCGATTACTCGCTTTCGCCAAACTCGTAGTTCATCTCCGGAGCGGGGGGCTGCAGATAGTCGCCCTGAACATAGTTCACGCCCGCTTGCCACAGGGTAGAGAGCACCGTGGCGCTTTCCACTTGCGGCACAATGGCCAACTTGCCTGCCGATTGCAGGGATTGGATCATTTCCTTGACCTTCTCCTTGGCCTCTTCGTTCTTTTGCAGCTCTTCGGTGAAGGAGCCATCCAGCTTCACGTAGTCGATATCCACGTGCTTGAGGGTGTTGAAGGGGCTGATCGCGCAACCAAAGTTGGTCAAGGCGGTACGGCAGTGCAGTTCGGCCAGACCTTTGGTGAATTCCTTCGCCTGTTTCAGCAGCATGGTGGCGTGATCTTCCTCGATCTGGAAAATCAGTGAATCGCCGGGCAGGCGTGCCGCTTTCAGGGCGAGGCTCAACCAGGGCAGGAAGGTCTTGTCCTGAATGGTGTGGGAAGTAATGCTCAGGAACAGGCGGCTGTTGTGCCCCTTGGCATGGTGGGCGCTCAGGCTCTTGATGTTCTGTAGGATGACCCAGCGATCAAACTTGATGGCCAGTTGTGCTTTCTGGCTGATCGGCAGGAACTCATTGGGGTTGACCTCCTTGCCTTCCGCCACCATGCGCACCTGCGCCTCGTAATGTTCGGTAGCGTCACCGCGCAGACTGATAATGGGCTGGAACAGCAGTTTGAACTGGTTGTTATCCAGCGCCTCTTCCAGAATTGCCAGCATATCCTGATCCGCGGCCATGCTGAGATCGAAGTCGCGGGGGTTGTACAGGTAAACCCCGTTGCCCTGCTCATGGCCTTCCAGCTCATGCACATGGGTAGAGGCTTTGTGGGCGCGCCCCAGCAGCTCGCTGGCTTTTGGGGAGCTGTCGTTGACCAGGGCGATCCCGATACTGCAGGTGGCCTGCACGGTCCGGTTGGAGATTTCAAACAGCTGGTTTTCCACCGCGGCCCGCAGGCTTTCCGCCTGTTCCAGGGCTTGGCGATCATCCTTGCCCATCAACAGAACGGCAAAGGAGTCATCACCCAGGCGCGCCAGTACATCGCTTTCGTCAAACTGTTTGCGCAGCAGGTTGGCAATGTCGCTCAACACCAGGTCGGCGCCGGCGATACCGGCATCCGCCTTGATCCGGGCGAAGTTGTCGATGGCGATATAGAGCAGGGCGCCTTGCAGCTCGTTGGCCAGGGCCTTTTCCACACTAGTGTGCAGGCGTTCGCTGAAATACTGCCGGTTGTACAAGCCAGTGAGCAGATCCTGACTGCTGATTTTCTTGAGCTTTTCTTCCAGCTCGGAGTCGTCCTGTTCGGGGCGCACAATCACCTGGGTGCAGCGCTCGCCGTCATAGGTGGCCGACAGCAGGGTATATACCACGTCGATGGTGCTGCCGTCACTGCGCAGGGCGGCACAACGCATTTCATTGTCTTCGGCGGTACCGTCCTGGAAATTCTTGAAAAAGGCCTTGAAGTCATCCTGGGTTTCATCGATCACCGTATCCATGATGGGGATACACATCAGGTCATCGATGTCTTCATAGCCGAACATGTCCAGGTAGGTCTGGTTGGCATAGATATGCATGCCGTCGCTGACATAGGCGATGGCATCCATGGAGCTGTCGAGCAGCAGTTGGCAGCGTTTTTCCGCTTCCTGCAGGTGCAGATCCAGGGCGCGGCGGCGCCGTCGCTCCTCAAGGTTGCGCAGCTCCCGGTCAATGGCCAGCAGGATATGATTCTTCTCGGCATGGGGAATGACGTCACTGGCGCCGAGTTTCAGGGTTTCCACGACCAGCTCGGGCTTGTAGCCTTCGGTTAGCAGAATAAAGGGGATGTCTTTGTCGAGTCGCAGGATGTGGGCCAGAGCATCCTTGTAGCCTAGTTCGCCGGACTCCTCCCGGGCCACACACAAGTCCCAGACTTGATCCTTGATTGATTCCAGCAGCTCTTCTTCAGCGGTAACCCGATGGCCCCGGGTTGCCTTGCCCCCGTTGCGAAGAAGGCTGACCAAGGCTTCCGCCTCATTTTGGGAGGAGTCGAGAATCAATAAACGCACAGTCTGGGATTTGGATACCATGGTACTTAAGTCAGCTCGATAAAGTGTGAATGCCTCTGAGACGCTTCGCGAATGATCGGGATGGCGGGCGTTTTACGCCCGCCGGGTCACTGGGACCACCATCCGATTGGAAACACTATAGAGAAACAATGACATGAGTTTTGCTTTCGTACAAGGGGAAAGCACTTTAAACCACCTGACTCTTGAGCTGAGTCGGCCTAGAGGATAGACCACAGGGCATCAAACTCATTGTTCTGGGGTTTGGTGTCAGGCTGAGGTTCTGCTTCAGCGTCCTTGAATTCAAAGCGGCTGTAGCTGGCGGTGGCTGACACGCGACGGATCAGCTGCGCCTTGGTCTCCTTGCCATGCTGGTTAATGAGGACCCGGTGGCCTTCCTGGAAGGGCAGGCGAGGAGTAATCAGGGTCATCGGCTGGCCGATGGCAGGCAGCGGCGGCAGCAGCAGGGCGCGCAGATAGTCGCTGTTTTCGCCTACCCGCTGAATCAGCTGGACGGCGCAAGGGGTTGCGTTGGGAGCCAGCAGTTCAACCCCAATCTGGGTACCATGCTGTTTGACCTGCCGGATCCAGCGGATCGTGGCGATGCTCCAGGGCAGCTCCTCGCTTTCCCGGACCCCGATAATCTCTCCGGCCTGGACATTGATGGGAATCTCGCCTTGCCACTGCAGGCAATAGCCACCGGGGCTGATATTGATCAGCGGCACCTGATGGTGTTGGTAAACGGTTTTTTTCTCGCTCTCCGGCTGGTCTGTCTTGCCACTGATGCCGGTGTAATTGATCGGCGACAGATCAGCTCGCTCAAAAGCACTACGCTCCGGGCCACTGTCGACACTCGCCGACCAAATGTCTTTCTGTTTCATGCGGCGGACAAAGAGATTCTCCGCGGAGTCATCGGCGCGGTTGCCGGTGCCGATCAGCTGCTGCTCGAAGTCCATGCCATTGGCGCAGAAGTTGTGGGTGGCGCTCAGGCCAACGCAGACAAACAGCTGGCCGTTGGCGGCAATCCGCTTGAAGTTACGCTTGGTCAGAATCCCCAGGGACTGGCCCAGGTGGCTGACCAACCGGTCCGCCAGGCGCACGGGCATGGGCAAAATGTCATTAGACGGCAGCTTGGTGTCTTTCAACTGGCCCAGATAATCGGTGATTCGTTGCACCAGATCAGAGGTGTCCAATCCACAAAAGTCCGCAGTGATCGGTCCGTCATACAGGCTACGGTAGATTGGCGGAATATCCCGCTGGGGGTTAATGATAAAGAGATCATTTTCGTGGCAGGGTCTGCCGACTTCCACATACCTGGTCCAGTTCTCGAAACTGTCGTAAATCACCGCAATATCATTTTGCCGGCACTGGTTGGGCTTGCTGCAGCCCAATAACAGTACTTTCTTATAGGCATCATCAATGCGGGAAAACTTGATATAGGCGGCCTGTGGGTCCTCCACATCGTTTCGGAGCAGATTGTTTGCTTCCGCGAAGCGATAAAGCTGGTGCACTTCCAGCCAGACCTTGCTCGGGCTGGGGCAATACAGCTGGTAGGAGCGCAAAATGGTTTGGCCGAGATCGCTAATGGCGCGGTGGCAGGCATGGGCGATGACCCGGCGCACTTTGTCCACCAGGATTTGGGATTGCCCCTCGACAACGACAATCTTGTAGCCGGTGGCCAGGTGCAATTGCAGGGCCTGGGCCAGGTTGGCGATTTTACGCTGCTTCTCCGGCAGGATAACGGGCTGATTCAGAAAGTGTTTGGATAACCCGGCACAGACGAAGTAAATCGGCCCTCGAACAATCTCCAGCAGTTGGTAGCGTGTTAAGGGGGCTACCGTCAGTTGATTCAGCTCGATAATAGCGTGATACAGATGTTTCGCGGTTTCCCCAATATTGGCCATGGGCAGGCTTTGTACCCAGTCTTCCAGATCGCGAACGTTGGGACCGGCAAAAGAAAGCCTGCTGAGCTTTTGTTCGGGGATGGTTAACATCACATTCGAGGACAGATCTTCCATGCAACGACCACTGAGTATGTTGTTGGGGCCTGCTCACGGTGGGCATGTGCCAGCGTGACATGTAGGCATGTCTATTTTTTAGGCCAAATATGGGCCATCGGTTGAGTTCCATATCCTGTTTGAGCACGACACGCCCTGCGACCCCAAATGGTGGCGAGGGGCAGCGCAACTCATCGTGCCCGGGTCAGGAGTACCCAGTTTCATAGAATAGCAGATCATGGCGTTTCGTCAGGAACTGTAAGTGGAGACGTGACGGCCATAACAAAAAATTACATAGCGTTGCGAAGCCTGACAAATTTAGAGTAGGGGAGACTTGGAAGGATGTCCCGGATCTTCTCGTACCAGTTTGGGAACCAGATACCCCGGAAGCAACTCAAGAAGGCCTTTGACCAGCGCCACCGCTTCGGCATGGGGCACGTCAAAATGGGCCGCTCCCTGCACTGGATCCAACAGGTGCAGATAATAAGGCAGAACGCCCGCGCTGAACAGTTGTTTGCTGAGCTTAGTCAGGGTGTCGGTGTCGTCGTTGACGTTCCGCAGCAAAACAGCCTGGTTGAGCAGGGTGACTCCGGCTTCCTGCACCTGTTTTAGTGCCTGGCGAACCGGCGTGTCCAGTTCCTGGGCATGGTTCACATGGACCACCATCACTTTTTGCAGACGGCTTTGTTGCAGCCCCTGGAGCAGTTCCGGCGTGATGCGCTGGGGAATGACAATGGGTAGACGGGTATGGATCCGCAGTCGCTGGAGGTGGGGGATCGCCTCAAGCCGATTGATCAGCCACAGCAGGCGTTTGTCGTTGACCGCCAGTGGGTCGCCACCGCTGAGAATCACCTCGTCGATACTGGAGTCCTGGGCCAGATAGGCCAGCGCCTGCTCCCACTCCTGAGTGCTGAGGTTGTTGTCGTCGTATGGGAAGTGGCGTCGAAAGCAGTAGCGGCAATTAATGGCGCAGGCTCCGCTGACAATCAGCAACACCCGGCCGTGATATTTGTGCAGCACCCCCGGGTGGGCAATCGCCTGTTGCTCCTGGAGCGGGTCGGTGAGATAGCCGGGCACCTGGCGGGTTTCCTGTAGGCTGGGAAGCACCTGGAGCAGCAGGGGGTCTTGCGGGTTGCCGGGCTCGATCCGGGAGAGGTAAGGGTAGGGCACTCTCAAGGGGAACAGCTGGTCCCCCTGGTTCATGCCATCCAGCAGCTCGGCCGGGAGCTGCAGGGCTTCAAGCAGCTCCCGGGGCTGGCGAATGGCCCGTGACAGCTCTTCTTGCCAACTTGGCAGCTGGTTTTGTAGGGACTCCCCTTCTACTGGGTGCTGGGTTCGAGCTATCATTAAGCGTTTACCATTTCAGGGCATCTGTCGATATTGGATGAGGACTTATGGCGACGTATTCTACCAACGAATTCAAACAGGGTCTCAAGGTTATGCTCGAGGGCGATCCTTGTGCCATTCTGGAGAACGAATTTGTAAAGCCTGGCAAGGGTCAGGCCTTTAACCGAGTTAAGCTGCGTAACCTGAAAACCGGTCGCGTGTGGGAGCGTACCTTTAAGTCCGGCGAGAGTCTGGAAGGTGCGGATGTCATCGATAAGGACATGGAATACCTGTACAGCGACGGTGAGTTCTGGCACTTCATGGCCACTGACGGCTCTTTCGAGCAGTTCGCGGCGGACGAGAAGTCAGTCGGTGAGGCGGTCAAATGGTTGAAAGAGCAGGCGATCTATACGGTCACCCTGTATAACAACTCTCCGCTTTCCGTCAGCCCGCCCAACTTTATCGAGCTGGAAATTATCGAGACCGATCCCGGTGTTCGTGGTGACACGGCCCAGGGCGGCAGCAAGCCCGCCAAGCTCTCCACCGGTGCAGTGGTCAGCGTTCCGCTGTTTATCACCACGGGTGAAGTGATCAAAGTGGACACCCGTACCGGCGAGTACGTGAGCCGCGCGAAAGGCTAAGTCATTTTTGGGGCGCTGTGCGCCCCATTTCTGCTGTTTCCCCTACCTGTTTAAGACTTCAAACCTGTGAACGACTATTCCTGGCTGCCTAGTGCCGAGTTGCGGATGCTGCAGCGGCGGGCGGATTTTCTTGCCGCTATCCGGCAATTTTTTCGAGACAAGGGCGTACTGGAAGTGGATACGCCACTGCTGGCCAGCAGCACGGCGCTTGATCCCTATCTCGACAGCATTGAAGCCCACTATCACGAGGCGCCGGGCGTGGCGCCAAAAACCCTCTATCTGCAAACCTCGCCCGAATATGCCATGAAGCGCCTACTGGCGGCGGGCAGCGGTCCCATTTATCAATTGGGGCGTGCTTTTCGGGATGGCGAGCGAGGGCGGCGCCACAATCCAGAGTTCACCATGCTGGAATGGTATCGCCCGGGCTTTGACCTGGATCTGCTCATGTCGGAAGTGGCGGAGTTGGTGCAGGTGGTGGCGGAGGTGCCGGCGACGGAACGGCTGACCTACCGGGAGGCTTTTCTGCGCTATGCGGGAATGGACCCCTTTCTGGCCCCGTTGGATGATCTGCAGGCGCGGGCCGCGGAGCTGTCGGGGCTGCAGGTTGGCGACCTGAATCGGGATGAGCTGTTGGACATTATTCTGTCCCACCAGGTGGAACCCTGCCTGGGACAGGCGGGCGGCACTTTTGTGTATCACTATCCGCCCTCCCAGGCCGCTCTGGCACAAACCTGCCAAAGTGACGACATTGTGGTGGCGCAACGGTTTGAGCTTTATGTGCGGGGAATCGAGCTGGCCAACGGTTATTTTGAGCTGACCGATGCCGAGGAGCAGGCTCGTCGCTTCGCCCAGGACAATCTCCACAGGGTGCAGTTGGGCAAACCGGAAATCCCTATCGATCAGCGTTTTATCGCCGCGTTGCGACAGGGAATGCCCTCTTGTGCGGGGGTGGCGTTGGGGGTGGATCGGTTGCTGATGATTGCAGTTGGCGCGCAAAGTATTGATGACGTGATTCCGTTCCCCATTGATCGGGTGTGAATCATCACCGGTGCCCCTTCAGTCCGTGGTGGACCGAAGGGCGCATCCGGCCTGGGTGTTTACAGTTTGGTGCCCAGCAGCTGGCCGAGTCTGACGCCGGCGCCGGCGGTCAACCCTTCGGCCCACTGCATCTTGCCTTTCGGGAACAACAGCACCACGGTGGAGCCCAGTTTGAAGCGACCCATTTCAGCACCTTGCTCCAGGCTTAGCGCGGGGGCCGTCTCGCCATAGTGAATGGTGGTGACCTGTTTGCGACGGGGCGCAACCTGGCCCGCCCAGACGGTTTCAATACTGGCCACGATCATCGCGCCCACCAAAACCATCGCCATCGGGCCTTGCTCGGTATCGAACAGGGCAACCACTCGCTCGTTGCGGGCAAACAGGTTGGGCACATTCTCGGCGGTCACCGGGTTGACCGAGAACAGATCACCCGGCACGTGGACCATGGCCTTCAGTTTGCCGGCCAGAGGCATGTGAATGCGGTGATAGTCCTTGGGCGACAGGTAGATGGTGGCGAACTCGCCATCCTCAAAGGGCGCGGCAAACTCTTGGTTGCCGCCCAGCAGGTCGACCAGATCGAAATGGTGGCCCTTGGCCTGAAAGATCCGGCCCTGACCGATGCTGCCCAACTGGCTGATGGCGCCATCGACCGGGCAGGCGATTTCATTGGCGCCGGTGACAAAGGTGCGGGCGCCGGGTTTGAGCTCACGGGTGAAAAAGTCGTTGAAGCAGGCGTAGTCTTCCGCGTTTTCATGCAGGGCTTCGGCCATATTGACCTGATAGCGCTGGATGAACCACCGGATCAAGGCGTTCTTGATGGCGGGATGGCGAGTGTTGGCCAACAGCCCGACCGCACGGGAGATCAGGTGTTGTGGGGCCAGGTACTGGCTGATCACAAACAGGCGATCGAAGGCAGGAATGCTGCGTTTATTTTCGAGTTGTTCTGAAATCATTCGATTGGCGTCTCTGGATGGTTGCCCCACTCAGACCAGGAGCCGGCATAGGCTTTCACTCGCGGATAGCCAAGATGCTTGGCGGCGAGATAGGTCAGGCCGGAACGGTGGTGGGTTTGGCAGTGGGTGATAATTTCTTTATCCGGCGTAATGCCGAGCTGGGTGAGCATGGTGCGTAACCTGTCGTCGGACTTCAGCCGATAGCCCCGTGCCGGGTCCATCAGTTGGGTCCACTCCAGATTGACGGCGCCCGGAATATGGCCGGCCCGACGGGCATTGACCTGAGTGCCGTGATATTCGCCCGGTGAGCGTGCATCCCAGATTGCCAGATCCTCGGCACCAATGCGCTCCAGGAGATAATCCAGGGAAGCGGTGGGCTGTTGGGTCAGGTTGGGCTGAAACGGAGTTTGCGGTTGGTTCGGGGCGGGCAACTCCCGGCTTAACGGGCGCTCTTCCTGGGCCCAGGCGATCAGGCCCCCATTGAGATAGGAGCAGCGCTGAAAGCCGATGGAGTCCAGCAGCCAGAGCATGCGTCCCGCCCAGCCGCCGCCTTCGTCGTCATAGACTACCGCCCAGCTGTCATCACCCAGTCCGAGTCGTTCCACCAGGTGCTGAAGCTGCGTGAGAGAGGGCAGCAGGCCCGGGGCTGGAGGTTGTCCCCATTGGGTTTCCGCCGGTGAAACATGGATGGCGCCGGGCAGGTGGGCCGAGACATACTGATCAGGGCGGCACAGGTCGACCAAAACCAGGCGGGGATGTCCCAGCAAGGGCTCAAGCTCTGAGGGTTCCAGAATCAAAGGTAAGTCGTTCAGTTCAGGGGATGACATGGTTGTTTTCCTGCCGGGTCCGGAAAGGGCGAATCATAGCAGATGCCGGTCACGGGCGGCCAGACGGCCGGGGCCAATCCCTCCTGGGGGCTGGACGCCGGGCCCTGGCGGGAGAATCTGTCTCATAAAGATTGAGAAATCGAAGAGAATCGACTTAACTGTTAGCATTACCTGCATGGACACGGAGACCGGCGCGCTGCATCTCGGGCACCCGAGGGTGTTTCGCGTCGCTTCAGCCCGCCTTGCCTCTCAGCTACCCAGCTGTCCAGGCTTATTCGTTGGCAATCAGGACCTTCCAATCAGGCGCGGAACCCGGGGCGAAGGGGCTTCTTGGTTTCCAGTGGCCGCATGCGGGAATGCTATCCATTATTGAGAGGCTGTAGAGCGCCAAGTTATGCTGTTTATCATTGGTATCATCCTGGTCACCGGTTCGGTTATTGGCGGTTATGTGCTGTCCCATGGGCAGATTGCCGCGTTATGGCAACCCTACGAGATTCTGATCATTTGTGGCGCGGCCTTTGGGGCTTATGTGATCTCCAACCCGATGCATGTCCACAAGGCGGTGTTTGGGGCGTTGCCTCGGGTAATCGTCGGCGGGCGGTTTCGCAAGCCTCTGTATATGGATCTGCTCAGCCTACTCTATGCGCTGTTCGACAAAGCCCGTAAGTCGGGGGTGATGGCCATTGAGGCGGATGTGGATGAGCCTGAAAACAGCCCGATTTTCAGCAAGTACCCCGCGTTGATGCGGGAAACCACGCTGATTGAGTTTATTACCGACTATCTGAGAATCGTCAGCGCCGGCAACATGTCGCCCCACGAGCTGGAAGGCCTGATGGATCTGGAAATTGAAACCCGCATCAAAGAACTGGAGGAGCCGTCCCATGCGGTTCAGCGGGTGGCGGATGCGTTGCCCGGATTCGGGATCGTGGCTGCGGTATTGGGGATTGTGATCACCATGAGCATGCTGGGCTCTGGTGACCAGACCGCAATTGGGGTTCACGTGGCGGCAGCGCTGGTGGGGACTTTTCTGGGTATTTTGCTGGCCTACGGCTTTGTGGGGCCCACCTCCTATGCCATGGCCCACCTGGCGGCCGAGGAAATCAAGGCGTACGAGTGTGTGAAGGTCAGTATCCTGGCCACCATGGGGGGATTGCCACCCCAACTGGCCGTGGAATTTGGGCGTAAGGTGTTGTTCGTCAATGACCGCCCCAACTTCCAGGAGCTCAACGATTTCGTGAAGTCCAACTAAGGCGCTGGGGGTTGTAGTCGCGTGGAAAGTCAGCGTCCCATCATTGTCAAACGGGTCAGGAAAGGCCGAGCGGGGCATAGCGGCGCCTGGAAAGTGGCCTTTGCGGACTTTGCGACAGCCATGATGGCGTTTTTCCTGGTGCTGTGGCTGATGGCGAGCGCAACACCCGAGCAAAAATTGGCGATCGAAGGTTATTTTCGGGACCCGGTCGGGTTTTCCGAGGGTGGTTCATCCAGCCCGATTGATCTGGGGGGCAGTCCTCAGGTTTCGATTTTGAACAGCTCCTCCGCCGCTCAAGCCACGGATAGCCTGACGCCGGATCAGGTGGAAGCCCTGGCCGAGCAGATGGAGTTGCAGAAAATGGAAATTCTGTTGCAGCAGTTGGCGCAACGGATCGATGAGAGTCCCAGGTTAAGGGAGTTCAAGGATCAACTGGTGCTGGATATCACCGACGAAGGCTTGCGGATTCAGATTGTCGACAAGTCCCAGCGCCCGATGTTTGATATCGGCAGCTCCAAGCTGAAGCCCTATTCAGAAGAGATCCTGTTTGAGCTGGTCGGCCCCCTGTCGAGCGTGCCCAATCGGATCAGCCTGTCCGGTCATACGGATGCCATGCCCTATAGCGGCAGTGAAGAGGCCTATAGTAACTGGGAGCTGTCCGCGGATCGGGCCAATGCCGCCCGCCGGGCATTATTGGTGGGCGGGCTGCAACCAGAGCGGATCGCCCGGGTGGTGGGGTTGGCCTCCTCGGTTTTGTTTGACCAGAAAGACCCCTACCATCCGGTGAATCGCCGGATTTCCCTCATTGTGCTGAACAAGAAGACCGAGCTGGAAATGCGAGCGGCGGAAGCCGGAGCCGTGCCCTCGGGCAATGCTCCAGCAATACCGGATATCTCCAACAAGCTGAATGAGGCGATCGAACGGATCCAGCCGGTGCATCCCCGCGAGCTGGTCTGGTAACCGGTCAGGATTCTCGCTCGTAGCGGGTGGGCTGCTCTTCCAGGGTTTGGCGGATCAGGAAGTAGCTGTCCAGTCGGCGCGGGTCGATCTTGCCGTCCTCCACGGCGGCCTTGAGGGCGCAGCCGGGTTCTTCCAGATGGCGGCAGTCCCGGAACTTACAATAGCCAAGATGGGGCCCGAACTCGATAAAACCCTGCTCCAACTGGTGGACATCAATATGCCAAAGCCCGAATTCACGCACCCCGGGGGAGTCGATCAGATCCCCGCCGGTGGGCATGTGGAACAGCCTGGCAGTGGTGGTGGTATGGGTGCCCTTGCGGGTGTGCTCTGACAACTCCTGAATGCGGATCTCCTCGTCGGGCAACAGCATTTTCACCAACGACGATTTACCCACTCCCGACTGGCCAACCAGCACACTGGTGCGGCCCGCCAAAACCTCAAGCAGTTCGTCCAGCCCGTGCTGGGTGGCGGTCGAGGCCCGAATAACCGGGTAGCCCAGGGTCTGATACAGTGCCACCAGACCTTCAACGTGCGCCCGGTTCTGATCATTGATCAGGTCGGTTTTGTTCAGTAGCAGAATCGGTGGAATCCCAACGGTTTCGGCGGCCACCAGGTAGCGGTCCAGCAGGTTCTGGTGAGGTTCCGGCTCCGCTGCGAACACCATGATGATGTGATCAATATTGGCGGCAATCGGTTTGAGCTGGCCAAAGTTGTCCGGGCGCGTCAGGCTGGTGCGGCGCTCCAGGCGGGCTTCAATGACCCCGGTGAGGTTGGCGCCGGCACGCCAGATCACCCGGTCTCCGGTGACCAGTGAATCAATGTTGGCGCGGGCGAAGCAGCGGTGCACCTTGCCCTGGTCCTCGCCTTCCAGAGCCTCGATATCCAACTGCTGGCCATAGTGGGCAATGACCAGCCCCAACTGTTCGCTGCTGAGTTCGCCGGCGTTGAGCTGGCGGCTGATGTCCCGTTCCCGTTTCTGGGCACGGGCGGTCCGTTCCTGTTGTATTTTTTCCACGCGCCAGCGCTGGCGTCGGTTGAGTTTGCGTTTTGACATCGCCGAGATTCGTTAAGGGCTCTAGAAAGCCGGACTAATGGTTATGGCCACGAATGCGTGGGGCACAATTGCTTCGCAAAGGGCGCCGTCGAAAGTTCGCCCGTGGTATGATGGCGCTCATCTTCCGGTCGACGGCCGGTGTCCAAATTACCCTACATCATGAAGGAATCAGCATGGTACGCCAAGACAATCTGATCTGGATCGATCTGGAGATGACCGGGCTCGACCCGGAAGTCCATCGGATCATCGAGATCGCCACTATTGTAACGGACTCCCAGCTCAATGTGATTGAGGAAGGGCCGGTGATTGCGGTCCATCAGCCGGCACAGGTGCTGGCCCTGATGGATGAGTGGTGTGTACGCACCCATGGAGAGTCGGGACTGACCCAGCGGGTGAAGGACAGCCAAATTGATGAGCAGGAAGCGGAGCGGATGACGCTGGAGTTTTTACGGCGCCACGTGGAGCAGGGAGCCTCTCCCATGTGCGGTAACAGTATTGGGCAGGATCGCCGCTTCCTGGTGCGCTACATGCCGGAGCTGGAAAACTACTTCCATTACCGGAATCTGGATGTGAGCACCCTGAAGGAGCTGGCTCGCCGCTGGCGTCCCGATGTGCTCAAGACCCTGGTCAAGCGTAATACCCACTTGGCGCTGGAAGATATCCAGGACTCCATCGCGGAGCTGCGCCACTATCGGGAGCATTTCCTGCGCCTGCAGCCCTAACGGGCGTTGCGGGGGGGGCTTGGACGTGGGGGCTAGGTCTTGGGCTTGGGGTGTTGCGCCAACGCCCAGGCGACATGCTCTCGCACCAGTGGGGATGGGTGGTCGGCGCGCTGTTGCAGGGCATTGATCACGGCCTCACTGGTTGGCGCATTACCCAGTCCGACCGCTAGATTGCGCAGCCAGCCTTCATAGCCGGTACGACGGATGGCGGAACCTTCCGTCCGCTTGAGAAACTCTTCTTCAGACCACAGGAACAGATCCGCCAGTTGACTGCTATCCAGTCGGTGTCGCGGGGCGAAGTCCGGCTCCCGGGTGAATCGGGAAAAACGGTTCCAGGGGCAGATCAGCTGGCAGTCGTCGCAACCGAACACCCGGTTGCCCATCAGTGGGCGCAGTTCTTCCGGAATCGCCCCTTTGAGCTCAATGGTGAGATAGGAAATGCAGCGTCGGGCATCCAGCACCCCGGGCTCCACAAAGGCCTGGGTGGGGCAGATGTCCAGGCAGGCCCGGCAACTGCCACAGTGATGCTTGGTAAAGGGCGGGTCCAGAGGCAGAGGGAGGTCGGTGTAGACTTCGGCCAAAAAGAAATAAGACCCTGCCTTGGGGTTGATCAGCATGGTGTTCTTGCCGATCCAGCCCAGTCCGGCCTGCTGGGCCAGGGCGCGTTCCAGCACCGGGGCGCTGTCGGTGAAGACGCGGAACTGGTGGCCGGGCAGCTGGGTTTCGATGCGTTCCACCAGTTGCGTCAGCCGCTTGCGAATCAGCTTGTGATAGTCCCGGCCCAGGGTATAGCGGGAGATATAGGCGTCTTGCGGGTTGTCGAGCACGGCCTGGGCGGGTGTGGTGTCCGGATAGTAGTCCATGCGCAGGGAAATCACCCGTAAGGTGCCTTCCACCAGCTCCGCCGGCCGGCTACGCTTGCTGCCGTGGCGGGCCATGTAATCCATTTCGCCATGGTAGCCTCGGGCCAGCCAGTCATTCAGGCGGCGTTCGTGGTCTCCCAGATTCACCCCGGTAATACCGGCCTGCTGAAAGCCCAATTCTTCGGCCCAGCGCTTAATGCTTTGGGCAAGATCCTGAAGATCCACGTTTTCCGGGGTGTGTAAAGGTTTTGAAATCATACGACCGCATCCGTTAGATGGGAGTATTTTGCCACAGCTGGTGTGGCCCGGGTTAAAAACCGACAGGTTGTCTGGGAAATGGAGCTGTGGGAAACTTCCACCCAAGCAGGCTGGCATCGACAAATGATGTTTACCTCAAGCTTCTCCCGGAGCGGCGCTCGCTATGACTGATTCTCTTCCTATGCGGCTCTATCGAGCCGATCAGGTCCGGCAACTGGACCGTCTTGCCATTGATGCCATGGGTGTTTCCGGTTTTGAACTGATGATGCGTGCCGGTCGTTCCGCCTTTCGTCATCTTTTGAGCCGCTGGCCCCGAGTTGGTTCCCTGACCCTGTTTTGCGGGGGCGGCAACAATGGCGGGGATGGCTATGTGATCGCGGGGCTGGCTAAAAAACGCGGGCTCAACGTTCGGCTTTATTGGCTGGCTGCCCCGGAGACACTGCAAGGGGAAGCGGCCCAGGCGCGGGATTGGGCCGTGGCTCAGGGAGTGACCTTTCAGCCCTGGACCCCTGATTGTGTCATCGAAGCCGATGTGCTGGTGGATGCGCTATTGGGAACCGGGCTGAACAGCCCGGTGCGTGGCCTGTACGGCGATGCGATCAAGGCCATCAACGCCACTGGGCTACCAGTGGTGGCGGTCGATGTCCCCTCCGGCCTGTCCGCTGATACGGGCATGCCGTTGGATTGTGCCGTTGATGCGGAACTCACTGTCACTTTTATCGGTCTTAAGCAGGGCTTGTTGACCGGAGCCGGTCCTGACCATGTAGGTCAGCTGGTGTTTGATGATCTTGGCGTGCCCGCCGAGGTTTATGACGCCGTTCCACATCTTTGCCGGCGAGTGGACTGGTATCAGGTGTCCGGCCTGATTGAGCCCCGCCGTCCTTGTGCCCATAAAGGGCAGTTTGGGCGGTTGCTGATTGTTGGCGGTGACGAGGGGATGGGAGGCGCCGTGGTGATGGCGGCGGAGGCGGCGGCCAGAAGCGGAGCCGGATTGATTTCGGTGGCGACTCGCTCCAACCATGTGCCGGCGATTTTAATGCGTTGCCCGGAAGTCATGGCCCGCTCGGTACGGTCCCGTCATGATTTGCTGCCGATGCTGGAACGGGCCGATGCGGTGGTGATCGGCCCGGGGCTGGGCACGGCTGCCTGGTCGCAGCAACTGCTTCAGGTGGTGCTGGAATCCGACAAGCCGCTGGTGCTGGATGCCGATGCCTTGAACCTGATCGCCGCGCAGGGCCTGGCGGCGGATCTTCGGGGGCGGGAGTGTGTGATGACGCCCCATCCGGGAGAAGCCGCTCGACTGTTAGGGTGCTCGGTGGCGGAGGTTCAGGCGGATCGTTTTGCCGCGCTGGCGCAATTGCAACAGCGTTACGGTGGCGTTGTGTTGTTAAAAGGTGCCGGTACCCTGATTGGGGGCGGCATCAATGAATCGCTGTCAGCTCTGGCGAATGTCGGTAACCCCGGCATGGCGACGGGAGGCATGGGGGATGTGCTGAGCGGCATCCTCGGTAGCTTTTTGGCACAGGGATATTCCGGGCGTCAGGCGACGGAGTTGGCCGCCTGTCTGCATGGGGAGGCAGCGCAAGTCGCAGCCCGGAGCCAGGGATATGTCAGCCTGCTGCCAACCGATGTGGTGGCCGCGCTGCCGAGCCTGCTAAGAGGGCGTGATTTGATGGGCGGTTTTGAGAAGTAACAAGGTAATCCGCATGCAAGAGTTGAGACTGACGGCCCGTGACGAAGCGGAAACTGTCGCCCTGGGACAAAACCTGGGCGAGGCTAGTGCCGGTGTAGGGGTGATTTTTTTGCGGGGTGATCTCGGGGCCGGTAAAACCACCTTTACCCGGGGTGTGCTGCGTGCTTTCGGGCATCAGGGGGCAGTCAAGAGCCCAACTTATACCCTGGTTGAGCCCTACCAGGTGGGAGGGCGGCAGGTTTATCACTTTGATCTGTACCGTCTGGGAGACCCCGAAGAATTGGAATACCTGGGAATTCGCGACTATTTTGATGGGCAATCCCTTTGTTTGGTGGAGTGGCCTGATCGCGGGGCCGGAATTCTGCCAAAACCCGATCTTGAAGTTTTTATCCAAGTGGTATCGCCGGGGCGTGAGGTTCTTTTGAGTGCCGTTTCGGACTATGGGCGAGACCTCCTCCGTCAGCTGGAAGCACGGATCCGGCCGACGGATCAAAACGAGATGCAGTGATGAGTAAAACAATGTTTGCCCGCTTGCTCCTGCCCCTGCTGCTGGTATGTTCGGCGTTGGTGCAGGCCGCCACCGTGGGGAGCGTGCGCTTGTGGCCGGCGCCGGACCATGTGCGCCTGGTGTTTGATGTCAGTGGCCCGGTCGACTATCAGGTATTTGATTTGACGGGCCCCCACCGGCTGGTGATTGATATTAACGATGCCCAGCTGGCGACGAATCTGACCCAGCTGGATTTGAAGGATTCCCCTATTCGCAAAGTGCGTAGCGGCGTTCGCAATGGCAAGGACCTGCGCGTGGTGCTGGATCTGGAACGGGCGATTCCGACCCGCAGCTTTTTGTTAAAGCCCAATGGTCAGTATGGTGACCGGTTGGTGGTGGACTTGCTGACGGGAGAAACGGCAGTCGCAGGTGCAAGTCAGCCCAAAGAACCGGCCCGAGTGGTGAGAAGCACCCGTGACGTCAACCAGCAGCGGGATGTCGTGATCGTCATTGATGCGGGGCACGGCGGGGAGGATCCGGGTGCCATTGGGCCCAACAAGCTGCGGGAAAAGGACGTGGTACTGGGCATCTCCCGGGAATTGCATCGCCTGCTGGCACAGGAGCAGGGTTTTACCAGCTATCTGACGCGAGATGGCGACTACTACATCAGCTTGCGTCAACGGACCCAGTTGGCTCGCAAGCACAATGCGGACCTGTTTGTATCCATTCATGCCGATGCCTTTACCCGGCCCGAGGCCAGTGGCGCATCGGTCTATGCCATTTCCGAACGGGGCGCCACCAGTGAAACGGCCCGTTGGTTGGCGGAGCGGGAAAACCGGTCCGACCTGATTGGTGGCGTGGGAGGCGTCAGTCTGGATGACAAGGATAACACCCTGGCAGGAGTGCTGTTGGATCTGTCCATGACGGCCAGCCTGAATGCGAGCCTGAGCGTAGGGAATCAGGTGTTGCGCTCCATGGGCACCATTGCCAAGCTGCATAAGCCCAAGGTGGAGCAGGCGGCTTTTGTGGTGCTGAAATCGCCGGATATTCCGTCGCTGCTGGTGGAAACCGGGTTTATTTCCAACCCGGGTGAGGCAAGGCTGCTGGCGGACAAAGCCTATCAGCGCAAGATGGCCCAGGCGATCTACCGGGGCATTAAGGCTTATTTTGAAGAGGCGCCGCCGCCCGGCACCTATCTGGCCTGGCGAAAACAGGGCGGGGCCGCCATTATGGCCGCGGCTCCCGCTGCCGCGATGGAGTCCGCCGCCAATCAAATGGTCCGCTATGTCATCAGTCGTGGCGATACCCTGACGAGCATCGCCAAGCGGAACAATGTCAGTGTCGGACGGTTGCGGGAAGTGAACGGCTTGCGCAGTGATCAACTGCGGATCGGGCAGGTGATCCATATTCCCGGTTCCTGATTGCCCTGCTCCTCCAAAACCAGCGCGCCCCGGCTCAGGCATTGAGGCCGGGGGCGCGCCTTTGCTAGTATCCTGCCTGATCTTCCAAGCCCGCAACCAGCGCCAGCGCTTCATTCCGCTGTCCAATGATATTTGAGGTCGCATGAGCCGCATACATCTTTTATCCCCACGACTAGCCAACCAGATTGCCGCCGGTGAAGTGGTCGAACGGCCCGCCTCGGTGGTGAAGGAGCTGGTGGAGAACGCGCTGGACGCTGGCGCCCGGCGGATTGAAGTGGATATCGAGGCCGGTGGCGTCAAGCTGATTCGGGTGCGAGATGACGGGGTGGGCATTTATCAGGAAGACCTGCCGCTGGCCTTGAGTCGTCACGCCACCAGTAAAATCACTGAGCTCGATGAGCTGGAAGCCGTTGCCAGTCTTGGCTTTCGGGGCGAGGCGCTGGCCAGTATCAGCTCCGTGTCGCGCCTGGAGCTGACCTCCCGTCCTCGAGACCAGGAACAGGGCTGGAAGGTGACGGTTGAGGGCCGGGATATGGAAGCCCAGATCAGCCCGGCACCGCACCCGGTTGGCACCACGCTGGAAGTGCGGGATCTGTTCTATAACACGCCGGCGCGACGCAAATTCCTGCGGACGGAGAAAACGGAATTCGGCCATGTGGAGGAGGTGATTAAGCGTCAGGCGCTCAGTCGCTTCTCCGTGGCATTTCATTTTCGTCACAACCAGCGCATGGTCTACCAGTTGCGTGCCGCGGAAGGGCCTCAGGATCAGGAACGGCGCATTGCCACACTGCTCGGTCAGGACTTTATGCGCAACGCCGTGCATGTGGATGCCGAAGCCTCGGGCTTGAAGTTGTGGGGCTGGGTGGCCGCACCGACGTTTTCCCGCAGCCAGCCGGATTTGCAGTACTTCTTTGTCAACGGCCGGGTGGTGCGTGACAAGCTGGTGGCCCACGCCATTCGCCAAGCCTACCGGGATGTGCTCTATAACGGCCGTCATCCGGCTTTTGCGCTGTATTTCGAGCTGGACCCGGCCAGTGTGGATGTGAACGTCCACCCCACCAAGCACGAGGTGCGTTTCCGTGATTCGCGCCTGGTCCATGACTTCCTGTTTCGGAGCCTGCACCGGGTCTTGGGTGAGATTCGCCCGGAGCAGCGGCTACAAACCGAAGCGCCTTTACCTGGGCCGGTAGTGGGTTTGAACAGTCCCGCTGAACGCAATTGGGCGCCCAGTTTTCAACAAACCAGTATGCCCCTTGCGACGAGACCCGCGGAGCAGGATGTACGGGGGCAGATGGAAGTCTATCGGGAGCTGCACCCGGCGGTCTCTGCCGGGGCATCAGGAATGCCTCAGGCGGTGGGCGAGGCCCTGCTCGCTCCGGTGGTTGACTGGGCGCCGCAACCGCTGCCGGTGACGGAAGAAGCCGCTGGAGACCCACCCCTGGGATTTGCCGTGGCGCAACTGCACGGTATTTACATTCTGGCCCAGAATCGCCACGGGCTGGTCATTGTGGACATGCATGCCGCCCATGAGCGGATCACTTATGAGCGGATGAAACTCGCCTATTATGGGCAGGGGGTGCGAGCACAGCCGTTGCTGGTGCCGCTCACCTTGGCGCTCAGCACTCGGGAGGTCGCCGCGGTCGAGGAACATCAGCAGTCCTTGGCACGATTTGGGCTGGAATTATCGGTTGCCGGCCCCGAAATGGTGCTGGTGCGTCAGGTACCGGTGTTGTTGCGGGATGCCAATGTGGAGCAGCTGGTGCGGGATGTGGTGAGTGACCTGGTGGAGCAGGGCAGCAGTGACCGGTTGGAGGCCACCGCCAATGAGTTGATGGCGACCATGGCCTGTCATGGCGCGGTGCGGGCCAACCGCCAGCTGACCATTACCGAAATGAACGCCCTGCTGCGGGACATGGAGGAAACCGAGCGCAGCGGCCAGTGCAACCATGGCCGACCCACCTGGACCCAGCTCAGCATGGCTGAATTGGATAAACTCTTCCTGAGGGGGCGCTAGTGACCAGCTCGGTGCGTGAGACTGCTCCGCGGCCCACGGCGATTTTTCTGATGGGGCCGACGGCGGCCGGGAAAACGGATCTGGCGGTCAAGCTGTGCCAGCGCTTTCCCTGCGAGATTATCAGTGTCGACTCCGCCCTGGTGTATCGGGGCATGGATATCGGCACCGCCAAGCCCGGACCGGAGATCCTGGCCCAGGCGCCCCATCGTTTGATTGATATCCGGGACCCCGCCGACAGTTACTCGGTGGGCGAGTTCTACCGGGATGCCCTGGCCGCCATGGAAGACATCACCGCGCGGGGCAAGGTGCCTCTGCTGGTGGGCGGCACCATGATGTATTTCAAGGCCTTGCGTGATGGCTTGGGGGATTTGCCCCAGGCGGATGCCGCAGTGCGGGCGCGTCTTGAATCCGAGTTGGAGGCCCAGGGCCATGAAGCCTTGCATCAGCGTCTGCAACAGCTGGATCCTGAAGCGGCCCGTCGTATTCATCCCCATAACCGCCAACGATTGCTTCGTGCCCTGGAGGTTTATGAAGTGACGGGGCGCCCTATCTCATCTTTCTGGCAAGGAAGCAGTGGGGCGGGCGAGGCGGATAGCGAGACGGCAAATAATGAGCCATTAACTGCTTGGGAGCGCGAATCTTTTGCCGGCATAGATTACAATATTATAAACTTAGCGGTTGCCCCGGCATGTAGGCAGGAATTACACCGACGCATTGAGCTCCGGTTCCGGCAAATGCTTGCGGAAGGTCTGATCGACGAGGTGCGAAAGCTGCATCAGCGTGGTGATTTGCATCCAGACCTGCCGGCCATCCGTTCAGTGGGCTACCGTCAGGTTTGGGAATACCTCGATGGGGCGCTGGATTACTCTGAAATGGTGATGAAGGGAGTTGCAGCCACTCGCCAGTTGGCGAAGCGACAGCTTACTTGGTTGCGCCGCTGGCCGAGTATAACATGGTTGGAAACTGAAGATGCGGCTATCCTGAATAAAGCAGTTGGATGCTTGTCTTCAGTATTTGCAGAAAGCGTCGTCCGTTGATCGACAGCAATCTATACAGCGAGTGTCCATTTTAGACTGAAGGCGTGGGTGTGCGCTGTTGCCCGCCGCGGAAAATAACTTAGCCGTCTGGCCAGCTGACGATGCGATGCAGGGAGTAACGCAGATCGCTTGCCAGCGTACCGACATGATTTTGAAATCACAATTTTAGGAGAATACAGATGTCAAAAGGGCATTCGCTACAAGACCCTTATCTGAATGCGTTACGCAAAGAGAGAGTCCCCGTATCCATCTTCCTGGTCAACGGAATCAAGCTGCAAGGGCAGATCGAGTCGTTTGACCAGTTCGTGATCCTGCTGAAAAACACTGTCAGCCAGATGGTCTACAAGCATGCGATTTCCACGGTTGTTCCCGCGCGTAATGTTCGGATTCCACAGCCGGGTGCGGCCGATGGTGATGCGGAAGCAGGCGCCTGATTGGAGGCTTTAGCCCTTGTTTGAACGGCCTGATGCCGGTGAGCGTGCTGTGCTGGTTCACCTGGAGCTAACGAGTGAAAGTGAAAGGGAAGATCCTCAGGAATTCAAAGAACTGGTGACTTCAGCCGGCGTAGAGCCGGTAGCCTTGGTGGAAGGCTCTCGTTCGCATCCCACCCCCCGTTTTTTTGTCGGCGAGGGAAAGCTGGAAGAAATCAAAGAAGCTGTTGTGCTGCATGAGGCGGATGTTGTGCTGTTCAATCACGCACTGTCGCCGAGTCAGGAGCGCAACCTTGAGCGGGAACTAAAATGCCGGGTGCTGGATCGCACTGGCGTGATTCTCGATATCTTTGCCCAGCGGGCCCGCACTTACGAAGGTAAGTTGCAGGTCGAGCTGGCTCAGCTTGAGCATATGTCGACCCGGTTGATCCGGGGCTGGACTCACCTGGAACGGCAAAAGGGCGGGATTGGTCTGCGCGGCCCCGGGGAAACCCAGCTGGAGACCGACCGCCGTCTGCTCCGGGCCCGGATCAAGTATATCGGCAAGCGCCTGGAAAAGGTGCGGACACAGCGCGAACAGGGACGGCGGGCGCGGCAACGGGCCGAGATTCCCACGGTTTCCCTGGTAGGCTACACCAACGCCGGGAAGTCCACTCTGTTTAACCGCATCACCGAAGCCGAGGTGTATGCGGCAAACCAGCTGTTTGCCACCCTGGACCCGACGCTGCGTCGGATCACCTTGCCGGATATCGGCCCGGTGGTGTTGGCGGACACGGTGGGTTTCATCCGTCATTTGCCTCATAAGCTGGTGGAGGCCTTTCGCGCCACGCTGGAGGAGACCGAGAACGCGGACCTCTTGCTGCATGTGGTCGATAGCAACTCTGCCGAGCGCGAGGACAACATGCGCCAGGTCGAGAATGTGTTGATCGAGATTGGCGCCGATGAAATTCCCATGCTGGTGGTTTACAACAAAATTGACCTGCTGGACGGGCGTGGCCCGGGCATTGTGCGGGACGATGATGGCAAGCCATTAGCGGTCTGGCTGTCGGCGCGCACCGGCGAGGGCATTCCCATGCTGTTTGCCGCGATCAGTGAGCTGCTGGCCCGCAACATGGTTCACAAGACAGTCAGACTTCCGCCGAACCTGGGACGCTTGCGGGCCATGCTGTATCAAAACGGCAGTGTGGTGCATGAAGGCGCGTCGGAGGATGGCTCGCTGGTACTGGAAGTGCGCTTGCCTCGGAGCGACTGGTTGCAGATGCTGAGTCGGGCGGGCGTGAGTGAAGAGGCTCTCGTGTAGTCGGGTTGCCGAAACTTCTCAAGATTCATAGTATTGGCACCCCGTAAACCGCTGAACTTAATCGCTGCGACGTTGTCATTGCTTCGCAGTGCTGAGAAACTGTCATGCTGTTGCCCGCTTCAGGCTGGGGCAGGCAACACTGATGACCGAAGGCTCGGCCCATAAAGGCCATCATTGGCCATAAAAAGCCATTAATAGTTGGAGAAGAACATGGCCTGGAACGAACCGGGTGGAAATAGAAATAATCAGGATCCCTGGGGCGGTGGCAACCGGGGACGCAAAGACGGCCCGCCAGACCTGGATGAAGCAATCAAGAAGGGGATGGACAAACTAAACCGCTTGTTTGGAGGCAAAGGCTCTTCCGGCGGTGGCGGCTCCTCTTCATCCGGAGGCGGTGGTGTTTTTGCCATCATCGCCGTGGTGCTGGTGTTTTTCCTGATCTTCAATTCCGTGTACACCGTGGACGAGCGGGAACAGGCGCTGGTGCTGCGGTTTGGGAAATACCTGGAAACCAACGGCGCCGGTCTACACTTCAAGCTGCCCCTGATTGACCATGTTGAAATTCGCGAAGTCACCAATATCCGGACCAAGGTGACCTCTGGCCAGATGCTGACCGAAGACGAAAACATCGTCGAAATCGATCTGACGGTTCAGTATGTCATCAACAATCTGGAAAACTTCCTGATGGATGTCCGCGATGCGGAGAGACTGCTGGAGTTCGCCATCGACAGTACGCTGCGCCATGAGGTGGGCAGTGCGGAGATGGACGCGGTCCTGACGGAAGGTCGTTCGGTGCTGGCGGTGCGCGTCCAAGAGCGTCTGCAGCGCTCCCTGGATGACTATCAGGCCGGTATTGAAGTTCGCCAGGTCAACATCAACGAAGCCCAGCCGCCCCGTGCGGTACGCTCCGCGTTTGATGACGTGCAGCGGGCCAAGGAAGATGAGCGGCGGGTGGTGGAGTCCGCCGAGGCTTACCGTAACAAAGTGCTGCCCGAGGCGCGGGGACAGGCACAGCGTATGATCGAAGAGTCCGCGGCCTACAAGGCCGAGGTGATCTCCCGGGCCGAGGGTGACACGGCGCGCTTCCTGGCGCAGCTGGCCATTTATAAGCAGGCGCCCGAAGTTACTCGTGAACGACTCTACATCGATGCGATGCAGAATGTGTTGAGCAATACCAGCAAGGTATTGGTGGATGTGAAGGAAGGTAATAACCTGATGTACATTCCCTTGGACAGAATCGGTGCCGGCGCTGCAACGGCCAGCCGTGACGCGGCTAGCGCCCAGGTGGGCATGACGCCGCAGGATTTGGAGAGTACGATCAGTCGTTTGATTGATGAGTCGTTGAGCCGTCAGGCCACCACCACTAACCGCAGCAGAGGACGTTGATATGAACTCTAAATCGGTTGTGGGCATTATTGCTGTTTTATTGGTGCTGTTGGTGGGCTCCAAGTCCCTCTACATTGTCAGCGAGTGGGAGCGTGGCGTACTGCTGCGTTTCGGTGAGGAAGTCCGCACTGACATTGCGCCCGGCTTGCACGTGAAGATCCCTTTCATGGACAAAGTACGCAAGTTCGATGTGCGGGTGCTGACAGTGGACTCTACGACCCGTCGTTACCTGACGGTCGATAAAAAGCCGCTGGAAGTGGACTCGTTCGCGGCGTGGCAGATCGTGGATGTTGCCAGATTCTATCGCGCCACCTCGGGCGATGAGGCGCGGGCGGCCTCCCTGTTGGCGGCCCGGATCGACAACGGCCTGCGGGACCAGTTTGGACGTCGGACCCAGCATGAGGTGATCTCCGGTGAGCGGGACGCCCTGATGCGCGAGCTGACCCAGTCCCTGGATCAGCGGACCCGTCAGGAGTTCGGTATTCGTTTGCTCGATGTGCGGGTGAAAGCGATCGAGCTGCCGGTGGATGTGAGCTCTTCCGTTTTCGAACGGATGAAGGCTGAGCGGGCCAAAGAGGCCCAGGATCATCGCTCCCGGGGTAATGAGTTGGCGGAAGGGATCCGTGCCGACGCTGATCGTCAGCGCACGGTGATTTTGGCCGAAGCCTTTGCGGAAGCGGAACGGACGCGGGGTGAGGGGGACGCGATCGCCTCCCAGACCTATGCCCAGGCCTTCAGCCAGGATCGGGACTTTTACGAGTTCTATCGGAGCATGCAAGCCTACGAAAATACCTTTAACAACAAAGGGGATATCGTGGTGCTGGATGCGCAAAACGAGTTCCTGCGTTATCTCAAAACACCCAATCCGGCCAGAAACTAGGCCCGCTTTGAGCAGGGGACCCGATCAACCGGAAGTGATCCCGGGGATGACTTCCGGAATTTATCGGCCTGATGGTAATTGTCCTCTGTCATGCTGGCGTAACTCTGGTACAATTTGAAGAACCGGGCCTGGTCCCGGTTTTTTTATGGTGGGTAACTGGGTAAAATTGGCGTTTTTGTGTGCGCATGTCACGCGTCGCCCAGTCCTGTTACCGGGCGCTCCTGATGATGAATGGGAGCTGGTAGAAGCGGTTTATGTGGCAAGACTTTGCTGTAGCCTTTTGTTTGATGCTCATTCTCGAGGGCATCCTGCCGTTTCTGTATCCCGAGCGCTGGCGTCGTCTGGTGCAATTACTGGCGCAGGTGGACAACCGTCATCTGCGTCTGACCGGCTTTATCAGCATGTTGCTGGGGACCGGTCTCCTGTATCTGGTGCATTGATCATCGATGCGCCAGGATGATATGACCATGTGTTTCCGCTGGCTCCGGCTTAGGCCAAGTCCGGCCCATTAATTGACTGGAATAATCATGTCTGTTTCTGATCGTTGGCTTCTACCTGATGGCGTGGAAGAACTGTTGCCGCCCCAGGCTGCAGTCGTTGAAGACATGCGCCGACAGCTCATCGACCTCTATCAGCGTTGGGGCTATGAGCTGGTGACGCCCCCTCTAATCGAGTATCTCGACTCCCTGCTGACCGGGGCCGGCCATGATCTGGACTTGCAAACGATCAAAATCACCGATCAGCTGACCGGCCGTTTAATGGGAATCCGGGCCGATATGACACCCCAGGCTGCCCGGATCGACGCGCGGGGCGCCCGTCTGAACGGCGGCGTGAACCGCCTGTGCTATCTCGGCAGTGTGCTGCACGCCGTGCCCGCCCATATGCTGACCTCCCGCACCCCCATCCAGGCCGGTTGCGAGCTGTACGGACAGGCGGATATTTCGGCGGATATTGAAGTCATTTCCCTGATGCTGGAATCCTTGCGGGCCGTGGGTATTTCCCATATCCACGTGGAGTTGGCCCAGGTCGGGGTGTACCGTGCCTTGCTGGCCAGGGCAGGCTTGAGCGGCGCGTTGGAGCAGCAATTGTTTGATGCCCTGAGACGCAGATCCATTCCTGAAATCGAAGAGCTGGCGGCCAATGCCGTGGCCGACCCGCAGGTGGCTGAAATGATCCGGCGGCTGCCTCGTCTGGCCGGTGGTCGCGAGATTCTAGCGGAGGCTCGGGCTCTGTTTGACGGCACGGACGATGAGGTGCTGGCCGGGCTCGATTCCATGGAAGAGGTCGCCACGGCACTGGAAAAACGCTTCCCTGACGTTGAGTTTTACTTCGATTTTTGTGAGCTGCGTGGGTACAACTATCACACCGGCCTGGTATTTGCGGCATACGCCGAAGGCTATGGCCAGGCGATTGCCCAGGGTGGGCGCTATGACGGCGCCGGCGCCGTGTTTGGCGTGTCACGCCCGGCCACAGGCTTCAGTCTTGATGTCAAAGCACTGCTGCGCATGGCTGAGTCTTTGCCAGAGCTGCCCCGCAATGGCATCTTGGCTCCGGCTGGAGATGAGCCGGGGCTGTGGAGCAAGGTTCAAGAGTTACGTCGCCGTGAAACGGTGATTCAGTTGTTGCCGGGACAGGCCCGAGAAGAAGTGATTGGGCGCTGTGACCGGGAGTTGGTGCTGGTTGGGGATGACTGGCAGGTCAAACCTCTGGGATAAATCGCGGGCGTGTTGCTGCGCGCGTCGGAACTTTACTGAAACAGGCATTTAGAGCGGAAAGAAATGGGCAAAAACGTCGTTGTTTTGGGCACTCAATGGGGTGATGAAGGTAAAGGCAAGATTGTCGATTTGCTGACCGAGCAAGTCGGGATGGTCGTTCGCTTCCAGGGTGGGCACAACGCAGGGCATACGCTGGTGATCGATGGTGAGAAGACCGTGCTGCACCTGATCCCCTCCGGAATTTTGCGGGAGGGCGTAACCTGTGTGATCGGCAACGGCGTGGTGCTGGCGCCCGATGCCCTGTTGCGGGAAATTCGCAAGCTGGAAGAAAAAGGCGTGCCGGTCCGGGATCGCCTGATTCTGAGCGGCGCCTGTCCGTTGATCCTGCCTTACCATCAGGCACTGGACCTGGCTCGCGAAGCCGCCCGGGGCGATGCCAAAATCGGCACCACCGGCCGGGGCATTGGCCCGGCCTATGAAGACAAGGTGGCCCGTCGCGGCGTACGCCTGATCGATTTGGCGGACCCCAAGGCCTTTGCTGAAAAGCTGCGTGAGGTGATGGAATACCACAACTTCATGCTGACCAATTACTACAAGGTCGAGGCGGTTGATTACCAGCAAACGCTGGACGACTGCCTGAAGATGGCCGAAGAGCTACTGCCCATGTGTCGCGATGTAGTGGACTTGCTGCATGGCTGCCGCAAGCAGGGACAAAGCCTGCTGTTTGAAGGCGCCCAGGGAGCCCTGCTGGATATCGACCATGGCACCTATCCGTTCGTGACTTCCTCTAACACCACGGCAGGTGGTACGGCCACAGGTAGCGGGTTTGGCCCCCTGTACCTGGATTACATTTTGGGCATTACCAAAGCCTATACCACCCGTGTGGGTTCTGGTCCGTTCCCGACCGAACTGTTCGATGAGCAGGGCAAGCACCTGGCCAGCCGTGGTCATGAGTTCGGTGCCACTACCGGACGTCCCCGCCGCTGTGGATGGTTTGATGCGGTGGCCCTGCGCCACACCATCCAGATCAACAGCATCTCCGGCATTTGCTTGACCAAGCTGGACGTGTTGGATGGCATGGACACCGTCAAAGTGTGCGTGGGCTATAAGAAAGACGGCCAGGAAATGAAGCGTCCGCCGATTAACAGCGACGACTACGAAGGTATCGAGCCGGTTTATGTGGAGTTGCCGGGCTGGAAGGAAAGCACGCTGGGCGCGCGCAGCCTGGATGAACTGCCCCAGAATGCCCGCGATTACATCGCGTTTCTGGAGCAGCAGATCGAGGCGCCGATTGATATCGTCTCCACCGGTCCTGATCGTAACGAGACCATCATCCTGCGTCATCCCTTCGATAACTGATCGACCAGTATCGAAACAACAAGGCCGGCAATCGCCGGCCTTTTTTATGGAGTGTGTTTATTTTATGGAGTGCGGTCGGCGTCGGGCGTGGTGTGAAGGGGCTGTGCACAAGGAATGCCCCGGTTTTTGAAGTCCACCATGGGCCCCTTCAGCATGGGGTCGGTTTCCGACTGGATGAAGAGAAAGCCATTGTGGCAATAGGCGTACTGGTCCGCATGCTGGGTGGACAGCCGATGGCCGGCGCCCTCCTCCAGAAGAATCACCTTGTATTCCGCCAGCGGCATGGCTTCTTTGTCGAGACTGTGTTTCAGGTTGCCCGTCAGTTCCAGCGCCACCACCGTGGCGATCACCGCACCGATCATCGCCGTGATCAACAGCTGCTTGCTGACTCGATCATCGTGTTCCATTTAAAGTTCCTTATCTCAATAGAGTGCTAATGGAGGTTCATCCAGGGCAGCAAGCTGCTCGCGAAGCTCCAGGATGTGCTCGGACCAGTATCGACCGGTATTGAACCAGGGAAAGTGGTGGGGAAAGGCCGGGTCCTGCCAGCGGCGGGCGAGCCAGGCGCTGTAGTGCATGATGCGGGCAGTGCGCAGCACTTCGGTCAGATGCAGTTCGGCGGCATTGAACTCCATAAAGTCGCCATAGCCTTCCAATAACTCGCTCAGCTGGATTTGCTGCTGTTGTCGGGTGCCCGACAGAAAGAGCCAGAAGTCCTGCACGGCGGGTCCGGAGAGGGAATCGTCGAAATCCACCAGCCGGGCGGCATCATCACGCCAGAGAATATTGCCCACGTGGCAGTCGCCATGGATTCGGAGAAATTTGATATTGCCCGCGGCCTTCCAGCGTTCATCCATGCGGCGAATTAAATCCTGGCTCAGGCTTTCATAAGCGGGCCGCAAATCCGAGGGGATAAAGTCATGCTCCAGCAGGTATTGCATACTGCGGGTGGCGTAGTTCTCCAGGCTGAACGTGGGGCGGTATTGAAAGGGCTTCTGTTGCCCAATCAAATGCAGGCGTCCCAACGTGCGGCCGATCACCAGTAGGTGGTCGAGGTTGTCAAAATCAGGGGGGCTGCCACCTTCCCGAGGGTAGAGCGCGAAGCGGAAATCCTGGAACCGGTGCAGGGTCTGGCCATTGTGAACCAGTGGGGCCACGGCGGGGATTTCCATGGACTGAAGCTCCAGGGTGAAATCGTGTTCTTCCTGGATTTGCTCGTCGGACCAGCGCCCGGGGCGGTAGAACTTGGCGATAACGGGGCTTTGACCTTCCAGGCCCACCTGATAGACCCGGTTTTCGTAGCTATTGAGCGGAAAAATCCGCAAGTCGCTGAGCAGTCCCAAGGACTCGACTGCGGAGACGACCGTATCAGGTGTCAGCCCTTCAAAGGGGGCGGGGAGTTCGATCATAAAGCAGTCCCGATTGGAAAAACGCCCATTATAGGCTCCTCGGAGTTGGGGATGCCAATGTCTCTCGGGTTCGTGCTGGATGGATGACTGCTTTATTCTTGGAGATGAGAAGATGGCATGAGCTGGAGCCTCAAAGCGGGTTGTGCCGCTGTTGGAAGGCTCGCCACCCAAAACAAAGGAGCGAAGTGAATGACAAGATTAAACGGACTCGTCAGGACTTTCGTGGGGCTGGTGGCCATTCTGGTGGTGACGGGCTGTGCCACCGCCTATAACCCTGTCGAAGTGGTTGCAGATGAGCAGGTGGACTTTTCCCAGTATCGTACCTTTGAGATCGATGCGCTGATTTTGGACTCATCGATTGATGGGCAACAGGATCTGCTGGTGAATCAGATGATTGGCCAATCCCTGGCCGAAGCTCTGCGTCGTAAAGGGCTGGAGCAGGATCAGGGTGGTGCGCCCGACTTGCGGGTGCGCTTTTTGGCTCGCACCAAGACTCAGGCGGGCATCGATATTGAGCATGTTCCCACCGAACATGGTGTGTGGACCCGCTATTGGAATGAGCCCGTGTCCCAGGGCAAGTTGTTGGTCAACCTGGTGGATACGGCTACGGGGAGCGTGGTGTGGAAGGGGGTTTATACCCAGCAGCTGGATGATCTGGAAGTTGTGACCCAGTCAGAGATTGACCGGGTCGTGAATCAGCTGATGGCTGCTTATCCGAGCCGGGTTCAGGGGGGCGGCGTCAGTCCGGTTCGGGAATAGGCCTGGCGGTGGACGTTGTGGAGTCGCAGCCAGTTTTCATCCAGCTCCCAGCGTACCGCGTCGAAGTTGCCGTAATCCAGGACCAGCTTTTGCGCGCGGGCCTGCATCCGGGCCATATCCCGCTCCGCTTTGAGAACTTTGGGATTGTCTACCGGAAGCTCCTGCAGTTCAGGATAGAGCACCCGTAAGGCGATCACCGCAGGGACATCGTGGGAGCGCAGGGTGCTCATGATGGCGACCCGGCCTTCCGTGTTTAACACCCGGAATTGGTAGGGGTAATGTTTCAGTTCCGGGTCTTCAGCCAACTGTTCGTTGAGCGCGACCACGTTCAGGCTGCGATACAGTATCCAGGCCACGAACAGGGCGGATACCAGCATGACAACCGCAAACTGTTTTTTGTCGGACATGGGAGTGGGACTATTCCTTTTGTTGTGCCAGACGTAAGAATCTGGCGTGATTCCTTGAGATGACCGTTATTATATCCTTCCATCTCTGTTGAAACCCAATGCTTTTTGGGCGCGTTTTCAAGTTTAATTTAAGTTCGTACTTTGTGATCCCGCCATGGGGCGCCTCTTGTGAATTATCACTAGGCGGGTCTTGGGGTTCGGGCCACACAGAACACATCCACTCGTGTCGCCCCGGATTTCTTCAGCAGGCGCGCAATTTCCCGGGCGGTATGTCCGGTGGTGACGATATCGTCGATCAGCAGCAGGTGCCGATCCTGAAAGTTTCCCTGCACCTGAAAGCTTCCGCGCAGGTTTTGGGCCCGCTGCCCAGCGGTTAAACCTCTTTGGTGGGCCGTGGCCCGGGTTTTGACCAAGGCTTTGGGGGCTACCGGGATGCCGGTATGTTTGCTGACAATACGGGCCAGTTCCAGGGCCTGATTAAAGCCTCTCTCCTTAAGGCGCTGCTTGTGGAGTGGCGGCACCACAATGAAATGGGGCCGATGAAGCTGATAATGCTGTTGGATGCGCTCGGCCAACAGGGTTCCCAGCGGCCGGGCAAACCAGATTCGGTTGCGGAACTTGAAGTGACCGATGATTTCCCGGATCGGGAATTCGTAATGGAACAGCCCAAGACACTGGTCATACGGTGGGGGTTCACGCAGGCATTGGCCGCAGGGCGTGTGGTTGGCCTCCGGAGGCAGCTGGATGCCGCAGACCGGGCAGCTGAAGTGCAACCAGGGCAGGTCTTGCTGGCAGGGGCTGCAAATCCCGTGAGGCTCCTGATGGCTGTCGTCGCAGAGCAGACAGTGGCGTCGTCTGAGTTGGGCCAGCAGCGCCCGGTACCAGCTTGAGTAGTTAACTTTTAATAATTTAAAAGTTGACAGGTTTGTGGTGGTGTTTATCATGGAAGTCCATTTCCGGCTTGAGTAATTCTTGCTCGCTTTCCTATGATGAGCGAGTTGGTCGACCGGAATCCAGTATAGAACAATAAGGACTCTGATATGACCGTTGCCGCCCAGCCCCCCATTCGTCATGACTGGAGCCAGGACGAAGTCCGCGCTCTGTTTGAGCTGCCTTTCAATGAGCTGCTGTTCCGGGCACAAACGGTGCACCGGCAGTATTTCAACCCCAATGAAGTCCAGATCAGCACACTGCTGTCCATCAAAACCGGCGCCTGTCCGGAAGATTGTGCCTACTGTCCGCAAAGCGCCCATCACGGCACGGATCTGGAAAAGGAAAAGCTGATGGCGGTTGCCAAGGTGGTGGAAGAGGCCAAGGCCGCCAAGGCACGGGGCGCCACCCGGTTTTGTATGGGGGCGGCCTGGCGCAATCCCCATGAGCGGGACATGCCCTATGTGCTGGAGATGGTCGGACAGGTGAAAGCACTGGGAATGGAAACCTGTATGACCCTGGGGATGCTGAGCCAGTCTCAGGCGCAGGCCCTGGCCAATGCCGGGTTGGATTATTACAACCATAACCTGGACACCTCTGAGTCTTTCTACGGCAAGATCATCACTACCCGGACCTACTCCGATCGCCTGCAAACCCTGGCCCATGTCCGTGACGCGGGCATGAAGGTGTGCTGTGGCGGCATTATGGGAATGGGGGAGACCCTGGATGACCGGGTGGGATTGCTGGTGCAACTGGCCAATCTGCCCCATCACCCCGAGAGCGTGCCGGTCAATATGCTGGTGGCGGTGAAGGGAACCCCTTTGGAAAATCAGGACAAACTGGATCCGTTCGATTTTATCCGCACCATCGCCGTGGCCCGGATCATGATGCCGGCCTCCCATGTGCGCCTGTCCGCCGGACGCGAGGGAATGAACGAGCAGACCCAGGCACTGTGCTTCTTCGCCGGTGCCAACTCCATTTTCTATGGTGAAAAGCTGCTGACCACTCCCAATCCCGAGGCTGACCGGGACATGCAGCTGCTGAACAAGTTGGGTATTCGCCCGGAGCAGTCCCAGGAGTGCCGTTCTGAAGAGGAACAGGAGGAAGCCCTACTGCAGGCCATGGAAGAGCACGCCTATCGCGACGTATTCTATGATGCGGCGAAGGTCGCCGGCGGGGCCTAGCCATGCCCGATTTTCGCAAGTTGGAACAAGCCCTGCAGGAGCGCCAGGCGCAAGGCCTGCTGCGGGAGCGGCGTAGCCTGGAGTCCGCCCAGGGTCCGGAAATCCAGATTGATGGGAAACCGTTTCTCGGTTTTTGCAGCAATGACTATCTGGGACTTGCCAATCATCCCCAAGTGGTGGAAGCCTTTTGTGAGACGGCCCGTCGTTACGGGGTTGGTGCCGGGGCGTCCCATTTGGTGAATGGCCATCACCAGGAGCATGCTCTTTTGGAAGAGGCGCTGGCGGACTTTACCGGCCGCGCCCGGGCTCTGCTGTTTTCCACCGGCTACATGGCCAATCTGGGTACGATAGCAGCCCTGGTGGGGCGCTCCGGGCTGGTACTGGAAGACCGTCTCAACCACGCCTCCCTTCTCGATGGCGGCCTGCTCAGCGGCGCCAAGTTCCTGCGTTATCCTCATGGGGATCTGGAAGCTTTGGAGCAGCGCCTGCAGCAGGCGACGGCGGATCATGTCCTGGTCGTCACTGATGGCGTTTTCAGTATGGACGGCGATATCGCGCCCTTGGTGGAGATGTCCGCGCTCTGCCGTCGCCATGGGGCCTGGCTGATGGTGGATGATGCCCATGGTCTGGGGACCTTGGGCGCCGGTGGTGGCGGCTGTCTGGAAGTGCAGCAGTTGACGGTTGACGAGGTGCCGGTGCTGGTGGGTACCCTGGGCAAGGCCTTTGGCACCGCTGGAGCCTTCGTGGCAGGGTCGGAGACGCTGATTGAAGCGCTGATCCAATTCGCCCGTCCTTATATTTACACCACGGCAATGCCCCCAGCGGTGGCCGCTGCCACCCGGGCCAGCCTGAAACTGGCACGGGAAGAAGGCTGGCGGCGTGAGCGCCTGGATCAGCTGGTGCAAACCTTTCGGCGGGAAATGAGCGCCATGGGCTACCAGCTGATGGCCTCGAGTACCGCCATCCAGCCAGTGCTGGTGGGAGACGTGGAGCAGGCGATGGCCATGAGTGAGGTGCTGGAGCGAGAAGGGATCCTGGTCACCGCGATTCGCCCGCCCACAGTGCCCGCCGGCACGGCCCGCCTGCGCGTCACCTTCAGTGCCGCCCATACCGATGCTCATCTGGACCGGCTGTTACAGGCCTTCCACCAAATCAAAACCCTGCGGGAATAGTTCATGAACATGATGTTGCTGGGGGGCTGGGGAATGCCTGCCGGGGTGCTTGAGCCTTTGCGGCTGGCCCTGGGGATCGGCCCGGAGCATTGCTGGTCTTTAAATCGCCCCCTGTCTGAACTGCGACAGAAGATCCTGGCAAGCCTGGAGCCTGGCACTCTGCTGATCGGTTGGTCTTTGGGGGGCAACCTGGCAATCGAGCTGGCCGCCCAGGTGCCGGAGCGCGTCACGGCGGTGGTCACCCTGGGCAGTAACCCCCGTTTTTTACGCAGCCCAACCTGGACCCAGGCCTATGACCCCGCGCGCTTTCAGGCGTTTGCCGAGGCGTTGCAGGCTGATCCTCAGGCTACCTTGCAGCAGTTTGCGGCACTGGCGACCCTGGGCAGCAACTATCAGCGGGAAGAGCTGCGCTGGTTGCGGAGTCAGTTGCCTCCCGAGCAGCTATTTAGCGCGGTGGTTTTACAGGAAACCCTGGCGGCCTTGGCCGACGGGGATTTGCGGGCAACCCTGGCCGGGCTTGCCATGCCGGTTGTTCATCTTCTCGGTGAGCGGGACGCCCTGGTGCCCGTCGGAGTTGGGGAGGACCTGAAAGCCCTGCGGCCCGACGCTCAGGTGCGGGTGATCGCAGGCATGGGGCACCTGCCCAGCTACCGGTTTGCAGCCGAGGTGGCGGAACAGCTTCGTCAGGCCATTCTGCCCATGGTTCGGAGTTGGTGCTGATGATCGACAAACGCTTGGTTGCGGCATCTTTTGGCAAGGCGGCGGCCTCCTATGAGCAGGCGGCCCGCTTGCAGCGGCTGGTGGGGGAAACCTTGCTGGAGATGATCCCGCGCCAGTTCACTCCCGGCCGTTTGTTGGATTTGGGTTGCGGCACCGGTTACTTCACCCGGGTGTTGGCCCAGCGTTTCCAAAATTCATATATGTGTGGCTTGGATCTCTCCCTGGGTATGTTGGAGTACGCCGCCCGTCACAGCCCCGAGGGCATAGACTGGATCTGCGGTGATGCGGAACAGTTACCGCTGGCGAGCGCCAGCCAGGATTTGGTGTTTTCCAGCTTGGTCATTCAGTGGTGCCCGGATTTGCGGCAAGCCTTTCAGGAAATGCGACGGGTGCTGGCACCGGGCGGGCGGGTGTTATTCGCCACCTTGGCGGAGCAAACCCTGTGGGAGTTGCGGGCGTCTTGGGCGCAGGTGGACCAGTTTCGCCATGTGAATGACTTTTTACCCTTTCAAGAGATTTGTCATCTGGCAGAGTCGGCGGGCTTTGGGCAGGTGCGGATCCAACAGGAAAATCTGATCCTGGAATACAACCAATTGCGGGAGCTCACAGGTGAACTGAAGAGTCTTGGCGCAGTCAACCTGAATGAAGGACGGCCCCTGGGGATGACCGGACGCCAACGGGCCCTGGCGTTACGACGGGCTTATGAAAGCTTTCGTAACCCCAATGGGCGGCTGCCGGCGACCTGGCACTTGGTTTGGGGCTGTCTGGAGGCATAAAAGAGAGGATATGATCGCGAACGCTTTTTTTGTAGCGGGTACCGACACCGAAGTGGGCAAGACTTATATTGCCACGGCGCTGTTGCGTGCCGCGGCCGCCCAAGGCATGTCCACCCTGGCGCTGAAGCCCGTCGCGGCCGGCTGTGAGGACACCGCGGAGGGTTTGCGCAATGAGGATGCGTTGCGCCTGTTGCAGGTGATGACGGTTAAAGAACCTTATGAGCAGATTAACCCGGTCGCCTTGCGGGAGCCCCTGTCTCCCCATCTGGCTGCCCGTCATGAGGGGGTGGAGATTTCGGTGCAGGGGTTGGCTGATCATTGCCGCCGGATGCTGGAGACGCCGGCGGACTTCGCCGTGGTTGAAGGGGCGGGGGGCTGGCGGGTTCCTCTGAATGCCCGTGAAGATATGAGTGATCTGGCTCGGGCGCTGGGATTGCCGGTGATTTTGGTGGTGGATATGAAATTGGGCTGCCTGAACCACGCCCTGTTAACGGCGGAGGCCATTGAGCGGGATGGCTTGGTGCTGGCCGGCTGGATTGCCAATCAACGCCAGCCGCAGCCGATGAGTGCCCGGGCGGAGAATCTGCAGACCCTGGTGCAGCGACTGGGAGCGCCTTGTCTGGGGCAGGTGGATTATCAAGATCCTCAACCGGTGTTTGACTGGTCCGCGCTGCGACTGGCGGCACAGGGTCTACCCGCTACAAAGTGAGCCCAGGGTCACCTTTTGATGTGGTTTGGTTGAAATTTAAGCAGTTTGGTGGTTGAATACTAACTAAGAGTCTAAAGGCTGGCGCGGGTTATTAAGCTCGGCGTCAGTCCAAGAAAGAAAGCTAGAAAGATCGTTTCAAGGGGCTACAGCCCAATTGAATGGGGCTGGTGGAGGCGAGTCAGATGATCGGTTCAGTATTGAATACCGGCCTGGAAGGTGTGCAGAAGGGCATGACTGGTCTGCACCAGACTGCCCAGAACATCGCGTCCAAGACCACTCAGGTGACATCGGCGCCGCAGAGTGGGCAGAGCCCCGCAACCGTTCAAGCCGCAACCGACAGTAGTTTGGCTGAGTCCATGGTGGAAATGCGCCTTTACGAAGCGACAACCCAGGCCTCCGCTAAGGTGGTGAAAACCGCCGATGAAATGATTGGAACCTTGATCGACACCTTTGCTTAAGGTTGCGATCTCACATCGCAATGGCTGAGTTGCAGGGAAGGTGAACATGCAGGTCAGTAATTCAACGGTGCTTCCAAATACGGTGACGCCTTTCACCGCAACCAAGCCTGCAGCTCCTGCAACGACTACCTATACCCCGTCTTTTCCGCCGATTGAGCAGCCTTCGGCGCTGGATCATGCCCGTCATTCGCCAACGAATCCTCTGGTCTACACCGCCAAACCCGCTGCGCCCAGGCCACAGCCGTCCGGTAGTGAGAAGTCGGAACCAGCCGGGACGCGCTCCGAGCCGACCAAGACCGAGTCAGAGGTGGCGGAAGAAACCAAAAACACCCTGCAAGCTGTGACCAATGGCGAGTCGGAGGAGCAGGGAGAAGGCCAGGGCGAGGCCTATCAAGGGCTGAGTGAGCAGGAGTTACAAGAAATCCAGGAACTGGCGTCCCGCGATCGGGAGGTCAGGGCTCACGAGCAGGCCCACGCCCGGGTGGGTGGCAAGTACGCTGGCGCGCCGGTCTATGACTATGAGCGTGGTCCCGATGGCGCTTCTTATGCGATCTCTGGCGAGGTGCCAATTGATGTGGCGCCCATTGCCGGCGACCCTGAAGCAACCATTCAAAAAATGCGTCAGGTGCAACGGGCCGCCTTGGCGCCGGCGGAACCTTCCGGTCAGGACCGCGCCGTTGCCGCCACAGCCGCCCGTTATTTGCTGGAGGCCCAGTCGGAGCTGATGCGTTCCCGCGCGGCGGAGAGTGCTGATCGCGACTCCACGACCCGGGCCGAGCAGACGGCTCAGCCGGATTTTGCGGCGGGGCTGGGCATTGAAACCTATTTGAATATTCTCGAGCAGGGACGTGTTTTTCAGGAGCAGGGCGCACGTCCACAGCGGTTGCTGGATGTTGTAGCCTGATCCGGTTTTGCTTGATGGTCCCGGCCTCACTGACCGACCCCAGTCGCTACCGCTCATTCCCCTCGTGTCCCTCCATCGCCTCGTGTCAGGCATCCCTTTTCTGTAGCTTTAGCTGTTTGGGCTATTCGGGGGAGTTGCTGGCTTAAAGCTTGTCTAAGGTCGAACTGTCTACTCCCACCTCTTTAATTCTCTAGAACCCATCACTTTATGAGTGATCTCATTCTTGACAATTAGATGATGCAAACGTATGTTTCAAACACTTGTTTGATGGTCCAGTATTTGATCTAACACAAGCGAACCGTGAACTAGCTGACTGACGCATGCTGACTCAGAGTCTTAGCGTGTTACGGGCGCAAACCTGAGAAACCCGAGGTAACCTGTATGCCGGAATATAAAGCCCCCTTACGTGACATGTCTTTCGTCATGAATGAAGTGCTCAACGCTGAAGAGCACTACAGCAATCTGCCCGGAGCAGAAGAAGCAACTCCCGATATGGTTAGTGCCATTATCGGTGAAGGGGCGAAATTCTGTGAGCAGGTGCTTTCTCCGCTGAATGCGGTCGGTGACCGTGAAGGCTGCACCTGGTCTGAAGAGGGAGTTAAAACTCCAACTGGCTTCAAGGAAGCCTATGAGCAGTATGTAGAGGGTGGCTGGCCTGCGCTGAGCGCGCCGGTTGAGTTCGGCGGTCAAGGTTTGCCGGAGTCCGTGGGCCTGGTCATGAGCGAAATGATCGGTAGCTCCAACTGGGCTTGGGGTATGTATCCTGGCCTGAGCCACGGTGCCGTTGCCACTGTGGAAACCCACGGTACCGAAGAGCAGAAGCGCATTTATCTGACCAAGCTGGTTTCCGGTGTCTGGACCGGCACCATGTGTCTGACCGAGCCGCACTGTGGTTCCGACCTGGGTATTCTGCGTACCAAGGCCGAGCCGAATGCTGACGGCAGCTACAACATCACTGGTACCAAGATTTTCATCTCCGCGGGCGAGCACGACATGGCCGAGAACATCGTCCACATCGTTCTGGCCCGTCTGCCCAATGCGCCTCAAGGCACCAAGGGCATCTCCCTGTTCATCGTTCCCAAGTTCCTGCCGAACGCGGAAGGCGAAGTGGGTGAGCGCAACAACGTGACCTGCGGCTCCATCGAGCACAAAATGGGTATCCACGGTAACTCTACCTGTGTGATGAACTTCGACGGCGCGAAAGGCTGGCTGGTAGGACCGGAAAACAAAGGTCTGGCCTGCATGTTCACCTTTATGAACATTGCTCGTCTGGGTACTGCGATCCAAGGTCTGGGCGCGGCGGAGGCTTCTTTCCAAGGCGCGCTGAAGTATGCCAAAGAGCGTCTGGCGATGCGTGCGCTGTCTGGCGTGAAAAACCCAGAAGGTCCTGCTGACCCCATTATCGTACACCCTGACGTACGTCGTATGCTGCTGACCCAGAAAGCCTTCGCTGAAGGCGGTCGGGCGCTGATCTACTTTGCTGCACAGCAGGGCGACCTGGTGAAAATGGCAGCTGACGAAGACGTGCGTAAAGACGCCGACGAAATGCTGAGCTTCCTGACGCCGATTGCCAAGGCGTTCCTCACTGAGGTGGGCTACGAAGCGGCCAACCTGGGTATGCAGGTTTACGGCGGTCACGGCTTTATCTCCGAGTGGGGCATGGAGCAGATCGTTCGTGATACCCGTATTGCTCTGCTGTATGAAGGCACCACCGGCATCCAGGCGCTGGACCTGCTGGGCCGTAAGGTTCTGATGAGCCAAGGTGAGTCCCTGAAGCGCTTCACCAAGCTGGTGCACGTGTTCTGCAAGGAAAACGAAGGCAACGAGCAGATGAAAGAGTTCATCGAGCCGCTGGCGAAGCTGAACAAGGAGTGGGGCGAGATCACCATGAAGATTGGTATGCTCGCCATGAAGGATCGCGAGGAAGTTGGTGCGGCCTCCGTCGATTACCTGATGTACTCCGGTTACGTCACTCTGGCTTACTTCTGGGCTCGTATGGCTGCCACTGCACAGCAGAAGCTGGCTGGCGAAACCACAGAAGCCGACTTCTACCAAGCCAAGGTGCAAACCGCGCGCTTCTACTACCAGCGCATTCTGCCGCGCACCCGCGCCCATGTAGAGTCAGCTCTGTCTGGCGCTAGCAACCTGATGGAAATCCCGGCTGATAACTTCGCGTTCTAAGCCTGGGACTCTCCCTGAAGCCCGCCTCCTTTGGCGGGCTTTTTTCTGGGACTGAAATCCCCTCCCGTGAGCTTTGGTAATAGGAGTTCCGGCGGATAGTGGGGTAAAATAGATCAACTTTTATACCGGATGTCCGCCCGGTTTCCGGTTACTGTGAAAGAATCTGAGGAATACTAGATGGCTGAGTATCAAGCTCCCCTGCGTGACATGCGCTTTGTTCTGTCTGAGGTTTTTGAAGCTGACAAACTCTGGGCTTCCATGGCGGGTACCCGTGACACTGTCGATCCGGACACTGCCGAAGCCATTCTGGAAGAAGCCGCCAAACTGTCGAGCTCCTTGCTGGCGCCTTTGAACCGCAGTGGCGATGAAGAAGGCTGCTCCTGGAACAATGGTGTGGTGACCACTCCCAAGGGTTTCAAGGAAGCTTATCAGACCTACATTGAAGGGGGCTGGTGCGGACTGGGTGGTAATCCTGAGTTCGGTGGCATGGGCATGCCCAAGGTCATCGGCGCGCAAGTCGAAGAGATGGTGCAGTCTGCCAATATTTCCTTCGGCCTCTACCCGATGCTGACCGCGGGTGCCTGTCTGGCGATTGACTCCCACGCTACTGAAGAAATCAAGAACAAGTACCTGCCCAATATGTACTCGGGTGTTTGGGCCGGTTCCATGTGTCTGACCGAACCACACTCCGGTACGGACCTGGGTATTATCCGCACCAAGGCGGAGCCTCAGGCAGACGGTACTTACTCCGTAACCGGTACCAAAATCTTCATTACCGGTGGTGAGCATGACCTGAGTGAAAACATCATTCACCTGGTACTGGCCAAACTGCCCGATGCTCCGGCAGGCAGTCGCGGTATTTCCCTGTTCCTGGTTCCCAAGTTCCTGGTCAATGAAGACGGCTCCCTGGGTGAGCGTAACGCCGTGAGCTGCGGCTCGATCGAGCACAAGATGGGGATCAAGGCATCCGCTACCTGTGTGATGAACTTCGATGGCGCCAAGGGCTGGCTGATCGGTGAAGTGAACAAGGGCCTGGCCTGCATGTTCACCATGATGAACTACGAGCGCCTGGGTGTGGGCGTACAAGGTCTGGCCGCTGCGGAGCGTTCCTACCAGAGTGCTGTGGCTTATGCGCTGGACCGTATCCAGGGCCGTGCTGCCACCGGTGCCGCCCAGCCTGATAAAGCAGCCGACCCCATTATCGTGCATCCTGACGTGCGTCGGATGCTGATGACCATGCGGGCCTACATCGAAGGCAGCCGCGCGTTCTCCACCTACGTGGCCCGGGCTCTGGATATTTCCAAGTTCAGCGACAACGCTGAAGAAAAAGCCCAGGCTGAAGCGATGGTTGCGTTGCTGACTCCGGTTGCCAAGGCGTTCATGACCGACCGTGGCTTTGAGTGCTGCGTGTTGGGTCAGCAAGTATTTGGTGGTCACGGCTACATCCGTGAGTGGGGTCAGGAGCAACTGGTACGTGATGTCCGGATCGCTCAGATCTATGAAGGAACCAACGGTATCCAGGCGCTGGACCTGATGGGCCGTAAAGTCGTGGCCAATGGCGGCAAATTCTACGAAATCTTCGCTCAGGAAGTGGCTGAGTTCATTCAGGCCAACCAGAATGAAGCTTCCCTGAAGGAGTTCCTGGGACCTCTGTCTGCTGCCCTGGAGCGCTTGTCTGATGTGACTGAGCATGTGATTCGTGCCGCTGCCAGCAACCCCAACGAGGTTGGTGCCGCTTCCGTGGACTACCTGGATCTGTTCGGCCTGACCGCACTGGCTTACATGTGGGCCATGATGGTGAAGGTGGCTGCACCCAAGGCTGAGTCTGAAGAGAGTGCTTTCTACGGTGCCAAGCTGGTCACTGCCCGCTTCTACTACAACCGTCTGCTGCCGAAAACCCTGTCTCTGGCAGAAGGTATCAAAGCCGGCTCTGACGACATGATGGCGTTGGCGGCGGAGCATTTTTAATCGGCTCCGTCCGACTTAAAAGCGCTGTCGCTTGAATGAAAAAGCCCTGCCAAGTGCAGGGCTTTTTTTGTTTTGAAGGGCTTGCCCGGTAAAGGGCGCATGAACCGAATGCCGTCAGACTAAGGGCTCAGGGCGTCTATGGCTTCGGGATTGTCGATATAGGGATTGCTGTTGCCCTGCAGCTCCTGGATCTTGCGGTTGCGCTCGATCTCCTGGGAGCTGGGCGGGTCGATCTTGTTCCAGCGTTGATAGTCATACAGGTTGCCCTTCAGGGGCAGGTTGTAGGTCTGCACCATATAGAGAATGGCGCGGGCGATATCCCCCTTGATGTCATGGGGCGGCTCGATAATCTGGAAGGAGCGCTTCAGGCCACACTCCCCGGCGGCAACGCTCTCCGGAAGATCTTCGAAAATGGCCGTACTCCGCTCCAGGTCGATTCGGGTATCTGCCGGAACGATATTGTGAAGGTCCGCGGTGATGCGCTGGTATTCCTCGCTCTCCTCCCGGCACTGCTTTGAGGTGCCGCAGCGTAGATGCTCCCGGATCCAGCTGGTGGAATAGATATGGCTTTCGGTGAGGAGCATGGTCTTCTGGGTGAAGGGCTTTTTGCAGTAAAAGGTTTCACCCCCCTCTGGGTAAAGCTGCTCCCAAAACCTGGTCTCCAGGTTCTCGGATTGAGCTGGGCCACTTTGGGCCAAGGCGACACCGAAGAGGGCAAGACTCGTGACTAGTCCGGTTACGGATCTCGTTATTATTTTCTTCACAGTACCTGACTCCATCAGACAAAACAGAATTGGGCTCGATATTCTGGAAGCCATCCCGGCTTAATTGAGCTGTATAAAAGTTGACCTCTTATTAGCTATTTAGTCAAAGTGTAGATGATGATCTACAAAATGGGAAGATTGTACATATTTGGGGCGAGCCAAGAGGGGAGCCCAGGCTATGGCGGCCGGGCAGTGCAGCGGGATTAAAGATTAAAGTCGGGAACCGGTCGGCCGCTGAGCTTCAGGCAGGCATTCTTCAGGGGCTGCCAGGGGTCGCCCTTGCCGCCCTTGATGGCTTGGTCGGCCTCACGGAGGCTGTCGGCCAGCTCCATCAGGCTGGGTAAGTGATGGCGGCGCAGGGCGTTGCTGAGGGCGGGGATGCGTTTTTTGGGAATGGACGGCACATTGAGCAGCCGGTCCAGGGGCTGGCCGGCCTCCAGCTTTTTGCGCAGGCCATCCAAATGGCGCATTTCCCGAGCCAGTGCCCAGATCACCAGGGTGGGCTCCACCCCTTCGCCTTGCAGGCCCTCGAGCATTTTCAGGGCGTGGGCGGCATTTCCCTTGAGGCATTCGTCCACCAGGTCAAACAGGCTATAGCGGGAGCTGTCCACCACGCAGCGGTTGACCTCTTCCAGGGTCAGATGAGTCTGATCGGACAGGATATGGAGCTTTTCGATCTCCTGCTGGGCTGCCAGCAGGTTACCTTCCACCCGCTCGGTCAGCAGTTGCAGGGCATCCGGGTCGATGGTCATGCCTTTTTGTTGCAGGCGCTGTTCAATCCAGCGGGGGAGTTGGGCAGCCTCTACCGGCCAGATCTGCACAATCACGCCAAGCTCATCAACGGCTTTGGCCCATTTGCTGGACAGGGCTTTTTTATCCAGTCGGCTGCTTCGAATCAGCAGCAGATTATCTTCCGAGGGGCGCTCGCAGAAATCGCTGATGAACTTGAGTGCGCTGTCGGGAAACTTACCGGTTGGGAAGTGCAGCTCGATAATTTTGCGTTCGGCAAACAGCGAGCCGGACTGGACGTCTTCATACAGGCGGCGCCAGTCCAGGTTGTTGTCCGCATGGTGTAGCTCCCGCTCTGAAAAGCCTTGCTGGCGCGCTGCGGCCCGGACCTGGTCACAGGCTTCCTGAACCAGCAGGATCTCGTCGCCACTGATCAGATAAACCGGGGCCAGAGACCGGCCCAGCTGTCCACCAAGCTGCTCAGGTTTCAGTTTCAAGGAGCGGGTACCTGTTCGTCGGGCTGGGTCAGCTCGGGCTCCTCCAGGATTTCCAGCTGCTGCTGGGCCTCGAGCGCCCGCGGGGCCTGGGCGCCAATCCGGGATAGAATCTGCAGCGCCAGTTGCTGGCTGAGTTCCCGGGTAATCTGCTGCTCTTCCCGACCTTTACCCAGTACTTGGGTCTGGTCGTTCTGATAGGACTGGGAGGCACTGACCTGGGTTTCCGGAATGAGCAGGTGGGCATCGTTACCGGTCAGGGCGAAGGTTGCCGCCAGATTGAGCCGGATCTCGCGGGCCACGCCGCGCTCATCGATACTGGCCGTGGACCGGTTGGTGGTCACCTCCAGGATTTTCAGCTCGAAGTCGGCCTGTTCAGAGCTGGTGTCGATGCCATTCGCGGCGAGCTGTCTTTCCAGCGCCTGGCAGAACAGCCGCTCTTTCACGGCGGGACAGTCCAGACTCATGGATTTCAGCTGATCTGGGAGCTGCATGGCGCCTCGCAGGTGAAAGCCGCAGGCGCTCAGGGTTAGGGCTACTACTGCTATCCAGAGGGTTCGATGCATGGAGAACTCCGAACCGGTCGGGGGTTCCCGACCGGTGTTTGGCATGGGTTAGTTGGCAACAATGTTGACCAGTTTGCCGGGCACCACAATCACCTTGCGCACGGTCTGGCCATCGGTGAAGCGGCGTACGTTGTCATCGGCCAGGGCCAGGGCTTCAATGTCCGCCTGGCTGGCGTTGGTGGCCACTTGCAGTCGGGCGCGCACCTTGCCGTTGACCTGAACCACCAGCTCGATCTGGTCCCGCACCATGGCGGACTCATCGGCTTTGGGCCAGGGGGCGTCAATCACCGGCGTGTCGTGGCCCAGGGCTTTCCACAGGGTATGGGCAACGTGAGGCACGATGGGTGACAGCAACAGTACCGCGGCTTCCAGGGCTTCCTGCAGCACCGCACGGCCTTGATCAGATTGATCCTCAAAGCTGCTGACCTGGTTCAGCAACTCCATCACCGCGGCAATGGCGGTGTTGAAGGTGGTACGGCGGCTCACATCGTCGCTGACCTTGGCGATGGTTTCGTGGGTCTTGCGGCGCAGGTCTTTCTGGGCCTGGGACAGGGCCGAGGTGTCCAGTTGGGGGGCCGGGCCCTGGCTGACATGGTTGTAAACCTGACGCCACAGACGCTTGAGGAAGCGGTGTGCGCCTTCCACGCCGGAGTCTGACCATTCCAGGGACTGATCGGGGGGCGCGGCGAACATGGTAAACAGGCGTACCGTATCGGCACCGTACTGGTCGATCAGCTCCTGCGGGTCCACGCCGTTGTTCTTGGACTTGGACATCTTCTCCTTGGCGCCCGGGATAACCGGCAGTCCGTCGGCGATCAGCACCGCTCCGGTGATGCGGCCTTTGTCATCCCGCTCGACCCGGACTTCCTTGGGGTTGTACCAGGTCTTCTGGCCGGAGGCTTCTTCACGATAGAAGGTTTCGGCGATCACCATGCCCTGACACAGCAGGTTTTTGAACGGCTCATCACTGCTGACCAGGCCCACGTCCCGCATCAGCTTGTGGAAGAAACGGGCGTAAAGCAGGTGCAGGATGGCATGCTCGATGCCCCCGATATATTGGTCCACGGGCAACCAATAGTCTGCCGCCTCTTTATCCAGCATGCCTTCCTGATAGTTCGGGCAGCAGTAGCGGGCGTAATACCAGGACGATTCCATAAAGGTGTCGAAGGTATCGGTTTCCCGCAGGGCGGGTTGCCCCTGATAGGTGGTCTTGGCCCACTCGGGGTCCGCCTTGATGGGGGATTTGACGCCATCCATTTCCACGTCTTCCGGCAGCAGCACCGGAAACTCGTCGGCGGGTACCTCGGTGCCGTCTTCCAGGGTCAGCATGGGGATGGGAGCTCCCCAGTAGCGCTGACGGGACACACCCCAGTCCCGCAGGCGGTAATTGACCGTCTTGCGGCCTTTGTTTTCAGAGGCCAGCTTCTCGGCAATGGCGTCGAAGGCTTCCTCGGAGGTCATGCCGGTAAAGGCACCGGAGTTCACCAGAATGCCTTTTTCGGTATAGGCCGCTTCCTGGACATCGATTTCCGCGCCGTCGCGGGGGGCGATCACCTGTTTGATCGGCAGGCTGAACTGGAGGGCGAACTCATGGTCCCGCTCGTCGTGGGCGGGCACCGACATGACGGCGCCGGAGCCGTAGTCCATGAGCACGAAGTTGGCGACCCACACGGGAACTTCCTCGCCGGTAATGGGATGCAGTGCCTTCAGGCCGGTCTCCATGCCTTTCTTTTCCATGGTGGCCAGTTCGGCTTCCGCGGCTTTAACGTGGCTGCACTCTTCAATAAAGGCCTTCAGGGCCGGATTGGTTTGCGCAGCCAGCAGCGCCAGCGGGTGCTGGGCGGCAACCGCCACGTAGGTGACCCCCATCAGGGTGTCGGGGCGGGTGGTGTAAACAGTCAGGGGCTTATCGTGATCCTTGACGGCAAACTGCAGTTCCACCCCTTCGGAGCGGCCAATCCAGTTGCGCTGCATGGTTTTGACCTGTTCCGGCCAGCCGGGTAGTTTGTCCAGATCCGCCAGCAGTTCGTCCGCATAGTCGGTGATCTTGATAAACCACTGGGGAATTTCCTTGCGCTCCACCAGCGCGCCGGAGCGCCAGCCACGACCGTCGATCACCTGTTCGTTAGCCAGCACGGTCTGATCCACCGGGTCCCAGTTGACGGTGGCCATCTTCTTGTAAACCAGGCCCTTTTCATACAGTTTGGTGAAGAACCACTGTTCCCAGCGATAGTATTCCGGGGTGCAGGTGGCCAGCTCCCGATCCCAGTCATAACCGAAGCCCAGCAGCTTGAGCTGGTTCTTCATGTAATCGATGTTTTCGTAGGTCCACTTGGCCGGCGCCACACCATTTTTGACGGCGGCGTTTTCAGCGGGCAGACCGAAGGCATCCCAACCCATGGGCTGCAGAACATTTTTACCCTGCATACGCTGATAGCGGGAGATGACGTCGCCGATCGTGTAGTTACGCACGTGCCCCATGTGGAGCTTGCCGCTGGGGTAGGGAAACATGGACAAGCAGTAGAATTTTTCCTTACCGGGTTCTTCCTTGACCTTGAATGACTGGTTCTGGCTCCAGTAGGCCTGTACTTCTTGCTCGATTGTGCGCGGATGATAAAGTTCTTCCATCGTTCTCTAGCTTGTCGTTGTGCGTTTAACCAGGACGACTGCTCATGGGGAGCGGTCGTCATTATCGCCGCCGGTCAGAAACCAGGGGTGCCGGGAGGCGAAGCCTAATTCTTGGAAATACAGTGAAAAGGGCTCTATTGTAACCTAATGACCGGACGACAGATAGAAGCGGAACCGGAGGACAAGGCGATGGAAGGGAAAACGGGAGCTCCACAACACTCCCAGCAGGCGGCCGGGGCTTATAACCGCATTTTGGAGCGGGTGGATCATGCCCTGGCAAACTTGGAGGGCCGGACCTGGGAGACGGTGAAAGACGAGATCGATAAAGCCGTTGAGGTGGAAGTGGAGCTCGGTGAGCTGACCCGGGATGAGATTGAGCTGCTCAAAGCCTACGTGCGCAGGGATCTTCAGGACCTGCGCTATTATGTGCATGAGACGGGTGATGGCGTGGCTGGCTGGATGGGCGTGGATCTCTCCGTGGTGGAGGCCAAGGCCCGGGATCTGCTGCTGTCCATTGCCGATAAGACGCAGGTGGAAATGGTGGAGTTGGAACAGCGGCTTCAGCATGATGCCGGCTCCTATATGGCCGGTGAGATCGCCTGCGCGGGGATGCTGCAATGCCTCAATTGCGGCCACATGCTGTGCCTGGTGGAGACCACCGAAATTCAGCCCTGCCACACCTGTGGCCAGCGTTACTTCAAACGGATCACGGCCCGCTGGCCACGGGAGCCCGAGATCGAAGCGGAGCCACCGATTCATTAAAAGACCGGCGCGGGATCTGGTGAGGGTCTGATCCTGCGATTGCCTTAGGCGGCTTTACGGGGCTGGCGTGCCAGCAGTGCCAGGGCAATGACCAGCACCAAAATCGGCATGGAACCGGCCTGGGAAAATGGCGTGCGACCCTCCATGGGCTGGGCCTGTCCGGTGAGCACCTCCGCCACAAACTGCTCGGAGCGGTTTAGCACCCGTCCTTTGTCATCAATGATGGCGGAAATGCCGTTATTGGTGGCGCGCACCATATAGCGAGCATTTTCCAGCGCCCGCATCTGAGAGATCTGCAAGTGTTGATGGGGGCCGATGGAGGCGCCAAACCAGCTGTCATTGCTGATGGTCAGCAACAGCTCGCTGTGGCGGGCCATGGTGGCGACAAAGTCCGGATAGACCACTTCATAACAGATAAAGGGGCTGGTGGTGATGCCGCCCACGGTCAGGGGGGCTTGGTCGGAGTCACCCGCCGTGAAGCTGGACATGGGCAGGTCGAAGAACTGGATCAGGCCCCGCAGCAGGGATTCCAAGGGAACAAACTCACCAAACGGCACCAGTTTCTGCTTATGGTAAAGCCCTGAACCATTCCCCAGCGCCAGGATGCTGTTGTGGATGCGGTAGCCGCTGTCATTGTCCAGAGGAAAGGCGGTGGGGATGCCGCTGATCAGGGTGGCGCCCTGGGCGCGGGCTTCTTCTGCGAGGGCGTCCAGCAAGGGCTGGGCCTGATGCATAAAGAGCGGGATGGCGGTTTCCGGCCACAGTACCAGGTCATGGTTCCAGTAGGCTTGGCTTAGGCGCCGGTAGGTGCGCAGGGTATTGAGCTGTTCTTCCGGTCGCCACTTGAGTTCCTGGGCAATGTTGCCCTGCACCAGGGCGACCTGAATGGGGTCATCGACCGGAGTGGACCAGGACTGGGTGCGCAGCCCGGCACCGGCGCCCCACAGCAGTACTGCGATCAGCACCCCCGCCAAGGCTGGCCGGCTACGGTCTTGAAGGGCGCTCAGCAAGGCAGCTCCGCTGAAAGCGACCGCGAAGCTCAGGGCGAATACTCCCGCCACCGGCGCCCAGCCGGCCAGGGGGGACTCCACATGGGCGTTGCCCAGGTAGAGCCAGGGAAAACCGGTTAGAAACCAGCCACGGAACCATTCCGCCAAGACCCAGACGCTGGAAAAAGACAGCAGATACCAGATGCCATCCCGGCGCAGAAAGCGGGCCAGCAACCAGCCCTGCAGGGCGGGAAACAAGGCCAGTCCCATTACAAACAGCAGCGTTAAAAAGACCGCCAGGGGCACCGGCGCATAGCCATGGACATGGATGCTGACATAGATCCAGGAGGCGCCGCTGCCAAACAGCCCCAGCCCCAGCAGCCAGCCGGCCCAAAACGCCTGGCGGGGCGATTGGCGGCGCCAGACCCAGGCCATCAGCAGGGTGGCGACCACACCCAGTGGCCACCAGAAGAAGGGGGCCAGGGAGAGGGTGATCAGGCCGCCGGCCGCTAAGGGCGCGAGCCATCCAAGAATTTTGGCTGTCTTGTCCATCATGGGCTTGTCGATTAGGTGCGGGTGACTTGCAGCAGTCGTACCTGGCGGTTGTCCGCGTTCAGCACCTTGAAGTGGAAGCCGTCGAAGGCGACGGTTTCACCCCGCTTGGGAAGGCGTCCGAAGCGTTTCAGGACCAGGCCGCCAATGGTGTCGAACTCGGTGTCGTCCAGATCAGTGTGGAAGAATTCGTTGAATTCCTCGATGGGGGTCAGGGCCTTGACGGCGAACTCCTCGGCACCGCGCGGCCGGATCATGCTTTCATCGTCAATGTCGTGCTCGTCCTCGATCTCACCGACGATCTGCTCCAGAACGTCTTCGATGGTCACCAGGCCCGCCACGCCACCATATTCGTCCACCACAATGGCCATGTGGTTGCGGTTGCTGCGAAATTCCTTCAGCAAATGGTTGAGCCGCTTGCTCTCCGGCACAAAGGTGGCCGGGCGCAGGATATCCAGCACTTTGTCCTTGTTCAGGTTGCCGTGCATCATCAGGCCCAGCAGGTCTTTGGCCAGCAGGATGCCGATCACGTCATCGGGATCGTCGTCGATCACCGGAAAACGGGAGTGGGCGGATTCGAAAATTTTGGCCAGAAAGTCCGCCGGCGGCTCGGAGATATTGATGATCACCATTTGGGCCCGAGGGATCATGATCTCCCGGACCTGCATCTCGGTGACCTGCATGGCGCCTTCGATCAGGCTCAGGGCATCTTCATCGATGATGTCCCGCCGCTGGGCGGCACGCAGGATCTCGAGTATGTCTTCTTTGGTTTCAGGGTCGCCGGCGAATGCTTGGGACAACTTTTCGAGCCAGGATTGCCGATTCTGACTCGAGTTCGAATGGTCGTCACTCATGGGGGGTTCCGTAACTAATCCTCATATGGGGCAGGGAAGCCGAGTTGTGTCATGAGCTCGGTCTCAAGAGTTTCCATTTCTTCGGCATCAGTGTCGAGGATGTGATCGTAGCCTTGCAGGTGGAGCATACCATGGATCACCATATGCGCCCAGTGAGCGGTCAGGCTCTTGCCTTGCTCCTGGGCTTCACGCTCCACCACCGGCGCACAGATCACCAGATCTCCCAAAGGGCGCTCCGGTAGCTCGACGTCTGGTGGTATCTCAAATTCGAAGGATAGCACGTTGGTGGGGCCGGATTTGTTGCGGTAGGTCTGATTCAGCTCCGCACTTTCCGCCTCGTCCACAATGCGTATGGTCACTTCCGTGGGGATGCCGGGCTCGCGCAGGGCCACGCTGGCCCAGTGTGTCAGTTCCGGTTCGCCAGGAATCTGGTTGCTCCCGGAGGCAACCTGCAAGTCCAGCGTTAGCATGTTAGCGCTCATTCTTTTCTTCGTATTGGTCGTAAGCTTCCACGATCCGTTGCACCAGCGGGTGGCGCACCACGTCCTTGCTGGTGAACTGACTGAAACCGATTCCCTTGACGCCTTTCAGTACCTGCATGGCTTGCAGCAGCCCGGAGTGGGTGCCCCGGGGTAGGTCCACCTGGGTGACGTCTCCGGTAATGACGGCGGTGGAGCCGAAGCCAATCCGGGTCAGGAACATTTTCATCTGTTCACGGGTGGTGTTCTGACTTTCATCCAGAATGATGAAGGCATTGTTCAGGGTGCGTCCCCGCATGAAGGCCAGCGGCGCGATTTCGATCACGTTGCGTTCGATCAAGCGGGTCACCTGGTCAAACCCCAGCATTTCATAGAGGGCGTCGTAAAGGGGGCGCAGGTAAGGGTCCACCTTTTGGCTCAGGTCGCCCGGTAGAAATCCCAGCTTTTCACCGGCTTCCACAGCGGGGCGAACCAGCAGGATCCGTTTGACCTCTTCGTTTTGCAGGGCTTGCACGGCACAGGCGACCGCCAGGTAGGTTTTACCGGTACCGGCCGGGCCAATACCGAAATTGATGTCGTGGGTGCCCATGGTTTTGACGTACTGGATCTGGGTCTTGCCCCGGGGGCGGATATGCATTTTGGGGGTGCGCACCACCACCAGCTCGGAAGGGGCTTCGCCCTCTTGATCGGCTTCCAGGGCTTCCTGTCCGGACTCCTGGATAAACAGATGCACCAGCTCTTTGGAAATTTCGGTGTTGGCTTCGGTTTCCCGGTAAAGGTGCTTGATGATTTCGGCGGCCGCCTGGGTGCGTCGGGATTCGCCCTGAACCCGGAAACTGTTGCCGTGCTGGCTGATATGAACCTGCAGGCGCTTTTCCAGCAGTCTCAGGTTCTCGTCGAATTGGCCGCTAAGAGCCGCCAGGCGGTTGGCGTCGGCGGGTTCCAGATAAAACTGCTGAGGTTTGTCGGTCAAACTGTTTCTCTCGGGGTTGGGCATGATCAAGCTGCGATGATGAACGCTCATCGTTCAGCGATGAAACTAGCAGCGCCTGCCTTTTCATTATGGAAAAGGCAGGGTTCGATGTCTGCCAGCTTATCGGCTAGTAAATGAGGGCGCGCGTTGAAAAATCAATACTTGGCGTCGTCGATCCGCTCGCCTCTGAGGGAATTGGGAAAAGCCGTGGTGATTTCTACGTCAATGAAGTGGCCAACGACTGACGGATCATCGGAACGGAAGTGGACAATGCGGTTGTTCTCCGTCCGTCCCTGCCACTCGCTCGGGTCTTTCTTGGACGGCCCCTCCACCAGAATACGCTGGGTGGTTCCCACCATGCGGCGACTGATTTGATGGGCATTCTGGGCAATGCGGTCCTGAAGAATGGCCAGACGCTGCTTTTTGACGTCTTCCGGCGTGTCATCCGGCAGTTCGGAAGCGGGGGTGCCGGGGCGACGGCTATAGACAAAGCTGAACGAGGCATCAAACCCAATCTGGTGGATCAGGTCCATGGTCTGCTCGAAGTCTTCGTCGGTTTCCCCCGGAAAGCCAATGATGAAGTCGGAAGAGATGCTGATGTCCGGGCGGATTTCCCGCAGGCGCTGGATCTTGTCGATATAGTCCTGCACCACATGGCCCCGTTTCATGGCTGCCAGAATGCGGTCGGAACCGCTTTGCACCGGCAGGTGCAGGTGGCTGACCAGTTCCGGAACCTGGCGATAGACCTCAATCAGGCTGTCGCTGAACTCCATCGGGTGGGAGGTGGTGAAGCGAATCCGGTCGATGCCTTCGATTGCGGCCACGTAGGTGATCAGCTCGGCCAGATCCACCTCGCTGCCATCGTGCATGGCGCCCCGGTAGGCGTTGACGTTTTGGCCCAGCAGATTGACTTCCCGCACACCCTGGGACGCCAGGTGTACCACTTCCGCGATCACGTCATCAAAGGGACGGCTGACTTCCTCGCCGCGGGTGTAGGGCACCACGCAGAAGGTGCAGTATTTGCTACAGCCTTCCATGATGGAGACAAACGCCGTGGGCCCATCCACGCTGGGTGGGGGCAGGTTGTCGAATTTCTCGATTTCCGGGAAGGTGATATCCACCATGGGGATTTTCAGATCCCGGGCGGCATCCACCATCTCCGGCAGCCGGTGCAGGGTTTGGGGGCCGAACACCAGGTCCACATAGGGGGCCCGTTCACGAATGGCGCCACCTTCCTGGCTGGCCACGCAGCCCCCCACGCCAATGACCAGATCCGGCCGGCTATTTTTCAGCTTTTTCCAGCGGCCCAGTTGGTGAAAGACTTTTTCCTGCGCTTTTTCCCGAATGGAACAGGTATTGAGCAGCAGAATGTCGGCCTCATCGGGGTTGTCGGTCAGTTCGACCTGGTGGCTTTCCCCCAGGAGGTCGGCCATACGAGCCGAATCGTACTCGTTCATTTGGCAGCCGTGGGTTTTGATATAAAGCTTTTTCACCATGGAAACACCGATAGACTTAAGAACGTAATGCCCGGAAAACAGGCGCCAGATTATAAACCGAACCGGCCCTGGGGGGATAGCATGGGACGCTTGGCTTCAGAAGCCGTCCGGGCGCCGGAACTCAAAAAGCCAGGTATCCGTGGAGGGAGGGTCGCTGCGCAGCACCCGGCCATTGTTGTCGATCACGATCAAAATCCGCTTATCCGTCACCTGTAGCCCTTCCGCCTGACCCCAGGCCGCGCCCCGGTGGGCGTGATGGGGATGCTTTTCCGTCGCCTTGAAGCCGTAGCACAGTTCAATGGTGAAATCCTTGGGCTCCCGCCGACACACCCGGGCGTGGTAGCGCTCCAGCACATAGAGCTGCTGGTTGGCCGCCGAGACGCCGCTGATGTCACGTGTGTGCAGTTGGGGTGGCAGGTGCTCGTCGGATAAGACCCGCACTTGTTGGGGCTGACACTGGTTTTGCTCGATGTGACAGCGAATCAGTCCGGCGGGATTGGATTCCGCGGCAAGTACCAGCTGGTCGCCGGCCAACCACTGAATGCCTTCAATGCCGGCATTGGCCCGGCTGAGCATTTTGCGGGCCTGGATTTCCGGGTGGGGCGCCAGGGTGATCCAGTGCAGGGGGCCTTGGGTGGGGATTTTCAGCACCGCGTTGTAGGCCTCGCTGGCCAAGTACAGGTTGCCGGCGTCGTCGCAACTGATGCCTTCCCAGTCGTATTGCTTTCCCACCAGGCTGAGGATCATCTGGCGGAGCACGTCAACGGCGGTTGCCAACGGTGGGGGCGGGGGCAATTCGGTAAAGCGCCCATAAGGGCGGACTTCGGCCTGACCGTCGGGTTTTAAACGAATCTCCTGGATTTCCAGGTCATGTCGGTCCGAGACGGTCAGCAGTTTGCCCTGGCAGGTGGTCAGGCCCGAGGGTTGAAAGTTACCGGGCCATTTCAGCCGATAGGCCTGGATCAGTTCCAGCTCCTGCCAGGCCTTGGCCTCCGCGGGAGACGCCAAGGCGTATGCCGGCCCGATCAGGAGCAGAACAAAAAGCCAGGCCAGACGCTGCATTATTCACCTTGCTGGCGTTTCAGGTAGCGATTGAGCTGTTGCTTGAGGGCTGCTGGCAGGTCTCGGATGATCAAGGACCCAGACTCCGGATCGTAGATCACGGTTTGGTCGATGGCATCGGAGGAAAAGGATAGGGTGACCCCTTTGGCCCGGCCACTGAATTTGACCAGGGATTTCAGTTTGCGGCGGTCGGGGCGGATTTCATCCCCCAGCGGCGTTTCCTGCTGGCGGGCGAATTCGGCAAAGGCCTCTGGGTTCTTCTCGTCAATCAGGCGGGAGAGGGTTTCCAGCTCGACCGGCTCGCCGAACTGTTCCTGCTCCACGCAGTAATCATAGACACGCTTGCGGTACTGGGGCTCTTCCTCTTGTGGCAGTTGGGCGGAAAACTGCTCCACGGCCTGCAGGAAGGTGTCGGTTTCCTGTTTGGTGTCAATGGCACTGATAAAGCCCAGTGTGCCGAGCACCACCTCGGCCCGGGCTTTGGCGCCGCCGCCCACCAGGGTGGTGATATAGCTGTCGGTACGGTGCCGTCCCTTCCAGGCATCGAGTTCGATGCGGGCGGCGATGTCCAGGTGGGCGGGGTTGAGGTGTTCGGTCAGGGTGAGTTCCAGGTCATTAGTGAGCTGAAAGCTGGAGGCCTCGGGAATCAGGAAAAAGTACAGGTCTTGTCCTTCCGGGCGCTGGTCCAGGGCGAGCATGACCGAGCCGTCCAGGCAGACCGGCGCGTCTTGCAGGGCCAGTTGCAGGCGCTCCATGATCAGCTGGCTGAAGCGGGTGAAGGAAATCTTTTCGTCGACAAACTCTTCCAGCCAGCGACTGACGGGATAGCTGGCATAATCGTCCTGGAACCGACCGTAGTTCTTGCCGGCCTTGCCGTTAAAGGTTTTGCGCAGGCTGTTGAACAGGGATTCCGCGTCGGCGCCGATCCCATGGGCTTCGCTACGCAGCTTGAGGGAGACTTCGCCGTCTTCCTGCCATTTCTGAATATGATGAAAAACAAGATGTTGTAATGCCATAAGAATTCAATCGACACTTAATGCTGTCGGCCAATTCGCGCGGCCGGATAGAAGCTGGGTGCACGTTCGGGCCTGGGTAGGCGATGACCGTGGCGAAGCGCTGACGGTAGCGGATCAGGCCGCGTGACGCAATGCTCAGAGCCGGGATATTTCCACAGCGCCCCCGGGAACTCCATGATAGCCTCTCGCTACAGGGAGTCTGATAACAAGAATAAGGATGACAGATTATGAGAGTACAGAGTTTTACGCCACCCCGACGGATTCTGATGGGGGCGGGCCCCTCCGATATTCACCCACGCGTGTTAGCCGCGCTTTCCCAGCCCACCATCGGTCACTTGGATCCGGAGTTCATTCGACTCATGGATGAAGTGAAGCAGATGCTGCAGGTGAGCTTTCAGACCACTAACGCACTGACACTGCCCATTTCAGCACCCGGGTCGGCAGGCATGGAAACGGCTTTTGCCAATCTGCTGGAAGCGGGCGACAAGGTGGTGGTGTGTGTCAATGGGGTGTTCGGCCAGCGTATGGCGGAGAATGTGATGCGCATGGGCGGCGAGGTGGTGCTGGTGGAAGACCCGTGGGGCAAGCCGGTCGACCCTCAGAAGGTGGCGGATGCCTTGGCTCGTCATCGGGACGCCAAGGTGCTGGCCTTTGTCCACGCTGAAACGTCGACGGGTGCGGCCAGTGATGCCCAAGTCTTATGCCAGCTGGCGCGGGAGCATGATTGTCTGAGCCTGGTGGATGCGGTCACGTCCTGGGGCGGCATGCCGGTGCTGGCGGATGACTGGCGGGCGGATGTGATCTATAGCGGCACCCAGAAGTGTCTTTCCTGTGTGTCCGGCCTGTCTCCGATCACCTTTAGCGAGCGAGCCCGACAGGTCATTCTGGCCAGGCGTCAGCCGGTACAAAGCTGGTTTTTGGATATGCAGCTGGTGATGGGCTATTGGCAGGATGGCGGGCAGCGGGTCTATCACCACACCGCTCCCATCAATGCCCTGTTCGCCTTGCATGAGGCGTTGGTCATGTTGCTGGAAGAGGGGCTGGAGCAATCCTGGGCCCGGCATCGGGCCATGCATGAGCGACTTCGGGATGGGCTGGAAAACCTGGGGCTGGAGATGGCGGTGGCACCCGAGGCGCGGTTGCCCATGTTGAACGCGGTTAAGGTCCCCGAGGATGTTGAGGACGCCCGGGTTCGGCAACTGATGCTGGAGGAGTACGGGCTGGAAATTAGCGCCGGCCTGGGCCCCATGAAGGGCAAGATCTGGCGGATTGGCCTGATGGGCAATGGTTGCCGGCCTGATTATGTGGACCGCTGCCTGGAGGCGCTGGCGGCTTCCCTGGCCAAGGCCCGGGGTTAAGTCGGGGCGGAAAAAGTCCCTTCGCGCCCTGTGGGCGGAAGGGACAGGCCACGTCAATTAGAGTAGCTTTTGGTTGCGCAGCTGCTCGGCGAACTGCTGGATGGTATCGCTTAGGGCTTCATCTTCATCGGTGCCGATCACGAAGGCATCCTTGGCGGAGAAGGTTTCACCCTCGGTCAGCGGTACGATGCTGATCAGGCCGGCACGGCTCAACCAGTGAACCGCTTCCTGGCGTCGTTCCATGCTGGGATCTTCTACGACCAGAGACGTCTTGCCCGCATCAAACAGAAAACGCTCGACCGCGTATGCGAGCTTGTCCGCCAACTTGCCCTTGGTCAGAACCAGGAATGGTTTTTGATCCAGACGGTTTTGGCGCTCCTGCTCGGAAACCGGCTTGAAGTCCTCCACCGAACTGCCCGCCGCCGCGCTCTCTACCATGCCGGCGCCAATGGTCACGTTGGACAATCGGTCAATCACAATAAAGGCACCGGTCGCCCGATTCTGCTGGTAGGCGTCAAAGACCGCCGGCTGGTTCAGGGTGAACTCACACAGCCCGATGGCGTTGAGCTTGAGTTCGTCGACTTCTTCTCGCTCCAGCGTGTTCACGTCGGTCTGATGGCGGATTTTGCTGACCATGCCGCTGACCAGGCTATTGCCCAGCTTGATGTAGTACTGCTTGCCAATTTGCAGGGGCTGCTCAGCCATCCAGACCAGGGTAGCCACAAAGCGGTTGGAAACCGCCGGTAGATTATCCGGTTTGACGATCATGTCGCCCCGGGAAATGTCGATTTCGTCGGTCAGGGTCAGGGTGACGGCCTGATCCGCGAAGGCTTCTTCAAGCTCGCCGTCATAGGTGACGATTTCCTTCACCCGGCTGGTTTGGCCGGAAGGCAGCACTTGAATGGTATCACCCTTGCGGATGACCCCGGAGGCGACCGTGCCGCAATAACCGCGGAAGTTGAGGTTGGGGCGGTTAACGTACTGGACCGGGAACCGGAAGTCCTCGAAGTTCTTGGACTTGGAGACTTCCACCGTCTCCAGGATTTCCATCAGGGTCTTGCCTTCATACCAGGGCGTATGGGCGCTGGCATTGACGACGTTGTCACCTTCCAGGGCGGAAATCGGCACGAAGTACACGTTGGGCAGATTCAGGCTTTCGCTGAAGGCCAGATACTGCTCGCACAGCTCGTTAAATCGGGCTTCGCTATAGTCCACCAGGTCCATCTTGTTGATGGCCACCACGATATGGTGAATGCCCAGCAAGGAGGCGATAAAGCTGTGGCGCTTGGTCTGGGTCAGTACGCCTTTGCGGGCATCCATCAGGATGATGGCCAGGTCGGCCGTGGACGCGCCGGTCGCCATGTTGCGGGTGTACTGTTCATGGCCGGGGGTGTCGGCAATGATGAACTTGCGTTTGGCGGTGGAGAAATAGCG
>CAZEWG010000009.1:0-75827 GCA_964514485.1 uncultured Pseudomonadales bacterium
TCAACCACTCGGACACCTCTCCAAAACCTGAAACTCTTCGTCGTCTCACCCTTCTTATCAGGGCTGTCCGAACGAGGCCGACACTTTATACAATTACGTCGCAGAAGGCAATAACCTACTAACACTTCTCGCAAAATTCTTTTTGTTTACTTCGCTCGATAGATGATGCCGGGGTTACACTGCACCATTTCATACTTGTCAGGCAGGCCATTAAGAGACTCGGACGCACCCAGAATCAGATACCCCCCGGGTTTCAAGGCAGCGTGCATGCGTGTCAGGATGTCCTTTTTGAGATCGGCAGAAAAGTAAATCAGCACGTTGCGGCAGAAGATAATGTCGAACTTACCCAGCAGAGCATAGGAATCGAGTAGGTTAAGGGCTCGAAACTCCACCATCCGACGCACTTCGGGCTTCACCAGCCAAGTGTCATGAGGTGTTCGAGTAAAGAAGTTTCGCTTCCGTTCTTCGGAAAGTCCCCGCCCAATCGCCAGCAGTTCATACTCGCCTTCTTTGGCGGAAGCCAGAACCCGGGAGGAAATATCTGTCGCAATAATGCTGACAGGAGCCCTGAACAAGCCGTGCTTTTTCTTGCGATACTCCTCAACCACCATCGCGATGGAGTATGGCTCCTGCCCTGTGGAGCAGGCAGCAGACCAGATACGGATCGGCTGATTTTGCTGAGGGCCGGCAAGCTCGGGTATGAGTTTCTCTTCAAGAATCCGAAATGGGTGGACGTCCCGAAACCACAAGGTTTCGTTGGTGGTCATCGCATCGATGACCGCTTCGCGCAAACCCGGCTGGGAATTTCTTTGCATGCGGTCCACGAGCTCAGAGAGCGACGTGATTTTGTTTTCCGCCATGATCTTACGCAGGCGGCTACTAACCAGGTACTGTTTGTTGTCACCCAGGAGGATTCCGCTCGCCTTGTGCAAAAAGTCGCGAAACTTATTGTAGTCGGCAAGCGAGCCGGATTGGGTATTCGAAGTGCTCGACATCAGCTAGCGTCATCCAAGAATAATAGCTTGGCGCATGCCTTAACCCGGCATGCGCTCCTTCAGGACCGCACTGATTCGACCTGCCAGCTCATCCGGACTGAACTTCGCCAAAAAATCGTCAGCTCCTACTTTTTCGACCATGGCATGATTGAATACACCGCTTAACGAAGTATGAAGCATGATATAGAGATCCCGTAAATGAGGATCGGCCTTGCAGTTAGCGGTGAGTGTATAACCATCCATTTCAGGCATTTCGACATCAGATATCATCAGGGCAAGATGATCGGTAATTTTACTCCCATCTTGTACTAGGGATTGTAGGTATTCCAGTGCCTGTTTACCGTCATTTTTGGTAATTGCCTGGATCCCGATAGTTTCCAAACAGTTTACGATCTGACGCCGGGCCACCGAAGAGTCATCCACCACCAAAATCTTAAGCTCTCGGGCACGGGCCAGTTGACTCACCGACTGGTCGACTACTTCCTCGCGGACACTAGTGTTAATCGGGGTGATTTCAGCCAGAATTTTCTCAACATCGACAATTTCTACCAACTGGTCATCCTGGCGGGTGACGGCGGTGAGATAACTATCTTTACCGGCACCTTTGGGCGGTGGCAAGATTTCCTCCCAGTTTTTGTTAACAATCCGGTCCACTCCCCGGACCAGAAATCCCTGGGTTTTCTTGTTGTACTCCGCCATGATGACAAAGCAGTTGGCCAGATCCGCATCTGCAATGCCCCGCTGCCCAATCGCCAGCCCCATATCCAGAATCGGAACCGTAGTGCCACGAATATGGGCAATCCCTCGAACAATGCGATTGCTTTTCGGCATCGCCGTCAACTTGGGACAAGGCAATACTTCTTTCACTTTGAACACGTTAATGCCATACAACTGTTTGCCTTGTAAACGGAACAGCAGCAATTCCAGGCGATTTTGCCCAACCATCTGAGTACGCTGGTTTACACTACTAATCAGATCTGACATGTACGATGCTCCAAAGCAAATACCGCCTACCCGGCATACAACTTGCTTTCAATTAATTAACCGTCAATAAAATGGCCATTAGATAAACGGGAATCGAAGCCCAATTCGGTAAAGCGCCTTCTTGGATACTCCGTACAGCATAGGACAAAAAATGAAGTTACGCCTAGCCATTATTTGCTTTCTTTCATGGGTTGCAGCCCCTGGGCTGGCGTCTACGCCTCTGAATGTTTCAGCACAGATTGAGCAGCAGCTTCACTTTGATCTGCAGCAGTATGTTGCCGCCCAAGCGGCAAACTTTGGCCGCCGCATTGAATATAGCGTCAACCCACCGGATCCCAGATTGACCCTACCCTTATGCAATCAAAGCCCTTTGGTTGAGTTTGACCGCAATAGTTTTCAGGCTCGGGTCTCCGTTAAAGTTTCCTGCCAGGGCGAACACCCCTGGAGCCTTTATGTCCCGGTACAGTTTCAGGCCTGGCAGCAGGTCGCCGTTGCGGCAGGCACACTGACCCGAGGCCAGATTTTGTCCGATGCGGACCTGATCATGACCGAGGTTGAACTGACCAAGCTGCGCTACGGGTTCATTTCCGAACCAGACGAAGCCGTTGGACTGGAACTCAAACGCAACCTGCAGGCCGGCGAAGCTTTATATCCAGGCATTTTAACCGCTCCCAAAGTAATCCAGAAAGGGGATGAGGTAATCATCGTCGCCCATGGCGCCCAGATGTCGGTGCAGGTTCCCGGCACAGCCATGAACGATGGCAGAATGGGCGAACAGATCAATGTCCGCAACACCAGTTCTCAGCGGGTCATTAAGGCAACCGTCATTGATGTGGGCATTGTGCGGGTTAACATCTAGCAACCCTCAGCAAGAATGGCCTGAAACAGCATAACGGCGTACCCTGAGCCATACTGGTTCCAGGGCGGAGAGGCAGGTATAGTAGGCCTCCGAAAAATTTAGCGATTTCGGCAAAAAAACTTCTAAAGTTCTCAGGGAAGCGGCCGATACAGAATACGAGTCAAGCAATTTTGCCGAGAGAGAGAGAAGGCTATGTCAGTGAACTTTAATGGAATCAACGCCAGCGACACGGGCAATCTGCGCACTAAAAATGATGCGGTTACGCAAACCCAAAAAGGCGTGCCCCCCCAAGCCAAGGCAACAGCAGAAACAACTGCAGCAAAAGCCCAGGGCGACCAGGTAAGCTTCAGCAGCCAAGCTCAGAGCCTTAAAGAGCTGGAAGGCTCAATTCGTAAGCTACCCGAAGTTGACCAGGACAAAGTAGCCCGCATTAAGGCTGCACTGGCCAACGGCTCCTATCAAATTGACAACCAAAAGCTGGCATCAAATTTGCTTTCCTTTGAGGAGGAAATCCATTAATTTGACGAGGTCGGCATGGCCAGTTTGATTGACTCTCTCATTCCACTACTGGAACAGGACGCAACACAGCTCACCTCTCTCGAGCAGATTCTCAAGGACGAGCGCACCGCACTGGAAACCCGCGACAACTCCGCCCTCCAAGCGGCAGTGGATCGCAAGGCACAGACCGTACAACAGATCCAGCATAACGCTCAGGTAAAATCCCGGCTGTTCGCGCAGCATGGCCTCCCTGTCTCTCCCCAGCACATCAAAGCGGCTCTGGTCCGACTAAACCGTGATGATGTTGTGCGACTCTGGGATCAGGTCAAAGCGCAACTGGAGCACTGCCAATCTCTCAACGAAATCAACGGACGTATTGTCTTCCGCTCCCAGCGCTCGATTGGGCGGCTGATGGATATTCTGCGGGGGCAAGATCGCCAGCAAAAACTCTATGGCCAAAATGGACGAGACAACTCCCTGGGATCGACCAACTTGCTGGCTAATGCCTGATCCGACCAGTCACGTCCTTCAAACCAAAAAAGGGGGCCGTCGCCCCCTCATTAAACCCAGTATCAGATCGACCAACTCAACTTAGTTGGCTCTAACCACCAGACTGGCACTATCGCTAAATTGGATATTCTCCATCACGATATTACCAAAGCTCGGACCAACACTGCCGGCCACGCGAATATTATCAATACGGACCTGTTCAATCCGCGTGGGTAACGGCACATTGAAGCCGCCATCCGGGGTTAGCACCACTTTGGAACGACTGGCGTCGTAGTAAACCCCTTCAATCGTCAGATCCGTATCCAGCACCTGCCACACCGGCATCAAGATTCTAGCCAAGGACTTGAGGGCGTCGACGGTGTCCGGGTTGTCCTGTTCTTTCATCAGGTCATAAAAGACCTGCACATCATCCATCAGCCCCTGGGCCGACACAGAGGACAGCTCAACTTCATCGAGGGGCTGCAAGCCTCCGCCGATTTCAAACGCTTCCACCCGGGTACCTGTCGGCGCAGGCAGCGACGGAGCGGCAAATGCCACCAGCGGCTGCAGAGGCGTTACGACCATCGCCACAAATGCCGCGGCATAACGATAACGGGACTGATGCTTCAGGGTGCGATCCAGCTCCCGCTGAGTCACCAACCCTTGCTCAATTAGGATTTCACCCAGTTTCTGCTGGGTCGTTCGCTGGACCGCCAGAGCCGCTTCGAGCTGTTGCTCCGTGATATAACCACGGTTAACAAGTAAACGACCAAGACGGGACTTATCAATGTGAGTGCTGCTTTTGGACATTGGCTTTACCTCAAGCGCCATACTACAACGCAAATTCGTGCCCGCGACCCCATAACTGCAAAAGGCGAGTGGATTATTAACTATTCTGCATGACTAGGGGTTATCAAAGTCCAAATTTGAGACAACGCTACTGCTAAAAATGAGACTTTACTCCAAATTAACCCTCTACTATTGAGACTAGTCCATATCGGCAAAATTTGTACGTTATTTACGCAGAGTTTTGTATCTCTTCTGTCAACCCCACCGCCACTTTGCCGACCTCGGCATCACTCCCATTCGATCAGTTAAAAGGCCTCCTTGTCATTCTTTCCAGCATCAGGGCAAGAGCACCTTGTACCCACATCAAAGTTCAGGTAAAACCGCGAATATCAAAAAGATCTATCAACAACAAAAAGTTGCCTCATTCGGAGATCCGTTATGCCACACGTCATTCGTACCTTCTTCATGATGTTGCTATGCATCCCATTCATGATCCCGGCTCAGGCCCAAGACAGCGCCCAGCCGCAAAAAGAGACCACCACAACACCTCCCCGGGTGGTGCTGGAAACCAACTTGGGGGACATCACCCTGGAGCTTAATCCAGAGCAGGCGCCGATCACGGTCGCCAACTTCCTGCAATATGTGGACGCCGGCTTTTACGACGATACGATTTTTCACCGTGTGATCGCAGGTTTCATGATCCAGGGTGGCGGTATGACCGCCGACTTCACTCGCAAGCAAACCCAGGCCCCGATCGTCAACGAGTCCACCAATGGTCTGCGCAACCAGCGCGGGACAATTGCCATGGCGCGCACCAGTGCGCCCCACTCCGCCACGTCGCAGTTTTTTATCAACCTGGTGAATAATGCCAGCCTCGATGGCCGCCCAGGCACGCCAGGGTATGCGGTATTTGGCAAGGTTGTCTCCGGCATGGAGGTGGTCGACCGCATTGCAACCGTCAATACCGGTCGTAAGTTTGGCCACGCGGATGTGCCGTTAACCGATATCATCATCAAAAAGGCCAAGCGCCAGTAAAACCTTCTACAGGGCTTGTTTTCAACTTTTGATTACCCGGTGAGATTTAGATGTTCCCCCAACTGGAAAACGCTCGTATAGATTGGGATCAGAGCCACCCCTCGTCCCGTGAATTTGGTGATGTGTACTATGATCGCTCCTCTGGCCTGGCCGAAAGCCAATATGTCTTTCTGGAGCAAAACCATCTCAGCGAGCGTTTCGCCCAGTTGGCCAAAGAAGATCGCAGTCATTTCACGATTGCAGAAACAGGTTTTGGCACCGGTCTTAATTTCCTGCTGACCTGGTCTTTATGGAGACAGTACAGCCAGTCCAGCTCGGCAGTCCTCCACTTCATTTCCATGGAGCGCTGGCCTTTATCCCGCGAAGACCTCGCCACCTCCCTGTCATCCTGGCCGGAGCTTCAAGAACTTAGCGCACAGCTACTCGAGGTCTACCCGCCCGCGTTACAGGGGTTCCACCGCTTGGTTCTGGACCAGGGTCGGGTTCGACTAACGTTACTTCTGGGAGACGCCACGGAGCAGTTGGAAAAGGCGGTATTTCAGGCCGATGCCTGGTTTTTGGATGGCTTTGCTCCCGCCAAGAATCCCGAGCTCTGGACACCCAGGCTGTTTGATCTGATCCAGCAACGATCGGCCGCCGGAACAACCTTTGCAACCTTTACCGCCGCGGGCGTTATTCGCCGCTCCTTACAGGAGCGCGGCTTTACCGTGGAGAAAGTTCCTGGTTTCGGGCGCAAACGGGAAATGCTGCGGGGGCTTTATCAAAGTGACAGTGGGCCCAATTACTCCGCCCTGTTTCATTCCCAACCCTGGCTGATTCCGCCAGCGCCCTCTTCTTCAAGGCAGGCCATCATCATTGGTGCCGGCCTGGCAGGGGCCAACCTCGCCTGGAACCTCTATTCGCGCGGCTGGCAGGTGCGCATCTACGACCAGGATGGCATTGCCAGCGGCGCCTCCGGCAACCCTCAGGGAGCTCTTTATGCCAAGCTTGGCGTGGAGTACACCCCACAAACACGCCTGCAGATTGCCAGCCTGCTATTTTCCCAAAGGTTTTACGGCCAACTGGCCCAAACCACACCGCAAGCAGACTTCTGGCATCCCTGCGGCGTCCTCCAACTGGCCCACAATGCCAACGAACAGGAGCGTCAGCACAAGTTCCTGGCTCGCAATCAGTACCCTTCGGAAATTTTTTATCCAGTGACGGCCGAAGAAGGAAGTCGGCTGGCCGGTACCCGGGTGGCCCAGGAGGGCTTGTTTTTCCCCAAGTCAGGCTATGTGCGCCCGGCCGTCCTCTGCGAAAGCCTACTGAATGCCGCCCACGTCGCCGTGCGAACCCAACACATAGAGGAGCTCCGCTACGATGCCATTCAGCAATCCTGGCAGCTGCTGGGTTCAGGGCAGGAAATATTAGACCAAGCCCCCGTTGTGATTCTCGCGACCGCAAGTGCCAGCCTAAAATTCTCCCAAGCCCAGGGGCTCCCCCTTAAAAGCATTCGGGGCCAGATTACGCTTTGTCCCCAGCCGAAGGATACAGCCTTAAACAGCGTGATCTGTGGTGAAGGTTATGTATCGCCGCCACGAAATGGCTTTCTGTGTACCGGAGCGACCTTCCAACACAATAATGACAACCCGGCTCTTGAAGCGGCCGACCATGAAAGCAATCTGCAACAGCTCGCCCAATTAGCCCCTGCACTTGCCGTTGAATCGGACAGCGTAAACATCGAACAGCTCAATGGACGGGTTGGCTTTCGTTGTGCATCCACTGACTTCACGCCTCTGGTCGGCCCGCTGCCCAATGAGGAAATTGCCCACAAAGCGCTGCCGGATTCGTCCATTCAGAGTGACAGCCACCCCCCTTATTGGCCGGGCCTGTATATCAGTACCGCCCATGGCTCCAAAGGGTTAGCCACCTGCCCGCTTTCCGCGGAACTGCTGGCCGATTTAATCTGTGGTCAGCCGCTCTGTGTCGAGTCCGATCTCTACCGGATCCTGTCTCCCTTGCGTTTTTGGGCGCGACGACAGGCCAAGCCCTAGAAAGCAACCAGGTCCAGAAGGAGGAACCATGGGGCTCTTTATATATGACGCGACTCAAAGGATCGTCACGCCACTGGCAGTTGACCTACAGCGCCGAACCATCCAACAGCTGTCACCCACTGCCGCCACCGCCCCGGTTCGCCCAAAATTCCAGGAGTCCGACCCTTTAACAGCCTGGACACAAACCTATCGCCGTAATCAAGGGAAAACCCAGGCGGAGCCCCAGTCTGCCCAGGAGCAAGCTTCTGGCTCTCGTCTGACCGCCGCTGAAATCATGACGCCCAAGGTGGTCACTCTCAGCGAAACCGACAGCTGGCGGCAGGCAAGGCAGCTTTTTCAGGCTCATGGCATTCGCCACCTGGTCCTGACCGACCCGCAAGCATTAGCAACAGGCTTGTTGCTTGAGCGGGATTTGTTGAGCTATCCCGATGAACACGACAAATCCCTCGCCAGCTTGCCCAAACGGCCACTCTTATCCGCCACCCCGGACACGGATGTACAGTCGATTGCGTTAGTCATGCTAAACCGGGATATAGATGCAGTTCTTGTACTAGGCGGGCAAACAATAGAAGGCATCGTGACGATCAAGGATCTGCTGAAAGCCTTTGCGCCCCAACAGCTGATCAGAAATGAAGTTTAATGGGGTAACGTAAAAACCTGTATAAAAGCTTAAGCACTGGCCTCAGACGAAGGCCAGTGCAAAACTCACTGCATTACTGGATCAACGGACGCCCTTCCAGGTCGTATGGTCTGATTTCCACAGTGCGACCGCCATTTTCCTCCCGCTCGATAAGCCACAGCAATTTGCGACTTGGAGTAATGGCCAACACCGACCCTTGCTCATTCGCCGAAGTGCCAATTTGGATGGGCCACCCGGAGGCTGAGCAGCCCTCACCTTGCCAACCGGGTTTCAGAACCTCATCCTTACGGTTGATGTCATCACTGGTTGCAACCACATCGTAAGTAACCAGGAAAGCATCCCTTCCTCCACCATGGCGGCAACCCGGAAATAAGGCGCCTGAGGCATAACCCGTGGCAAATACCTTATTGCCATCAGCAACCAGGTCAAGCACACGATCATCACCGGCCGTCCCAAACTGTACCGTACTGCCGTGAGTAGAGGCATCCGGGAAGAAAGAGACAAAAGCATCTTCGCCACCCTTGTACTCGCCAGAGTCTTTGAACAGCTGGCCTCGCGTATAGCCGCCGTTCAAAATCCGGTTATCCATCAACGTCAAAGTGGTGGCAATGTTATCCTGTTCGTTCCCTTGCTGGCGGCCACGTTGAATTCGACCCTCGCGGTTATAGGAAGCAAGAGCCACATCCTTACCGCCTTGTGGTTTGCCATACAGCTGCCCCTCAGCGTATCCGGTCACCGTCACCCGACTTGTACCATTACCGGAAATGTCCACAAGCACTTCCCGGGTGCCTATCCCCGTGAGATTCTTGGCGAACAACTGGCCTCCTGTGGCGTTATACTTTGCCAAAAAGGCATCCCCGCCCCCATTAGCCACTCCACCATTAAATTGCCCCTTGGTTTCACCGACGACATAAATGTCGCCGCTCCGATCTACATAGATCCCATGGGCCACATCGTCATATTGAGTACCAAACTGGCGCGGCCAGGGGGATACCCGCTTGAAGTTGCCACTGCCCTCCCAGCGCCATACATCAATGACCACGTCAGTGCCACCTTGATGACCCGCAATGTTCTCTTCGACCACTCCCACCAGGTACAAGTCGACGTATATCGTCCGCTGCTCGGTAGCCGAGAGCCCCTCAAACTCCCGGATGAAAATATCCGTCAATTCTCGCCGATAACCTGAACGTGCACCTTCCAAAAACGCAAGCGGGCTAGTCAGCGGTTGTCCATGGCGATCAAACACCGCAACCATACCTGTTTGGCCCGGCCCATCGCCGGAATAGGCCACATAAATATTGGAGCGGCTGTCGGTGAGCATTTCCCGAACCTGAACCCCGGCCGGTAATGTGAGCGTTACCGGGCTTAGCAGCTCGTTGACATGGATTTTGAGTGTTTCAACGGTCTCCAGCACAGTAGTGGTACTCTGCCAGGCAAGGCCGAACTGCTTATCAGGCCCGGCTAACTGGTCCGGGTTAGTGACCACTTGGATAACGATTTCCTTCTCCTTTTCACCGGGCTGGAAGTCAAAGGAGTAAGGGGGGCTAAGGGTATTACCGTCAACTTTTACGACAATGTCCTGATCCGTCAGCTGAAGTTGGTCAGTATCACCCGGAATTAAGACAAATTCCGCAGAGACAAGCCGGTCAACAGCGTGATCCAACACAGCTTTGACTGTAACCTCATCACCTTCAGTGACCACCACATCCACTTTGTTCCAGGACACCTTGGGCTCATTATCATGAATACCGACTATTGCTCTGGGCGGATTCGATGGGGAAAAATCAAGCAGCTCGTCATTTACATCAGTTAGATAGACATCGAAAGACTCCCTGCCTTCCGCAAGCTCATCATCCATAATGGCCACTTCAATGTAACAACGGGTCGTCCCAGGTGAAAAAGACACCACCCCCTTATGCTCACGGTAGTCTTCGCCAGCACGTGCAGACTGATCGAAATTACTCACACGTGTCTCAAAAGAGGCGACTATCGTCCGCACTGAAGGTGCTAATAGCCGAACGGGTACGTAAGCAATCGTGTCCGAGCTCTCCTTTTCGGGAGCCTCCACCAAACAGTCTGTATAGGGTTCACCTTGTGCGTTTAACGGAACGTCAGATGCGACACCTTCAGTAACTTCAACAGGCTCAATCCATATCTCATTGTAACTAACCAGTATGGGGAAGCCCGCGGTAACCATGTTGTCGCCATCATATACGGTAAGACCAACTACAATAGGCTCCCTTCCAGTCAGATCCCCCGCCCCGGCACCACTACTGATCCCAGGAACCCCTCGAACCACCACTCCTTTGCGCGCGGGATTGTCCACATACTCTGCGGACATCCAGCGGGGAGCGTTAGACAGGCTCACGGTGGGGATACCACTGCCCCCGTCAATTCCAACATCATATTTATACTCAACACCGAGATAGGCCTGAGGCGGTGGCGTACCAAGAATACGCAGCTCTTTCTCCGACCCCTTACCCCCGGAACAAGCGGCAAGAAATACCGAGCCCGCGACGATTAAAATCCGCCCAACGTGATGAATATTCGAACACACGGCAAAACTCATACGCGCCCTAGCCATTTAGTTTGGTAATTTTTTGTAAGATCTTATTCGAATTCGTAGATAGGGACTGGAAGCGAATCACAGAAACCAAGTTCTGTCCTAAGCTGCTGATGGAAAACGGGCTGCGCCCGTCGATTTTGGAAGTGACGGGCGAGCTAGGCAAAACCAGCTGGGAGGATATGGCGAGACATGAGACTGTGCCGGCAACACTCATATCCTAAAAAGTCGGCCCGGGATGCTAAATCCCGGACTCGGTGGTATCAAGGTTAAACACACCTGTATTCAATAGCTGAATCAAGGCGTCTTCATTTAACACCGGAATGCCGAGTGCCTGGGCATTGGTCAACTTGGAACCGGCATTCTCACCAGCCACCAGGAAACTGGTCTTGCCGGAAACGCTGCCCGCAACCTTAGCCCCCATTGCCAGTAGCGCGGCCTTGGCCTGATCCCGCGACATGGAAGCCAGTGTACCGGTGATCACCACGGTTTTGCCGGCTAGCGCGTCTCCCTGCGCACTCTTCTCAATACTTTTCCAGTGAACCCCCAGTTCTCGCAGCTCCGCAATGGTTTCCCGGTTATGGCCCTGGGCAAAAAAAGCATGGATATGATTTGCCACGATGGGACCAACATCCGGCACCTGCTGCAAGGCCTCTTCCGTGGCATCCATCAAGGGTTCCAGCTCACCAAAATGATTGGCCAAGGTACGGGCGGTTGCCTCCCCCACTTCACGAATTCCCAGCGCGTAGATAAAACGCTGCAATTCCGTCGTTTTGGACTTTTCGATGGCGGCCAGCAGGTTCTGAGCAGACTTTCTCCCCATGCGCTCCAAAGAAGCAACCTGGTCTTCCGTCAACCGATAAAGATCAGACACCTTTTTGACCCAACCTTTCTCCACCAGGGCGTCTACCAGCTTATCGCCCAAGCCTTCAATATCCATGGCGCGGCGGGAGGCAAAATGTTTGATCGCCTCTTTCTGTTGGGCGGCACAAAATAACCCACCGGAACAGCGGGCCACCGCCTCCCCTTCCGCCTGCATCACATCGGCCTGGCACACCGGGCACTGGGAAGGCAGACTCACGGAGCGTGCGTCCTCGGGTCTGCGCTCAGTCATCACCCGCACCACCTGGGGAATCACATCACCGGCACGACGAATGATCACCCAGTCACCAACATGAAGATCAAGCCGGGTGATTTCATCCATATTGTGAAGAGTCGCATTGCTGACAGTGACGCCGCCCACGAACACGGGCTGCAACCGGGCGACCGGGGTGATTGCACCGGTCCGCCCCACCTGGAACTCCACCTCCAGCACCTGGGTCATTTCCTCTTGGGCCGGAAACTTTTGGGCAATGGCCCAACGGGGCGCCCGGGATACAAAACCCAGCTCCCGCTGCAGTCCGAGATCGTTAACCTTGAAGACAATGCCATCGATGTCATAGGGCAACTGGTCGCGTTTCTCCCCCATCGCCTGATAATAGGCGAGACACTCCTCAATGCCCCTGGCAACCTTGAGCTCACGACTGATCCGGAACCCCCATTGGTTAAGGGTCTCCAGCACTTCCGTATGCCGCTTGAACTCAACCCCATCCACCCGGCCGACACCGTAGCAGCACATTTGCAGGCCACGGGAGGCAGTAATGCGTGAATCTAGCTGGCGCAGGCTGCCGGCTGCCGCGTTACGGGGGTTAACGAATGTTTTCTCGCCCCGGGCGCGAGCCACTTCGTTGAGTTTCTCAAAGCTGGCTTTGGGCATATAGATCTCACCGCGCACCTCTAGAACCGACGGCCAGCCCGTTCCCCTGAGCGTCAGGGGAATACTGGGGATCGTACGAACGTTCTCGGTGATATCTTCCCCGGTGTAACCGTCTCCCCGGGTCGCGCCCCGCACCAGGAGGCCGTTTTCATAAAGCAGGCTGATGGCAATGCCATCCAGCTTGGGCTCACAGGAGTACTCGACCTCCGCCCCGAATAAGTCCCCCCCAGGCAATTGGTCATCCAAACGATCCCGGACCCGTCGATCAAACTCCCGCAAGTCCTCTTCCGTGAAAGCGTTGTCCAACGACAACATGGGGACTTCGTGGGGAACCGCGTTAAAGGCTGCCTGAGGACGACTCCCCACCCGCTGGGTAGGAGAGTCCGGGGAGATGAGTTCCGGGTAACTGTTCTCCAGCTCCCGCAACCGGTTCATTAGACGATCGTATTCAGCATCCGGAACCGAGGGATCATCGAGAACGTAGTAACGATAGTTATGCTCATGAATTTGTTCACGCAACACCTGGACTTCTTGGCGTACTTCAGCGCTAACCGGGTTCATGGACCTGAAAAACTCCTACACTCTAGCGGCGAGTTGCTGGCGACGCTCAAACTCGCGGATGCGCTGGCGACAATGCTCAATGGTCTGCTGGGTGAAGACGCTACCGCGCTCATCCTTGAGATCTCCGTTGAGGTTTCGCACCACGCATTGGGCCGTTTCCAGCATGTATTCAAATGCCTTCATGCTGTCATCCGGACCCGGCAGGCTTAAGTAGAAACACACACCCTTGATCCAGTCGGTATCCATTGCGTCCAGATCAAAGGTTCCACGCTCTGTCCGGTTGGCCATCCCAAACTGGACCGGGCCGGCCCCAAAGCCATGCTCGTAACGGACAAATACCGACTGCTGATCAGGCTCCATCCCGCAAGCCTCCACCAACCGGCGCAGCCGACTGCCATCAAAGCCTTCTTCTTCCTTGCTGAGCACGTTGATCACAATAATTTCCAGGGGCTTTTTCTCTGCAGCCCCTGAACTTTTAGCAGGTTCAACCTGATCTTTTTTCAGCAGATTTTTGGCGGCTGCCGCCATGGACTGAACCCGACTGGATGCATCGGCAACCGTCTCGCTTACCGTTTTGCGAGGTTGCTCAACCGGAGCCGTTGCCGCCTGCGGACTTTCAACGACTTTGACTGCCTCCGGGAAACGGGGACTGGTCGTTTTTGAGGCTGGAGCGGGCTGCTCGGACTCCGCGACCAAGGCATCGTCCAGCTCATCGAAATCCGGCTCATTGCGCCGGGCAGTCAGACCATCCACCTCAGGATCTGCCTCGAACCCGCCGCTATCAGATCGGCGCACACTCGCTGCCGACTCACGTAGCTCCTCGCGCCGTACAACCCGTGCGCCGCCCCCGGGAAGCTCCGGATTGAAATCAAGATCCCCATCAGCCTCACCGAGGCCGCCCATATGGCGTGACATTTCCAGATTATCACGCTTGGCACGCTGCATCCGGCGATAACCATCCAGCAGAATGCCAATCAGAATTACAGCCCCAAGGAGTAATAACCACTCTCGCAAACTCATATCCATCAACGAATAATCCTCAGATCTAAACTCAGCCCGGATCGATCAACAACTCAAAATATAAAGACCATACTGCGCGAGACTGGCGCAAAAACAGACTGCCTCACGGGCCCGGATTTGTAACCGGCGTACATCATAACAAGGCACTAAACGTTTACAAAGCAGCCATCGCAGCCGCTTCTTCCACATCCACCGAGACCAGGCGGGACACGCCAGGCTCATGCATGGTCACCCCCATCAAATGGTCGGCCTTTTCCATCGCAATCTTGTTGTGGGAAATATAAATGAATTGGACCTGGCTGGACATTTCCTTGACCATATTTGCGTACCGGCCCACATTGGCGTCATCCAGGGGCGCGTCCACTTCATCGAGCATACAAAACGGCGCCGGATTGAGCCGGAAGATGGAGAAGATCAAAGCGATCGCCGTCAAGGCTTTCTCTCCCCCGGACAGCAGATGAATCGTGCTGTTTTTCTTGCCCGGTGGCCTGGCCATAATGGCCACCCCGGTATCCAGCAGGTCTTCTCCGGTGAGTTCCAGATAAGCAGTGCCCCCTCCGAATACCTTGGGAAACAGTTCCTGCAGGCTTTCGTTGACCTTGTCAAAGGTTTCCTTAAAGCGGGCCTTGGTCTCCCGGTCGATTTTCCGGATTGCGTCCTCCAGGGTCTGGAGGGCCTCCATCAGGTCCTCGTGCTGGGCATCCAGATAAGTCTTGCGCTCCGACTGGGCCTTGTACTCGTCGATCGCCGCCAAATTAATGGCGCCCAGTCGCTGGATGCGCTGCCCGATCCGTACCAGTTCTTCTTCCCACAGACTTTCAGACGCTTCCTCCGGCAGCAGTTTGAGTACCTCCGCCAGCACGAAATTGTCCTGCTGCACTTGCTCATCCAGCGTATTCCTGCGGATCTCCGCAGCCTGCAACGCCATACGCTGCTCCTGGAGTCGCAGGTTTTCTTCCTGAACCGCTTTGTCGCTTCGCATCCGCTGCTGGTCTTCAGCACGCAAACGGCGCTCCAGGTCCTCCACCGCCTCCCGTGCTTCAGCCAGGCGCTGCTCTTCTTCGAGCCGGCGATCCAACAGCTCCTCAAGTTGCATCCGCAGCTCCTCCACCGGCTCTCGGCTGGTGTCCTGCAGCTCTTCCAGCGCCCGCTGGCGCTCCTGCAGCCGCTCACATTGGATCTGCGAACGCTCTAAAGCGGTCTGAACGGATTGGATCTGAGAGCGTAGGGTTTGCACTCGCAGCTGTAACTGATGGGCCTGATCGCGACTCTGGCGGGCCTGTTCCCGATACTCATCCAGTTGCCGTCGCAACTGATCCCTTTGAGTTAACAGCGCCTCCCGCCGATCAGCGTTGGTATCCATCTCAGACATGGCTTTCTGCCAACGGGAGCGAGCCTCTTTAAGCTGCTCCTCTTCCATGCTCTGATGGAGCTTCTGCTCCTGAATGTCCTGCGCCAGACGCACCAACCGCGCCTGCAGCTGTTCCATGCGCGCCTTGCGGGCACTTAGTTGAGACTTGAGCTCGGCCCGCTCATTACCCAGTTGACCAAGGTGGCGACGCAAATCTTCCAGCCGCTGCTCCACATCGCGAATACGCTGGCCTTTTTCCACCAGCGTCTGTTGCTGCTCGTCAATGTCCTGCTGCAGTTGCAGGATCTGCTCGTTCAGCGCCAACAACTCAGATTGCCGCTCGATTACGCCGCCGTCCTGGCTTAACTGGCCCACCCGAATAAAGTGGGCACCGATCCAGTCCCCGTTGCGCGTCACCAGGGTTTCATGGCCCCGAAGTTGAGCCCGTTGGGCCAGTGCCGTAGCAAGGTCTTCAACCACATAAACCGATTGCAGCAGGCTCATCGGCACCTGACCGCCCTGAACCAGGTCCGCCAGAGTCTGTCGCCCCCCTTGTGGAATATCCGCTGGGGATTTCTCGACAAATTCTATGGCAACACCCTGGGTGCTGGCGAAAGCGCTGCTCGGCAAGTCGGCTAACGAGTCCACCTGAATCGCCTGCAAGTGCTCACCCAGCACCGCCTCCAGCGCCTGTTCCCAGCCGGGCTGGACCCTCAACCCGGCGCCGAGCCGCTGATGCTGATCCAGCCCCCAGTGTTTCAGCCATTGCCGGGTTTCAGGGCTTTCCTTTTCCAGCGCTGCGTGTTGCAAAGCCTCCAAGGAAGCCCGCCGCCCGAGATCCTGTTGCAGCTGTTTTTCTTTCTCCGCCAGATCTTTTTGCACGCGCTCATATTCAGCTCGTGCGTCAGCCAGGGCGTCTCTCAGCTCGCCTTGCTCTTCTTCCGCACCGAGCTGCTGCTCATCCAGCTCTTCGAGCTTGAGTTCCAACTCCACCAGCTCATCGTCGTCCCGTTGTGCCTGGAGCAAGGTTTCTTCTTCCTGCAAACGCAGAATCGCCTGATTCAGCCGCTGCAGATTCTGTTCACTATGCCGAATACGGGACTGCTCTACTTCGGCACGCTGACTGGCATCGGCGGAAATCTGATTAAAATGATCCCACTCCTGCTGCCAGTCCTGCATTTGCTCTTCAGCAAAAGCCAGTCGCTCTGCAAACTCCTCTGTGGCTGAACTGGCAAGCTCCTGCTCAGGCTCCAGCAGCATCAACTCTTCGGTCAGCTCTTCAAGACGCAGCCGGTCATTGGCCTGTTCCCGCTGAGCCTCGGCTAACTGCTCCCGGGTTTCCGCCAGCTCGTCAGCCGTCCTGCGCTCCCGGTCACGAAGGTTTTCCAGGCTTTGCTCGGCCCGGGCAATCGCCGCACCAGTTTCGTAAAAACGGGCCTGAAGCCGGTTAAACTGATCCGTTGCCTCTTCTCTGGACAGCCGCAGCTGCTCCAGCTGACTTTCCGCCGCGGTCCGCAGATGCAGATTTTTTTCCAGCTCAATCTCCAGCTCCATAATCCGCTGGCGATGTTGCTGGAGCTGACGGTCCAGATCTCTCCAGCGCAACGCTCCCAATTGGGCCCGCTTCAACCGCTCCTCCGCCTTGAGCTCGGTATAGCGTTCGGCAGCCTGGGCCTGGCGGTGCAAATGTTGAAGCTGACGCTCCAGCTCCTCACGCAAGTCCGTCAACCGCTCCAGGTTTTCCAAAGTGCGCTTCATCCGCTGCTCGGTTTCCTTGCGGCGCTCCTTGTATTTGGAGATACCGGCGGCCTCTTCCAGATAGACCCGCAGATCCTCCGGCCGGGACTCAATCAGCTTGGACACCATGCCCTGCTCGATAATCGAGTAGCTCCGCGGCCCAAGGCCAGTCCCCAGGAAAATATCGGTAATATCCTTACGCCGACAACGGGTGCCGTTGAGGAAGTATTCAGACTGGCCGTCTCGTGTGACCTTACGCTTGATGGAGATCTCGGCAAAATTGCCATATTCGCCCCCCAAGGTGCCGTCTGAATTATCAAAATTCAGCTCAATGCTCGCCTGTCCGACGGGCTTGCGGGCGGTCGAACCATTAAAGATCACGTCGGTCATGGATTCGCCACGCAGGTTTTTGGCGGAAGACTCCCCCATCACCCAGCGCACGGCGTCAATGATATTGGATTTACCACAGCCATTAGGCCCGACAATCGCACACATGTTGCTGGGAAACGGCACGGTTGTGGGATCAACGAAGGACTTAAATCCGGCAAGCTTGATCGACTTTAAGCGCATATCACCGAGTGGTTACAAAGGGTCATTGATCCGTTTTCTGAACCCTTCCGGCTCATCAAACGAGGCGACTGACAATGGAGAAATAGAAACGTTCTGGATTGGCGGCAGACAAACTGACCGACTGCCTTATGCTTCACGAGCCTGCACCTCTGGTTCGGCGGCGATCGCCTGTAGAACCATATCCAACTGTGTGCGGCCGAACTCCCACACCAGCTGACGCACTTGCTCCTGACTCCGTTCCTGGATCGCTTCCAGCAGCCGATTGTAGAAGCCCAATGCCGATGCACTTTCCGGGCGCTGGTATTGCAAGGTCAGATAGTAGGCACGACTCAATGCCGGCCGATAGCTTTCAAGCGCTTCCTCCAGATACGGATTGGCCACGGCTTGATAACAGCTTCGCATCAGCTCGAAGCTGGCTTCCATGATCTGCTCTGCTGAGCCGGACTCATCCCCCAAACAGTGGCTCAGTTGCTGGAGCCTGCTCTGAAACCGGGCCAAATCCTCAGCAGTCCACCGGGCAGCAAAGCGACACACCAGCATCGCCAATAACTGGACATAGATGTCATAAAGGCTTTCCGCCTGATGTGCACAAAAGTCAGACACCACGGCGCCGCGGCGCGGATAAATCGCCACCAGATGACGGGCCTGGAGGATCAGCAACGCCTCGCGCACCGAGCCCCGGGACACACTGAGTTCCCGTGCAAGCTTCAGCTCCTGAATCCTTTCCAAAGGCCGTAACTGGCCCAAGATAATCTGCCTGCCAATATATTGGGCAATTTGCTCGGACAAACTTTCCGGCGCTTGAAATCCCATTCCTGATACTACCCGCGGCCAATCCTCGGCAGGCATTCTAGCACAATCTTTCCGGCTAAAAAGTTGGAGCACATCGGCATATTTATGCCGCATGGGCGCCAACATTCCGACACTCGCGGCAAGCGACCTCCGTTAAAAGACGTCATTTTGTCGTCTTTCCCACCGCCAAAACACAACAAACCATTGCTTCTAAAGGGTTTTCATATTTGGCACACATTTAGCAAGGTATTACATAGCATTACTTTAATTGGAGTTTTTTCGATGTCCCTCGGCACCCCTAACAACACTCTGGATTTCAATCAGGCCAAGCTTGTTGCCCGAATCTCAGAAATTTCCCCTCTGTTGGTGCCGGGTAAGGATATTGCAAGCCGCTTGACCCAAAAGCTGCAAATGACCCTGGATATTAGCGAACAGATCCAGATCTTTGTCGAAGCGCTCTCCGAGCTGATCGAAGTCGACGGGGTGCGCTATGTGAGCGAAACTCCCCATGTCTATCTGCAATCGGAGCGGATGGGCGTGCATCGCTGTCACTACAATCTGGCTTTGCCTGACACCAGGCTGGGGGAAATCAGCTTTGGCCGCAGCCGTCGCTTTCTGGAACCTGAGCTGAAAGTGATCGAGCAAATGCTGGCATTCTTGGTATATCCGCTCAAAAATGCCCTGCTCTATAAGCAGGCGTTGGACACCGCCCTGACCGACGCACTCACCACCCTGAACAACAAGCGGGCGTTCGACCAGCACATCAGCCGGGAAATCGAGTTGGCGCAGCGTCATGCCAGCCCCCTGTCCCTGATTCTGATCGACCTTGATTATTTTAAACGGGTAAACGACCAGTTTGGCCATTTGGCGGGTGACAAAGTGCTGACGGAAGTAGCGGCACGCATTCGCAAAACCTGCCGCCATTCTGACCTGTGCTTCCGCCTGGGCGGCGAAGAGTTCGCGGTGATCCTGAGTCAGACCGATCACCAAGGAGCCTGGATTATCGCCGAGAGAATTCGCCAAGCCATTGCCGCCGAGCCGATTGAGATCGACGGCCATTCTCTCCTGATCACCACCAGCGTGGGTGTGGCCAACTACCGGGCGAATGAAAGCCGGGATGAACTGGTTCGGCGCACCGATGATGCGCTGTACAACGCCAAGCGCGAAGGTCGCAACCGCTGCTCGGGCGACCTGTGCGCTTGATCTTTCCTGGGGCCCGGGCTATTGCGCCGGGCGTCTGGGGGCTCTGCGTGGCGGCAATGTCACCTTCTTGCGTTGCTGCCGCTGCATTTTGATTTTATCTTCAACGCCCTTTTGAACGGGTGCCTTGGGAGTCAGTTGTACCAGTTGGTAGAGAGCTTTCACATCCTTCTCGCCCAACTCTTCCCACTGACCGACTTTGATACGGCTCGGCAACATCAGCGGCCCAAAGCGAACCCGCTTCAGACGGCTCACCGCCACGCCCTGCGATTCCCACAGCCGTCGGACCTCGCGATTTTTGCCTTCCAGCAAGGTGACATAAAACCACTGGTTGATGCCGGAACCACCAGCTGCGGTGATATCCGTAAAGCGGGCGACTCCGTCTTCCAGAAGAACCCCTTCCCTCAAACGGGTCAGCATTTCATCATCGACGGTTCCCATGACCCGCACCGCATACTCCCGATCAACCTGAGAGGACGGGTGCATCAAACGGTTGGCGAGTTCGCCGTCGGTGGTGAACAGCAACATCCCGGAGGTATTGATATCCAACCGCCCCACCGCAATCCAGCGCTGACCGGAAATCTTCGGCAAGCGTGCGAACACCGTCGGACGCCCTTCCGGGTCACTTCGGGTACAGATTTCGCCTTCGGGCTTGTTGTACACCAGGACACGCGTCTGTTCCTGTCGTGCTTCCAGGCGAACCGGACGGCCGTCCACCTCAATTTTATCGGCAGCCGTCGCCCGGTCGCCAATGGTTGCCAGCTGGCCGTTGACCTTCACTCGGCCCTCGCGGATCAATTCTTCAATTTGTCGACGGGAGCCAATACCGGTACGGGCAAGGATTTTCTGGAGCTTTTCAGAATCAGACATGTTGCTTTCCTTCTAAAGGGATCAGGGGTCTACACGACTCACACATGGATCGGATGGGCCGGACGCCACTAGGGCGTCAGCAGTTTAATGAAGACTAGGGCCCGGCTCATGGTCTTCAGCGGAGGCTGCCCCCTCATCGGAGACAGTCTCGGGAGGCTCTCCACTTGCCCATTTTGCCTCAAGCTCACGGCCGATGTCTTCAAGATCACGAATATCGGCAAGCGGTGGCAATTGCTCCAGGCTGGACAGGTTGAAATAGTCCAGAAACTGGCGGGTCGTGGCATACATGGCGGGGCGCCCGGGCACATCTTTATGGCCGACCACCCGAATCCACTCCCGCTCCAGCAGGGTCTTGGCAATATTGGTACTGACCGCCACCCCGCGAATATCTTCAATTTCCCCCCGGGTAATAGGCTGGCGATAGGCAATGATCGCCAGGGTCTCCAGCAGTGCCCGCGAGTAGCGCTGAGGGCGCTCTTCCCAAAGACGGGAGGCCCAGGGCGCATACTCCGGTCGCACTTGAAAACGGTAACCGCTGGCTACTTCCATCAGCTCAAAACCCCGGTCCACACAGGACTCCTGCAGCAAATCGAGCGCCTGACGCAGTACCGACCGTGCAGGCCGCTGATGTTCCTCAAACACATCACCCAGCTGATCCAGGTTTAAGGGCTTATCCGCGGCCAGCAAGACAGCTTCCAGAATCTTGCGCAGTTGTTGCAAACTGTCGTCTGTCATGTTTCATCCTTCTACCGCTATTGGTTCTGACATTGCCAGGCTGACTTTGGAGTGTTGGCAGATTTTAAGCAGATTCACTCAGGCGCGCCCGCACATGAATCGAGCCAAACTGATCGGTTTGCACCAGCTCCACCAGGGACTCCTTGACCAGCTCAAGAATCGCCAAAAAGGTGACCACCAACCCCAATCGCCCTTCTTCTACAGTGAAAAGCTCGACAAAGGGCACAAACCGATCACTCTTGAGCCGCTCTAACACTTGCGACATCCGCTCACGGGTGGAGAGCTTTTCCTTCTGGACCTGGTGATGTTCAAATAACTGGGAGCGTTTCAGCACTTCCTGAAAGGCAAGCAACAATTCCTGCAAACTGACATCAGGATGAGCACGGGGACGGTCATATTCCGGCATGGCCGCTTGTGCCAAAAACAAGTCTCGCTCTACCCTCGGCAGTTGGTCCAAGTCCTCAGCCGCCTGTTTGAACCGTTCGTATTGCTGCAGACGACGGATCAGCTCAGCACGGGGATCCTCTTCCTCTTCGCCATCTTCCGAAACCTGACGGGGCAGCAGAAAGCGCGACTTGATCTCCGCCAACATGGCGGCCATCACCAGATATTCCGCTGCCAGCTCAAACCGCATGGCATCCATCAGGCCGATGTAGTCCATATACTGACGCGTGATCTCACTGACATCGATATTGAGAATATCCATGTTCTGACGGCGGATCAGATACAGCAGCAAATCCAGCGGTCCTTCAAAGGCATCCAGGAACACTTCCAACGCATCCGGTGGAATGTAGAGATCCTTTGGCAGCTCACTAAGAGGCTTGCCCTCCACAACGGCCAACGGCAGCTCCTGCTGCACCATGCCTTCCAGAGAGTCTTGGGGAAACTGCTGATGTTCCGTCATAGGCTGCGTTTTTTCTGATACACCTAAAAGTATTCCAAGCCCATTCGGCGACGCACTTCTTCCAAGGTGCTCTTCGCTTCATCCCGGGCAATTTCGCAACCTTCGGCCACAATACTTTTTACAAGGTTGGGGTTTTCTTCATAAAGCCGGGCTCTTTCCAGAATCGGCTTCTGCTCTTCCAGAATGGCATCAATCACCGGCTTTTTACAGTCCAAACAACCTATTCCCGCCGAGCGACACCCTTGCTGCACCCAGTGTTTGGTATCCGCCTCTGAATAGAGCTCGTGCAGTTTCCAGACCGGGCATTTTTCCGGCTCCCCCGGGTCGGTGCGCCGTACCCGGGCCGGATCGGTCTGCATGGTGCGGATCTTTTGGACAATCGAATCCGGTTTTTCCCGCAACCCGATTCCGTTGCCACGGGTTTTGGACATCTTCTGCCCGTCCAGTCCAGGCACCTTCGACGCCTCGGATAACAAGGGCTGTGGCTCGGGCAAGATAACCTTACCGCCCCCTTCCAAATAGCCCAGCAGACGTTCACGATCCCCCAGGGAAATGTTCGACTGTTCCTTGATCAAGGCGCGGGCGGTTTCCAAGGCTTCCTGCTCGCCCTGTTCCAGATAGCGGCGACGCAAGGCATGGTAGAGCTTGCCGTGCTTCTTGCCCATTTTCTGGATAGCGGCCTGGACGTTGACCTCGAACCCCTGCTCTCGCCCATAAAGGTGATTAAAACGACGGGCAATCTGACGCGTCACCTCAACATGAGCCACTTGATCGGCGCCAACGGAGACCATGCCTGCCCGATAGGCCAGAATATCGGCACTCTGCAGCAGCGGGTATCCCAGAAAACCATAGGTTGCCAGATCCTGCCCTTTTAAAACGTCCTGTCGGTCCTTGAAAGCGGGCACACGCTCCAGCCAGCTCAGCGGGGTGATCATGGACAGCAGCAAATGCAGTTCGGCCTGCTCGGGGACCCTGGACTGCAAAAAAATCGTGGCGGCCCCCGGTTTGACTCCCACCGCCAACCAGTCCACCAGCATCTCGTAGACGTTTTCTGCGATGCTGTCGGGCTGTTCATAATGGGTGGCTAACGCATGCCAGTCCGCCACGAAAAAGAAGCATTCATAGAGATGCTGTAGCTCCACCCACTTCTTGAGAACACCATGATAATGCCCCCAATGAAGTCTACCGGTCGGTCTCATTGCGGAGATGACACGACTCGGCGCATCGAACGAACTCAAACCCCACTCCTCAGATTCGGGCGCCCCCGACAGGACGTATAACCAAATAATGGCGGATTATAAACCTAAACCAGAGGATTGGCAGACCTAGTTCCGATCTTCTCCAGCTTCACTGCCCCACCCTTCAAAGCAACTCGTCAGCTGGCGCCTGAAATAAAAAGGGCAGCCCAAAGCTGCCCTTTCTCACTTTCGCCATTCGCATCAGCGAAGGTATACGGCGGTTATTTCCAGCCGGTAACCTCTGCCAATGCCTTGCCGATATCAGCCAGTGAACGCACGGTTTTAACGCCTGCGTCTTCCAGCGCTGCAAACTTCTCAGCTGCAGTGCCTTTACCACCGGAGATAATGGCGCCAGCATGGCCCATACGCTTACCAGGAGGTGCGGTGACACCGGCAATGTAGGAGACCACCGGCTTGGTTACATTCTCCTTGATGTAAGCAGCAGCTTCTTCTTCCGCGGAGCCGCCGATTTCACCGATCATTACGATGGCTTCGGTCTGCGGATCGTTCTGGAACATTTCCAGAATGTCGATGAAGCTGGAGCCCGGAATCGGGTCACCACCAATGCCCACACAGGTGGACTGGCCGTAGCCGGCGTCAGTGGTCTGTTTGACCGCTTCGTAGGTCAACGTACCGGAACGGGAGACGATCCCCACTTTACCCGGCAGGTGGATATGACCTGGCTGGATACCGATCTTACACTCGCCTGGAGTGATCACACCGGGGCAGTTTGGCCCGATCAGACGCACGCCCAGCTCATCGCACTTCACTTTTACATCCAGCATATCCAGAGTCGGAATGCCTTCCGTGATGCAGACGATCAGCTTGATACCGGCAAACGCCGCTTCCAGGATGGAGTCCTTACAGAAGGGTGCAGGTACGTAGATGACAGAGGCATCAGCGCCCGTGGCTTCCACGGCTTCACGCACAGTGTTGAACACCGGCAGGCCCAAGTGAGTTTGACCACCTTTGCCTGGCGTGACCCCACCGACCATCTGAGTGCCATAGGCAATCGCCTGCTCGGAGTGAAAAGTACCCTGGCTACCAGTAAAGCCTTGGCAGATAACCTTGGTGTTTTTGTCGATCAGAATACTCATGCGTTGCCCTCCGCTGCCTTGACCACAGATACAGCGGCATCTGTCAGACTGGTTGCTGGGATGATGTTAAGACCACTGTCGGCGAGTTTTTTCGCACCCAGTTCGGCATTGTTACCTTCCAGACGCACGACCACGGGCACTTTAACGCCCACATCGGCAACGGCGGCAATGATACCGTCAGCAATCAGGTCACAACGGACGATACCACCGAAGATGTTGACCAGAACGGCCTTCACATTGGTATCGGACAGAATGATTTTGAAGGCTTCGGTGACACGCTCTTTGGTTGCGCCGCCACCAACGTCCAGGAAGTTCGCCGGCGCACCACCGTGCAGCTTGACGATATCCATGGTACCCATCGCCAGACCGGCGCCATTGACCATGCAGCCAATATTGCCATCCAGAGCCACGTAGTTGAGCTCCCACTCCGCGGCATGGGCTTCCCGGGGATCTTCCTGGGAAGGATCGTGCATTTCGCGCAGTTTGGGCTGACGATACAGGGCGTTGCCGTCGATATTGATCTTGGCATCCAGGCAGTGCAGGTTGCCTTCTTTGGTGATCACCAGGGGGTTGATCTCCAACAGGGCCAGATCGTAGTCCTGGAACAGCTTGGCCAGACCCAGGAAGATCTTGGTGAACTGCTTGATCTGGTCACCTTCCAGACCCAGTTGGAATGCCAGATCGCGCGCCTGGAACGGCTGCGCGCCAACCAGCGGATCGATGGTGGCTTTCAGAATCTTCTCGGGAGTTTCCTCGGCAACCTTTTCAATTTCCACACCGCCTTCGGTAGAGGCCATGAAGACCACGCGGCGAGTGGCACGATCGACCACGGCACCCAGATAGAGTTCCTTGTCGATATCGGTGCAGGACTCCACCAGGATTTTGCTGACCGGCTGACCTTTCTCGTCAGTCTGGTAAGTGACCAGGTTCTTGCCCAGCCACTGCTCAGCGAAGGCCTTGATCTCTTCCTTGGTGGAAACCAGTTTCACGCCACCAGCCTTACCACGGCCGCCGGCATGTACCTGTGCTTTCACAACCCATTGATTTCCGCCAATTTTGTCGGCGGCTTCGGCAGCTTCCTCGGGGGTAGAGCACGCAAAGCCTTTTGATACAGGCAGGCCATACTCCGCGAACAACTGCTTGCCTTGATATTCATGCAAGTTCATAAGTCAGTTTCCGTTGCATTGTGAGCTCACCGATACCCAGCTTGTTCCAGGGTATCGCTCTGAGGGAGGGGATCACCCTCCCGAAGGTCATTTCGGATCAGCTATTTCTTGCGTCGCTGAACCGCATGCACAGCATTGCCATCCACTGCCAGAGCTGCCTCATGGACAACCTCGGACAACGTCGGATGGGCAAATACAGTCAGTGCCAAATCTTCAGCGCTCGCCGCAAATTCCATGGCAATGACCGCCTGAGCGATCAACTCAGAGGCCTGGGGACCAATGATATGGACACCCAAGATGCGATCCGTTTCTTTGTGAGCGATGATTTTGACCATTCCCGCCGCGGCATTGGCAGCCATTGCCCGACCATTCACCGCGAACGAGAACGTACCGATTTTGATTTCTTCGCCTTCAGCCTTGAGCTGCTCCTCGGTCTTGCCAACCCAGGCAATTTCCGGGTTGGTATAGATCACACCCGGAATGCAGTCATAATTCACCTGGGCTTTGCCACCGTGAATCCGCTCAGCCACCATCATGCCCTCTTCCGAGGCCTTATGGGCGAGCATCGGGCCACGAACCACGTCACCGATGGCATAAACACCGGGAACATCGGTCTCGCACTGATCATTGACGAAGATAAAGCCACGCTCATCCAGATTGACCCCGCTATCGGATGCCAGCAGGTTCTCCGTATAGGGCTTGCGTCCCACGGCAACAATCAGCTTGTCGACCTTCAGCTCCTGCTCACCCTTGGAGTCGATGAACTGCACTTTGGTCTGACCACGCTTGGTCTCAGTACCGGTCACCCGGGCCTTCAGACGAATGTCCAGGCCCTGGTTCTTGAAGTGCTTGAGCGCTTCTTTGGCAATCTGCTGATCCAGCCCGGCCAGGAAGTTTTCCTGGGCTTCAAGGATCGTCACCTCAGCACCCAGACGTGCCCAAACGCTGCCGAGTTCCAGGCCGATCACGCCAGCACCGATAACCCCCAAACGCTTGGGAACCTCGGTGAACTCCAACGCGCCGCTGGAATCCACCACATCCTCGGAAAGAGGCGCGGGCGGAATTTCAACAGGCACGGAACCCGTTGCAATAATCACGTTCTCGGCATCGTACACCGTGGTATTGCCCGCGGCGTCGGTCACCTCAACCTGCTTGTTAGCCAGCAGTCGACCGGTGCCATGGATGGAGTCAACACCATTGGCTTTGAACAGCTGTGCGATACCGCCGGTCAGCTGCTTAACGATCTTGTCTTTGCGAGCCAACATGGCGCTCACGTCCATGCTGACCTCGCCCACCTTGATACCGTGGGTTTCAAAGTCACGCTTGGCTTCGTCGTACTTGTGGGACGACTCCAGCAGGGCCTTGGACGGAATACAACCCACGTTCAGGCAGGTGCCGCCGAGAACCTGTTTGCTGGCCTCGTTCGACCACTTTTCGATACAGGCGGTTTTCAGGCCCAGTTGTGCGGCCCGAATCGCAGCCACATAACCACCGGGGCCTGCACCGATTACAATAACATCATATTTATCAGCCATTTTTCTATCCAACTATTGTCTTTGCAGGCATCCGATCAAACTTCCAGCAGGATGCGGGCAGGATCTTCGATCAACTCTTTAATAGTGACCAGGAACTGCACCGCTTCCTTGCCGTCGATCATCCGGTGGTCATAGGACAGTGCCAGATACATCATCGGCAGAATCACCACCTGGCCGTCCACTGCCATCGGGCGTTCCTGAATTTTATGCATACCCAGGATCGCGGTTTGCGGCGGGTTCAGAATCGGCGTTGACATCAGCGAACCAAACACCCCCCCGTTGGAGATGGTAAAAGTACCGCCGGTCATGTCATCAATACCGAGCTTGCCATCGCGAGCCTTTTGGCCGTACTCCCGAATTGCGCCTTCGATGTCTGCCAGGCCCATGGAGTCGGCATTACGGAGCACCGGCACCACCAGACCACGGTCGCTGGATACCGCCACACCAACATCAAAGTAGCCGTGATAGACCATGTCATTGCCATCAATCGAGGCATTGACCGCCGGGAAGCGCTTCAGGGCTTCCACTGCGGCTTTGACAAAGAACGACATGAATCCAAGACGCGTGCCGTTATGGCGCTTCTCGAAAACGTCCTTGTATTTGGCCCGCAGGTCCATGAGCGGCTTCATGTTGACCTCGTTGAAGGTGGTCAACATGGCAGCGTTCTGCTGAGCCTCAACCAGGCGGCGAGCAATACTTGCCCGCAGACGGGTCATGGGAACGCGCTTCTCCGGACGCTCGCCGCTTTGCAGCTGCAGAGCCGGCATCTTGGGCGCTTCACTGGCAGCCGCGGGCGCTGCTGGTGCGGGCTTGGCAGCCGCTCCACCACTGAGGTGGGCCAGTACATCTTCCTTGGTAATCCGACCACCCTTGCCACTGGCCTGAATTTGGGCCACATCCAGATTGTTCTCTTCCGCCAGCTTGCGGGCTGAAGGGCTGAGTACCAAATCCTGTGCTGCCGCGGATTGAGCCGGCGCGGCCTGTTCAGCGGCCTTGGGCGCCTCGGCGGCGGGCGCTTCGGATGCCACTGCACCTTCTTTGAAGAAGGCGATGACTTCTTCACTCAGGACGGTTTCGCCCTCTTCTTTTAAAACTTTTTCGATAACGCCATCGTTGGGAGCGACAACTTCCAATACGACCTTATCGGTTTCGATGTCGACGATTAGTTCATCACGCTTGACCGGCTCGCCAGGTTTTTTGTGCCAAGTGGCAATCACACCGTCAGCGACGGATTCGGGGAACGTTGGAGCTTTAATTTCTTTAGCCATCTCTTTTCCTTAACACCTACGCCTCATCAAACTTCAAAGGCATCGTTGACCAGTTTATTTTGCTCTTCGGCATGGACTGAAGCGTAGCCAGCCGCCGGCGCAGCAGATGCCGGACGACCCGCGTATTTCAGATACAGCTTCGGATGGGTCTTGTGCATCACGTTTCGCATGTGGTGCTGACTGCAATACCAAGCGCCCTGGTTCATCGGCTCTTCCTGACACCAAACGATATCAGTGAGCTTCTTGAACTGTGCCATCACCTCTTCCAGATCATCTTCCGGGAAGGGATACAGCTGCTCGATCCGGATAATTGCCGTGTCTTCACGGCCTTCCGCCCGACGCTTATCCAGCAGGTCGTAATAGACCTTGCCGCTACACATGATGAGACGTGTAACCTTTTTCGGATCGATGGAGGCATCGATTTCTCCGATAACGGTCTGGAAGGCACCATTACACAGTTCGTCCAGTGTCGAAATCGCCTCTTTGTGACGCAACAGGCTCTTGGGCGTCATCGCCACCAGCGGCTTGCGCAGCGGCCGTTTAACCTGGCGCCGCAACATATGGAAGACCTGCGCGGGCGTGGTCGGCACGCACACCTGGATATTCTGCTCAGCACACAGCTGCAGGAAACGCTCTAACCGCGCCGAGGAGTGCTCCGGCCCCTGCCCTTCGTAACCATGGGGCAACAGCATGGTCAAACCACACAGGCGTCCCCATTTGTGCTCACCGCTGGTAATGAACTGGTCAATGACCACCTGGGCACCGTTCGCGAAGTCACCAAACTGTGCTTCCCAGATCACCAGCGCGCTGGGCGTGGTCGTGGCATAGCCATACTCAAAGGCGAGTACTGCTTCCTCTGACAACAACGAGTCGTAGATTTCAAAAGAGGGCTGACCTTCCGCCAGATGTTGCAACGGCACATAGGGCAAACCATCTTTCTGGTTATGGACCACCGCATGACGATGGGAAAAAGTACCACGGCCAACGTCCTGGCCCGTCAAGCGGATCTCATGACCTTCATTCAACAGGGTGGCATAGGCCATGACCTCGCCATAGCCCCAGTTGATCGGCATCGCTCCCATCGTCATTTTCATGCGATCCTCCAGGATCTTCGAAACCTGACGTTGTACAACAAAGCCATCGGGAAGGTTGTCCAGCTTTTTCCCAAGTTTTTGCAAGGTCTTGACGTTAACCCCCGTCTTGCAACGGGCCGTCCAGGTATGTCCAAGGTAAGGGGTCCAGTCCACAAAGAGCTCTTTATTGGGCTCTTTGACCAGACTCTTAACCACGTGCCGCCCCTGCTCCAACGCGTCGCGATAGTCTGTTGCCATTTGCTCGGCACTATCACCGTCAATCACGCCTTCTGCAATTAGACGTTCGGCGTAGAGGTTGCGCGTGGTCGCTCTTTCCTTGATAACCTGATACATCAGTGGCTGGGTCGCGGACGGCTCGTCCGCTTCGTTATGTCCACGACGACGGTAACAGACCAAGTCAATCACAACGTCTTTGTTGAACTCATAACGATAATCAAGAGCCACCTGGGTCACAAACAACACGGCTTCCGGGTCGTCGGCGTTGACATGAAAAATCGGCGCCTGAACCATTTTGGCGATATCCGTGCAGTACTCCGTTGAACGGGCGTCTTCCCGACGGCTAGTGGTAAAGCCAACCTGGTTGTTGATCACGATGTGAACCGTGCCACCGGTGCGGAAACCACGAGTCTGGGACATCTGGAAGGTTTCCATGACGACGCCCTGTCCGGCGAACGCGGCGTCACCGTGCATCACAATCGGCAATACCTGATCGCCCTTGTCATCACCGCGACGGTGCTGACGGGCCCGCACCGAGCCTTCCACCACCGGGCTCACAATCTCCAGGTGGGACGGGTTGAAGGCGAGCGCCAGGTGAACCTCTCCACCCGGGGTCATCACGTTAGATGAGAATCCCTGGTGATACTTCACGTCACCCGAACCCATATCGATGAGTTTCTTACCTTCAAACTCGTCAAACAGATCTTTCGGGTTCTTGCCGAGGGTATTCACCAGAACGTTGAGACGTCCGCGGTGGGCCATGCCGATCACAATCTCTTTGGTGCCATAGCTGCCAGCACGCTGGATCAGCTCATCCACCAGCGGAATCAGGCTCTCGCCCCCTTCCAGGCCAAAGCGCTTGGTACCGGGGTAGCGGGACCCGAGGTATTTCTCCAGGCCCTCTGCCGCGGTCAAACGCTCCAGCAGATGCTTGCGACGGGCAGGCTCATAATTGGGATGGGCGCGCACGGACTCCAAACGCTGTTGCATCCAGCGCTTTTCTTCCGTGTTCACGATATGCATGTATTCCGCACCCACGGTCCCGCAGTAGGTTTCTTCCAGACCCTTGATGATGTCACCCAGAGTCATGGTGTCGGCGCCGCCAAAACACAGGGAGCCGGTATGGAATTCGGTATCCAGATCTGCCGCCGTCAAACCATGAAAGCTCAAGTCCAGATCAGGTACTTGTTCCCGGACCATCAATCCCAGCGGATCAAGCTTGGCGTGCTGGTGGCCACGGAAACGATAGGCATTAATCAACTGCAGAACTTTAATCTGCTTACGCTCGTGCTCGCTGCTGACCGCGGAGGGTTTGGCCGCTACCGGAGCGAAGGAAGGACGTTGACGGGCTAGATTAAGAAATTGTTGCTGGATAACGGAATGCGGAACATCTTGGCCGGAAACACCTTCAACGCGAGGAAGCTTGTCGAAATACTCCCGCCACTGCTCAGGAATCGCGTTGGGCTCAATCAAATACCTCTCGTAGAGATCTTCGACGTAAGCCAGGTTCCCACCCGATAGATGGGAGGTCTGCCACAACTGCTCCATTATGCTTTTGTGCATATAGCTCGCCTTTCATAGACGGGGAGATACCTTGTGCGACCTTGTAGTTTCTGTTCCCTCAAGCAAGTTCCTTGATTGACGACTGCAGGCCCCACAGATAACGCGGATGTTTTCCGTCATCCCCGGTGGTTACAAGCAAAGAAACGGGAGTTGCTTTATGAGCTCACCCCGCCCATCCGAAAAAATGGGCGCTTAGACCTGGTTCCGGGTGAGGAACCTAGGCCCAGCGCGCCCACGGATTTCCTAAGTACCGTACGAATAGTCTGTACAGTATAGTCAGTCGTTTACAAGCCATCGAACAAACTATCGCGATAGTCTGAAAGTTTGTTCGACTAGGGTTGCATCACGTTAAGTAGCGCGTTGTAAAAGCATATTTCGAATATGACCAATCGCCCGAGTCGGGTTCAGGCCTTTCGGGCACACGCTCACGCAGTTCATGATGCCCCGGCAGCGGAACACACTGAACGGGTCGTCCAATGAATCCAGTCGCGACTCAGTTGCGGTATCGCGGCTGTCCGCCAGGAAGCGGTAGGCCTGGAGCAAGCCTGCCGGCCCGATGAACTTGTCCGGGTTCCACCAGAAGGACGGACAGGAGGTGGAACAGCATGCACAAAGAATACACTCGTACAGGCCGTCCAGCTTCTCCCGATCTTCTGGAGACTGCAGCCGCTCAATAGCGGGCGGCGGCGTGTCGTTGATCAGGTATGGACGTACTTTTTCGTACTGCTTGTAGAACAAGGACATATCCACAACCAGGTCGCGGATCACCGGCAAACCCGGCAGGGGCCGGATCACCAGTTTGTTGCCCTTGGCAACATCGGACACTGCCGTGATACACGCCAGACCGTTCTTGCCGTTCATGTTCAGACCGTCGGAACCGCATACGCCTTCACGGCAGGAACGACGGAAGGCCAGGGTCGGATCTTTTTCCTTGGCCAGACCCAGCACATCCAGCACCATCAGGTCTTTGCCTTCTGGCAGCTCGATTTCGATGTCCTGCATGTATGGCGTTTCATCGACTTCAGGGTTATAGCGATAAATACTAACTAACATTGACACTACCCCAATTAATATGTGCGAACCTTGGGCTCGAAGGCTTCAACAGTCTTCGGCGTGAAATTCACGTCGCGCTTGCCGACGCGCTTTTCAGCGGGGAAGTACATTGAGTGCTTCAGCCAGTTCACATCGTCACGCTCGGTGAAGTCGTTACGGGCATGAGCGCCACGGCTTTCTTTACGCTCTTCCGCTGCCACTGCTGTCGCGTACGCCACTTCAAAGAGGTTGTCCAGCTCAAGGGCTTCAATACGAGCGGTATTGAATGCTGAGCTCTTATCTTCCAGATGGGTGTTCTTGACGCGCTCGCCAATCTCATCCAGCAGCTTCAGGCCTTTCTGCATGCTCGGACCATCACGGAATACGCCGAAGTAGAGCTGCATGGTGTTCTGCAGGTCCTTACGAACCTCCGCCACGCTTTCGCCACCACGGGAAGTATTCAGACGGTTCAGACGAGACATGGCCATCTCGATGTCGGAATCAGAGGCATCTGCCACGCTGAAACCTTCTCTCAGCATCTTCTCGATCTGCAGACCCGCGGAGCGGCCGAAGACCACCAGGTCTAGCAGGGAGTTACCGCCCAGGCGGTTGGCACCGTGGACAGAGACGCAAGCCACTTCGCCACAGGCGAACAGGCCATCAATGATCTGATCCTGACCATTGGCATCCATGGTCAGCGCCTGACCACCGATATTGGTCGGGATGCCGCCCATCATATAGTGACAGGTCGGAACCACGGGAATCGGGGCCTTGACCGGATCCACGTGAGCAAACGTCTTGGACAGTTCACAAATACCGGGCAAGCGAAGGTTCAGGGTTTCTTCGCCCAGGTGATCCAGCTTGAGCAGTACGTGATCCTTGTTGGGGCCACAGCCACGACCTTCCAGAATTTCCAGAATCATGGAGCGTGCAACCACGTCACGGCCAGCCAGGTCTTTAGCGTTCGGCGCATAACGCTCCATGAAGCGCTCGCCTTCACTGTTGATCAAGTAGCCACCCTCACCCCGGCAACCTTCGGTTACCAGCACACCGGCTCCTGCAATACCGGTTGGGTGGAACTGCCACATTTCCATGTCCTGCGCCGGGAAACCTGCACGCAGAGACATACCAACACCGTCACCTGTATTAATGAGGGCGTTCGTTGTAGAGGCATAAATACGGCCAGCACCACCAGTTGCCAGAACAGTGGCCATGGCGCGGATATAAACGGTCTCGCCGGTTTCGATGCAGATCGCCACCACGCCGGTTACCGCGCCTTGCTGGTTCTTCACCAGGTCAACGGCATACCACTCATTCAAGAAAGTCGTGCCACCCTTCAGGTTGGCTTGATACAGGGTATGCAGCAGTGCGTGACCGGTACGGTCGGCAGCAGCACAGGTACGGGCTGCCTGGCCACCTTTACCATAGTCCTTGGACTGACCGCCAAAAGGGCGCTGGTAGATACGGCCACTTTCCGTCCGAGAGAACGGCAGCCCCATGTGATCCAGTTCGAAGACCGCCTGAGGGCCTACGGAGCACATGTATTCGATCGCGTCCTGGTCACCGATGTAGTCCGACCCTTTAACGGTGTCGTACATGTGCCAACGCCAATCATCATTCGGATCCGCACTAGCGATTGCGCAGGTAATCCCGCCCTGAGCCGAAACCGTGTGGGAACGAGTTGGAAACACTTTGGTGATACAAGCAGTCTTGACGCCAGATTGAGTCAACTGAAGCGCCGCGCGCATACCCGCACCACCACCGCCGATCACGATGGCGTCATAAGACAGTGTTCTTAACTTAGCCATTTAGCCCCCACAATACTTCCACACCCCAGACGAAGTAGACGAACATGACCAGACCACACAGGGCCTGAGCCAGGAAACGGACCACGCCATTCTTCAGATAGTCCGTCGTAATTGTCCACAAACCAACCCATGCATGAGCCGCCAAGGAAACCAACGCTGCCAATGTGAAAATTCGCATCCAGGTTTTCGAGAACAGCGCACTCCATGTGGCATAGTCCATGTTCGGATTGAACACGAACACGCCCAGCATGAACGCAAAGTAAAGCGCCAGAACAACTGACGACACACGTTGAATCATCCAGTCGTAGGCACCGCTACGACCAAAGTTCGTTACACTGGTTACCATATCCAAACTCCTGCCAGGATAATCAACACCACAGACACACCTACCAGTATCTTGGCACCCAGACGACCACCTTTTAAGGTTTCACCCACACCAACATCCAACAACAGGTGTCGGATACCAGCACAAAAGTGGTAGATCAACGCGGACAGAATACCCCACAAAATCAACTTGGGCAGAAAACCCTGCATGGTTTCCCGAAGCGCGTTAAAGCTCTCCTCACCGGACAGAGACAGATCGAACCCCCAAAGAAGGAAGCCGAGTCCGACAAACAAGAGCACACCGGAGATCCGGTGAAGGATGGACGTAATGGCAGGCAGCGGAAAGTGAAACTTGGATAAATCCAGATTCACGGGTCGTTTGCTATTCACAGCTAGTTCACACTCACTTTTTGGCCCCAGCGAGGGCGGGATTTATTGGAAGTGCATAAAGCAAAGACAGGTTTGGCACCAGGGATTTAGGCGCTTTTAAGAGGCCTGTATCGGGTTGCACATTATAGGGAGGGACCCTCCACATTTCAAACGCAATTCATTGCCACAGACGCTAAAAAGCGACCTCCCTATCCTGCAGTGGTCAATCAGGGCCCACAACTCTCGGAAAGTACGTATTCTTTGATTGACAAAGATTTTTGAGGCTCTATAGTTGTCCGGCCGCCATCATCGCGTAAAAATGCGTTGGGCGCATACAATGCCAATGTGACACGAATTATTACGCAGAGATAAAGCCGTTTTCAGATCCGGTGCGCGACCAACAGCCTAAACGCTGCAGTCGGCCCCTATTTATATAGAGAAGGCCCGTCCCAGCGCCAGATAGCTCCGCCGCACCTGAAGCCCTGTGACTTCAACTATCCAATCTGCAATAATTTCGCATTACAGCAAAGCTTCTACATCAGTTATAGGAGAGCACCATGGCTGACAAAAAAGCTCAGTTATCGGTCGATGGTAAAACGATTGAGCTGCCTATTTATTCTGGCACCCTCGGTCCAGATGTGATCGATGTCCGTAGTCTAGTTCAGGAAGGCCTCTTTACCTACGACCCAGGCTTCATGTCCACCGCAGCCTGTGAGTCCCAGATTACCTATATTGATGGCGCCAATGGCGTTCTTCTCCACCGAGGCTACCCCATTGAACAGCTGGCAGAGTCTTCCGATTATCTGGAAACCTGCTATCTGCTTCTGTACGGTGAACTACCTACCGCTGAGCAGTCCGAAGCCTTTCGCGCGACCGTCAGCCGCCACACCATGGTCAACGCCCAACTGAGCAACTTCTTCAACGGTTTCCGCCGTGACGCTCACCCCATGGCCGTTATGTGCGGTGTAGTAGGTGCCCTGTCCGCGTTCTACCACGACAACATGGACTTCACCAAAGAAGAGCATCGCGAAATCGCGGTCTTCCGCCTGATCGCCAAAATGCCGACCCTGGCCGCCATGTGCTACAAGTACTCCATGGGCCAACCCTTCATGTATCCGCGTAACAACCTGAACTATGCGGAAAACTTCCTGCACATGATGTTCAGCACGCCTTGCGGGGACTACAAGCCCAGCCCGGTGATCTCTCGCGCCATGGACCGCATCTTCCTGCTGCACGCTGACCACGAGCAGAACGCGTCCACCTCTACGGTACGTCTGGCCGGCTCTTCCGGTGCCAACCCCTTCGCCTGTATCGCTGCAGGTATTGCCGCCCTGTGGGGACCGGCTCATGGTGGCGCCAACGAAGCCGTACTGAATATGCTGGAAGAAATCGGTGACGAATCCCGCATCGAGGAATTCATCGCCCGCGCCAAAGACAAGGACGACCCCTTCCGCCTGATGGGCTTCGGTCACCGCGTCTACAAAAACTTTGACCCACGCGCCAAAGTTATGCGCGAGACCTGCGATGAAGTTCTGCGTGAACTGGGCTGTGGCGATGACCCACTGTTCCGTATCGCCCGCCGCCTGGAACAAATTGCCCTGGAAGACGAGTATTTCGTTGAGCGTAAACTCTACCCCAACGTGGACTTCTACTCCGGCATCATCCTGCGCGCCATTGGGATTCCGACCTCCATGTTCACAGTGATCTTTGCCATGTCCCGTACCATCGGCTGGTTCGCTCACTGGAACGAGATGGTCAGCGGCCCCTACAAGATTGGACGTCCGCGCCAGCTCTATACCGGTCACACCAAGCGGGACTATCCGAAAAAGTAACGCTTAGGCAGCGATCAAATAAGGGGGCAAAAGCCCCCTTATTTTGTTTCCGGGCCCGGCATTTCGTCCACTTCACCATCCGCCAGTCGGACCTAAAAAACCAAGCCAAAAAAAACGCCCCGTCAGGAGCGTTTTTCAGATCGCGTCAGACTTTTTCCGTCCAGCGCCCATCCTTGTAGAAGGCGGACCAACCTGTCGGCTTACCTCCCTGCTCGCTCATCACATAATGCTCTTTGCTCTTGCGGCTAAAGCGGATGATCGCCGGGTTGCCTTGTGGATCCGCCTGGGGCGCCTCCATCAAAAAGCCGTACTTCGGGTCGATCTGGTCACGGTGAGGAATCAACTCCCGCACCAAAGGTGCACGGGTCTCCCGATTTTTCGGGAATTTACTGGCCGCCAGGAACAGCCCGGCCGCGCCATCACGCAACACGTAGGTGTCATCCACCTTCTCGCACTTGAGCTCAGGCATCGGCACCGGCTCCATTTTGGGGGGCGCCGGCTCACCATTGCGCAACAACTTCCGCGTATTGCCGCAACTTGTATTGGTGCATCCGAAATACTTTCCAAAACGGCCCGTTTTTAACTGCATTTCCGAACCGCACTTATCACACTCCAGTGTGGGCCCTTCATAACCCTTGATCTTGAAGCTACCCTCTTCGATTTCATAGCCGGCACAATCCGGATTATTGCCGCACACATGCAGCTTCCGCTGATCGTCAATCAGATAGCTGTCCATGGCCGTACCACACTTCGGGCAACGGCGCTTGCTACGCAGGGCCTGGGTTTCGTGATCTTCATCATCATCGGCGCTCAGGGTTTCCTCACCAGGCACCAGGTTGATGGTGGTTTTGCATCGCTCGGCCAGCGGTAACGCATAACCGGAACAGCCCAGGAAAACCCCCGTGCTTGCGGTGCGAATCTGCATCTTGCGCCCACAGCTGGGGCAGTCAATGTCAGTCTCGGTCGGCTCGTTAGCGCGCATGCCCTTATCGCTAGATTCCGCCCGCTCCAACTGCTGACTAAACTCCGCATAGAAGGCGTCTAGAACCCGCTTCCAGTCATCCTTGCCCGTAGCGATTTCATCGAGCTGCTCCTCCATTTTGGCCGTAAAGCCATAATCCATCAGATCCTGAAAGCTCTCAGTGAGCCGATCCGTCACGATGTCGCCCATCTTCTCTGCGTAAAAGCGACGATTCTGCAGCCTCACATAGCCACGATCTTGAATCGTGGAAATAATCGCCGCATAGGTTGAAGGCCGACCAATCCCACGTTTCTCCAACTCTTTTACCAGGGACGCCTCGGTAAAGCGTGCCGGCGGCTTGGTGAAGTGCTGCTTCGGCTCCAGAGTGACCAGGCTCAAGCTCTCCCCTTCTTTCAGGTCAGGCAGCACCAGGTCCTCATCCTTCTTCGCCGCAGCCGGCATCACCTTCAAAAATCCGTCAAACTTCATGATGCGGCCACGGGCACGCAACTCGTAATCACCAGCAACGGCCGTGATGGAGGTGCTGAGGAATTCAGCATCATTCATCTGACAGGCGACAAACTGACGCCAAATCAACTCATAAAGGCGCTCTGCGTCGCGCTCCACACCTTTCAGGTCAGTAGCCTTGAGATAGACATCCGTGGGCCGAATCGCTTCGTGGGCCTCCTGAGCGCCTTCCTTGCTGCTGTAAAAGCGAGGCTTTTCAGGAAGGTATTTATCACCAAAGGCCTTGCCAATTAAACCACGCACGGCGGTCAAGGCATCCTGACTCAAGTTGGTCGAGTCGGTACGCATATAGGTGATGTAGCCACTCTCATACAGCCGCTGCGCGAGCGTCATGGTTTTCTTGACACTGAAGCCCAGTCGCGTGCTGGCGGCCTGTTGTAGCGTGGAGGTAATAAAAGGTGCTGAAGGGCGCGAACGAGTGGGCTTATCCTCCCGTTTGGCCACCTTGTAGCTCAACCCTCTTAAAGCCTGCAGATGCGTCTCGGTCTGCTGCTGGTTCAAGGGGCGGAAGTTTTCACCCTGATGGCGGGCGACCTGAAACCGGACCTGATCCCGCTTGGCTGAATCCAGGTCGGCAAAAACCTCCCAGTACTCCTCTGGCACAAAGGAGCGGATCTCCCGCTCGCGCTCAACCACAAGGCGTACCGCAACCGACTGTACCCGGCCGGCAGACAAACCGCGGGCAATCTTGCTCCACAGCAGAGGAGACACCATATAGCCCACGACACGATCAAGGAAGCGGCGCGCCTGCTGCGCGTTCACCCGGTCGTAGTCCAGGCTACCCGGCTGCTTGAACGCCTCGGAGATAGCATTCTTGGTGATCTCGTTAAACACAACCCGGCGATAGCGGCTGTCATCACCGCCAATGGCTTCTTTCAGGTGCCAGGCAATCGCCTCCCCTTCTCTATCCAAGTCCGTCGCGAGATAGACCATATCCGCACTTTTGGCGAGACGGCGAAGCTCCTCAACGACCTTCTCTTTGCCGGGCAGAATCTCATAATGGGCCTTCCAGCCATGCTCCGGATCGACGCCCATGCGTTGGATCAGCTGATCCCGGGACTTGCGCCGCTTGTACTCCGCCTTCTCGGTCGCAGACATTTTGCGGGTTTTCGCAGCTTCCTGCGCCCGCTGTTTGGGGTCCACCGTGGCTCCACTGCCACTGGTGGGCAAATCGCGAATATGGCCAACACTGGACTTGACGATGTAGTCGCTACCCAAATACTTATTGATGGTTTTCGCCTTGGCAGGCGACTCAACGATAACCAGCGCTTTACCCATAGTGATTTATAAAATTCCCATTAACCCTGCAAGGGCTCGATTGGTGTGTGATTGGCGCAATATATAAGTGGTTGTAGTCTGGGGGTCAAGTGCAGCCACAATTAATCTGGCCGCCTTCGGAGGACAAGCTATCTTATTTCGGCGCTAGCAAATGCTGTAACCACCCAAAACCACCCTCCACAAACTGGAGTGAAATGGCACCTTCGAGACTATAAGCTCGTAATGTTAGAAAACAAACATAAAAAAGCCGAGCTAAGCTCGGCTTTTTCGTCGCTGTCGGTATTAGATCCGCTCGAAAACGGTCGCAATACCTTGGCCCAGGCCGATACACATGGTTGCTACACCCAGCGTACCGCCTTTCTGCTGCATCACGTTGAGAAGAGTGGTGGAGATCCGCGCACCGGAGCAACCCAGGGGGTGACCCAGAGCGATCGCGCCGCCATTCAGGTTGACCTTCTCTTCCATCACATTCAACAGTTTCAGATCTTTCAGAACTGGCAGTGACTGAGCCGCGAACGCCTCATTCAACTCCCAGAAATCAATATCTTCGACTGTCAGGCCTGCACGCTTCAGCGCTTTCTTGGTCGCAGGAACCGGGCCATAACCCATGATCGCGGGATCACAGCCAGCTACTGCCATGGCGCGGATCTTGGCGATCGGCTCCAGACCCAGTGCTTGAGCACGCTCCCAAGACATCAGCACCATTGCAGAGGCACCGTCAGTCAGCTGAGAGGAAGTACCCGCGGTCACAGTACCGGATTTCGGATCGAAGGCCGGACGCAGTTGGCCCAGGCTCTCTACAGTGGTTTCAGGACGGATGGTCTCGTCGTTTTCCACCAGAATGCGGAATCCGTCTTCGTTGTGACCTTCAATGGGAACGATCTCGTTCTTGAAGCGACCCTCAAGCGTGGCCTCGTGGGCCAGACGGTGAGAACGAGCACCGAACTCGTCCTGCTGCTGACGGCTGATGCCGTGCATTTTCGCCAGCATTTCCGCAGTCAGACCCATCATGTTGGAGGCCTTGGCAGAATACTTGGACGCAGCCGGGTTGTGATCGAAGCCTTGCGTCATGGGAACGTGTCCCATGTGCTCAACACCGCCCACCACAAAGAAGTCGCCCTGGCCGGTCATGATGGCCTGAGCCGCGGTGTGGATTGCGGTCATTGCAGAACCACACAGACGGTTGACCGTTTGCGCCGCTGAAGTGTGCGGGATCTTGGTCAACAGGGAGATCTGACGAGCAACGTTAAAGCCCTGCTCCAGAGTCTGGTTCACACAGCCCCAGATCACATCTTCCACTTCGTTGGGGTTCAGCTTCTCGTTACGCTGGAACAATGCGTCAATCAGCGCGGCAGACAGAGTCTCTGCACGCACGTTGCGGAATACGCCGCCCTTTGCGCGGCCCATCGGTGTTCTCACACAGTCGACAACAACGACGTCTCTTGGATTTAAACTCATTGGTTTTCTCCGTTCGGAATTCTGTCTTCGCGATTAGCCAAAAAACTTCTTGCCGGATTTGGCCATTTCACGCATCCCCTCAGTCGGGTGATACAGGGGGCCAAGGTCAGCGTATTTGTCTGCCAGCTTGCAGAACTCGTCGAGCCCGATCGAATCGATGTAACGGAGCGCGCCGCCGCGGAATGGAGGGAAGCCGATACCAAAGATCAAGCCCATATCCGCTTCAGCCGGAGTTTCCACAATGCCATCTTCCAGACAGCGAACGGTTTCGATGCACAGAGGAATCATCATCCGCTCGATGATGGTCTGATCGTCGAACTCGCCATTGCCGCTAACCACAGGCTTCAGCATCTCGTAGACAGCAGGATCGCTGATCTTCTTCGGCTTGCCTTTCTTGTCGGTTTCATACTTGTAGAAACCTTCATTGCTCTTCTGGCCCAGACGCTTGGCTTCGAACATAACGTCGATTGCAGTGGTGCCTTCGTGCTTCATGCGCTCAGGGAAACCTTCAGCCATCACGTCGCCCGCGTGCTTGGCGGTGTCCATGCCCACAACGTCGAGCAGGTACGCCGGGCCCATCGGCCAGCCGAAACGCTCCATGACTTTATCGACTTTCTGGAAGTCGGCGCCATCACGCACCAGACCAATAAAGCCACCAAAGTACGGGAACAGTACCCGGTTAACCAGGAAGCCCGGGCAGTCGTTGACCACAATCGGGGTCTTGCCCATCGCTTTGGCATAAGCAACGGTGGTGGCGATTGCGCGCTCGCTGGATTTCTCGCCGCGGATAACTTCCACCAGGGGCATCATGTGCACCGGGTTGAAGAAGTGCATACCGCAGAAGTTTTCCGGACGCTTCAGATTCTTCGCCAGCAGGTTAACGGAAATGGTGGAGGTGTTGGTGGTGATGATCGCATCTTCACGAACCACGTCTTCCACTTCACGCAGAACAATGTCTTTAACTTTCGGGTTCTCAACAACGGCTTCAACAACCAGGTCAACCGTTTTGAAGTCACCGTAGCTCAGCGTCGGAACAATACGGTTCAGAACGTCTGCCATTTCGTCGGCCTTCATACGGCCTTTTTCGACGCGGCGAGCCAGCAGTTTTTTGGCTTCGTTCAGACCGGTGTCGATACCCGCCTGAGCGATATCCTTCATCAGGATCGGGGTGCCTTTCAGTGCGGACTGGTAAGCCACACCGCCACCCATGATACCCGCACCCAGTACAGCGGCCTGCTTCACAGGGCTGGCCTTGGGCTCCAGATCCTTGGCTTTTTTCTTCAGCTCCTGATCATTCAGGAACAGACCCACCAGGCTGGCAGCAACGCTGGTTTTCGCCATTTTGGCAAAGCCTTTGGCTTCAACTTCCAGCGCCTTGTCACGGGACATACCGGCATGCTTTTGCATGGTTTTGATGGCTTCAACAGGCGCCGGATAGTTGGGGCCCGCTTGGCCAGCAACGAAGCCCTTCGCAGTTTCGAAGGTCATCATGCTTTCCATCTGGTTCAGCTTCAGCTTGCTGGTTTTTTCTTCACGACGTGCTTTGTAGTCGATCTTGCCAGCAATGCACTGCTTCAGCAGGTCAAGAGCAGCGGCTTGCAGCTTGTCGGGAGCGACAACTGCATCAACAGCACCGTCTTTCAGTGCGTTTTCAGGACGCTTTTCGCCGCCGGCACAGATCCACTCAATGGCGTTATCCGCACCGATCAGACGGGACAGACGAACGGTTCCGCCGAAGCCCGGGAAGATACCCAGCTTGACTTCAGGCAGGCCAACTTTCGCCTTGGTGGACATAACGCGATAGTCTGTTGCCAGACACATTTCGAAACCACCACCCAGCGCAATGCCATTGATAGCGGTCACTGTGGGGAATGGGAGGTCTTCAATATCGCTGAAGATAGAGTTGGCTTGCAGGTTGTTTGCAACCAGATCTTCCTCGGAACCCGCGAAGAGTTCCGTGAACTCGGTGATGTCCGCGCCAACGATGAAGCAATCTTTGCTGCTGGTAACCATCAGACCCTTGATGCTGGAATCTGATTTCAGCTTATCTGCAGCCTCTCGCAGTTCTGACAATGTCAGTCTGTTGAACTTGTTTACCGATTCACCTTTCAGATCGAAATCCAGCTGTGCGATGCCGTCTTCAATCTTCTTAACCGTGATGGCTTTACCTTCGTAAATCATCAACTGATCTCCAAGCTATAAGTAGCACTGAATTCAAAGTCGGTAGCTACGACGTTCGATGGACAAAACGTAGAGCGCGACCCCCCATCCACTGAGCTCCGGACAGAAATATGAACATTATTTGGACAAGTCCAAAATTCATACGCTCGTTTGAATTAGGTGTGCCCACCATGAAAAAAAACCAAGCATTTGTCAATTACTTCCGCTTGTTTTTTCACATGGACCGCTGGGAAAGACTCACTAAAAGCCGGCATTAGCCATCGCGATCAAGCCGTTAAGACCGGTTACCCACTTGGGGCTGAAGATGAAAAAGCCTTTAGCTTTGATCAATACCCAGTCAAATCACACCAGAAGAACTTTGACTTTAGCCGTATCTACGCCTAACGTGATAACACAACCCTTTGTGTTCCAAATGGTTAAGGACTCGAGTCAAGAATCAAATCTTGGCACAATGCTATCCCGTTCCAAACACTCAAGAATAATAAGTATTGGAGGCAAACATGAGTTTCCCCGGGATCATCCGTAGCATCCTCCTGTCTTTTTCACTGATGGCCGGCTTTCTCATATCCCCCCTGGCCCAGGCTCTCACTCAGCAACAGGCGGACGATCTACTGTCAACACTGCACAAAATGAGTGTCGATTCCTACCTGGCCATCAATGCCTACTACAGCTTCGCCAACAGCGGTGGAGACAAAAGTGTCGCACAGGACGCCAACAACACCATCAACCGCCTCGACAGCCTGCTGGATCAGCTCAACAAAGCGCCCGGCGCCAGTGAAGTCCAGGAAAACCTCGCCAATATCAATACTCAGTGGGAACAATACCGCAAACTCCTGATCGCCAACATTCAAGACCTCATCAGCAAGGGCTATCCCGATTTGCGCCTGATGGTGGACATGTCCCAAGCGAACCTGGACTTCATTGCCGGGTTAAGCGATACCGCCGCCACCATCAAGAAAAACAGCGACTATCAGCCCAACGAACTGCTTGAACTAGTCCGTGAAGCGACTCTGAAAATTGAGCAGATCATGACCGCGTATGCCGCCCGTACAGCCTCCAACGTGTCCCAAATCGCCCATGGTGCAGAAACCGAAGAGCCGTTGAACGTGCTGGCCGAGCAATTTACTCAGCAACTGCAGAAACTACAGCAAAAAACTGCCGGCAACCGGGACACGGCCTCGGTGGTGGACGACATCGCCACCAAGTGGAACTTCATCAAAGGTTCCTATATCAACTTTAACGAAAACAACGTCGCCTACATCGCCAACCTGTACTCCAAGCGAATCATTGAAGGCTTGCAGAATCTGGAAAGCGCCGCGCAGCTGTAATCCCAAACCGCCACCCTGTTTCGGCGGGGTGGCGGCGGTTGTTTCCCTTCATCAGTACTGACTCAGCTTCTTCAACGTATCGATTGCTCCCATCAGGCCTTCCGCATCGCAGCCCTCAAACCAGAAAAAGCTATATTTCTGATCTCTTCGACACCACATTAATAAATCCGCGGGCAGCTTCTCCCACTCCACCAGTGCCATAGCCGGATGAGATGCCTCCAACCGCTGGCTCTCTTTCTGAGGAATGCTGATGCCTCCAGGCCGAACGATGTCCCACCGGCCACCCTTGGCCTCTTCCCGAAACAGGTAGTACTCCATCAGAACGCCCCTTTCGGTGACATCAATCTGCCATTCAGCCATTTCGTCTCGGGCCTCACGCACCTTAAGTCCGTGGGAAAAAGCCAACTGGCGTAATTTCATCCGTCGTCGCTCGGCGGGAGTCGGCAGCAGCCACCAGAGCGACCCGATCATCGCCAACAGCACCAGAACCATTACCGTAATTGCCACCGCCATCGAAGCCATGTCTCCCTTGGATTAGTTCATCGAAAATCGTGCAATGTTCATCCCACTCCACACCCTCTGGTGAGAGATATCCGCCCCGCACTCATCAGCGCCAGGCGATTGCCCTACGCCGTCATCCCCTCAAGTGTTGCGGGGCAACCTCAGTGAGAAGCCCACATTACTTGCAAACTCCTAGCTAAAAAGGCATTGAAATCCGTATCCTTAGATATGCATCAAGGTTATCACGAGATCATACCGTAGACTGTATCCACCATCTCAGCGAAGGGTACTTGCATGAACGAATATTCCCACATCCTGGTGGCCTTGGATCTAACCAGCGATTCCAAACAGATCATTGACCGGGCCTATGCACAGGCACAACTGAACAAAGCCCGCCTCAGCCTCATTCACGTGCTCGAGCCGTTGGGCTACGCCTACGGCGGTGATATCCCCATGGATCTGACAGAGGTTCAGAATCAGCTCGACCAGCATACCCACAAACAGTTGAAGGCGCTGGCCGCTGATATTGGACTAGGTGAAGAGCACACCCATGTGTTGATTGGACGACCTGAAACAGAAATCCATCGCTTTGCGGATGAGAACGGTGTCGATCTGATTGTGGTGGGCAGCCACGGCCGCCATGGCCTGCAGCTGCTCCTGGGCTCCACGTCGTCGGCGACCTTGCACCGCGCCAACTGTGATGTGCTGGCCGTACGGATTAAGAGCTAAGCTCCGCCAGCGCACGGGTAACCCACGCCCCACTCTAAAGCTGGGGCGCGTTCCAGTCTCCGGCCTCAAAGGAATGGCGCAACTTCTGTAGCTGGGCTTCCAGAGAGAATGTCACACTCGAGGCCATCGAGAAGAAGCTCAGCAATGCCTTGAGGTTGGCGTCCTGTTCGCAGGCGGTATGAATGCGCTGCCACAACGCCTGATTCACCAACTGCAGCTGACGGTTACGCTCCACCAGTCCTTTCAGATCCCAGTCCGGTTTGCCGCCTGCACGATACGCAAAATATTGCTGAACCAGATAAATCGAGACCGAGCGAAGAATAAACTCATCATTCGTGGCAAATGGCATATGGTGAATAGCCATCGGGCGCAATTCGGACAGCAGCGGACAGTCGCTTGTGGCCATAACCAGGCCCAGCAGGGATCTCAGCGCCTCTTCCAGCCCCGTCCGTTTGCTATAGGAGCGCTCCCGGGTGCTGACAATCACCTCTACTTTCTGAAAGGCGGGCTGGTTTTTAAAGCTCTCCACATAGGGCTCAAGATCCACCGCAACCGGGCAGTCGGTCACTCCTTGGCCCGCCAGCGGACAGTTGCTGCAACGGCAATGATCCAAGCGTACCCAGTCAGCCTTGGCTTCCTTTGGCCGTGCGCCACCGTCATCCTCCGCGTCGCGCTCGGTATCAACAACAAACTCCTGGGTTTTGCCGTCTGCAAAGCGAAATTCATACTTCACTTTCATATAGATTTTCGACCACCTTCTCTTACAACGGTCAGAAAAAATTAAAGCGCTTGATAATCAGAAAGTTGCTGTCAGCAGTGCATTCTGGGCGGCCAGAACCGCCTGACAGGCAAGCTTCCTAAGTGTAGACCAACTTAGCACTTGTAACGTGAACAGTTGCCACTTTTATGCAGCGCCTGAGGCCGAACTGAACGACAACCAGAGAGCCAGCTCCTCCGTCAAACCAGGAAGCGAAGGAACTCCCCCACCGAAGCGCTATTGCATGGATTCCAACTCCACCCAGCGTTCCATGGCCTCATTCAGCTCTTGTTCCAAAGCGGTCACCAGTTCGAGGGTCTGGGTGACCAAAACAGGATCGCCGGCATAAAAGTCCGGCTGCGATATTTTCTCTTGCAGCTCGGCCTGACGGTTTTCAAGCTCTTCAATCCGAGCGGGCAACTGCTCCAGCTCCCGCTGCAACTTGTAACTCAGCTTTTTACGGGGCGCGGCGTCGGCCTTTTCTTTGATGGGGGCTTCAGCAGCAGGCTTAGGTGTTGGCTGCTCCACGGGTGCGGATGATGATTGCGTGAGACTGTCAAACCCTCCCCCTTGGCGTATCCAGTCATCAAAGCCCCCCACATACTCCTGCACCTGGCCGTTTCCGGTAAACACGATGGTGCTGGTAGCCACGTTATTGAGAAACTCCCGGTCATGGCTCACCAGCAACACGGTCCCCTTAAAATCCAGCAGGATGCCTTCCAACAACTCCAGAGTTTCAATATCCAGGTCGTTGGTCGGTTCGTCCAGGACCAGGGTATTGGCGGGTTTGCTGAATAGCTTCGCCAGCAACAGGCGATTGGTTTCACCGCCCGACAGGGCCTTCACCGGAGTACGCATGCGCTCCCGGGGAAACAGGAAATCTTCCAGATAGGCAATCACGTGGCGCTGCTGACCGTTGAGCTCAATAAACTCCCGGCCGTCATCAATATTCTCCATGACGGTCTTTTCCGGGTCCAACTGGCCCCGAAGCTGGTCAAAATAGGCAACTTCCAAATTCGTGCCACGGCGGATGGTGCCGGAGGTCGGCTCCAACTGCCCAAGAATCAATTTGAGAAAGGTGGTTTTGCCCGCACCGTTTTTGCCGATCAGACCCACCCGGTCGCCCCGCATAATCACCCCGGAATAACTCCGGATGATTTCCGGTTGGCCGGGATAAGCAAAGCCCATGTGCTCTGCCTCCACAACCAGCTTTCCTGACTGGCGGGCTTCCTCCAGACCAATCTGTGCCTTACCCTGCTGTTCCCGCCGCCGGGTCCGCTCGACTCGCAGACGCTCCAGCGCTCGTACCCGACCTTCGTTACGAGTGCGGCGGGCCTTGATGCCTTGTCGGATCCAGGCTTCTTCCTGAGCAAGCTTTTTGTCAAACAAGGCGTTATGACGCTCCTCCTCTGCCAGCAAGGCCTCTTTTTTCTCCAGGAAGCGGTCATAATCACCGGGCCAGGAGGTCAGCGCCCCACGATCCAGCTCCAACAATCGCGTTGCCATGCGCCGCATAAACGCACGGTCGTGGGTGATAAACAGCAAAGCGCCATTGAATTGCAGCAGCTGTTTTTCAAGCCAGTCAATGGCGGGGATATCCAGGTGGTTCGTGGGCTCGTCCAGCAACAAGATATCCGGCTCGGATACTAAAGCCCGGCCGAGCACCACCCGGCGGCGCCAGCCGCCGGACAGCTCCGACATTCGCTTCTCGCCCGGCAGCTCCAAGCGCTCGATGATATTCTCCACCTTCTGCTGCAGCGCCCAGCCATCCAACGCCTCCAGCTTTTGCTGGACGATGCCCAAACGCTCCATATCAACCTGCTCTTTAAGGCTGAGCAAGTGATGGTATTCCTGCAAGTAACGACCGGCTTCCGGCAACCCTTCCGCCACCACATCGTAAACCAGACGCTCATCGGCATCGGGTAAGTCCTGGGGCAAGTAGCCGACCCGTATTCCCGGGTTAATCCAGATCTGCCCACTATCAGGAAGCTGGCGCCCCGTAATCAGACTCAGCAACGAGGATTTTCCGGCACCATTGCGACCAATCAAGCAGACTCGCTCAGCCTGCTCCAAGGTAAAAGAGGCGTCCTCCAGCAGGGGCTGCATGCCAAATGCCAAAGACACCTTGTCAAATCGTAACAAGCTCATTAAAACCACCCTCCAGGCAGCCATTTTTCTGTTTCAGATACCCTAACTTCAGGGTTGATAAGTTCAGCAGCAGACTGCCTGAAACAGAGGTTTAATCTACAGGCTCCAATACTTCCACGGTATCGCCAACACGCAAGAGGCCACCGCTGCGGTGCACCAGATTTTGCCCAAAGCACACACCAAACTCATTGCTCCGATAACTGGACAACGTCCGGTAGGGCTCCCCTTCCCGCTCACCCGTGACAGGATTGATATTGGGGATCACACAACGGGAACAGGGCTTGACCACTTCGAACTCGATCATGCCAATCCGTATCCGTCGCCAACGGTCTTCGTCATAAGGCCCACCGCCCCGGATCACCAGATTGGGACGGAACCGCCGCATTTCCACCGGGTCTTTCAGTCGGCTATTGAGTTCGCCCAGCGACTCTTCTGAAATCAACAAAAACGGGAAACCGTCGGCAAAACTGACCGGTTGTCGTCGGTCCAGATACTTGGGATTAATGGGACGAAAGGTTTCATCGGGCATATAGACCAAGCGGCATGGCACATCGAGGTATTGGCTAAACCAGTCCGCGGCAGCCTCTCCCCCATCCCAAGCCTCACACTGGTCCTTCCAAACCGTGACCAGCATCGATGCCTCTCCGTCAGGACGAGCGACTGGCAGGGCGTTTCTGCCGGGTGCATGGAACTCTACGCCAAACTCGGTCAACACCACGTCGATCAAGGACATTCGGGGATACTTCCGCTGGGTCAGAAATTTCCCCTGTAGATCCACCAGCATCCAGCGGCGATCAAACTCCGGACCGAATACACCGACCCGACTGGCTGACACACTCAGACCCCGGCCTGATTTGAGCGGAAAAATATTGATTTGGGTTAACTGCATACCAGCACTCAGCACCGAAGGGAATGACACAAGAAGCAAAGCCAGAAGATGCAAACCCGCTTTAGATCGGCCCAAACTGGACGGATTAGCAGTAAATCAAACGGTTATCTGCATCAGCGAATGTCGGCCATGATAACCCGAAACCGCCCTGTCAGCACATGGCAAGCACGTACGGATAGCAGCATCGAGCCAAATAATGGCGACAACAAAGATGTTTGGCTTTAAAAATAGATACGAGGGAAATTAACAAGAGAAGAAGGAGTTTGGAGCGGGAAACGAGACTCGAACTCGCGACCCCAACCTTGGCAAGGTTGTGCTCTACCAACTGAGCTATTCCCGCTTTGAGAAGCTTTTCGTCAGTGCTTGTCTAACGAAGTGGGCGCATTATACGAACCGTTTTTTGCCGACGCAAGCCCTAGTTGCGAAAAATCTTCAATTTTCTCTAAGACACTGTTACAAAAGACATTGAGAGGCGGGAAACCGGCCAAATTATCGCCAACTCCCGCCTCTCAACAACCTCGTCAAACCGCTAAATATTCATGAGCAGGTAAATCATCCTGCTCCAGATTGACCGCAGGATATCTTCCTGAATCTCCCCGTCGTACAACAGGCCGTTGTAGACCAGGTTGGCCACCGTGCCCATGATAATTTCCGCATCCATCTCTGGCGATGGCGTTTTTAGGCTCCGCAACAAATCCACCAAGCCTGCCTGCCAAACGGCCCGATATTTACGGGCCAGCATTTTAAGGCTTTCGTCGCGCAGGGACTCCAGCAGAAACGCTTTTTCCGATAACAGCTCATCGCGCCGGAAACGAACCTGGGCATGGACGTAGCGCACCCCCAGCTCAATCAGCTCCTCCGCCAGACTCCGCCGCATGGCCCGATCGGTCTGAACCGCATCTAAATCATATTTGGAAATACAGTTGTGCAGCTCACCATAAAACAGTTCAAATTTGCGCTGGCTGTTTTCCGCAAACAGCATAAACGCATCAGTGATAAGCTCGCTGATATCCTTGAAATAATAGGTGGTGGATGCCAGTGGCACTCCCGCTTCCCGGGCGACCGCGCGGTGTTTGACACCCCGGATACCCTCCCGGGCAACGATCCGCAGAGCCGCTTCCAGAATAAGGCGGCGACGTTGCTCGCTCTTGGCACGGGCGGCCTTTCGGCCCTGATAATGAATGGAACTGCGCAGTGACACATCCTTGCGCAATACAGAGGGACTCATCAATGATTGTGTCATGGGACTAGCCTTGTCATACCTTGCTGGTTGATATCCGTCTTTTTTATAGTTTGTCAGAAGCTCTACTTATGGAACTTCACAGCAAAGTGTAACAATTTGTACCAGATTCCTCATGATGAAATTAGTGGAAGACATCAAGGTTTGATGAAATTGTCCCAAAAATTGTAGGTTATTGGCCGTAACGGGGAGCGCCCTCGTTCAAATAAGCCGTTTCTGCTGGGGTGCTCACTCGTTTCAGAACGGCATTACGGTGAGGAAAGCGTCCAAAGCGCTCGATAATCTCCCGGTGTTCACGGGCATAGTCCAGAAACCCTTTAAGCACCTCCTTCACCGGCCCCTCGCCAGTCGCGTGCAGCTGCTCAAAAAGCTCCACACTGAGCTGCTGGTCCTTGCGCCGCTCTGAATGCTGGAGCGGCATATAGAAAAAAGCTCTCTGCACCAAGGGTAAGTCAACATCCATGCCCTTCTCCAAGCCACTCAGGCACAACGCCAGCGCCTGTCGGTCGTTGGAAAAGGCCAGCGCCATCCCCCGATAAATATTCCGGCTGAACTGGTCCAGCAACAAAAGCATCGCCAGCCGTCCCTGGGGGGTTCCCTCCCAGTCGGGTAAGCCGTTTTCAGAGGCAAAGGTGACGTATGAATGAAACCGGCGCCGTATCCACTGATCTGTTTGCTTGCTGGAGGAGAACCACTGGGCCTGTTTTTCCTGGGCAGGCATGCCATTCTCGTCCAACGGACCAAACCAAAAATCCAGAATATCTTCGGGCTTTAGCATCCTCTCCTCCTGATAAATTCCCCCCCAACCAGCTTAAGACAGAACGGCACCGTCAGGATACAATGAGCTGAATCCCAAGCATGACGGTGTATGTTATGGCTGCGTCTTCCTTTATCATTCTGCTCGCCCATGGCTCCAGCGACCCTCACTGGGTTCAGCCTTTCCTGGAGCTGGAGCAGATCATCCGCCAGCAAGAACCTGCCGCGGCGGTTGCTTTTATGGAGCTGGCCGAGCCATCTTTGGAAACCCTGATTGCCCGGGCATCCGCCGAAGGCTATCAGCAGTTCTCAGTCCTCCCCCTCTTCTTTGCAGCGGGCCGCCACCTTCGCCAGGACGTTCCCCGGCAGATCCAACGACTGGAAACACAGTTCCAGGTCAGCATTTCACTGCTCCCTCCCGTCGGAGAGCACCCCCTGCTTACCCAAGCCATTGTGCACATTGCGAAAGACTTGCTCCAGGGACAGCCTTGATAGGCAAAACCGGCCATCATTAGGCAGTCATTCAGGATTTTGCTAGGCTTAACCAAAACAACAATAGGGGCCTGTGATGGAAAGCTCGTTGACTCTTACCTTGAAACGGATTCTATTAATCACGCTCGGAACAGCGCTAACACTATTAAACAGTGCCTGGGCTGATCATTTACCCCCTTCAGAGGACGAACGTGTTCTCGATGTCGGCTACGTGGAGTTTCCCCCATACTCCCATACCAACGAAAACGGTCAGGCCGATGGAATATATATTGATATTACTCGACGCTCCCTGGAGCATGCGGGTTATATTCCGCGCTTTCACGCCCTGCCCATTGCCCGCATTTATCTCTACCTTCAGCAGGGCAAGATTCACCTCTGGCCCGGCTTGGGCGACATTCCTTCCTTGCAGGGCCATGTTCTTGAGAGCAGCGTAAGCCCGATTAACACCGAGTTAAACGCCTGGTATCTCGACAAAACCCCACCCATCAAGAACGTGGATGACATGCGCGGCCAACGGGTGATTCTCATTGCCGGCTATACCTATGCCGGCCTGCTCTATGACCTGCGTGAGCCGGACAAAAACATCACGATCATCACCACCCCAACCCACAGCAGTGCCTTGCAGATGCTGGAGTTGGGTCGCGGGGATTATCTGCTGGATTATCTGGCCCCCATTCAGGAGGAACTGAATCAGAAGCCCATTGCCAACTTGAAAAGCACCCCGTTAATCAGCCAGAAAGGCGTTTTTGTGGTGCCCAAGCGAATTCCCCATGCAGAAGAGATCTTAAAGAACATCGAAGCAGCCTATCATGAGCTGGGAATTGCCGAGGAACTCAAGAGCCGCTATCCGTCCGCCCGTCATCAACCCCACTAGGCCTTGTCGGGCAGCCACACGAAGCTGATTGGCAAACCTACCGGCCCGTTCCTTTCCCCCTAACGGGCTGGCTTGAGGTGACTTGTCAGTTGCTCGAATTGATCGGGATTAAAGCCCTGAACACGCTTTCCTTCAATCAAAAAAAATGGCGCGCCCCGCCCTCCCAAACGCTCAAACACCTCCTTCGCCTTGGCCGAACGATCAATATTGTATTCAGCAAAAGGCACCTGCCGCTGGGTAAGATAATCCTTGGCGGCCAAGCACGACGGGCAATGGTCAATGGTGAACATCACCACATCCGGCACCCGATCCGCCCGGGCACCCGTTACAACGGCAAGCCAGATCAGACAACAAAGCAATCGAAACAGCCGCGACATTCCGACTGTCCTGCCATAACGCCGACCCTGTTCTGCGGGATTCATGACTGCCTATTGCCCCGCTGCCACTTGCCAGCCACCGCCCAGGGCGCGATACAGATCCACCAAGGCCTGCAAAGCTCTCAACTCCAGTTGCAGCCGTTGATCCTGGGCCGAGTAATAGGTGCGCTGCGCATCCAATACCGCCATCAGATCCTCTGCTCCTTCCCGATAACGGACTTCCGCCAGATTCAATGCCAGACTAGCTTGCTCCAAGACCTCATCCTGAAGCTCCTGTTGTTGACGCAAATGCTCAATCGCGGTTAGTGCGGTATCCACATCGGCGAACGCATCCACAATCACCGACCGGTAGGATTGGATCAACTCCAACTGGCGGGCTTCTGCCAAATCCTTCTGTGCGGCCAGGCGGCCGGCATCAAAAATGGGCTGCAACAGGGATGCCCCCAGGCTGTAGGCGGGATTGCCATCAAATAACGAGGAAACCTCCTGCCCCTGCAGCCCCAAGGAACCCGTCAATCGCACACTGGGAAATAAAGCAGCTCGCGCCGCCGCCACATTGGCCGCGGCCCCGTAAAGCTGCGCCTCTGCCCGTCGGATATCAGGCCGTCGCTGCAATAGTTCAGAGGGTAAACCTGCGACCACTGACGGGGCTGGCAGACCTACCAGCGTTTCGCCTTTGATCTCCAACATCTGGGGCGGCTTACCCAGCAGAGCCGCCAAGGCGGCCAGCGCCTCCCGCTCCTGTTGTCGCAAGGGCGGGATACTGGCCCGCTGCTGGGCCACCACGGATCGCTGCTGAGCAAGCTCCAGGGGCGAGGCGGCTCCTGTGCTCACTCTCAGCTCGGTTAGCTCCAACACCCGCTGCGCATTATCCAGATTTAACTGGGCAATGCGCAGGCGATCCCGTAGCGACAGCACCTGTAGATAGGTATTGGCAACACTGGCGGTGGTGGTGAGTGTCACCGTATCCCGATCAAACCGGCTGGCCTCCAGGGACGCTTCGCTGGCACTCAGGGCAGCGCGATTCTTACCCCAAAAATCGATCTCGTAGCTGGCGCTCAGACCTGCACCATAAGACGAGGAGCCACCCTCACCCAATTCACCCTGACGGCTGGCCCGGAAATCCAGATCCAGCCCCGGCAATAAGGTTGCACCCGACACCCTGACTTGTGCTTCAGCCTGAAGGATGCGTGCTGCCGCCGCGGCAACATCGAAGTTATTGGATAGTGCCTCCTCAACCAGGCGAGTCAGCTCCTCGCTGTGAAACGCCTGCCACCAGTCCCGATCCGGCCAGGTCTGAGCACTTCCCTGCGACGAACTCCACTGCTCTGGCAGGTTTTGCTCCACCTCCGGCATCACCGGTTGCTGAGCACAGCCGGTTAGCGCAATCATTCCCACGCTCAGTGCCAGGGCTGACCATTTGGGCATCAAACCGAACAAACTACTTTTCACCATACTCAACGCCCTCAGTCACTCGCCAACGCTACGACCGGATCCAGCTTGGCGGCCTTATGAGCGGGGGCGAAGCCGAAGATCAAACCGGTCAAAAGAGCACAACCAAACGCCAATAGCGCCGGCCCACCACTGAAATAGATCGGCATGCCGATAAACTGAACCGCAAAACCGGCACCATACCCCACCACCACGCCAATTATGCCCCCCAGAGCCGACACCACGGTCGCCTCTGTCAGAAACTGCAGCAGGATATCCTTGGTCCGCGCCCCGGTCGCCATGCGAATACCGATCTCCCGAGTCCGTTCCGTGACGCTGACCAGCATGATATTCATCACGCCAATCCCGCCGACCAGGAGAGAAATCGCCGCAATGGAACCCAACAGAACGGTCAAGGTGTTTTGAGTCGCGCTGGCGGTTTCCATAATGGCGGCCATGTTACGGATCTGGAAATCCTCCACCCCATGACGGGCTCGGAGCAATTCGGTAATGGCCTCCTGGGTGGCGTCCATCTCCTCAACATTTTCCACCGATACGGTAATCGAGCGCAGATGCTGTTGACCGAACAGACGCAGGCTTCCCGTTGAGAGAGGTACAAATACCACGTCGTCATTATCGGTGCCCCAGGGAGTCGCGCCTTTGGCGTCCATCACGCCCGTAATCAGGAACGGAATGTTGTTCAACAACACAAAGTGACCCACTGGATCCGTCCCGTCGGGAAACAGGTTTTTGGCAACCGTTTGGCCAATAGCGGTCACGGCCCCATAACTGGCGTGATCTTCAAGGGTAAAAAAGCTCCCCCAGGCGACCGGCCAGTTTCGGGTTTCAGGGTAATCGGCTGAGGTCGCCGTCGCCTGGGTCCGGGTGTCCAGGTTGCCGTTTCGTACGGTGAGCGAGCCATTGATTTCTGGCACCGCGGCGGCAACGTTCGGAAGCTGGGCGATGGCTTCGGCATCGGCCGGAACCAGCGTCGCCACATCCCCGGAGCCCCGTTGACCCGGCGCTCCGGCCCGTATCAACAGGAGATCGCTCCCCATCGAGTTGATCTGATCCATCACCTGCTGCTTGGCGCCTTCGCCAATCGCCAGCATGGCCACCACGGAGCCCACGCCAATCACAATGCCGAGCAGCGTCAAAATGGTCCGGAAAAGGTTGGCGTACAGAGCACGGAAGGCCATTTTGGTGGATTCAGTCACATCGCTGAGGAGTGATCCGCTCGCCTCCTCAGCTTGGGGAAGCAAGCTGCTGCTTTTAGCCGCCTGTGCCGGCGGACGGGCGCCGCTGTCGGCAATCACGCGGCCATCGCGGACTTCGATCAAACGATTCGCATGGCGAGCCACTTCCGCGTCATGGGTAATCAGGATCACGGTATGACCCTGAGCTGCCAAATCCCGCAGCAGCGCCATCACATCCTTGCCACTTTGGCTATCCAGTGCCCCGGTCGGCTCGTCGGCCAGAATAATGTGGCCGCCATTCATCAGGGCCCGGGCGATAGACACCCGCTGCTGTTGCCCCCCGGACAACTGATTGGGCCGGTGCCCCAGTCGCTCGCCCAAGCCCAGCGCGGTTAACAGCTGTTCTGCCCGTTGCCGGCGGGCTTGAGGCGTCACACCTTTGTAAACCGCCGGAATCTCCACGTTCTCGGTGGCGGTGGCGCCACTGATCAGGTTGTAACTTTGAAAGACAAAGCCAAAGGCTTCCCGACGTAACCAGGCAAGGGCATCGGTATCCAGACGGGAAACATCTTTACCGGCAAAGTGATAGGTACCCGAGGAAGGACGATCCAGACACCCGATGATGTTCATCAGGGTCGACTTGCCCGAACCTGACGCCCCCATAATGGCAACGAATTCACCGGGATAGATCGACAGGGAAATCCCTTTCAGCACATCAACCGAGACTTCCCCGCCGGTGGTATAAGTCTTACGGATATCCCTGAGCTCAATCAGGGGAATCGCAAGCTCTGCATTAACTGCCGCGCTGGTCATCAGATGCCCCGGAAACGTGGAGGACGGTTACCAGAGTCATTGCCGGCACCGGGCCGCTGACCACCGATCACAATTTTCTCGCCGACTTTCAGCCCCTCAACAATTTCCGCGGTCACGCGGTTGCTAACCCCCACCGTTACCTCGCGCCACTGGGGCACGCCGGCGGTCGTCAACACCTGCACCTGATACCGGTTGGCGCGACGATCAACCGGGGTGAGCGCCGACATGGGCACAGTCACCACGTCTTCAGCCTTGGCAATCACGAAGAAAACCTGCGCACTCATTTGAGTCATGAGCTCTTGCTTGGGATTGGCCACATCAAAAAGCGCCGTATAAAGCACCACGTTATTGAGCACTTCCGGGGTCGGTAGAACCTGATTTAAAGTGCCGTGCCAGAAACGGTTGGGGGAGCCCAGGGTGGAAAAATACACCTCCATGCCCACCTTCAATTTGGGCACATCGGCTTCCGAGACCTGGGTCCAGACGGTCATGGTGGACAGATCCGCGATCCGCAAGATAATGGGAGCCTGCTGATTGGCATTCAGGGTCTGCCCTTCCCTCGCCTCCAAAGACACGACCGTGCCGCTCATCGGCGCATAAATTCGGGCGTAGCCCAGAGTCGCCTGTTCTCCTTTCAGGCTCGACTCGGTCTGCTGGATTTGCGCCTTGAGCATCTCAATCTGCGCTTTGGTCACTTTTACGCTGGCCGACGCACTCTGAAAGGCTTCCTCACTGGTGGCATTCTGACTTTTCAGCCGCTGCTGGCGTTCGAACTGATGCTGAGCCAATTCCAGCTGAGCCTGACGCTCCGCCAGTTGGGCCTGCAGCCCCATCAACTGGGCCTGACTGGCTTCAACCCGGGCCAGTTGCACTGTTGCATCAATCTCGGCAAGCAGGTCTCCTTCCTTCACCTGATCACCGATATTCACATATAGCTTCTTAAGCTGACCGGAGACCTGCGCACCCACATCCACATAGTTGCGAGGTTGCAAGTTGCCCAGTGCGGTCACATTGTCTTCAACCGAACCTTTTTCAACCGTGATAATGCTCTGGGAGCTTATGGGAGTGCCATCACCGCCCCAAAACCAGTAGGCTCCCGCAATCAGGAGAGTAATCAGGATGATTGGGAATAGAAAACGGTTCAGAGACCTTTTCTTCTTGGTGACAGGCAGATCAAAGGAAACTGCGACTTTATCATTCATAGGATGAAGAACTGCACAATAGATGGAGATCGGGCAACCCGGATGGCATCCGCTTGGACTGGACACCTCTGGGAAAGTTCAGCGCCCACCGTTAACCACGCCTGAAATAATAACCGACCTCAACCACAATGGAAGCCGACCACCGGCCGGAAACCAGACGATCCCCCACATTTCCTTATTGTTTGCACAATCGAACCCTATTCGTGCACATTCGCTGACGGGCCTACGAGCTCGAAAACCAGCCTCCTTTGCCCACAATCTTCAGTGCAAGATACCGCTTCTTTCCTGCCCTTGCCTGCCATCCCACCTACCTAAGAGCGAAGAAATTTAATGTAATCAGCCCCCTCTCACACTAGAATCATACAAACGAAATCGTTATATTGACGCCCCTTCAAGGCGTGTCGCCGCAATGTAGCGGGTAGGACAGGTAGTGCATGGGTCGGGCCGCCCATGCAGGAGATTCTTGTCATGACTGACCGCCGTGCCCGGCCAGATTTACCACGGGCCCAACTTTTGACCCAACGGGCGCTCGCCACCGTTGAACGCTTCATGCACATTCAGGCCTCCAGCGGCATCGTTCTGCTGATAGCAGCCGCCATCGCCTTGATTTGGGCAAACTCTGCCTTTGCACCATCCTATGAAGCACTCTGGGAGATGCCGCTCTCCATCGGGCTAGGCAGCCTGAGTTTTTCCCAATCCCTGCATTTCTGGATCAACGATGTGCTGATGACGATCTTCTTTCTGGTCGTCGGCATGGAAGTGAAACGCGAGATCCACGAAGGTTCACTGAGTGACCTACACCAGGCCATGCTGCCAATCGCCGCGGCCGTTGGTGGCGTACTGGCTCCGGCCATTCTCTACATAGCACTCAACCTCGACGGCCCGGGACTCAATGGCTGGGCCATTCCCTCGGCCACCGATATTGCCTTTGCCGTTGGGCTACTCGCGCTGCTTGGCCCCGCCATCCCCAGCACGGTACGGATTTTTCTGCTGGCGCTGGCAATCATTGATGACGTGGTGGCCATTCTGATCATTGCCCTGTTTTATACCGAAGGGCTGGACTTCAACGGGTTCCTGGTCGCCGGCGTAGGCATCCTCATGGTACTAGCCCTACAACAGATGGGAATTGGCAGCGCCATTGCCTATATTATTCCCGGCGCAGTCCTTTGGTTTGGCCTGCTCATGACGGGCGCTCACCCGACCCTGGCCGGAGTGGTATTAGGCATGATGACACCGGTGATTCCGGTACGCATGCGTGAGCGGCCGCTGGACATGCTGATACGTATTGTCGGTGAACTGTCCGGCCGCAAATCCACTGCTAGCACTGATCTTGAGCAGATGAGCGAGCATTTAAAAAAGCTGCGCCTGGCCCAGCGAGAACTGCTGCCGCCAGTGGTGCGGATTCAGGCGACCCTGCATCCCTGGGTGGCATTCGGCATCATGCCAATCTTCGCCCTGGCGAATGCCGGTATCACCCTGGACGGAATCAACCTGACAGTAGGTGGCGCCCAGTGGGTGACTCTCGGCGTGGTGATAGGATTAGTCATTGGGAAACCATTGGGCATTGTTGGCATGACCTGGCTCATGGTTCGCCTTGGTTTGTGTGCGCTGCCGGCCGGCATTAGCTGGGCTGGCATCTTGCTCGTGGGCCTCTTCGCCGGAGTCGGCTTCACCATGTCGATCTTCATCGGCATGCTGGCCTTCAGTGATCCCAATCTACTGGGCGCCGCCAAACTGGGTGTACTGCTGGGTTCAGTAATAGCCGCCGTTTCAGGACTGCTCTGTGGCGCCATTCTGATCCGCAAAAAAGCCCGGGCGAAGCACTCCCCCTAGCACTGGGACACGGCTCAAGACCCAATGTAGAAAGCGATGTCTTTACTGGCAAGCCAGAGCTAATCTCAGAGCCCTGAAGCGATCCAATGCCCCAAAGCGAGAAGCTACGGGGCAACGATTGTGAAACCTGCCAATGAAGGGCTCATTTCTCTGCCGCGGAGATTAACAACAACGGAAAACGCACTAAATCAAATGCTGATTAAGGGAGAACATTTGGAAAATGTTGCGGAAAGATATTCTGAGGGTTGAGCGACCTGACAGCCTTGGGCTTGAGTCACTTGCAGCTAATCATCTCAGGGAAGAGATGGCGTCCCCTAGGGGAGTCGAACCCCTGTCGCCGCCGTGAAAGGGCGGTGTCCTAGGCCTCTAGACGAAGGGGACGCTGCTGCTTTTTGCGTTACCTCGTGAGGTGGCGCGTATAATATGGATTTCATGGGGTTGTGTCAACACGCCCTTTCATTTTTTATGAGAAAAACCGGCCTGTATCGGTCGCCCTAGGTCTGTTTGGTCACCATTATGGTAATTTGCCGCCTACATCTATGGCCTTTCTGAACCGCACTGATTAATCTAACTAGCCATCAAGACGACCGGCTAATCTATAAACCTGTGCGCTCAAAAGAAGCCACGGGTAAAAATAAGAGCCTATTTCAGTGGGGGCACGAACGCATGCCCTATCAAGGAAGAACGGAGGACGGACATCGAAAGCAAGATGGCCCCGGATCCGGGTGCGATAGATAGCACCTGAACCCCTTCCGTTGCTGGGCTGACCTCTTCCCTCCCTAATGAAATGGGCTCTCTGTGTACGTCGTGATCTTACCGCGCTGCCCCGACGCACGTGGAGCCCGTCACGACACTTCCCTAACCAGCTTGGATCAAGTGATGTCTGACCAATCAATTCTTGTCATTAATAGTGGCAGCTCTTCCATCAAATTCGCAGTCATCAGTCTCAACACCCATGAAACCATTATTTCGGGAATCGCCGAACGGATCGGCGCCGAAGATGCTCGAATTGTGATCGACCCTCCCAAACGGGGTTCGACCAAACCGGAAAAAGTCATCGTCAATGCACCGGGCTGTACCTATGAGCAAGCCATGGACAAAGTCCTGGCCGAACTGAGCATCATGGACCTTCATCCCAAACGTTTGCTGGGCGTTGGTCATCGCGTGGTCCATGGAGGAGAATCCTTCCGCGGCTCCGTGATCATTGACGATCTGGTGGAAGACAAAATTGAGGCCTGCTCGAAGCTCGCTCCTCTACACAACCCCGCCAACCTGCAGGGCATCCGCTTTATGCGCCAGCTCTACCCTCACCTGCAGCAAGTTGCGGTGTTTGATACGGCGTTCCACCAGACCTTGCCCCCGAAAGCCTATCTCTATGCCCTGCCCTATAATCTCTATCAGGATCAAGCTATCCGACGCTACGGATTCCATGGCACGAGCCATCGCTTTGTTACCGAGCAAGCAGCCAAGCTCCTGAACAAGCCCAAAGAAGAGTGCTTTTTCATCAGTGCCCACCTGGGCAATGGCTGCAGTGCCGCCGCGATTGCCCAGGGCAAAAGCGTGGACACCACGATGGGGCTGACCCCCTTGGAAGGTTTGGTGATGGGGACCCGCAGTGGCGATGTGGACCCGGGGTTACTGATCCACCTGGGCATGAGCTGCGGCTATTCGATTGATGAGCTAAACCGTCTGCTCAATAAAGAGAGTGGCCTGTTGGGACTTTCCGGCCTGAGCAACGACATGCGAACCTTGCAGGAAGCAGCCGCCAATGGCCATGAGCTGGCCCAACTGGCCATCGAAATCTTCTGTTATCGCTTGGCCAAGGCGATTGGTGGCCTAGCCGTCACACTGCCGCGGATTGACGCATTGATTTTCACTGGCGGTATCGGCGAAAACTCGGCAATGGTTCGGGCCAAGGTGTTACGACAACTGGCAATTCTCGGATTCACGCTGGATGAACATGCCAACAACGAAAATGGACGCCAGAGCGAAGGACGGATCAATGCCGCTACCGGCCCGACAGCCCTGGTGGTGCCCACCAATGAAGAGCTGATGATCGCATTAGATACAGCAAGTCTCATTTTAAAAGCAAGGGACACTGAACGTGGCTAAACAAACTACCGCTGCCAAAGCACTCTTTGTTGCCCCAACCGCCTTGAACTCCGGGTTGACCTCGATCTGTCTCGGCCTGGTACGTGCGCTGGATAGTGTCGGCCTGCGGGTCGGATTCTGCAAACCGGTCTCCCAGCCCCGTGAGGCAGGAGACACCGTGGACCGTTCCATTCACTTTGCACGGGCCAAAACGGACTTGAACCCGCCTCAACCGATCGCCCTGAAATATGCGCAACGGTTGATGAGCCAACAACAAGGTGAATTGCTGCTGGAGCAGGTGGTTGGGCTTTATCATTCCTGCGCCGCCAATGCCGATGTGGTCATCGTTGAGGGCCTGGTTCCAGACCGTAGCGAAGCCTATACGGCACGAATCAATGCGGAAATCGCCCGGGCGCTGAATGCGGAGGTGATCCTGGTGGCCAACCCCGAAGGCCGCTCGCCCCAGGAACTGGATGACCATATTGAAATGGCCTCCCGCCTGTACGCCAGTCCCGACGCGCCGGACGTGATCGGGGTGATCCTGAACAAGGTGGGTGCCCCTGCCAAAGAGAACGACTACCCTTACCGCATTGAAAGCGATGTCTCGGCAGAACCCAGCTTTGATTACGCCCAGGCCTGTCAGATCTTTCATCCGAGCAAACTGCGACTGCTGGGCTGCATTCCCTGGCAGCGCGATTTGATCGCTCCCCGCACCAGTGATATGGCCCGGGTGCTGAAAGCCCGGGTTTTGCATGAAGGCAAACTCCACTACCGGCGGGTGGCCCATGTCTCGCTCCTGTCCCGGACGATCCGCAACACGGTGGACTTGCTCCGCCCCGGTGCCTTGATTGTGACTCCGGGCGACCGTGACGATTTGATTGTGGCGACCTGTATGGCTGCCCTGAGCGGCATCCCTTTGGCCGGACTGGTCTTAACCGGCAATCTGGAGCCGGACCCACGCATTGCCAAGCTCTGTAAGCCCGCCCTCGATACCGGCTTGCCGGTTCTGCTGACGGAGCATGACACCTATGGCACGGCAAGCCTGCTGGTCAGCATGAACACCGAAGTACCCATTGATGACACCCAGCGGATTGAACAAGTCATGGAGTCGGTCTCCCAGGCGCTGGATGTTGACTGGTTACGGGATCACTGCGCCGCCTCCCGTGAACTGCGGCTGTCACCGGCGGCATTCCGCTATCAACTGACAGAGCGGGCCAGAGCCGCCAACAAACGGATCATCCTCCCCGAGGGCAATGAGCCACGCACCATCCGTGCCGCCGCAATTTGCGCGGAGCGGGGGATTGCCCGCTGCGTGCTGCTCGGCAAGGCCGACGAAATCCATGCGGTGGCGGAAACCCAAGGTGTAACCCTGCCATCCGGCATTGAAATTATTGATCCGGATTCGGTGCGCTCCCGTTATATCGAGCCCATGATGGAGCTGCGTAAACACAAAGGACTGACCGCGGATATGGCGGAGGCGCAACTGGAAGACAACGTCGTCCTGGCCACCATGATGCTCGCTCAAGGCGAGGTGGACGGGCTGGTCTCCGGCGCGGTACATACCACGGCCAACACCATCCGTCCGGCGCTGCAGTTGATCAAATCGCCGCCCGGCGTGCAGGTGGTTTCCTCGGTATTTTTCATGTGTCTGCCAGAGCAAGTGCTGGTGTATGGTGACTGTGCCATTAACCCCGACCCCAATGCGGAAGAACTGGCCGACATTGCCATCCAAAGTGCGGACTCCGCCGCCACCTTCGGCATTCCACCACGAGTGGCGATGATCAGTTACAGCACTGGCAGTTCCGGAGCTGGCGTGGACGTGGACAAGGTTCGGGAAGCAACCCGCATTGCGCGGGAAAAACGCCCGGACCTGCTGATCGATGGTCCGTTACAGTATGACGCCGCGGCCATCAATAGCGTCGCCCGCGCCAAAGCCCCCAATAGTCCGGTAGCCGGGCGGGCGACGGTGTTCGTGTTCCCGGATCTCAACACCGGCAACACCACCTACAAGGCGGTCCAACGGAGTGCGAATGTGATCAGTATTGGTCCGATGCTGCAAGGCCTGAGAAAGCCGGTCAACGACCTGTCACGGGGCGCACTGGTGGATGACATCGTGTTCACCGTGGCCCTGACGGCGGTACAGGCGACCCAGGCAGAGAGCTAAGCCTCCCCGTGCAAGGCTGTCCGGGCCTCTCCGTAGGCCGGGCAGCCGATAATCTCCCCCAACAAAAAAGCGGCACTCCAAGTGCCGCTTTTTTTGGTTTCCCCGTCAAAGGCTATTTCTTCTTCGCCTTTTGGGTATGTTGTTTCATTCGCTCTTTTTTGTACTGTTGGCGGGGAGTCAGTTTGTTAACCTTATGGGCGTAGGGGTTTTCCCCGGAGCGGAACTCAAAGCGGATCGGGGTTCCCATGACCTTGAGCACGCGACGAAACACATTCTCCAGATAACGCTTGTAGCTGGTGGGCAACTCGCTGGTCTGATTGCCATGCACCACGATAATCGGAGGGTTGGAGCCCCCTTGGTGGGCATAACGCAACTTGATGCGGCGCCCCCGCACCATCGGCGGCTGATGTTCCGTGACCGCGTCTTCCAGAATCCGGGTCAGCTGGTTGGTGGACCACTTGGCCATGGCCGACTCGTAACAGCGGTGAATGGGCTTATAGAGCTCCCCCACCCCGGTTCCATGTAACGCCGAAATAAAATGGATCGGCGCGTAGTCGACGAAGTTCAGGCGACGGTCAATTTCCCGCTTGATAGCGTCCTTGGCGTCCTTTTCCATGCCATCCCACTTGTTAATGGCAATAATCAGAGCGCGCCCGGCATCCATGGCAAAGCCCAGCAGATGCAGGTCTTGATCCACCAAACCCTCACGGGCGTCCACCACCAGGATCACCACATGGGCGTCATCAATGGCCTGCAAGGTCTTGATGATCGAAAACTTCTCAACCACTTCCTGCACATTTTTACGGCGGCGAACCCCCGCCGTATCAATCAGCGTATAACGCTGCCCCTGACGCTCAAAGGGAATATAAACGCTGTCACGGGTGGTGCCTGGCTGGTCGAACACCACCACCCGGTCTTCACCAAGCAGACGGTTCACCAGGGTGGACTTGCCCACATTGGGGCGCCCGATGATCCCGACCCGGATGCCGTCATCAGCCCGCTCCTCTTCAGAGAGCTCTACAGGAAACGGCTCCAGGACTTCTTCAATCAGCGACTGCACACCCTTGTTATGGGCTGCGGCAGTAAAGCGGATATTGGCCAGGCCCAGGCGATAAAAATCCGCGGCGGCAACGTTGGGATCCAGCCCATCGATCTTGTTAATGACCAACCAGCTTTGCTTGTTGTTTACACGCAAATGGTGGGCGATCAACTCATCAGCAGCGGTCAGGCCACTTTGGGCATCGACCACGAACAACACAATGTCCGCTTCCTGGATGGCCGCCATGGATTGAGCAGCCATCGCCGCGTCAATGCCCTGTTCATCGCCAGAAATACCACCGGTGTCGATGACAATAAAGCGCTTTTCCGCAGCCACGCCCTCACCGTATTTACGGTCACGGGTCAAACCGGGAAGATCGGCGACCAACGCATCTCGGGAGCGGGTCAGCCGATTAAAAATGGTGGATTTGCCTACATTCGGTCGTCCGACCAGGGCAATGACAGGGATCATGAAGTTACCTGACTGAAAAAGGGTCTCTACGACCCGTCTTACTCTTAATTAGGTTCCAAAACGCGCCAGGCGGATAACTTGCCGTCGTTTCCAAGTATATAAATTACGCCATTGGCGTAGAGGGGCTGGGACCTCACACCTTCCGAGTCTGGTCGAATCCGTGCCACGAAACGTCCATCCACTTGCGACAAAAAGTGGACATAGCCTTCGAAGTCACCCACGGCCACCAAATCCATGAAGGCGGCGGGGCCGCCCAAAGAGCGATGTTTCAAACCTTCCTGACGCCAGACCACCGCCTGGCTGCTCTTGCTCAGGGCCACCACGTCATCTTCGTCCGTGACATAGTAGAGATTCGAGTAGCCACTGGTTGGAATCCGCAAGCTGGAGGCTGGCTTGGACCAGACTTCACGGCCGTTCACTCCATCCAGTGCCGCAACCTTGCTTTGATAACCAACGGTATATAACAGGCCATCATCCAGCAAAAGACCACCGTCGATATCGACGAGTCGCTCCAGCTCTGTCCGCCCGGTGGGCACCCCAACCTTACGCTGCCATAGGACTCCGCCGCTGCGATTTTCAACCGCAACGACATCGCCGTTCGCAAAGCCCGCATAAGTCACTTCCGGCAGCACCAAGGGCGTGGCACTACCCCGCAGACTTAAGGCCGGCGAGGTGCTGCTGTACACCCAACGCTGCTCACCGGAGGTCGCGTCCAAACCAAACAGCTTGCCATCGATGGTCTGGACGGCCACCAGCCTGCCGTTGCTTTGAGGGGGAGCCAATGCCTCACTGGAGACACGCCCCTCCCACACAACCTGACCATCGGTCTGATCCAGCGCCATCACTCGGCCATCAAACAACGCCAAGTACACATTGCGCTGATCGGCACCAAGCCCGCCGCTGGCGTCAATTTTCAGTTTTTTCTGCCAGACTTTCTTGCCATTGGCCAGATTAAGAGCCACCACATTGCCTTTGTGGCCCAGCGCAAAAAGACGATCGCCAACAATGACCGGACTAAAGGTCAGCAGCTTTCCATCATAGCCCCCGACACTGGTACTCCAGACTCTTTTCAGTTCAATCTCAGGCTTAATGGAATGCAGCTTGGCCGGCTCAACTTTTTCAGTTGAGCTACAACCCGCCAAACCCAGCACTGCGATACACAGCACCATTGCCGCACGACGCATGGTCAGCATTGCGTTCAACCCTTTATCAGTGCCAATTTATTGAGAAGCAGTAGCCAGGTCAGCCAGCTTGATCTGCAGCAGCGGCGCTCCCTGCCCTTCAACCCCGACCTGATCCAGAGCGGCTTGATAGGCTTCTCGTGCAGCGTCAGTTTGGCCAGCCACGCTCAGGATATCGCCCTTGATCTCCTGAAAGTAAACAAAAAACGCATCTTCTGCCGGCACGGAAAGCAGTGCGACCGCATCGTCATAACGCTTTTGCTCGCCCAGCACACGGGCCAGGCGTCCGGTGGCAATGCGCTCGATCTCAGCCTCTGGCTTCTGGCTCAGCACCCAGCGTAACTCCGCTTCCGCCTGCTCCAGGTTGCCCTGTTCAACCGCCAGCTTCGCCAGTACCAGCGCGGCATATTGCGCATAGGTGGTGCCATCATGCTCCGCCTTGAGCTCCTGGGCTTGCAGCTGAACCTTGGCGACCGCGTCCGCATCACTGGAGTCTACAGCCGCCAGGGACTGTATCAGCATCTGATACCGATTGGACGCCGCCTCGGCAACTTCCTGGGTGTGGTTTTGATAGGCTTTCCAGCCGAAGATGATCGCTAACGCCAACGCCACCCCTGTCACCAGAGAGGTGCCATTCTTCTGCCACCAGTTTTTCAATGCGGCTAATTGTTCGTCTTCACCTTGCACAGTCTTCCTGCTCCCGTGTCTTTGTTCATTTTTTTTAACTTGTCAGAGCCCTGTCAAAACCCGGTTTTGCTAGACGCTCCCAGCGGCGTTCATGTGATCGCCTCTTAAGGCGTACCGGCGGTATTAGAGCCGGTCGCTCCCTTTCTTGCAACAAATTCCCTCTGACCACAACTCCCTTTTTCGGTGGAGATGCCGTTAAGCCTGGATCATGTCTCTCAATGCTTGCGGCAATTGTGCCAGCCCGACACTCTGCTGCTCCCCTTGTTCTCGCAAGGGTTTAACCGAGGCACTGGCTTGCTCCACTTCACTTTCACCCAAGATGACCGCGACAGCTGCACCGCTGCGATCCGCTTTTTTAATCTGGCTTTTGAAACTGCCGCCCCCACAATGCATTTGGACACGCAGCCCGGGCAGCTCGTCCCGAAGCTGTTCGGCCACTTTCAGGCCATAGGCCTCTACCAGCTCGCCGCCGACCGCAACAATATAAATATCCGCATTGTTATTGGCGGTGGCCGGTACCAGCTGCAGGGTTTCAAGCAGCAAGACCAGTCGCTCCATCCCCATGGCGAACCCGACACCGGGTGTGGGCTTGCCACCGAGCTGTTCGACCAGACCGTCGTAGCGGCCACCGGCACAGACCGTTCCCTGGGCACCAAGACTGGTGGTCACCCACTCGAACACCGTCTTGCCATAATAATCGAGCCCCCGCACCAGGCGCGGATTGACCCGGTACGCCACACCCGCACCATCCAGCAGGGCCAGCAGGCGATCGAAATGACGGCGGGAATCCTCATCCAGATAGTCCAGCAGCGAAGGGGCATTTTCCAGGACTGCTTGCGTACCCGGATCCTTACTGTCCAGCACCCGTAGCGGATTGGTGCTCAGACGCCGGCGGGAATCTTCATCCAGGCTATCGAACCGCTCCTGCAAATAGGCCACCAGATCATCCTTGTAGCGCTTGCGGTCCTCGCTGTTGCCAAGCGTGTTGATCTGCAGCTCCAGATGGGAGGTCAGGCCCAACCGCTTCCACAACCGCGCGGTCATAATAATCAATTCAGCGTCGATGTCCGGACCCGGCATGCCAAAGCACTCAACCCCGATCTGATGGAACTGGCGATATCTGCCTTTCTGGGGGCGCTCGTGACGAAACATGGGGCCGGCGTACCAAAGCTTCTGGGTCTGATTAAACAGTAGCCCATGTTCTTCCGCGGCGCGCACGCACCCGGCCGTGCCTTCAGGGCGTAGGGTCAGGCTGTCACCATTACGATCCTCGAAGGTGTACATTTCCTTTTCGACAATGTCCGTCACCTCACCGATCGAACGTTTGAACAGATCGGTCTGCTCCACAATCGGCATCCGGATCTCATCAAAGCCATAGGCCTGCAATGTACTCCGCACGACGGACTCAATGTATTGCCAAACCGGCGTCTGGGTGGGAAGAATATCGTTCATCCCACGAATTGCTTGAATCTTGCTCAACTGTCAGTTCCTAAAAATTCTTAACCAGGCCTGCCCGTCCCGGTTTTACCGTTCTATACCCGGGCTCACAGGCACCGCCGAGAAACCATCCAACTCCGATTGATGTCAGCTTTACCGGAGTTCACAGCTGCCACCCCAGGCTTGCATAAAATCGGCTTCAGCCCCGCGCGAAAACCGCGTTATCCTGTTTTTCCTTCTCCGCGACCCGTTCCCGGATCAAGCGTTCGAAGCGCTCGACCAGCTCTTCATTGGTCACTTTCTGATCCGGCTTTCCATCAATGTAGATCAGGTTGTTCGGTGTTCCGCCGGTCAGGCCGATATCAGCCTCCTTGGCTTCACCAGGGCCATTGACGACACACCCAATGACTGCCACGTCCAGAGGCATAATCACGTCCTCCAGGCGCGCTTCCAGCTCATTCATGGTCTTGATCACATCAAAGTTCTGACGTGAACAACTGGGGCAGGCAATAAAGTTAATCCCCTTGGCCCGCAGTCGCAGGCTTTTGAGGATATCAAAGCCCACTTTGATCTCCTCCACCGGATCCGCCGCCAGAGAAACCCGAATGGTATCGCCAATCCCATCCATCAGAAGCATGCCCAGCCCAATCGCGGACTTAACCGCGCCGGAACGGAAGCCACCGGCCTCGGTAATTCCCAGGTGCAAAGGCTGGTCGATTTGTCGGGCAATTTCCCGATAGGCCGCCACCGTCATAAACACATCCGAGGCCTTGAGGCTGACCTTGTAGTTCTGGAAGTCATAACGATCCAGATAATCGATGTGGCGCATGGCGGACTCCACCAGCGCTTCCGGGGTGGGCTCACCATATTTTTTCTGCAGATCTTTTTCCAAAGACCCGGCATTCACGCCGATACGGATCGGAATATTACGGTCGCGGGCGGCGTCAACCACCGCCTTAACCCGGTCCTCGCGGCCAATATTACCCGGGTTAATCCGCAAGCAATCGACCCCGTATTCGGCAACTTGCAAGGCGATTTTGTAATCAAAGTGAATATCCGCCACCAAGGGGATATTCACCCGGCTGCGAATCACTCGAAACGCTTCGGCCGCTTCCATGGTGGGCACCGACACCCGAACAATATCAGCGCCGGCATTTTGGATGCGCTGGATCTGGGCCACCGTGGCCTCTACATCACAGGTTTCCGTATTGGTCATGCTTTGCACGGCGATGGGGGCATCCCCCCCCACTGGCACGGAGCCCACCATGATTTGCCGTGAACGGCGTCGTTTTATGGGAGATTCATAATGCATTAGCGTCTGGCCTCATTGCCCTAATGTCAGTCCGGCCCGATTGTTTCTGACCCGATAGTTGGAAAAGTCGACGGCAACTCCATTAAACCGCATGCTGGTCTCGCTCACCGCTCCGACCACCACTCTGAACGGGGCCGGCCCCTGGTGATCTAAAGTGTCACCGGCACGAAACAACCCTACCCGTCGATTCCCTTCCGCATCCGTCAGTTCAAACCAGCTATCGCCACTAAACGAAACCTCTAACCGATCTACCGGGATGGTCTGCTCGCCCTCCTCGGGCACAACCTCGGATACTTCGGGCTGAGGGCTCGCCCCGTTACTTTCCGGCGCCGTTTCATCGGCGTTGCCCACTTCAGTTTGCGGAGCGGGCTCTACGTCTTCAGCCCCGTCCACGACACCGGACGATGAGTCGCCCTGTTCCAGGCTTGGTTCGGAAGGATCAACCAGCGGGCTTTCCTCTGAAGACGCCTGCTCATCATCGTAGGCCGCTGGACGATCCACCGGCTCGGCGCCATCCGGCTCATAGTCAAAAGCGGCTTCTGGATTGGCCACCTCCGGCTCGTCAAGCGTGGGCGCGGGCTCCAGGGTAGCAGGTGCGGTATCGTTCGGCGTGAACAGCTGTTGCTGCTGGGCATACCAGCCCCCGCCAGCAACCAGAGCAATCAACGCCGCGATGCCCAGCCATTGTCCAACCCGGCGTTTCCCGGATTTCCCTGGGACCGGCTTTAGCCCGGTTTGACTTTCATCCGCAGTGCCCAACTCCCGATCCAGTTGGGCGACGATCTCATCGGCATCAAGCTGAAGGAGACGGGCGTAGGAGCGCACATAGCCCCGTAGAAAGACCGTTCCGGGCAGAACGCCATAGCGCCCGGACTCGAGCGCCTTAATATAGCTGGCCAGGATATGAAGCCGCTCCGCGGCGTCAGCAATTGCGATGCCCTGCTGTTCTCGGGCCTGTCGCAATCGCTCACCAACTCGTCGGGGTACCTGATCTTCTTGGGGCATAATAATTAGGACTTACTTTCTAAGATTCTTGGCTTCGGGAGATTCTGGAAAGCGGTTTCGCAACAGCAACTCCAGACTCGCTTCGGTATTTCGATCTCCCACCTCGCGCGCCAGTGTCGCGCCTAAACTCAAGCTGGTCGGACTGTGGGCGGCTCGCCCCTGACTGACCTGGTTCAGAAAACGGGAATAGTACTGCCATCCGGTGTGATATTCGCCCTGGGCGTAAAGCAACTGACTCATCGCCAATAATACGTTCGGCGGCGGGAAACGGCTCAGGGACAACGACCGCTGATAAGCCTGTAATGCCCCTTCATAGTTTTCCATCCGTGCCTGAATCAAGCCGATATTGGCGAAAATCTGAGCGCGGTCTTCAAAGGCGGTATCTTCCGCTGCAATTTCAAACTGACGAACCGCATCGGCAAAGCGTTCTTGCTCGTACAAAAAAGCAGCGTAATAGGTACGGCCGCGAGTATATTTACCATCAAAGCTGAGCGCTTTTTTAAACGAGCTTTCGGCCAGCTCCGGCTCGCCTTGGCGCTGATAGACCAGGCCCATCGCAGCGTGGGCGCCTGCTGATTTTGGATTGATGGCCAGCGCCCGTTCCAACCGCTGCTGGGCGGTCACGTAGTCGCCCTGCTGAATATAGGCCAAGCCTAACTGGATATGACTTTGGACAGCCTTTTCCGCATCAGCCTTGCCACTGAACGGTCCTTCCACCGTCGTCACGCAACCGGTCAGCCAAGCCAACAACAGAACACTTACCAGAGATCTTGAAACCTTAGAGAACGGGATCATCCTATGCACTTTTCCTTGGAACCACTTTCAGGACATCAAGTAATTTGAGGCAACTCCTGGGCTTTGGGTCAGAGTCTGATTACTTCCAATAACTCGGTCACCAGCAACAGGGGGCGCCCCGATTTCATGATACTTCAGGCAACCTCAGCACAGGTCAGGCAACATCGTCCTGACTTGTCGCAATGAGACGCTCACTGCGTCGGGTACGGTCTTCCACCCGGCCCACCAACTGGCCGCAAGCCGCGTCAATATCATCGCCCCTGGTGGTACGAATCGTGGTTACATAGCCTGCGTCACTCATCAGCTTATGAAACTGCATGATCGTTTCCCGGGACGGCTTGCGATAGTCACTGTTGGGAAACGGATTGAACGGGATGAGATTGACCTTGCAAGGCAACTGCTTCAGCAACCTGACCAGCTGGCGGGCATGCTCCGGCTGATCATTGACGCCTGCAATCAAGGTGTACTCCACGGTAACGCGGCGCTTGTCGTCGCACTTGGCCAAATATCGGTTACAAGCATCCAGTAACTGCTGGATGGGGTACTTCTTGTTGATCGGCACTAGCTGACTGCGCAACTCATCGTTCGGGGCATGCAGGGAAATCGCCAGGGATACATCAATGACATCCCCCAGCTTATCCAGTGCTGGCACCACCCCGGCGGTACTCAGGGTCACCCGGCGCTTGGACAGGCCATAGGCGAAGTCGTCCAGCATCAGGCTCATGGCATCCACCACATTGTCGAAGTTCAACAGGGGCTCGCCCATGCCCATCATCACCACGTTTGTCACATGGCGTTTTTTGGAGGAGTCCTTCTCGCCGAAGGAGCGCTCCGCAATCCAAACCTGACCGATAATCTCGTCAGCGCTCAGGTTTCGGTTAAAACCTTGTTTGCCGGTAGAGCAAAAGCTGCAATCCAGCGTACAGCCGATCTGTGACGAAACACAGAGCGTGCCCCGGTCACCATCGGGAATAAAAACAGTTTCAATACTGCTGCCACCCGGCATGCGCATGACCCACTTACGGGTGCCATCGTTGGAGTAATCCTGGTAGATCACCTCGGGCGGACGGATTTCAGCCACTTCCTTTAGCTTGGCCCGAAGCCCCTTGCCGACATTGGTCATCGCGTCAAAGTCGGTCACGCCAAATTGGTGAATCCACTGCATGACCTGGGTCGCGCGAAAACGCTTCTCGCCGATCGAGACGAAAAAGTCCTCTAGCCGCTGACGGCTCATGCCAAGCAGATTGGCTTTTTCAGAAATTTGACTCATAGAGACCTCGGGTTATTCACCAGGGGCGGCAAAACCGCCCCGGATAGCACATCAAGAGCGCGGACAGATTTCCTCTGCACTGAAGAAGTAAGCCACTTCACGCTCAGCAGAAGCCGGAGAGTCGGAACCGTGTACCGCATTGGCATCAATAGATTGAGCGAAGTCAGCACGAATAGTTCCCGGTGCGGCTTGTTTCGGATCGGTAGCACCCATCAGCTCACGGTTTTTAGCGATGGCATTCTCGCCTTCCAGTGCCTGGATCATGACCGGGCCGGAAGTCATGAATGCAACCAGATCCGCAAAGAAACCACGCTCTTTATGCTCCGCGTAGAAACCTTCTGCCTGCTCCTTGGACAGATGAACCATTTTGGCTGCGACGATTTGCAGTCCAGCTTTTTCAAAGCGGCTATAAATTTCGCCAATAACGTTCTTGGCAACCGCATCAGGTTTGATGATAGACAGTGTACGTTCAACAGCCATGTGGTTTCTCCGTTCAGTGAGTGGATAGGTAAAAAACTAAACCCGCGATTATACGCGGGTTTAGTGAAATTATATACCGGTTCTAAATGAACATAAGCATGCTCGGGCGTTGCAGTAACGCCCCCTTTGCCAGGCCCAACAGGCCCCGAAAACTTGGCGCCGTCATGCAACATTCCGCAACCGCTGCACCGCTTGGCGCACCTGCCCAATAGCGGCTTCAATCTCTTCAGCCGTGGTATAGCGTCCGAGGGAAAACCGTAGCGAACTGTGGGCCAACTCCCGGCTCAGCCCAATGCCGGTCAGCACATAGGACGGCTCAACACTGGCCGAGGTACAGGCTGAACCCGATGAAATCGCCAAGTCTTTCAGCGCCATCATCATGGACTCGCCCTCAACACCGGTAAAGGCAATGTTCAGGATACCGCAGACCCGAGGCTCAAGCGCGCCATTCAACTGAACACCGGGCAGATCCTGAACCCCTTCCCAGAGCCGATTTCGCAACTCCTGGATGCGGGCGGTTTCTTCCGCCAGCACCTGCCCGGCGATTTCAAAAGCCTCGCCCATTCCGACGATCTGATGGGTGGCCAGCGTTCCCGAACGCATCCCCTGTTCGTGCCCGCCCCCATGAATCTGTGCCGCGATCCGCACCTTCGGCTGGCGACGCACATAAAGGGCGCCAATACCTTTGGGCCCATAAACCTTATGGGCGGAGAAAGACATCAAATCGACCAGGGTATGATTCAGGTCGATGGGCAGCTTGCCCGCGCTTTGCGCCGCATCCACATGAAACAGGACGCCCGCGTCCCGGGTCAGTTGCCCAATTGCCTCGATATCGGTGACCGTTCCGAGCTCATTATTCACCTGCATCAATGACACCAGAATCGTGTCCGGACGCAGCGCTTTCGCCACCGACTCAACGGTGATCAGGCCTTCGGCGGTCGGCTGCAGATAAGTCACTTCGTAGCCACGCTCTTCCAGGTGCTTGCAGGTATCCAACACCGCCTTGTGCTCAATCGCCGAGGTGATGATATGACGACCTTTGTCACCATGGAACTCAGCGACACCCTTGATGGCCAGGTTATTGGATTCCGTTGCCCCCGACGTCCAGACGATCTCCCGAGGATCCGCCCCCACCAGGTTGGCCACTTGGCGCCTGGCCCGCTCCACCGCCTGCTCTGCCCGCCAGCCATAGACATGAGACCGGGACGCGGGATTGGCAAAGTTGCCGTCAAACGTCAAACACTCCACCATCTTCTCCGCCACTTGCGGGTCGACCGGTGTGGTTGCGGCATAATCAAAATAAAGGGGCAATTTCATGGCATTCCGGACAGTAAGACTGGGCCGACGACAACAAACTGCCAGCCCTGGAGACATCAAGGATTAAAAATTCAGGCGATTTTGACCTGTAACTTTGCTTCACTCAGACGGGTCTGCTGGCGCTCGGCAACGTTACGCACTTCTCGCTTCGACATCAGCTCGGCTAGGGTGATGCCGCTTAGGAATTCATGAATACGATCACTTAAATCAGACCAGAGATCGTGCGTTAGGCATTTATCGCCATTCTGGCAATCACCCCGTTTATTGCAGCGGGTGGTGTCCAAGGACTCGTTTACCGCATCCACAACCTGGGCCACGGAAATCTCTGCCGCGTCACGTCCCAGCCGGTATCCACCGCCCGGACCTCGCACACTGGTCACCAGATCATTACGACGCAACTTGGCAAACAGCTGCTCTAGGTAGGACAAGGAAATCCCCTGCCGCTGGGAAATATCCGCCAAGCTTACCGGCCCATCATGAGAGTGCAATGCCAGATCGAGCATTGCTGTAACCGCATAACGCCCTTTTGTTGTCAACCGCATAATGAATCACCTAGTTTCCCTCTTTCATGGGCAAAGATTATCCAATACCCCTACGGTGTAATCAACTATATAACCCAGCATAACAGTCAACCATGCAAGCCAAGTCACATCGGGAACCGGTAAACCACCTGACTCGGACCA
>CAZEWG010000009.1:75927-87518 GCA_964514485.1 uncultured Pseudomonadales bacterium
ACGCCTTCGAAGTCTTCACTCTTCAACGGCGGCAGATTCGGGCTGCGGTAGTTTTCATCCAGCCGCTCCAGGGATTTGCAGATCTGCTCCAGGCGCATATCCACCGTATGCATATGATCCAATATGCTGCGAATAGAGCGGGCAACCGGGTCTGGCATTTCTTCGCTGAGCCCGTAGGCATCAAACCCAATTTTCTCTTCCATATGGCGGCGCTTGGTATCATCCCCTTCAGGCGTTTTCACGATAATGCGCCCGGGAATACCAACCACCGTTGCTCCGGGGGGCACAGGCTTGGTCACCACCGCATTAGAGCCAATCTTGGCGCCTTCACCCACCTCAAAAGGCCCAAGGATCTTGGCTCCGGCACCCACAACCACCCCATCTTTCAAGGTGGGGTGTCGCTTGCCCTTGTTCCAACTGGTGCCGCCCAGGGTCACGCCCTGATACAGGGTGACATCGTCACCAATCTCAGCAGTCTCACCAATAACCACACCCAAGCCGTGATCGATAAAGAAGCGGCGCCCGATCTTGGCCCCCGGATGGATCTCAATTCCGGTAAACCAGCGACTGATGGTGGACAGAAAACGGGCCAGCCATTTCAGGTTGTTGGTCCACAACCAATGAGAGGCCCGGTGCAGCAGCAGCGCATGCAGACCGGGATAGCAGGTCAGAACCTCAATGGCATTACGAGCCGCTGGGTCACGATGAAATACACTTTGAATATCTTCTTTGATTCGAGCGAACATAAGGTAAGCCGCCTTCTGTTGTCCGGATAAACCCAATAGTTACTGACTACGTGGTGGTTGGGCACCCCAGGTTCCCGCCACCTTCTGCGTTGACCTCAGGATGCCGCGCAGAATGTTGAGCTCCATCTTATCCAGACAACATCGCTGATAGAGACGCCGTAACCGCGCCATCAACTGACGCGGATGCTCGGGGTCATGAAAGTCAATGTCGATCAAGGTCCTTTCCAGGTGTTCCAGAAACAACTCCACTTCATCCACTGAGGCCGGTTCCACATCCCACCCGCCATCCAATGGCGAAACCATTGGTTTCATATTGGAATGAGGCGCCTCAATTTCAAGGCTCTCCAGGTATTTCATGCGCAATTCGTACGCAACCACCTGCACCGCCATGGCCAGATTCAGGGAGCTGAATTCGGGATCGCTCGGTATATGCACGTGCCAGTTGCAGCGCTGCAGCTCCTCGTTGGTTAAACCGCGCGCCTCCCGCCCAAACAGGATAGCGACTTCCGCATTATCCCGCGCTTGTGTTTGGACAAACACTTCCTGCGCCAGATCCCGTGGGTTCACCACCGGCCAGGGAATCTTCCGCCCGCGGGCACTGGTGCCCACCACAAAATGGCAGCCGGCCAAGGCTTCATCCAGCGTGGAAACTACCACGGCGTGATCCAGAATATCCGTCGCGCCGGAGGCCCTTCTCTCGGCAACAGGATCAGGAAACTCCTGGGGATCTACCAGGTACAAACGGGAGAGCCCCATGTTCTTCATTGCCCGCGCAACCGCCCCGATATTTCCCGGATGGGTAGTATTGATTAGAACGATGCGGACCTGATCAAACATTGTACCACCTGCTAAAAAAACGTCGGGCATGGTAACAGAATTATGCGCATTTATCTGCAACCTCCTGTATCAAATCCTCTGATCTGTTATCATGCCGCCCTGCTCTTTCAGTTCTTTCACAAAGTGAATTCGCCATGCAACCGATGATCAATATTTCCTTGCGCGCTATCCGTTCGTCCAACGAACAGCTGATGCAGATTCTCGAACGAGACGGCGGCAAAGTCGCGACAGCACAGGACCTCAAGCGCTTCCTGTCGCAAATCGAAATGAACTACTACGAAAACATTTCTCGCGCCCTGGCTCGCGCTTACCCCGCGCACAAAATTGCCAAGCGTGGCGACTTCCTCAGTGCCGACAAGGGCTTCAGCTGGCACATTTCCAATATCCATAACCCACTCAGTTTCCTGCGCGGCCTGCCAGACTGGGGCATTTCCATCGCCTGCAAAAAGGGCGGCGTGACCGAGCATGCGATTCTGACCTGCCCGGCAACCCAGGATGAGTTTACTGCCAGCCGGGGCTCCGGCGCCTCCTTGAACGGCAAGCGGATTCGGGTCTCCGGTGTTGCCACCCTAGAAAATGCCATTGTGGCCACCAGCGTCCTGCAAGCCCCTCTTACAGAAGAGAACAGCAACAGCCTGATGCTGTTCAAAGAGCTAGCCGCTGCCAGCTTCCAAATCAGAACCAGCCACTGCGCGCCCCTAGACCTGGCGAACGTTGCCGCCGGCCGCCTGGATGCGGCCATTCTGGATCAGACCACGGCACCTGATCTTTCCGCCGCACTGCTGCTTTGTAAGGAAGCAGGCGGGCTTTCAGGGGACTTCAACGGTCAACCTGCAACAGATTCGACAAAACGCGTAGTCTGCGCGAACCCCAAGCTGTTCAAGGTCACCACACAAAAACTACATTCCTTGCGTGATCTGACCGCTTAGTCATCAGACACGGAATCATTGGTAGTTTTAATCCAACAAAAAAGCCGGATTCAAAATCCGGCTTTTTCTTAACTGCTGCTTGAACCCACCCTAGGGACGAGCATCCACTTCCTCGGTATCTTCCTTCGACGGCAGCATAAAGTCTTCCTTCGAGACCCCCATCATCAATGCAATGGCAGTCGCCACATAAATAGAGGAAAAAGTACCGATACCCACTCCGATCAGCAGCGCGATGGAAAAGTTACGGACCGCATCGCCACCAAACAGAATAAGGATCAACGTGACCACCAAGGTGGTACCGGAGGTCACCAAGGTACGGGCCAGAGTCTGGGTTAAGGAGATGTCGATAATCTCTTCCGGCGTCCCTTTACGCACCTTGCGGAAATTCTCACGCACCCGGTCAAACACTACAATGGTATCGTTCAGGGAATAACCGATAACCGCCAACACCCCGGCAAGCACGGTCAAGTCAAAGTCCCACTGAAATACGGCGAACGCACCAATGGTTACAATGACGTCATGGGCCAGTGCCAACACCGAACTTGCGGCAAACTTGAACTGGAAGCGAAACCCGACATAAACCAGAATCGCTCCCAAAGCCAGCAGCATTGCCAAGCCGCCCTTTTCCCGCAGCTCAGAGCCAACCTGCCCACCCACATACTCAGAGCGGCGCAGTTCAACCTGAGAGCCATCGGCCCGAAGGGCTTCTACAACCTGTGTTCCAACTTGTTCGCCCTCCTGCTGAAGACGAATCACCATGCTGGTCTCCGTTCCAAACTGCTGTGCCACCACATTGTTAAACCCGGCATCTTCCAGTCGTTGGCGCACCTCTGCAACAACCGGCGGCTCGACGTACTCGACTTCCACCAGAGTGCCTCCGGTAAAGTCCAGACCGAAGTTCAACCCTTTGGCGAACAAGGCAACAATAGAACCGATGACCAGAATGGCTGCCAAAGTAATCATCGGCACCCGCAGCTTCATGAAAGGAATTGTTTTGCTGGTCATGATGATTAAGCCCTCTTCATCCAGCCGATGGACAGCTTTTTAACATTGCGACCGCCATAAACCCCATTCACCATGGCTCGTGTAACGGTAATCGCGGTAAACATGGAGACCAAGATCCCGATCCCCAGGGTAACAGCAAAGCCTCGAATGGGCCCGGTACCCACTGCATACAGAATCACTGCCACCATCAAGGTCGTCAGGTTACTGTCCATAATTGCCGTAAAGGCCCGATCATAACCCGCCCGAATCGCTGACTGGGGCGGCAACCCAGCCTGGATTTCCTCCCGTATCCGGGCGTTAATCAAGACGTTGGCGTCTACCGCCATCCCCATGGTCAACACAATCCCGGCAATACCCGGCATCGTTAGGGTCGCGCCGAACAGCGACATCAAGGCGATCATCAACACGACGTTCAGCGTCAGGGCAATACTGGCAAACACCCCGAACACGTGATATTGGATCAGCATCCAGCTCACGATAAAAACGAAACCAATGGCAATACAGAGAATACCCGCATCAATGTTCTGCTGTCCCAGGCTTGGCCCAATGGTACGCTCCTCAACAAAGTAAATCGGAGCCGCCAGAGCACCCGCCCGCAGCAACAGGGCGAGTTCCTGCGCTTCGGCCACGGAGTTCAGCCCGGTAATACGGAATTTGCTTCCCAGCGTGGTTTGAATGGTTGCCAGGCTAATGATCTTCTTGTCGGTAATGGTGCGCCGCGGAGCGGCTGTCTCGCCGACCTGCTGCTGCCCATCATCCAACACCCGGTGTTCCACGAAGACCACCGCCATACGTCTGTGCACGGCTCCTGAGGTAATCCGGCTCATGGCACTACCGCCACGACCATCCAACGTGATGTTGACCTCTGGAGCGCCGGTCTCTCCAAAGCCCTGGGAGGCATCGGCAACGCTGTCACCGGTCACAATAATATCCCGCTCCAACTGGGCGGTGCGGCCCGGTTGATTACGGAACTCATATTCCACGGTACTGGCCCGTGACGCATCCATCCGGGCTTCCAGTCGAAACTCCAGGTTGGCGGTCTGACCAATCACCCGCTTGGCTTGCGCGGTGTCTTGCACACCCGGCAATTCCACCACAATGCGGTTACGGCCCTGGCGCTGTACAATGGGCTCCGCGACCCCCAGTTCATTGACCCGGTTACGCAGGGTCGTCAGGTTCTGCTGAACGGAGTAGTCTTCAATCTCGCGAATCTTGGCGTCAGACAGGCGCAACATCAGCACCGAATCCTCGCCACGCTGCTGGCTGGAAATTTCGAACTCTGGATAATCCCGGCGCACCAGGCTTTCCGCCTTGGCCAGCTCTTCAGCCTGACGGAAACGAAGCACCAGAGAACGCTCATCCTGCTGATCCACGGAGCGATAACGGATCCGGTCATCCCGCATCCGCTGCTTCAGTTCACTGGAATAGACATCCAGCCGGAGCTTAAGCGCTTCGGGAATATCCACTTCCAGCAGGAAGTGCACCCCGCCACGCAAATCCAGCCCCAGTTTCATGGGCGAGGCACCAATGCCCGTTAGCCACTCTGGCGTGGTTGGCGCCAAGTTGAGCGCAACCACATAGTCGTTACCCAAAGCCTTTTGCAAGACAGACTTGGCCCGCAGCTGCTGCTCATTGGTGTCCACCCGGACCATGGCGTTCGCTTCGCCCAGTGCCGGATCCCGATAGGCAATCCCGGCCTCTTGCAGTGCGGTCTCGGCGCGCCTCAGCACACCCTCATTGATATCCGTAGTGGCGCTGGCACCACTGATCTGAACGGCATAATCTTCCGGATAGAGATTTGGTAACGCGTAGACGAATCCGATCCCGATCAGGATCAGAATCAGTAGATTTTTCCAGAGTGGATATTTATTGAGCATGAATCGCCCATTCCTTTCTTTATTATGATGCATTCGCTTTAACGCAGTCGGCCGCTTCAATAGCGGCCGATACACGTGGAAATCAGATTTCCTTCAAAGTGCCTTTGGGCAGAGCTGCGGCTACCGCAATCTTTTGTACTTTTACCTCAACACCCTCGGCGACCTGGATCACCACAAAGTCATCCTTCACGCGTACGATACGGCCCGCAATTCCGCCACTGGTGACCACTTCGTCGCCTTTGTCGAGCCCGCCAATCAGCTGCTTGTGCTCTTTGGCACGCTTGCTTTGGGGGCGCCATAGCAGGAAGTAGAACAGCAGGATAAAACCACCCAGGAAAACAAACTGCATAATGGCGCTCTGAGCGGGCGGACCGGCTTCCTGCGACACTGCTACGGCGGGCAAAGCCGCGAGAGATAGGGCCAGGGTAGCTTTGTGGAATTGCGACAGCATAGATTCATCTCCAATTGAAAAATTTGTGGCCACTACCGTTACAGGGCGGGCGCTTGCTCACCGCGCCGCTGATAGAAGGTATCGACGAAGTCGCTCAATTTACCTTCTTCAATAGCGCGACGCAAACCCGCCATCAGGCTTTGGTAGTACCTTAAGTTATGAATAGTATTGAGCTGGGCTCCCAACATCTCGCCGCAGCGATCCAGGTGATGCAAATAGGAGCGGCTGAAGTTTTTGCAGGTATAGCAATCACAGGCTTCATCAAGCGGTCTCAGATCATGCCGGTTCTGGGCATTACGGATCTTGATCACGCCGGTGCTGGTGAACAGGTGACCATTTCGCGCGTTACGGGTCGGCATCACACAGTCAAACATATCCACGCCACGGCGCACACCCTCCACAATATCTTCCGGCTTGCCCACGCCCATTAGGTAACGGGGACGATCCGCCGGCAGTTTGGGGGCAATGCCACTGAGCACGCGCATCATGTCTTCCTTGGGCTCACCCACCGACAAACCGCCGATGGCATAGCCGTCAAAACCGATCTTGGTGAGTCCCGCCAAGGACTGCTCCCGCAACTCCTGATACATCCCTCCCTGGACAATGCCGAACAAAGCTGCCGGATTATCGCCATGGGCTTCCTTGCTACGCATTGCCCAGCGCAGTGAGAGCTCCATGGAACGCCTGGCCTGTTCGGGTGTCGCCGGATAAGGGGTGCACTCATCAAAAATCATCACGATATCCGAACCCAGGGCACGCTGAACCTCCATGGAACGCTCCGGCGTCAACTCCACGGGGGAGCCATCGACAGGCGAGCGGAATTTAACCCCCTGCTCGGTAATTTTACGCAGCTCCCCCAGGCTGAACACCTGAAAGCCGCCGGAGTCGGTCAGAATGGGCTTCTGCCACCCGATAAAATCATGCAGATCACCGTGCTGGCGGATCACTTCAGTGCCCGGACGCAGCATCAAGTGAAAGGTGTTGCCCAGAATAATGTGAGCGCCAATCTCCTCGATATCCCGCGGCAACATGCCCTTGACCGTGCCGTAGGTACCGACTGGCATAAAGGCCGGCGTTTCCACCACGCCGCGCGGGAAGTTCAACCTGGCGCGACGTGCCAGACCATCGGTGTTCAATAACTCGAAGCGCAGAAAGCCAGAGCTCGTCACTACATTACTCCAAACATCAAAAATTATTCGTGAAACGGCGCGGAGCACTCAATAAACATGGCGTCGCCATAGCTGAAAAAACGGTACTGCTGCTCCACGGCTTCGGCATAGGCCCGCAACATGCATTCCCGTCCGGCAAACGCCGACACCAGCATCAGCAGGGTGGATCGTGGCAGATGAAAGTTGGTGATCAGGGCATCGACGCTCCGAAAACGGTAGCCAGGATAGATAAAAATATCTGTCTCACCGACAAGCGGTTGCAACGCCCCCGAGCGACTGGCGGACTCCAGGGCCCGCACACTGGTGGTTCCGACGGCAATCACCCGTCCACCGCGGGCTCGAGTCTCGGCGACCAGGTCACAAACCTCGGAGCTGACTTCCGCCAGCTCTGAGTGCATCTGATGCTCCTCTACCCGCTCGACACGTACTGGCTGAAACGTACCCGCCCCCACATGCAAGGTGACAAAGGCGGTACTAACACCCTTGGCCTGGACCGCGTCCAGCAAGGCCTGATCAAAGTGCAACCCCGCAGTTGGCGCCGCAACGGCTCCTTCCTTGCGACCATAAACGGTCTGATAACGCTCCCGGTCGGTCTGCTGATCTGCCCGGTCAATGTAAGGTGGCAACGGCATGTGACCAATGCGATTGAGCACGGACAGAACCGTTTCGTCCGGAGGAAATCTTAATCGGAACAAATCCCCCTGACGCTCCACCATTTCCAGGACTACCTGCTCATCCAGCAAAATCCGTGTACCCGGCTTGGGCGATTTGCTGGCACGCACATGGCAGAGGGCACAGTTGTCGTTTTCAATGCGCTCCACGAGGATTTCGATTTGTCCGCCCGTTTCCTTTTTACCGAACAGACGGGCCGGAATCACCCGGGTATCATTAAAGACCAGCAGATCCTCAGGGTTGAGAAGCTCCAGAATATCCTGAAAATGCTTATGCCGGATGGAACCGGATACCGGGTTGACACAAAGCAGACGACTCCCGGTTCGCTCTGGTGCCGGATACCGGGCAATCAGCTCATCGGGAAGATCAAAATCGAAGTCTGAAACTTGCATGAATAGGTCGCGGGCAATAGTTGCAAGGGTCGTCTAGCTTAACGGAAATGCTCAAAAACGGCTAGGGATTGCAATATTGCAAACAATCATTGACGGCCGTGCTTGAGCGGTTATAATGCCGAGCCTAAGTAGAGTTCTACAGAGAACCAAAGTGTTCTTCGACAGCTAACTCTGCAAGCATCAGATGATGGCAGCGTGGTGAAATTGGTAGACACGCCGGATTCAAAATCCGGTGGGGTAAAACCCGTGTCGGTTCGACTCCGACCGCTGCTACCAAGCTTTAAGCTTGGTTCCCTTCCCAGCAAGCACTTCCCAATATTTTTCAGACCCACTCAAACCTTCAGCTTTGAAAAGCCGGCGCTCAAGCCAGAACAATGTGCCCGTGCATCGCAGCGCCAGGGAAGCTCCCTCCCCCGGCACCAGCGCTCTATCAGTTACGAATCAAATTCAGATTCAGCATACGCTCTTCACTGGCCAGGCTGATCTTCAGCACCTCAACACCATTCTCCTCGATCAACACGGCCACCCCGCCATAGGCCGGAGATTTTTGCGTACCCTTGCCTGCACATAAGCCCCGAATCCCCTGCTCCACCTGAACATCGCTCAACCGATAGAAGTTACGCGTGGAATCAGGAACCGATATTTTGCCTTTGTATCGACAGCTGCCACTGGCATTGGCATCTGTTTCAAACCAGCCATCGGCGTCAATCAGGATGGTCACGAGTTCAGAAGCGCTATCGGCGTTTTGCCAGATTCCCTTCAGGCCAGCCAGATTGGCTCCTTTTTTAGTGGCCACCTCGTCATAAGCCAGGTCAAACTTGAAAAAGTCCAGCGGCTTCAGGGAAATCGTGCCACGCCAAAAATCAGCCGTGGCCATCTCACCCTTGGACTCGGCTTGCCGGTATTCAAGACTTTCCAGGCTGGCCGGCTGATTGGTTGCCGGGTTTACCGTATAGAGACTCCAACCCGCCCGACTCTCGTTCTCCGTGGTCGCTACCTTCCCATGAGCAAGAAAGGGCGCCGTTGTCCAGGTACGTTGTTCGGTAACCTCATCATAGCTTTCAACGACCCCCATCTCCGCAAAGACCCGAAACCGCCCCTGCGGGTCAGTCACCACTAACATCGAATGCTGTCCGGCACCCAGTGGATCCTGGCATGCAAAGTCGTCATTCGCCGGTTTACCCTTATGCTCCCATTCCAAAAGGGTCGTCAAGCAACCTTGCCAGATCCCGACAGGTTGAGCATGAACAACAACTGGAGCAGGGTCAGATGAACCCCCATCATCGCTGCAGGCCGACATCCCGAGCGCGAGCATGAGTATGAACAGGGGCCTTTTCATCATTATTTTCTCCCTAGGTATTGCATCTCGCCGGAGTTAACTGCCTATGGGCGTGAAATGCAATGGCTGCCTCTATTGGATCGTTGATTTTGTGGAACAGGCAACAGTCCACCCCACAGTTAGGGCCAGACTAAAAGCGATGCTGACTCAGATATCACCCATTGAGAGAACCCGGGCGATATCTGAGTCAATGAAGTGATTTATAGATAATCAAAGAGTGACAGGCGACTGACCTGGGCATAGGTCTGCTGGGCGGCGGTGAGGACAAAGCTCTGCATGGAAAGCTGGCTAATCGCCTCCGCGTAGTCCAGATCCTGCATATCGGACAACACTTCCTTGTTTAACAAAGATACATCCCCCAGCATTTCCTTGGTGGATTCCACCGTATTCAGACGGGCACCGATTCGGCTGCGGGCACTTAAAATCGTGGTTTCCGCATTGCTGAGATTGTCGAGAGTGGCGTCAATCATATTAAAGTAGTTCGCCTGCCCGCTCTCATTTTCCAGCCCATCAATCAACCTTTCCAGGGTCGTCAGAATCCCTTGCTTGGGTCTGGTTTCCACCACGAACTCGTCACCAGCTTCCATCCCCTCAACCGTAAACTCCAGGCCGGCAACCGAGACCACACCTGTGGCATTGTCATAGGTCAGGGGCACAGGCGCACCGTTGGCGGTCGCCTGGAAATCCGTGCCATCGAAGCTGATTTCCAGATTGTGAGGATAAAGAGCCTTAAATGCGGCTTCGTCCACAATGGACTGGGAGGCAATATTGGCCGTGCTCGAAGTGCTCTGCACCTTGCCATAGCTGGCATTGGCGATATCCATAAACAGAGTCTTGCCGTTTTCACTCACGGCAACGTTCACCTGCATATCCACCTGGACGTAGCGCTGACCTTCATCCCCCATGTAAACGTAGCTGCCCTGCTCCTTCACAAATGGGACCTGATCTCCCCGAAAGCCGGCGAATACATACTCCCCCCCGGCATCCTTTGAGTTGAGCAGGCCGGCCAATTGATCAAGCCGCTGCCTTAGTTCGTCAGCTATAAACTGCTTGTCCTCATGGTTCAGGGTGCCGTTTCCCGCCTGAGTCGTCAGCTGCCGTACCCGCAACAGAATGCTGCCGATACCATCCAGCAGGCCATCTTGCTGTTCCAGCCGGTTCTGGGCCAGATCAATATTTCGCTGAAACTGGGTGTTCATCGCCAGCGAATGATTGACCTGACTGATCCGGGTCGTTGCATAGGGGTTATCCGCTGGCGTGAGAATTTTCTTGCCAGTGGAAATCTGCAGTTGGGTCTTTTGCAGTTGGCTATTTGCCTCCTGCATATTGTTCAAGCTGCGACCAAAGATCTGCTGAGTCGAAATACGCATAGCTATCTATCCTGTTGACTCATCCCGAATCAGAAAACGGAAATCAAAGTGTTGAACAATTCCCGGGCAATACTCACCACCTGCGCCGAAGCGTTATAGGCGGACTGGAACTGGATCAGCTTTCCTGCCTCTTCGTCCAGATTCACGCCCGACAGAGACTGCCAACTGCCCTCTGACTGCAGCATTAATGAATGGGCTGTCTCTGAACTGATCCGCGTCTGACTGGTCGCTGTTGCGACCGTTTGCACGGTGTAGGTATAGGCTCCGGCAAAGCTCAGGGAACCCCCACCAATTAAGGAGGCGGATTCCAGGGCCGTCAGCGACAAGGCATTACGGTTGTCGGAAATCCCCATGGCGGTGGGATTCATTCCTTCAATGGTGAACTCATCACCGGTTTTCGGAGTACCGCTGATGGTAAAGCGAAAGCCCTTGTCACCACCCGCACCGGGGACGAACAGTTCAATTTGCTTGCCCGGCTCAAAGGTGAAGGTGCCGGGCACACCCTCAATGGTATAAGTCAGGGGATCATTCGGCGCAGCCTGGGAAAAGCTGACCCTAAAAGGGAGCGGCGTTGCCGGATCAATCACATGCATGGCAGCAGTATCACCGCTATACAGCTCTCCCTGAGTCATGGTTGCGGTTCCGGTATTGGTCTCGCCACTGGCCGTTCGCAGGGGAAAGCTCAATGCCAGCGCCTCTGGCTCGGTCACGCCCACCGCAATCTCCTGGGCCGCGTAACGGGTTGGCGTGATCAAAAAGCGATCGCCCGCCTGGAAGCCCCCCTGCGGGAACTGGATGGTCATG
>CAZEWG010000010.1:0-78708 GCA_964514485.1 uncultured Pseudomonadales bacterium
CGGGCAATGATGGACAGCCCGATCAGCACCGCTGAGCTGAAAAAGAAAATGATCGCCAGGATCAGGGTTAAGGGCGGCGAGGCCGCATCCCGGATCTTACGCACATAAGGGCTGAAATTGGCCCGGGAGAGGCGGGGGGCAATGAATCCCAGGAGTTTGATCAGCAGCCAGGCACAGAAGGTAGAGGCAAGGGCCAGGGTGAGGGCTGCAACCCAGTGCCCCAGGGAAACCCCCTTCCAGCGGGGCTCATTGAGTGATTCGGGCAGCAGGCGGGTCAAGGTACTGCCAGGCAGTTGCTCCACGAGGCCGGGAATCTGGCTGACGGTTTCGCTAGAAAACACCCAGATAAAGCCAAGCTCTGGATCTTCAACCCGCTCCGCGAAAATGGTTTGGGCGCCTTCCGGTGAGGGCAGTGTGCCGACCTGTTCCCGTTCTGGTGGCAGGTCATCATCCAGAATGCCGAGAGAGTCGTTACTCAACTGCCAGCGGGGGGCAAACATGCCGCCTTGATCCAGTAGCAGTTGAAGGGACTGCGCAAGTTCAATGCCCCGAGTCGATCGCTGACGGGCGGGAATGTTACTGAGGTTGAAGTACTGGGCCGCTTTTTCATGATCGCCATCGGCCATGGCGGAGAGAAAGCCAAGTACCAGACCCTCCGGTGAGGTACGGTGCAGCGGGTCGTAGACGACGGGTTCGGCGGGCGGGGCTGCCGCTTCCGATGAATCATCCTGGGCGGTTGCCGGTAGTGCCACCATCCAGGCGAGTAACAGTAAAAACAGCCAGCTCCTGGGCTGAGTCCGGCAAAGTTCCATCTAGGTTTCACCTCATACTCTGGAGGGCGGGGGACGAAGCGCCAGTTGGGTTGATTAAGAGATGTAGCAAAACCTGTGCCCGGAGGTTGCGTGGCTTGGGCAAGAAAAGAAAGAGGCTGTTGCGGAGCTTGGGGTGGCTGGGATAATGTGACGCTCTGTAAAAATGACAATACCTTTGTAATTGGCTCAGCAGATGCGGTATTCCACTTATATTCATGCCTCGGGGGCTCAGGCAAGCTGTGCGCCAGCAGGCAGGAATTGTCTTGAAACAGAGACGATGGCCCAATAGCATGTTGACTGGCCGTTGGCACCGAAACGGGTGTTTGATGGGTAAGGCATTGGAATCCCTTGAGTTTTAAGATTAGTAACCCGGGAGTGGTGGTATGGTGTGGGGAAGCGCAAAGTGCATTTTGTCGGCGGAATTCGACATTCGTGTCTCACTAAGGTGATCATTTAGAATTCTGCCATGAAAAACTGCAGCCCATTCTTTAGAACCGGTACATTGTTGTTGCTATCAGCCTGTTTGAGCGCCTGTTCACCAGAACATTTGCTGATAGATCAAGCCAACCTGAATACCCTGGAATCCCGACTGGAACAGCTGGATCAGCAGATTTTGACCCTGGCTGAACGCCAGCCCACCCGTGAAGAGCTGACGCTGGTTCAGGAAAGCGTTGTACAGCAACTGTCGGAGGAAATTCGCAGCCGTGTCGAGCCTCCCGTTTGTCCCCCGCAGCCGAAACTGAGCTGTCCAGCGGTTCCCGCCCCCAAACAGCCCGTGGTCGATGCCCACTCCGGTAAACAGGTTGTTGGCGCGGTTGAAGACGTGCTGCTGGCCCCGCCGGGTATTAAACTGCCAGCCCGCATTGATACCGGCGCGACCACGGCTTCCCTGCATGCCTCCAGCGTACAGAAGTTTGAGCGTAACGGGGTGGACTGGGTGCGTTTCGAGATGCCCCATCCGGAAACCAAGGAAAACCTGTCGATTGAGGCCAAGGTTGTGCGCTATGCCCGAATTATTCAGTCCACGACGGAAGAAGGCGAGCGACGTCCGGTGATCGAACTGCATTTCACCCTGGGTAATGTGTCCCAAATGGCGGAGTTTACGCTGACGGACCGTGGCCATCTGGACTACCCGCTACTGATCGGACGCAACATCCTCAAGGACTTGATGATCGTTGATGTCGCCCAAACCCGAATTGCTCCCCCCAAAACAACCCCCTGACACGGGGGTAGTGGAGATTTATGACGTCTCGTACTCCGTTTTATGTGATCGTTCTGATGTTGATCGTCACAGGGCTCTCCATTGCCTGGTTACGTCATACCCAGTTTGATATTCCATTCCAACCCGGCGAGCAGACGACGGTCTGGCTGATTGAAGCCAGGGTGGACTTCACCGCAGCTAATGGGCCGGTTTTAGTCAGCCTGGACCTGCCTGACTCGCCCCCCGGATTCCGGGTCTACACCGAACAGGCCGCTTCGCCCGGCTATGGCTTTTCCATTATCCAGCGTGACGGTAACCGCCGTGGTGAATGGACCTCCCGCTCGGCAGATGGCCCCCAGACACTGTATTACCGGGTGCAACTGGTAGAAGACGCTGAAGCCTCGGCCGCCCTGCCGATTGCCACCATCCCGCAGCCGGTCAAGGTCTATTGGAATGAGTCGGAGGCCATGGCGGCCGCCCAGTTGCTGGACAGTGCGAGTAGGCGCTCCAGCACGCCGGAAAGTATGGCCCGGGAAATTATCAAGCTGGTGATTAGCCCCAATCCGACCCAGAACGCCACCTTGCTGAAAAATTCCGGTCCCCAGATGGTGGTGCTGGAGAAACTGTTGAACCAGGCGGGGATTCCGGCGCGGGTCTCCATGGGGCTTTATCTGGAAGATGCGCGGCGGCGTCAGAGCCTGGCGCCCCTGATCGAAATTTTTGCCGACAACCGTTGGCTGGTATTTGACCCGGTGTCAGGAGAGCAGGGGCTGCCGGAGAATGTCCTGCTTTGGCATCGGGGCAGTGACTCCCTGTTGGACGTGACCGGCGGACGGAACTCCCGGGTCAGCTTCTCCATGATTCAGCAGTCGATTCCGTCCTTGCAGTTGGCTCAGGATAAGATCAACAGCAGTAGCTTCGCATTCCTGGGTATTCATCGGTTGCCCATTGAAGAGCAAAGCGTGTTCAAAATGCTGCTGCTGTTGCCCATTGGTGCGCTGGTGGTGGTGTTTATGCGCATTATGGTGGGCATTCGAACCTCGGGAACCTTCATGCCGGTGCTCATTGCCCTGGCCTTTCTACAGACCTCCCTGTGGACCGGACTGGTCAGCTTCGTCACCATTGTGGCGTTGGGATTATTGCTGCGGGGCTATCTGTCCCGTCTGAACTTATTGCTGGTGGCGCGGATTGCCACGCTGGTGATTCTGGTGGTGTTCCTGATCGCCATCCTCAGCTTGCTGGGCTATGAGCTCGGCTTCGATACCGGCATGACCATCACCTTCTTCCCGATGATTATCATCGCCTGGACCATTGAACGGATGTCCATCCTCTGGGAAGAAGAAGGGCCCAGCGAGGTGGTCAAGCAGGGGGGGGGCAGCCTGCTGGTGGCGATTTTGGCCTACCTGTTGATGAGCTCCGAACACGTCAGCTACCTGAGCTTCAACTTCCCCGAGTTGCATCTGGTGCTGCTGGCCCTGACTCTCCTGATGGGACAGTACACCGGCTACAAGCTGTCTGAGCTGCGCCGGTTTCGGGCCATGGTGAGGTCTTCGGGATGATTGGCGTGAGTCCGATGGCCCTGGCCCGCTCCGGCATTCTGGGAATGAATTGCCGTAACGTGTCCTATATTGGCCGCTACAATCCACGTCGCTTGTTCCCACTGGTGGATAACAAGCTTCGCACCAAGTTCCTGGCGGAAAAAGCCGGTGTGGTAACGCCCAGGCTTTATTACGTGATCCAGCACCAGTACGAAATCAGCCGGGTGGGGCAGTTGCTGGCCCGGATTAAAGGAGGCTTTGCCATCAAGCCCGCCAAAGGGTCCGGTGGCAAAGGCATCCTGGTGATTATCGGGCGGCGCGGGGAGAACTTCGTCAAGGCTTCTGGGGTGGAAGTCACCCTGGAAGATATCGAGCGTCATCTGACCAATACCCTGGCGGGGCTCTACTCGCTGAGCGGCTCGCCCGACGTGGTGATTATTGAGGAGTTGATCGAGTTCGATCCGGTGTTTGCCGGCTATTCCCATGAAGGCGTTCCGGATATCCGGATTATTGTCTTCAAGGGCTATCCGGTGATGGCCATGTTGCGTCTCGCCACCCATGCTTCCGACGGTAAGGCCAACCTGCACCAGGGCGCGGTGGGTGTGGGGCTGGATATCGCCACGGGACGCTGCCTGAATGCGGTGCAGTTTTCCAAGCCGATTAAGCAGCATCCGGATACGGGGATGGGATTTGATAAGATCCAGGTGCCCAATTGGCCGGTGATGCTCAACCTGGCCGCACGCTGCTATGAAATGACCGGTTTGGGTTATATCGGCACCGATTTGGTGTTGGACGCCAAGCGCGGCCCTCTGCTGCTGGAGCTGAATGCCCGCCCCGGGCTGGCGATTCAAGTCGCGAATGGCTGCGGTCTGCTGCCGCGGCTGCGGCATATCGAGTCGTTGGCGGTGCGCCATGATTCGCCAGAGCGTCGGGTCCGCTATGCCATGCAGGAGTTTGCGACCGCCGCGCCTGAAATTCCGAACGAGATGTTCCCGGCAATGGCTTAGGCCATTGCCGTTTGCCCGCCTTTTTTTCCAGCCGACTCCGGCCTTTCCTGATTCCTTCCAGCGCACTGAACTGCCCGGCAGATCCGGGTTTCAGGCCCTGGAACCCCTGTTCATCGCGCCCGTTATTTGATGCTTTTGCGACCAAAGTCGAGTGTTCATTTATCGGCGGGCTTTCTATCATCAGTAAAAGTACTCTGCCATGATGAGGATACAACAACAATGATGGCCAATATCTTCAATGCAGGCTTGGAAGCTAACCCGGCAAATTATGCCGCGCTGTCCCCGTTGAGCTTTCTGGCGCGCTCCGCCTTTGTCTATCCCGATTATCTGGCTCTGGTGCACGGCCCAATCCGCCGTACCTGGGGTGAAGTCTACCAGCGCAGCCGCCAGCTGGCGTCCAGCCTGACCAAACGAGGGATTGGCCGGGGCGATACGGTTTCCTTTCTCTGTCCCAACACCCCGGCCCTGTATGAGGCCCACTTCGGGGTGCCCATGGCGGGGGCGGTCCTCAACGCCATTAACACCCGTCTGGACGCTGAAGCCATTGCCTTTATCTTGCAGCATGGCGAATCCAAGGCGTTGTTCGTGGATCGGGAGTTTGCCGAAGTTGCCGAGAAGGCAATCGAGATGATTGCGCGGCCGATTTTGGTGGTGGCCATTGATGACCCGCTGTACAAAGAGGGGCACTTGGTTTCCGAGCTGGAGTACGATGCTTTTGTCGCCGAAGGCGATGCGGATTTTGAGTGGGTGCAGCCTGACAACGAGTGGGATGCCATTACCCTGAACTACACCTCCGGCACCACCGGCAACCCGAAAGGGGTGGTTTACCATCACCGTGGGGCCTACCTGAATGCCGTGAACTGGACCCTGTCCTGGGCGATGCCGCTGCATGCCGCCTACCTGTGGACGTTGCCCATGTTCCACTGCAATGGCTGGTGTTTCCCCTGGACCATGGCGGCCCTGGCGGGTGTGAACGTGTGCCTGCGCCATGTGCGGGCCGAGGATATTTTCTCCCGGATCCGGGAAGAGAAAGTGACCCATTTTTGTGCCGCGCCCATTGTTCTGAACCTGCTCAAGAACGCGGACGACAGCCTGAAGGCGGGTATTGAGCCCGGAGTTCAGGCGATGACCGCTGGTGCGGCGCCGCCTTCTTCCGTGATTGCCGGCGTTGAGGCGATGGGCATGTCCGTCACTCACGTTTATGGCCTGACCGAGAGCTATGGCCCGGCGATTTCCTGTGCCTGGAAATCCAAGTGGGATGAGGCGCCGTTGGACGAGCGGGCCCGCATCAAGTCCCGCCAGGGGGTGAAAAGCCCACTGCTGGAGGACGTTATGATCGCCGACCCGATCACCATGAAGCCGGTGCCGATGGATGGCAGCACCATGGGTGAGATCATGATGCGCGGTAACCTGATCATGAAGGGCTACCTGAAAAACCCCCGGGCCACCGAAGAGGCCTTTGAAGGTGGCTGGTTCCATACCGGCGACCTGGCGGTCTGGCATGAGGATGGTTATATCGAGATCCGCGACCGCTCCAAGGACATCATCATTTCCGGCGGTGAAAATATTTCCTCCATTGAAGTGGAGGATGTGCTTTACCGGCATCCGGCCGTGTCCGAAGTGGCGGTGGTGGCCCGCCCGGATGAGAAGTGGGGTGAAACGCCCTGTGCCTTTGTCACCTTGAAGGATGGTTATAGCCTGAGCGAGGAGGAGCTGATCCAGTTCGCCCGGGACAACATGGCCCACTTCAAAATCCCCCGCAAGATCGTGTTTGGTGAGCTGCCCAAGACCAGTACCGGCAAAATCCAGAAGTTCATGTTGCGGGAACAGGCCAAACAGGCTGAGTAGTCATTTAGTAAGACGTGCGTCTCCAGTCTTTCGGGCTCCTTTTAGGAGCCCTTTTTTGTGGGCGATCGGTTGATCCCCCCGTGGCTCTTGCCGGCCTTTGTTAGCTGCCGCAAGGCAGAGCCCCGGCTAAATCCTTACACTTCCTCCTGAAAACCTTTTACAACGGACCTGTGCCCGTTTGGCGAGGAGGAAACCGCATGCGAACCAATATTCTGATTACCGGCGCCAGTAGTGGCTTGGGGCGGGGCATGGCCTTGGAGTATGCCGCCCGGGGTCATAACCTGGCGTTGTGCGCGCGCCGGGTTGAGCGACTGGAAACCCTAAAGCAGGAACTGGAGAGCCGCTACCCGGCGATTCGCGTGGTCATCCAGGAGCTGGACGTGCTCGATTATGATCAAGTGTTCGAGGTGTTTCAGGCGTTTCATCAGGAGCTGGGGCGGCTGGATCGAGTCATCGTGAATGCCGGGGTCGGTCAGGGGCGGCCACTGGGGACCGGACACTTCCGGGTCAACCAGCAAACGGCTGAAACCAACTTTGTCGCCGCCCTGGCCCAATGTGAAGCGGCGCTGGAAATTTTCCGCTCGCAAAATGATGGTCATCTGGTGGTGATCTCGTCGGTCAGCGCGATGCGGGGCATGCCCCGTAATCTGACCACCTATGCGGCCAGCAAGGCCGGCATTGCCACCCTGGCCGAAGGCATCCGGGCTGATCTGCTGGGGACACCGATTCGGGTCACCACGCTGTTTCCGGGTTATATCCGGACCGCGATCAACGAAAAGGTGAAGAACGCGCCGTTTATGATTGATACAGAAGCGGGATGTCGCCTGCTGGTGGAGGCGATTGACCGGGAGCCGGCTGAAGCGACGGTGCCGAGATGGCCCTGGGCGGCGGTGAGCCTGCTGATGCGTTATCTGCCGTTGCCAGTGGTGGCAAGGATGGTGTGAGCGCGTCCGGGCGGGTGCCCGGACGCTGAAGGGCATTAAACCTTGAACTGTCCGACCAGCACACGCAGGTTCTCGCCCAGTCGGGCCAGTTCCACGCTGGCATCCGAGGTCTGGCTGACGCCGATGGAGCTTTGGCCGGAGGCATCCACAATGCGGGTCACGTTGTGGTTGATCTCTTCCGCCACTTGGCTTTGTTGCTCAGCCGCGGCAGCGATCTGAGTGATCTGGTCGTGAATGACCGCGACCGATTGCTCAATGGTGTGCAGGGCTTCGGCCGCCTCATTGATGGACTCGACCGTCTGCTCCGATTGGGTCTGGGCCGCTTTCATCTGATCCGCCGCCTGACGGGATTCGGTCACGTAGCCTTCAATCATGGAGCGGATCTGCGAGGCGGATTCGCTGCTGCGGCTGGCCAGTTGACGGACTTCATCGGCGACCACCGCAAAGCCGCGGCCATGCTCCCCAGCCCGGGCCGCCTCAATGGCGGCGTTCAGGGCCAGCAGGTTGGTTTGGTCGGTCACTTCCCGGATCACGTCCAGCACGGTTTGGATCTCGTTGCTCCGGGCGGCCAGGGTTTCGATCTGGCGGGCACTGTCTTGCAGGACCACCACCAGGTCACGAACCGACTGCTGGGACGACAACACCCGCTGGCGACCGGCCTGGGCATTGAGGTCGGCGTTGCCCGCCGCGTTTTCCACTTCGTTGGCATTGCGGGAGATCTGGTGCACGGTGGCGGCCATTTCCTGAATGGCGGACGCGATCTGATCGGTTTCACTGCCTTGCTGATCGACGGAGTGGCGGGTCTCGGACGCGATCTGGCTCAGTTCCTCGGCAGCGGAGGCCAACTGGTGGGTGGTTTCTCCCACCTCGGCAACCGCCCCCTGGATCTTGGCCACGAAGGCGTTGAACTGCTGGCCGAGCTCCGCCAACTCATCCTGGCCTTGATCGGGCAGGCGCTGGGTCAGATCGCCATCACCACTGGCAATTTCCCGCATCATGCGGGTGGCCTGACTCAGCGGACGGGTGACCGTGCGTCCCACATACAAGCCGATCAGGATCGCGATGACGATGATGATCAGGGTGGTTAACAGAATGTTCTGGAGCGCCATGCGGATATTCGAGCTGATCTCTTCCTGGGCGGCGGCTACGGCCCGGTCCACATCGGTGACATAAATGCCGGCACCGATCACCCATTGCCATTTGCTCAGGTCAACGGAGTAGGAAATCTTGGGCTCGGGCTGATCCGTGGCGGGGTTGGGCCAGGTGTATTCGTGATAGCCCACGCCGTTACGGCCGGTTTCAATCAGGTTGCGCAACAGCTCCCGGCGCTCCGGCGTGGAGTTCCGTGACGGGCCTTCCAGGCTGGGGTTGGGGCGAAAGGCCAGGTTATAGGAGTCATAGGTCCAGGCGTAGATGTAGTTGTTGTCGCCAAAGCCGATGGAACGCAGGATGGCGCGGGCGCTCAGTTTGGCTTCTTCTTCGTCCAGGGTGGGGTCGGTATAGACCTCGTCAATGGCGGTACGGGCCGCCTCCACAACCTGCTTCAAACCTTCCTTGTGAGCCGTGATCAGGTTTTGGCGCAGGCGCTCCACCTCAGCAGTGCCTTGCTGCTGCAACTGGCTGACGGTCAGCCAGGCGGTGATGCCACCGGTCAGCAGAACCGGTAGCAGAATACCGATTAAGAGTCGGGCTCGAATGCTCAAGCGGGAAATCAGATTCATGACGTCTTCCTTTAAATTGTTCTTTGCCTGGAGAGGAGGCGGGGCAGAACTCTATTTCTAGACTCATATTCCGTATAGCGAAAGTTGGTTTTACAAATAATAGCAAAAATGAAATTTATGTTCCCGTATTGAGACATTCAGTGGCCTAACAGGGCCAAATCTGGACATTTCGTCATCTGCGATTGCTTGAGGGGGGCACGGGGCCACCACATAATTTGGAAACGCTCAGGCAGCCTCTGGAATCACTGGGTTATTGGCCGTCGTCCACCGGAGTCAACAACAGGAGCAGGTAACAGATGAGAGCACTGTGCTGGCATGGTAAGAAGGATATCCGTTACGACACGATTCCGGACCCGGTGATTGAAGACCCCCGGGATGCCATTATTGAAGTGACTTCCTGTGCCATTTGCGGCTCGGACCTGCACCTTTTTGATGGGTTCATGCCCGGTATGCAGCATGGGGATGTGATGGGGCATGAGTTTATGGGGGAGGTGGTGGAAGTCGGCCCGGAGGTCAAACGACTGAAAGTCGGCGACCGGGTTGTGGTGCCTTTTACCATCATTTGCGGGGAGTGCGACCAGTGTCAGCGGGGTAATTACTCCGTCTGTGAGCGCTCTAACCGCAATCATCACCTGGCCGACAAAATGTTTGGCCATTCCACGGCGGGGCTGTTTGGCTATACCCATTTAACCGGGGGCTATGCCGGCGGCCAGGCCGAATATGTCCGAGTTCCCTTTGCCGATCATGCCCCGGTGAAAGTGCCTTCCGGGGTCACCGACGAACAGGTGCTCTTTCTTGGCGATATTTTCCCCACCGGCTGGCAGGCCGCGGTGCAGTGCGATATTGAACCCACCGATACGGTGGCGGTCTGGGGTGCGGGGCCGGTGGGGCAGTTTGCGATTCGCAGTGCGGTGATGCTGGGCGCCAGGCAGGTGGTGGCCATTGACCGGGTGCCGGAACGGTTGGGCATGGCGGAGGCGGGCGGCGCCATCCCCATCAACTTTGAGCAGGAAAGCGTGCTCGAGCGCCTTAATGATTTGACCCAGGGGCGCGGCCCGGAGAAGTGTATTGACGCGGTCGGCCTGGAAGCTCATGCCATGGGCTCCATCGACTCCATGTATGACCGGGTCAAACAAGCGATGATGCTGGAAACCGACCGCCCCCATGTGCTGCGGGAAATGATCTATGTCTGCCGTCCGGCGGGTATTCTGTCAATCCCGGGAGTGTATGGTGGGGTGCTGGACAAGATCCCATTCGGCGCGGTGATGAACAAGGGGCTGACCATCCGTACCGGGCAGACCCACGTTAATCGCTGGACTGACGATTTGCTGCAGAGAATTCTGGAAGGCCAGATTGACCCGTCTTTTGTGATCACCCACACGGTGGGGTTGGAGCAGGGGCCGGAGATGTATAAGACCTTTCGGGACAAGGAGGACGGCTGCGTCAAGGTAGTCCTTAAACCCAGGCTTCACTGAGGCATGGATATGACGGAATCAACGCAGGATACAGTGGCGCGGAATCTTTCGGGCAAAAGCCTGGCCAATGGGCTGGGGGTGTTCAGTATTGGCCTGGGGCTCGTCGAGTTGCTGGCGCCTAAAACCCTGGCTCGCAACCTGGGGATGGAGGGGCAGGAGAAGCTGCTGCAATTCTATGGACTTCGGGAATTGGGCGTGGGGTTGGGGATTCTGGCCGCCGCGGATCCGACTCCCTGGATCAAGGGGCGGATTGCCGGCGACATGCTGGATCTGGGCTCACTAGCCATCCAGCTGCGGCCCGCCAACCCCTGTGCCGGACAGGTGGGTTTGGCGCTGGGGATGGTGGCGGGTATCACCGCGCTGGATTTCTACGCGGTGCGTAAACTACAGCAGGAAGACCGTCAGACCCGTGCCCGGCAGTGGGATTACCGGGATCGCAGCGGTTGGAGGCTACCACCGGAAGCCATGCGGGGTGTTGCCCGGGATGTCGTGGACCGGAGCCGGCGTGAATTCCCGGCGCTTCAGTCTTTTCATTAAGGCAAGCTACTGACGCAACTTATTGGGGAGCGCTTGCCGGGGGAAACAGCTGGGCCAGCAACTTCTCAAGAGTGGCGGCACTCACCGGTTTGGTGATGTATTCGTTCATGCCCGCCCGTAGATACTGTGCCCTGGACTCCGCCAGCGCCTCGCCCGTAACGGCCACCACGGGAATATCGCGGATGGGGGCGGGCATGGCCCGTAGCTTTTGGGTCGTCTCAATGCCGCTCATCTCCGGCATTTGGCCGTCCATCAGAATCAGGTCAAAGGGTTGTTGCCGCACCAGCTCCAGCGCCTGCGCCCCACTGTTGGCGGCGGTGACCTCGTGACCTTTCCATTTCAACATGGCGGAGATCACTTTGAGATTGACCGGGTTGTCATCCACGGCCAGCACCCGTAAGGTCTGGATGGGCTGGGGTTTCGGGGCTGGGGCCGGGGGCTGGTCAAAGTCGGCCAGCACTTCGACCGGCACTGAGAGCGTAAAGCAACTGCCCCGGCCAGGCTGACTTTCCACCAGAATATCCCCCCCCATCAGACGAGCCAGATTACGGGAGATTTCCAGCCCGAGCCCGGCTCCCGTATTTCGGCCCGGTGCCCGGGTATCGGCCTGCATGAAACGCTGGAACAGTTGTGAAACCACCTCGGGGCTCATTCCGATGCCGGTGTCGATCACTTTGATTTCCAGTTGGGGGGCCGTGCTCTGAATGGTGTTCAGGTTGGCCTGGAGTTCGATAGAGCCTTGTTCGGTGAACTTAATGGCGTTACTGATCAGATTAAGCAGGATTTGGCGGGCTCGGGCCGGATCCAGGCGCACCCACTTGGGCAGGTCCTCTGCCAGCTGGAGCCTCAGTTGCAGCTGTTTCTCCTGGGCTTGGCCCTGGAACAGTCGATACAGCTCCTCCAACAGCTGATGCAGGTTGGTGTTGCTGATCTCCAGGGCAATCTTGCCGGCTTCCAGTTTGGAAAAATCCAAAATATCGTTCAAAACCGCTAACAGATGCTCCGCCGAGTCGCGGGTGGTGCCGAGATAATCCCGTTGGAGCGGGTCCAGTTGGGTGCCGCTTAGCAGTTCCAACATACCCAACACCCCATGGAGCGGGGTACGGATTTCATGGCTCATATTGGCCAGGAAGTTACTCTTGGCCTGATTGGCCCGTTCCGCGCTTTGACGGGCTTCGTCCAGGTGGGTCGCCAGCAACTCCAGGCTGTCACGGCGCTTTTCCAGCTCGCGCATCTGGCGCAGGGTCAGCCAGGAAAAGATGACGATTAACAGCAGCATCAAGGTGGCGATACTGGCGGTAATGAGCGTCTTTTGATTGATGGCCTCTCGCCGGCTCTGACCGAAATCAACCACTGCCTGGTTACTGGCGTGGATCAAGGTCATGATGAACTCTTCCAGAGGCTCTAACCTTTGGACGAGCTCGCCCAGGGCTCTGGCATCAGGACGCTCCGACGCATCGGGACCCAATATGAGGTCGGCCGTCTCAATAAACTGTTTGAACTGGTTGTGAGCCGGTCTGATGTCGGCATATTGGACCAGCAGACGCTGGTTGACGTGCTGATCAAGCACCTGGATTCGGCTGGCAAAAATTTCATAGCGCAGCTCCAGGTTGTCCCAGGCTTCATTGCCGGGGTTGGGCTCGCGGAGCAGATGGTCCAGTGCCTGCTGCAGGCGGTTATATTCCGCAAATAGTTTCCAATAGCCCCAGACCAGCCCGTTTTCGCCCACGGAGGCCAGGCGGCGAATATCATCGAACTGTTTGTATTGAACCCAGCCCAGGCCAATAAAGGCACAGAACAGCAAGCCGCCAAGCGCCGACAGCATTCGACGCCGGTTGGGGCGTTGGATGGGGGCGGCTTGCGGCGGAATGCTAGTGGGCATAAGTGCGGCTATTGGGCGAAAAGAGGGGCGGCGTCATTCGCGGGGCTATTCGACATGAATGGATTTGACCTGCCAGACACTACGGTTGTAGTAGGTGTCGGCTTTTAGGTTGGGTTGCAGATCAAAGGGATAGATGATGAACAGGGGGCCCCGATCCCGCACCCTTAACAGTTGGCCATCAATGCTGCGGGCCAGGATCACGTCATATTGTTGTGCATCGCTAATGGGAATGTGTGAGACGTACTCATTCAGCGCGGTGACATAAAGCTCGCTTCCTTCGACTTTGAGCAGGTCCAGGAGATCCCGCAACAGCGGTCCACGAAAGGATCGGGGTTCAGGATACCAAGGTGTCCGGGTGGTGAATTCGTGCTGGGGAAGCCGTTCAATCATGTCGGAGTCAAAGGATGCGACTCCCGGACCATTGGTAACCGCAATCTTGCCGGAAACCATCAGAATGACTTCGTATTGAGGTGCTTCCAATGCCTTGGCGGGACTGACTAAAAGAAACAGCGCAAACAGCCGCGTAAACCAACTGACCATGTAAGTTCTCTGGGGTACTTCTAACTAAAAGTGTTGGCATTATAGATTGTCATTTGCATTTGAGGGAACTGCTGAATGAGCTCTCATGTCATGAATGAATAGGGTTACGAGGTGTGTAATCGCTCAGCAGGCAGATGCCGGTCCGGGCCAAAAGTCCGGGCGGCAGCTAAATAGCCTGCTCCTGGCGCAGCTTTTCAATGGCCTCCATGGAATAACCCAGGGTGCGCAGGATGCCCTCGGTATGGACACCCAACTCCGGACCCACCCATTCCGCGGAGCCGGGGGTGTCGGACAGCTTGGGGACGATACCGGGCATTTTGAAAGAGGCTCCATCAGGCAGTTGGGCGCTTAAAAACATCTCGCGGGCCAGAAACTGCGGGTCCTGGAACATGTCTTCAATGGAATAGATATGACTGGCGGGCACCTCGGCCCGGTTGAGGGTTGCCAAGACCTCGCTCAGTGGCAGGGTTCCCACCCATTGATCAATAACGGCATAGAGTTCGTCACGACGTGCATCGCGGCCGGCATTGTCGGCCAGGGTCGGGTCCTCCGCGAGATCCGCGCGCCCGATGGCATGCATGAAACGTTTGAAGATGGCATCGCCATTGGCGCTGATCTGGACGTGCTTGCCGTCGGCGCTGGTGTGGACCGAGGAGGGGGTGATGCCGGGCATGATGTTGCCGGTCCGCTCACGCACGAACCGGAACACGTCAAACTCGGGCACCATGCTTTCCATCATGGCGAAGACGGCCTCGTACAGGGCCACGTCCACCACCTGGCCCTGCCCGCCATTGACCTCCCGGTGGCGGAGTGCCATCAGGGCGCCGATCACGGCCCACAAGGCGGCAATGGAGTCGCCAATGGAAATCCCGGTCCGTACCGGGGGCCGGTCGGCAAAGCCGGTGATATAGCGCAGTCCTCCCATGGACTCCCCAACCGCGCCAAAACCGGGCTGATCCTTGTAGGGGCCGGTCTGGCCAAAGCCGGACAGGCGCACCAGGACCAGCCCGGGATTGAGGGCGTGGATGGTCTCCCAGTCAAACCCCAGCTTTTCCAGCACGCCGGGGCGGAAGTTCTCGATCAGGATATCGGTTTCCTGGATCAGCTTTCGCAAAATCTCCTGACCCTCGGGATGCTTGAGGTTCAGGGTCAGGGATTTTTTGTTGCGGGCCTGCACCAGCCACCACAGGGAGGTACCTTCATAGAGTTTGCGCCACTTGCGAAGCGGGTCGCCCCCTCCAGGGGATTCGACTTTGATGACCTCCGCGCCAAATTCGGCCAGCAGGCGAGAAGCGAAAGGGCCGGCAATCAGGGTGCCCAGTTCCAGCACCCGGATGCCGCTAAGAGGCTTGGCGGTCATGGGAAATCCTTGTCAGTCGGCAGAGGCCAGACTCTAGCATGGGATGTCCCTGGCGCCAATCCCGTCCCTGGGCGCAGTTTTTAGCCGGGCGCGTTGTTAATGGGGCCGGCTGGTTGGTTCCGCTTTGGGCCTGGTTTTACTCCTTCTGCGCCGGGGCTTATTGGGTTCGCCTTTTATGTCTTCCGTGAGGGTTGTCGCGGCCTGCCGGGTTCGTTGGCGGATGTCCTTTGCGGTGTCCCCGGTTTGCTCGGCGATCCTTGAGCCGGCCTTGGCGGTGCTAGTGCGAATATCTTGGGCGGTGTCTTGCACTTCGGCGGAGGCCCGGGCGACGGTTTCTCCGGCTCGATTGCCCAGCTCCACCGCGCGGTCCGCCACACGTTGGGTGGCCCGGCGGGAGGCCTGGCGAGTTTTTCGCAGGTTTTCCCGAGTGGTGTCCTGAGCTTTTTCAGAGGCCTGTTGCAGGGTTTGCTCCACGGTCTCGGTGCCCACGGCGGCCAGCATCGTGGCGTCGGCGGCTGAGGTCTGGGTGGTGCGGAGAATTTGGCGCAACAGGCTGCTTGTTGCATCCCGGGCTTGGCCGGCCAGGCGAAAGGCTTGGTCTAATGAGGACTGGAGGAGGTTGGCCGCCTGAACCGTGGCTTCGGCGATTGTCTGGCCCAGGCGGTTGGGGGCCGTTCGGGACTGACGGGCGGTGCCACGGGGGTTGGAATCGCCGGCTGTGTCGTTTTGGAGGCGGTCCAGCAGGTCGGGAATCGGGCGTAGGTATTCCAGCCATCCCTGGGGACGGATTCCCTGGCCAGCCCGGAACGGCCAGAAGTGGAGCTGTTCTGCGCTCAGCTGCACTTCCCGCCGCAGGCGGATTTCCAGTAGGGGTTTCCATTCCGTCCCTCGGTCATTTTCGCGAATTTGCAGATCCAGTCGAACGTCGCTGGCGTTGACGGCGGCGCGGATTTTTTCCTCCCGGTTGTGCCCCGGACCCGGCTCCACCTGGGGGATAAGCCGCAGGCTGATGTTGCTGCGCCCGTCAATTTCAAAGGGCGCCAGACTGTGGTAGTCGTTTAGCAGGAAATCGTGCTGGTTGGTTTTAAGGCTGTCGATGGCCAGCGCCCAGGGGGTGCGGGTGCTGAGCAGTATCAGATCCTGCGCCTCTGCGCTGGGCTCATCCTGGAGCGGTTCGGCCTTGAAGCGGATCGAGCAATTCAGCACATCCGGCAATAACCGGTGTTCCGCCTGCCACAGGCCGCCGGAGAGACGTACCAGGGCGTCGCCACTGAGCCGGTTGGCCAGGTTGCGGAAATGGGAGGGCAGGCCCCGTTTGGGAGAGACTTCGGCGTGAAAGCAGATGCCGTTGGGCTGGAAGACCCTGGATTCGCGGATGCTATTGCCCAGGCTGACCAAGGGAGATGCGGCTCGGCCCAACCACTGACTGGTGTGTGTGTGCTGTTCGGGGGTGGGTTGCATGGGACATTCCTCTCGTTCTCAGTGGGGAGGTTGATGTCCGACAATTCTAAAGTGCGCCCGCGTTACTATCAGATGATTGGGCGCGACCTGGCGGCATGCCGCCATGAAATTATGGTAAGCCGAAAATAACCGGGTTAAGGCTTGAGGCTGCGCCAGGCGAGGGCACCGAGGAAGATCAGGCGGATCTGTTTGACGGTGAGCGCTTCAATCCGGGCCCGTTGGGAGCGGCTGGCCGTGGGCAGGTCGAGAATATCCAGCGTGGTTTCGGCAACCGTGTTGATGATCAGGCTGACGATCATCTCCAGGTCTTCGTGGCTGACATTGGGCAGAAAGTCGGCACGGTTGATATCAACCACCAACTCATTGACGAAATAGCGGAGTTCATTGCGGATGGCATCCCGCAGGGCGGGCGTCCCTCCGCTTCGGCACTGCACCATGAACAGGAACAGGTTGCGATTGTCGAGCACATGCTGAACGTAGACTTCCACCGAGGCCTTGATCTGGTCATTCAGCGATTGGCCGGCCTGGCGCGCGGAACGCATCAGGCGGCGCAGCATCATGCCCAGTTCATCCACTAGGCTAAGCCCCAAATCTTCCATGGTCTCGAAGTGGCGATAGAAGGACGTGGGTACCACGCCCGCGTTTTTGGCCACTTCACGCAGGCTGATACTGGCAAAGTTATCGCCCCGTCCCACCAACTCCAGGGCCGCGTTCATCAAGGCTTGTCGTGTTTGTTTTTTCTTGCTTTCTCGGGTGGACATGGCCGGCTTCTTGGCTGTGGAAATTACTGCATGGGTTGTGCGTTGCAGGCTGGGCAAAGTTACCACGTTCAGGTCCATGAATCACCTTTGCTGGTTGGCGGGAGGGGTGTCAGCAGTTTGTTTTTGCGACATCTTGAAAATATTGTGTCTAAGTGTACACCATAACGATGTGGTTTTTGTAGAATCGAAGGCTCCCTATAAAGTACATGTAAAACAATGAGATAAGTTTTTTCTATGGGGTTTGCGGGAGGGCGATATATGATTTTTATCAAAATCTGAGTGAATGACTGTTGACCGAAAAGAGGGCTTTCAATATAGTCAGTGAACAAATGTACACAAGAGGGATTTGTCATGCGCCTTGCTTCAGCCCCACGGATCCAGAATCGGATCGGGAGCGTCTTGTTCCTGGAGCAATTCTGGCAGAGAAACGGATTTATCCAGACCTACGGAGATTTCCTGTTATCGGAGATCGATCCTCTGCTGTCTCTTCGCAAGCTGCAGGCGCGGGTAGTCGCCATCCGGCAGGAAACCGCGGATGCCAAGACCTATGTGTTCAAACCATCCCGCCGCTGGCAGGGATTTCAGGCCGGCATGCATTTACAGATTAGGGTCGAAGCCGAAGGCGTCTCCCTGAGCCGTTATTATTCGGTGTCCTCGTCGGTACAGCAGTTCCTGCAAGACGGCACCTTCTCCATTACCGTCAAGCGGATTCCCCAGGGCCGGATGTCCAATTGGCTGTTTGATCAGTTGCAGCCGGAGGACATCGTCCAAATCGGGCAGGCCGGCGGTGAGTTCACCCTGGAGCAGGCCTCCTCCGACAAGGTGCTGTTCCTGGCCGCGGGCAGCGGCATCACCCCCATGATGTCGATGCTGAGCACGCATTTGCCCCGGGCTCCAGAGAAGGATTTTCAGCTGCTGTATTACTGCTGCAATCCGAGCGAGGTGATTTTCGCCCAAGCCCTGCAAGCCCTGGCGGATCAGTACCCCAACTTCAAGCTGGCGGTGGTGCATACCGACACTGATGGCCTGATCAATGGGGATCAGTTGACGAGTCGGTGCGCGGATGTGGCGACGCGGGAAGTGTTCCTGTGTGGCCCGGCCGGATTTATGCAAGTTGCCCGAGAACTGCTGGAAGGCCAGGGCGTTGAGGCGGCACGCATCCATCAGGAAAGTTTTGGGGTGCGCTTGGAGGTCAACGCCGACCAGGCCGGTGCCCAGGTACTGTTCAGCAAGGCCGGCGTAGAGGCCAAGGCAGATGGTGGGCAGACCATTCTAATGCTGGCCGAGTCGGCGGGGCTCAAGCCCAAATATGGTTGCCGTACCGGCATCTGTCACGAGTGCAAATGCGTCAAGAAGTCTGGCGCGGTGCGTAACCTGCTCACCGGACAGATTTCAACGGCAGAAAATGAAGCAATCCAATCCTGTATTTCGGTCCCACAAGGTAAAGTGGAGGTAGCACTCTAATGACGATGCGCTGGAGTTTCAAAGGAACCAAACCCGAAGGTCGTCCTGTCGCCACCGGCGAAGAACTGGCAGGGCCGAATGACCACAAAGCACAGCGTAAGCTGAGCCCCGCCGAGCTGGAGGCGTTGGGGCAGGAGCTGGAGGCGCTGCGTCAGGAAGTGGTCGCAGATCTGGGGCAGCGGGACGCGGACTATATCCGCGATATTATCCGCAAGCAGCGTTGGGCGGAGATTGGCGGTCGGACCCTGATCCACTTCAGCCTCAACCCCATTACCTGGGCCGTTGGGGTGGGGATGCTGACCACCGCCAAGATCCTGGAAAACATGGAGATTGGCCACAACGTGATGCACGGCCAGTACGACTGGATGAATGATCCGGACCTGCACTCCCAGACCTATGAGTGGGATAACGTCTGCGATGGTGATTCCTGGCGTAAAACCCATAACTACGAGCATCACACCTATACCAACATCATCGGTAAGGACCGGGATTACGGCTACGCCATCCTGCGGCTCTCCGACGATACGCCCTGGCGGCCCCGTTACCTGTTCCAGTTCGGTTACTTCATCGCCCTGAGCCTGCTGTTCGAGTGGGGCGTGGGAATCCACGAGCTGGAGGTGGAGAAGCTGGAAAACAAGGAAGTCACCTGGCGTGAAAAGCTGCCCTTCATCAAGAACTATGCCCGCAAGATCTCCAAGCAGGTGGTGAAGGATTATGTGGTGTTTCCCGCGCTGGCCGGCCCCTTCGCGCCCAAGGTCCTGGTGGGCAATGCGTTGGCGAACATCGGGCGCAGTGTATGGGCTTCATCGGTGATCTTTTGTGGCCACTTCACCGAGCAGGCGCAGACCTTCACCGAGGAAGAGTGTGAGAACGAGACCCGCGGCCACTGGTATTATCGGCAGTTGCTGGGTTCCAGTAACTTCACCGGCGGTCGCTGGATGCACATTATGAGCGGGCATCTGAGTTATCAGATTGAGCACCATCTGTACCCGGACATTCCGTCCCACCGTTACGCGGAAATGTCGCCCCGCGTCGAGGCCATCTGTAAGAAGTATGGTCTGCACTACAACACCGGTACCTTCGGTGAGCAGTTCTCGACCGTGGTCAAGCGTATCCTGCGCTATTCCCTGCCGCCCAAGATCGAGGCGATGATTCCGGCATAATTGCGGGGAGCCTTGAGCGGTAAAGGCTGTTTTCGAAACTGAATGCATGATGTGCCATCATCAGGGGTTCAGGTTCGAGACAGCCTTTATTTGTTTCGCTATCTTTATGCGTGACCAGTATCAGCATAATAAAAACTCTGACTGACTCGGCATTGTCCTGACTCTGCAGAACCTGATTGCAGCAGAAAAGGTGGAGTTGCTTTTTGAAGGAGAGAATAACAATGGCTCAGGGCCAGAAACGTACCACCGGCGAAACCAAAGAATCCAAGAGCAAGACCACTGCCAAGGCAGGCGCGGCGACGAAAGCCAAGAGCAGTACGACTAAAGCCTCCGGCAAGGCCAGCACGGCAGCGCCGAAAGCCAAGGCTACGAAACCCACGGCAGCCAAGTCTGGCAAGACCACCAAGGCGGCCGCCGCAGCGGGAGCCGTCAGCAAAGCTGAAGCCAAGCCCCTGGCCACGACCTTGTTAGAACTGCATCTGCAGCATGAGTTACAGCGCCTTCAGGGCGAGCGGCTGGTGCAGGAGATTGAAACCGAAGTGGCGGCCTTCCTGAAGACGCTGCAGACGGTGACCCTGAACGACTGGGTCACCCCGGAGCAGGTGATGGAGGTGATCCAGCGGAATGTGGTGGATCTCAAGATCGCCGGCGGTGTCACGGAACTGGCCGGTGAGATGGCCAGCAAGGTTTACAACTCCAAGGCCCATCGCGACGCCCGCCTGAACGACATCATGACGGCCAGGCAGTTTGAGGAGTTCGTGGAGAAGTTGCTGAGCCTCAAGTCCCACCGTCAGCGGGTGGTCAGCCAGTTGTTGGGGCATCCGGTCTATGCCGAGCTGGTCTCCAAAATTCTCTATCAGGGGATTGTGCAGTACCTGTCCAAGAGCAATCTGATTGGCAGCAACATTCCCGGAGTGTCGGCCGTGTTCAAGTTTGGCCGGAAAATGGTGGACAAGGCCGCCCCCGACTTGGAGGCCAATCTGGAAGCCAGTCTGCTCAGTTTTATCGGCAAGAACATGGCGTTTTTTATCCGCCAGAGTGAGGTCTTCCTCAATGAAACCCTGTCGGATCAGGCCCTGAAGGGCACCATCATGGACTTCTGGGATGCCATTGAAAACAAGCAGATGAAGGACTTCCAGAAGGGAATCGACACCCTGGACCTGAGCGAGTTCGTCGTGCTGGGCTATGAGTTCTGGCTGAAGTACCGCAAGACCAAGCACTTCCGCAATTGCTGCCAGACGGTGGTGACGGGCTTCTTCAAGAAATATGGCGGTCAGCCGCTGTCCGTGCTGCTGGAAGAGATGGGTGTCAGTGATGCCATGGTGCTGACCGAGGCCAAGGCTTTCGCGCCCCGGGTTGCCGAAGTGCTGCATCGCAACGGTTACCTGGAAGCGCGGCTGCGGGCACGTCTGGAAAGCTTCTATTATTCAGAGGCGGTCCAGAATCAGCTCTGAGCCGCTTCCTCTCTCTCCGTCCCCTTCGCCCCCATAGGGCGAAGGGCGATACCCTCAACTGATCTTCTTCGCCCGCTTCAAATACTTGGTCAGCGGGTAACCCAGCAGGTCATTCAGCGCCTTGCCCCGTAGCAGGGCTTCCTTCTCGTTCAAAATCAGCGCGCTCTTACTCGCCGTCAGGATGCGGTTACCGCTGCTGACGGTACAGATCCGGATATTGCTGAAGTGCTCGGCGATAAACTCCAAGGCCTCCGGCGTGCACTCATTACGGTGACTGTAGTTGAGGGCGATCCAGCCGGAGTCATTCAGCAGCCGGTGACAGTGGTGGATAAAACGGAGCTGGGCCTGTTGGGCATCCATGCCGTCGGCATGGTACATGTCGCACAGCACGAAGTCGGTGCCGGCTGCCGGGGCCTGCGCCAGATACAGGCCGGCATCATTGATCTGGATGTTGACACGCTCGTCGTGGGGAATCCGAAACAACTGGCGGGCAATGTTGACAATTTTCGGGCGTAACTCCACCACTTGGAAATGGGTTTCAGGAAAACCATGGTGCAGGCAATGGAGCAGCGAGCCGCCACCCAGACCCAGCAGGGTGACATGGCGGGGCTGGTGGTACATCAGGGGCGTCAGCATCGCCCGGGTATATTCATGCATCAAGCGATGGGGCAGGGCCTTGTGCTGACAGCTTTGTTCGTGAATGGAATCGAAGCTGAGGTAAAGCTTGTTGCCGTCGTCGAAGACGCGAATGGCGCCGTATTCATCGTGGGCGCGATGGATTTCCTTGCCCCAGTTGGAGGTAAAAGAAAAGCCGATCGGCATGATTGATCTCCAAAATAAAAGGGAATGATCGGCAGACCAAGAAGCCGATAGCCCCATTGTACGCGTGGCGGCCGATGGGGGACAGGGCAGGCGTGTTGTGGGGCCGGAGGCGGCGCTTAGTGCTTGAATTTTAGAGTATTTGCTCGAAATTAAATGTGCGAAAACGGGGGCTGGGTACTCGTTTTTCCAAGCTATCTTTGAGAGAATTTTTGCTTAAGTTCTAGACGCCAAAAATTTTCACTGGGCAACACTGTTCGTCACTTATTCGTAAGTGACGACTTACTAAAAGAATAAGCCCGCCTCAAGATGACGTCATGATCGGGTGACCGATCGCCGACGCCAGGGAAAGACGCAAGATGTATCAGGACGGAAATTCGGAGAACATAATGAAAACGGTTGTTAGCATCAGCCTGGGGCCAGAAAGCCTGGACTACGACTTCGAGACGGAGTTTCTCGGGCAAAAGTTCCGGGTCATCCGGATCGGCACCAATCAGGATGAAGCCAAGGCGGAGGCCTTGATCAAGCAATGGGAGTCGCGAGCTGATGCGATTGGTTTGGGAATGGTACGTGACCACTACAATGTGGGTTCCCATCGCTTTATCCAGGAAAGTACCAAGCGCCTGGAAGATCTGGTAACCACGATCCCCATCACCACGGGGGCTCGCCTGCGGGGCATCCTGCACGACTGGGCGATTCGCGATGCCCAGGAAGAGCTCGGCAATTTCTTCAATAACTCCAAGATCTTCTTTTTCAGTGGCATGGGCAACTACCGGGCCGCCTCCGTGTTGTCGGAGTGGACCGATAACCTGGTGTTTGCCGACCCGGTCCTGCAAATGGGCCTGCCGAAAATGATCACCTCCCGCAAGGCACTGGAGCTCTACGCCACGGGCGCTCACTACCTGCTCAAGTGGAAGCCGCCCCATGTCCTGCAGCCTTCTGTGGCACCGGTCAAGGAGTGGAACCATTTCATTCTGCGTAAGGCGATTCAGAAAGCCGACGTGGTGGTGGGCCGTTATGACGAGATCGAGCAGTTCTCTCTGGAAGAGCTGGCGGGCAAGACCCTGCTGACTTCCATGGTGACAGACGAACGCCTGGAAGTACTGCGGGATAAAGGCGTGCACATGGTGGTGGACTGCACGCCCAAGATCTTCGACATGACCGTGGCCATCAACGTGATTGAGGCCATGGTGCTGGCGGTCACGGGCAAGAAGGCCCATGAGCTGACCCATGACGACTACCTGGAAATTATCACCAGTCTCAATATTGAGCCGCGTATTATTTTTCCCTCCGGCTTTAAGCGTAAAAGCCGGTTTGCCTTTGTGATTCACCCCCTGTCCCAGCAGTATCTGCGTAACTCCAAGCCGATTGATCTGGTGGCGCGGGTTGCTCCCCAGCCGGTGATGAACGCGGTGGAGAAGATCATTGCCTATTCCCCGCCCCTGATTTACAGCAAGGTGACGGGTATCCAATCCCCCACTGGCGCGGAAGCGGAAGGCTGGTTGATCACCGTGGGTGGCACACCCAAGGAAATGATGGCCCACAGCCCGGAATTTACTTATCGCCGGTTGTTGGCGGCGGCGAATATGGCCAAGCGTCTGGGTGCGCAGATCATGGGCCTGGGCGCCTTTACCAAAGTGGTGGGCGACTCCGGTGCGACCGTGGCCAAGCGGGCGCCCCTGCCAATCACCACCGGCAACAGCTACAGCGCCTCCGGTGCGTTGTGGGCGGCTCACGATGCCCTGAAGCGGCTGGGACTGGTGCATATCGGCCCGGACAACAAGGTGGCCGGTAAGGCGATGGTGGTCGGTGCCACCGGGGCGATTGGCTCGGTGTGCGCGCGGCTGCTGGCCAAGGCCTTCGACGAGGTGTATCTGGTGGCCCGGGAGACGTCCAAGCTGCTGGCGTTGAAGGAGTCCATCCAGAAAGAGACACCAGGTGCCAAGATTTATGTTTCGGCCAACTCCGATAAAGATCTGCACAAGATGGACATGGTGGTGACGGCCACCTCCGGGGCTGGCAAGAAAATTCTTGATATCACCAAGGTGAAGCCCGGCTGTGTGATTACCGACGTGGCCCGGCCGCTGGATATTCCCGCCTCTGACGTGGCCAAGCGTCCGGATGTGATGGTGATCGAGTCCGGTGAGATCGAGCTGCCCGGTGATGTGAAAATGCGCAACATCGGTCTGCCGCCCAAGGTGGCCTATGCCTGCTTGGCGGAAACCATCGTACTGGCTCTGGAAGGACGCTTCGAGAACTTTACCGTGGGCCGTAACATCGAATGGGAAAAGGTGCGGGAGATCTACAAGCTGGGTCTCAAGCACGGCATGAAGCTGGCGGCGATTTCCGGTGTCAATGGCGTCTTTACCGACGAAGATATTGCCCGGGTGCGCAAGCTGGCGCTGGAAAAACGGACACGGACGGTGACTCGCCTGAAAGCGGCGAATCAAGACTAAATCACCAGCCCTCCTGGAAAAGGCCGCAATCGCGGCCTTTTTCTTTTGGGGCTCCTTGCATGGCGCGGCTAGAGCAGGCGCCGGCCATCCACCCGTAAACAGGGTTTGCGTTTAAAAAAATTGGTTGCCGGCTTGAGAGGCGCCGAGTAGGCGGTGCGGTAGGTGTCAGGAATCAGTTCCACCAGCGCATGACACACCGCGGCATAATCACTACTGATACTGTCGAGCTTGTAGGCCAGTTTCAGCAGGTTGGGCTGGAGCTCGCATAACAGGCCATAGGCGTCGATTTCGTCCATCTGCCCCAAGGCCTCGCAGATCAGCGGCAGATAATCGGGCAGTTCGTAATCGTTCAGCTCCAGGTCTGACTGGCGATAGAGGTCATTCAGTACCAGTCGGGCATCGGTGCGTTCCTGGGTATCTTGCTGGTTCTGTTCAAACAGGTAGAGCGAGAACCGGGTATAAAAACAATATTTATAATGCTTCTGCGCTGGCACCAGATCAGCTCTGGAGAGTCTCCGGCACAGATTATCCAGAGTCCGCCGTCGCTTTGCAGACAGGTGGGTGTCTTCTGCCAGTCGTTTGCGGAGCGGTGCCATAGCATCACGCAGCTGTTCCGAAGGTCTTAGCAGCAGTCGCCCAAGAGCACAGTAGGTTTGCATGGAGTCATCTCCTCAGGGCAAAGCATCAACTCGCGTTGGTGGTTGTGCTATCACACCCCGGCTGGGCGGGAAGATCCGGGACAAGCTGTGGCACTACAGCAGCACAGTTGAGAACAATATACAGTTGCTGATCCGTCCAAAAAAAGACGCCTGCGGCCTCTACGACTATCACCGGCCTTCCTCACTGGTTACAATTTCGCCGCGCCCAGCCCTGGTTTTACGTTCCAGGCCGCTATTTGGAGTCAGATTGATGCGTCATGTGGTTTGCGCTTTATATAAATTCGTCACCCTGGAGGACTATGAGTCGCTTCGGGAACCGTTACTGAATTTCATGCAGGAGCATGAGATTAAAGGCACCTTGCTGCTGGCCCGGGAAGGGATTAACGGCACGGTCGCCGGCAGTCGCCAGGCCATTGATCAGCTGAAGAGCCGACTGGACTCCGATGAGCGATTCAAGGGCATTGCCTACAAAGAATCCTTCCATGAGGAAATGCCGTTCAACCGCACCAAGGTGAAGCTCAAAAAAGAAATCGTCACCATGGGAGTTGAGGACATTGACCCGCGCCGGATTGTGGGAACCTATGTCAAACCCCGGGACTGGAATGCCCTGATTTCCGATCCCGAGGTGGTGTTGATCGACACCCGCAACGATTATGAAGTGCAAATTGGCACCTTCCGCAATGCGGTGAATCCTGCGACGGATTCCTTTCGCCAGTTTCCCCAGTATGTCCAAGAGAACCTCGATCCCGCTCGGCACCGTAAGGTTGCCATGTTCTGTACCGGTGGAATCCGTTGCGAGAAATCCACGGCCTATCTAAAACAGCAGGGCTTTGAAGAGGTTTACCACCTCGAAGGCGGGATTCTCAAATACCTGGAAGAGGTGCCGGAGGAGGAGTCCCTGTGGGTTGGCGAGTGCTTCGTCTTTGATGAGCGGGTGGCGGTCAACCATCGCCTGGAAAAGGGCCGTTATGATCTGTGCCATGCCTGTCGTCTGCCCATCACCGAGGAGGACAAAGCCAGTGAGCTCTATCAGGAAGGTGTGAGCTGTCCCCAGTGCCATGACAAGCTGACGCCCGAGCAGAAGGCCCGGTTTCAGGAGCGGGAGCGCCAGATCAAGCTGGCCCGTCAGCGGGGAGAGGAACACATCGGCGAAGAGGCCGCCCGGCTGATCGAACAACGTCGTCTGGCCAAGCGACAGCGGCCGGCGGAACAGGAATAATCCCACATCTCCTGGACCGGTTCCCGGTGAAGGCTAATGGACCGGTTACCGGTGATAACTAGTGAGCCGGCTCCAGATGATTCTCGCCCATGGAGCAGGAGCAGATGCGGCTGAGCTGGCAGTAGGGCAGACCCGTTTCCTGGTGCCACTGGTTAAAGGTCTGCTGGATCAGCCGCAGTTCCCGTTTGGTGGTGCCCCGCTGGATATCCAGCCCGGCGTCCTTGAGGCAGTCGAGGACGTCTTGGCTGAGCACAAAGGTGTCTTTACCCAGATTGCGCAACACCCGCATGCCGGTATTGCCACCCAGGCGTTCGCCCCGTTTGCGCAACACCTCCAGCAGGCCAATCAGGTCTTCTGCGGGCCACTGGGCGACAAAGCGGCCGAAGCTGCCATGCTCCTGGGCAATGTCCAGAATAAACTGGGCATTGCGGGGCACGGTCATGATCTTTTGCATGTTGCGGATGATGCGGCTGTCCTGACCGATGGACTCCCACAGATCGGGTGGCACCAGCACCATCTTTTCCGGGACAAAGCCGAAGAAGACCTTCTCGAAATCCGGCCATTTCTGATCCACCACCCGCCAGACAAAACCCGCCTGGAAAATGCAGCGGGTCATCATCGCCAGCCATCGGTCGTCGGCTATGGCCGCCAGCTGTTCTGCCGGTTGCGGTTGAGGGAGCCAGCCGGCCAGACCCTCCGGGCCTCCTTTGCGACGCAGGGCGCGTTCGTGAATTCGGCTGAATGGCGTCATGGGAAGCTCCCGGGGTAGTTAGGGACCGGAGCCGCCAGGACAGCTCCGGTGAGGTTTATTTCAGCTTTTTGATCGCAGCTTCGATATTTTTGACCCGGGTGTCATTGGAGGGGTGCGAGCTGAGAAAGCCGCCACCCGGGCCTGCTTTTTGCTGCAGGGTCTGAATGGCCCGTTTCATGGCTGCCGGGTCTTCACCCATTTTATGCAAGGCCTTCACCGCATACGCATCGGACTCCAGCTCATCAGCTTGGGAGAAGCGGGAGTTGATATAGGTATAGGCAATCTGGCCCAGTTGCGAAGATGTCAGGTCACCGATCGCGCCTCCGACTGAAGCCACGGCACTGAAAGCCGTGTTGGTCAGCAACTGTTTGCGCATTTGATCGTAGCTGTGATTCAGGCGGACGTGGCCGATTTCATGTTGGAGCACGGCGCGTAGCTGATCGTCTGGCATGGCATCCATCAGCCCGGAATAGACCCGCACCGTGCCATCCGGCATGGCGAAGGCATTGAGCTCGTTTGACTTGTAAACCTTGAAGTTAAAGTTGACATCGCCGCTGGTATCCAGGCCCGTCACCAGCTTGGCCAGGCGACGTCCATATTCCGTATTGGGACCGAGAATCTCGTTCTGCGCGTCCATTTCCTGGGCCGCTTGGCTGGCGGCTTCCTGAACAGTGCCCTTGTCGAGCAGTGCAACCTGAGCCAGGCCCGCACCTACGCTTAACGCCCTTTCCGCGTTGAATCCGCCTTCGGTCGCACAGGCTGTCAGGACACAGGGTAACGCCAGCGCGAGAAAGGTTTTCCTTAAATGCATGTAACAGCTCCTTCGAAACAAATAGGCACCAAGAGATTGCCCGTCGCCAAACGCTGGCCGGCATAGCCTCGAAACATACCACTAAAAAGCAGGATCGGGGAGGGGGTTGGCGTTCGGATTGGGAGTCAATCCGCAATCGTCGTCGACCCGGCGGATGAGTATGCTAAGTGGACAGCCAGTCACTATCGCTTTCAAAGAAACGCAAGATTCGAAAGAGTGTCGGCGCTCCGGATGAGATGGTGCTGGAGCACCCGAAGGGTAGAGCACAGGGCAGGGAGGAGCGAGAAATGATGAACTTTATGATGCTCATCGTTATCGGGCTGCTAGGCAGTGGATTGGTCGGTGCCGCGGCTTTTCTCGGGATTTTTTGGTGGCGTCAGCGGGTGAGCGAGCGCCGGAGAGCCCCGGATGAAAAGGAGCTGACCGAGCAGTCAGAGCTGGAATCCTTAAAGCATGAACTGGCCCAACTGGTGCCCCGCCTGTACGGGGGTGACAGCCGCTCCCAGCAGGCGGTGGGGGCCAGTCTCAACTTGGCCATGGCTTACTTCCGTTCCCGCTACTCTCGGGCGGCGTCTTTCGCGCTGGTACCCCAGCGGGAACAGCGGGAATTCCTGAACCGTTTAACCGAAGCCGAACTGCGGTTTTACGAGCAGAACCGCTATGAAGAGGGGGCGGCGACCACCCTCTTCAAATGCTGGCTAACGGCGATCACGGCCAAGGATGTCACCATGGCCCGGGAGGTACGCTCCCATCTGGACTATTTCTGTCGTCTTCCCCTGGATGAGACGGCCAACCGTTCCTCGGGCTGTACCGCCTAGCACGGACACTGGTGGAGGGCGGATCAGTTCTCGTTGGCTTGAACCCACTTGGGCAGAGCCGGTGGCACATAGTTGCGAACCGCGTCCAGCATGGCCTCGGGAGAGGACTCCACCAGTAACATATCCCGGTAGACGGGGCGGAGGAATTCGTCTTCCACCACATGGTCCAGAAAGGAAATCAGGCCATCGTAGAAACCGTTGATATTCAGCAGTCCACAGGGTTTGCGATGGTAGCCCAGCACGCCCCAGGTCCAGACCTCGAAGAGTTCTTCAAAGGTGCCGATGCCTCCGGGTAGGGCCAGAAAGGCGTCGGCCAGTTCCGACATGGTGGCCTTGCGCTCATGCATGGAGCTGACAATATGTAGCTCGCTCAAGCCCTGGTGGGCCAGTTCCCGATCCATCAATGACTGTGGCAACACGCCAATCACCTCACCGCCGGCTTCCCGGGCGGCGGTGGCAACCGCTCCCATCAAACCCACGGAGGCGCCGCCATAAACCACACCAATGCCCTGCTGGGCAAGGAGCCGGCCCAGATGGGTGGCGGCTTGTTGGAATTCGGGGCGACGTCCGGAGCTGGAACCGCAAAAAACTGCTATGCGCATGGTTGGACCTTTTGTTTCGGTTGAAAAAAAACAGCGGGGTTAGCCACCTTCACGGGGCATCCGTGGCAGACGCTGGTCTGTCATCAGCCGCGACATGCCCTGACGATATAACAGCCACGCCAGAATACCGGCTGCCAGGTTGCCCAACAAGGCGCCGCTGAACAGGCCGGAGAGCCCCGCCAGCCAGGCTCCGAGCCCGAGCAATGGCAGGTAACAGAGAAACAGGCGTAGCACGGAGATCAGTAGTCCGCGCAGGGGTTGGTTCATGGCATTGCTGACTGAAACCATCAGCATGCAGACGCCCAGGGCGCTGTAGCTGAAGGGGACCAGGATCAGGTAGTCCTGCAGAATCTCCCGTACCGTTTGGTCGCGGGTCAGCAACTGGGTCAGGGGCTCGGACACCAGGAGCCAAAACAACGCCACACTGAGCTGCCAGACAATGACGAAGCGCACGGCGAGCCGCACCAGCTGACGGATCTGATCGATCTTGCCGGCCCCCAGGAAGTGCCCCACCATGGGAGGCAATGACATGGTCAGGGCCAGGACGATCACAATGGAAAAGAATTCGAGCCGGGTCCCCAGCCCCCAGGCGGCCACCGCTGCGGTGCCGAAGCCGGCCACCAGGCTGGTCGCCAGAAGGGCGGCGAGCGGGGGCATCAGTTGACTGAGCATGGCCGGTGCCATGATCTGGCCCAACTGTTTCAGAGCCGGTCCCAGTGCCAGGCTGCCCAGGTCCAGTCGCAGCCAGCGCCGTTGCAGCAGGCGCGGAAAGATAATCAGGCAGCCGATGGCAAAGGCCGTGGTCGACGCCCAGGCCGCGCCGGCAATCCCCCACCCGAAGGTGAAAATATATAAAGGGTCGAGGGCAATATTGAGCAGGCTGATGCCAACCATGGTCAGCCCTGGCAACTTGGTGTTGCTATGTGCCCGGCAGAGACTATAGCCAAAGTAGAGCACCGCCCCCAGCCAGGTGCTCAGCAGCCAGGGCGCCCAATAGCGGTCAACCAGGGGGAGCAGCGCGGCATCCGCTCCCATGGCGGTGACAATCGGCACCCGCAACAGCCAGATCAACAGGCACAAAGCCAGAATCATCAGCGCGCCAGTCCACAGCACCAAACCACCCAGTTGCCCGGCCCGTTGCCGGTTACCGGTCCCCAGGGTACGGGAAATCACGGCCGTGGTGGCAATGCCCAGTCCCACCTGCATGCCTGAAATAAAGAGATAGACCGGCACCGTAAAGCCCGCCACCGCCAGGGGCGCCAGTCCCAGTTGGCCAATAAAAGCACTGTCGGCCAGCTGGAAGCTCATCAGGGCCAGCACGCCGAATAACATCGGCCAGGTCATCTGGAATAGGGCTTGGCCTAGCGAAGGGGATGGTGAAACGGATGGGGCGGTTGCCATTTACTACTCTCTATTGCAGGAGCGCACAGTTTAGAGGCTCCTCCGCCCCACATAAAGAGCTGGCCGGGATTTGACGGTTTCAGCCCGGGTGCGGGCTCCCCGCCACAGCGGCCCTCGGTGAGTCCGTCTGACTAGGGGGTTGCATTACGCAGACTGTCCATTGGGTCCCACTCGCTGAACTCTTCCGCGCTCAGATGGGCGTTATCGTCCTGATCCAGATCGCCGAACGACTGATGCAGCATTTGGTTGCGCTGGGCTTCCATCTCACTGATCTTGCCGTCGTTATCGATATCGAATTGCAGAAAGGCCTCCTGTTGGGCGCCCTCCAGCTTCAGGATCTGTTCTTTTTCAGCTTCGCTCATGTTGCTCTGAGCCAGGGCAACACCAGGCATGGCAAGCAGCAATGCGCAGGCAAAGGGATATTTCATGGTCTTTCTCCAAAGTCGTTGAGTGATTGGGGCGGGTCAGTGGGCTGACGGCGCCGGGTACAAAACACAGCAGTCTGTCTTATCTTGTACTAGCGAAGATTCGCTCACCAGTTTGGAGGGGTCAGGGAAGGTTCAGCATCGGCCTGGGTTGGGCTTGGGTTTTGCCGCCGGTGAGGTTGGCCAGAATCGGTTGAAGGGGCCGGTTGCGCACCTCCACACTGACGAAATATTCAGGCTGATATTCATCGGCGATATAGCCCACGGTTTTATCCGGAAACTTGACGATATACAGGGTTAGCTTGCCGCGGGTTTCAATCAGTTTTTCTGTCATGTTGCGGGTCTGCCGCTCTCGCAGAACCTGCAAAATGCTGGTGGAGGGTTGCTCATCGCCGAACAGGTCTTTCAGGTATTCCGCCGCGGGCATGGTGGAGCGCTCTTCGAACTGGTCCCGGTGGACGGTGGCAATATGCACCTCACTGCCGTCTTCATACCGGGTGGTGAGGGTGGCGTTATCCAGGCTTTGGCTTTGAATCCCCGTGATGGGTAACTGCATGGAATAGTCCCCCACTCGAAGGGAAATGTCCTGGGCGTGCAGGGGCGTGGCGAGGGCGAGAGCTGCTACCGCATGGAACAGCCAGCGAGTGGGCGTCATCATGGTGGGTCCATCCTCTTTTTAAGGGGTGTCTCTCGGTTGATGGAGCCGTCAGGCCGCTGTGACCTCGGCCCTGATCTGGTAGAGCAAACAAACAATAAAGGCTCCAGAGTATGAAAGGCCCAGCCTCTCAAAGACCCCATTACCTTAAAGAGTAAAGTATAAGAACCGGCGCCCGCACCTTAAACCCGCAGTTTCCAGCCCGTCGCTGTGTGCTGATAAAGGCTTACCGGGTAGGCCGCGTGAACCACTGCAGCGAGGGTGGAGGGGGAGACATGAATAAAGATTTAAGTTGTCGCCTTTGTTCCGGCGAAGCACTAGTTCATAAATAGTTCTGTCTCAGATGAAGGATCCGCAATGACGCAAAGTGGCCGCCTGCGACCAGTCGGCTCGCCTTGGAATGGCACGGTGGATGGGGCGTCCAGGTGGAGATAAGGAAGACTCAAAAATAAGGGATCGCGGGAAGTGCTCGCCAGCACTTCCGGGTCAGCTTGAGAGGGATGCTCATGAATAAACAGGATTTTGTCGCGGGTGGGGCTTCATCAGGCCCGGGTGAACAGGTTGGTGCGCCGTTCAGGGAATGGGACGGCGGCACCGCGGTGGCCCCAGCCAGTCGTGCACCGAGCGTAATTGACCCGGACTGGGATGAAGCTTGTCGGATCGCTGAGCGGCTGGGCTTCGGCCAGGATGCGGTGACCGCGCGGAAACGGGCTCGCAAACCACAGCGCCCGGCAGCGCGGCCTCCACTCTCACCCCGGGAAGCCGAGAGCTGGAACCAGCAGGAACGGCGTCTTATTGGGCTATTGAACCAGCGGGCCTGGAAGAAGCTGGCGACCGCTTTGACGGACCTTGCCCGTCAACCCCATCCTTTTGATCATACCAGCGTGCAGCAACTGCATTATCTGGCCTGTACCCTGGCCGGGGGCGACTGGCCGGTCTTGCCCGAGGAGGATCGCCATGAGGGGGGAACCTTACTACAGGCATTGGCAGATCTGACCCGGTTACTGCAACTGGCCCTGGAAGAGGATCTGGAGTGGGCCTTTGATCAGGGACTGGCAGATTTATCGCCCTACTTGGTCGGGGACCGGGCGACAGAGCTGCAATTGCTGAACCCTTACCCGCTGGCGGCGGAAGGACTGGTTGAGGCCGTCTTGGAGCGGCTGGGGGAACGGTTTGATCTGGAGCAGCGGGTGGGGCCACGTTTTCGGGCCGCTCGCCTCTACTTTCGGCTTCGACAGCTTCCCAGCTTGCGGGTCAGTGAACAGGAGTTTCTGGCATTGCGGGAGGCGGCCGGCGGACAGGCTTTTTTCCTCAGCTTTCTCGGACGTCAGGGATTGGTCCACTGGCGGCATGCCCCCGATAGTATCCGCAATGCCCTTGAGCATCTGTGGGTCGCCTATCGGCAGGAATGTGAGTACACCGAAGAGCCCTCGATCGTGATGGAGCTGGCGGGCTTGCAGCCGGTGGCGGAGGCCGATGCCGAAGCATTTCGGGAAGCCTTGTCCCGGGGAGTGGATTATCTGGCCCACAAGGTTGCCGATACCCTGGCGGGCCAACGTTTTCTGCGCCATGTATGGCGCAAGTACCTGGTTCAGTACCAGTCTGTCCTGGCACGCATGGAAGAGCCCGGCTGCTTGGACCTGTTGATCCGGATTCGGGCCTCCCTGGCGGATGAAATTGAACCCGAACTGGAATTTTTGATCGCCTGCCTGGCGAGCAAGCTGAGGCGCTGGCACCTGGTGGAAGAAAGCTACCTGCGGGGGCTGGCGCTGGATCCGGATAACCTGGATGAAACCTTGAATCTGGCGTCTTTCTACAAAAGCCGGAGCCGTTATGTCGAGGCGCGGGGGTTGCTGTCCAAAGCCTTACGGCTGAAACCGGGCGACCCATTCCTGCTGCGGCGCCTGCGGGCCGTGGCCGACCGTCAGGATCTACAAAACCAGCAGTCGCCTTATCTCACACCACTGCCGGATGCCAAGGCTCTCCCGACTCGGGAGCTGGAGCTGCTGGGTAATCTTGAACTGTTATCTTTTGCGGCGATGGTGAGCGGGCTCCAGTTTGATGACAGCGGGCACTTGCGGGCCTTTGCCGAAGCGGAGCGGGCCGTATTTCCCCATGACGGCATTCGTGACCGGGTCGTGCGGGAGCTGCTGACCAGTCATGCCCTGCTGGTCTATCGCTATTCCCAGGAGCAGAGTTACCGGGTGCAAGGGCTGCTTTTTGATTTCGACATGGACCGGGTGGAGTGGGTCTCGAATGCCCACTCGGTGACTTATCCGGATCTGCCCCCCGAGGTTGCAGCCCTGCGTTTGCTAAGGGATCGTCTGACAGTGGATCCCGCCTCGTTAACGTCGCTCTGGCGGCAGGTGGCGGGCCATGATCTGCTCTGTTACACCCAGCATTGCTTCAGGCAGCAGGGTTGGTATCTGGACTCCTCCGATTATCTGTTGGAGACGATGGACTCGCTGCTCCTGCACCTGCCGTTCAAGCAGGCCCTGGTTCTGGTGGATCTGGCCATTACCGCCACCCGGGAGGACCTGGCGGCCCGGAGAGTGGGAGTTCGTCAGGCCGGGCAAAGGGCGATTCGCCATCTGCAGAGCAGCTATGAAAAAGCAATCCTGCGGGAGATTGAACTCGCTGAGGAGGTTCGGGTGTTGGAGTCCGAATCGCTCTGGACCCGTTTGTTTCGGATGGACTTGGTTCAGCTCGGCTCGCTGTATTATCAGATGGTGCCAGGGGAGGTCATGTTTGCCCGGTAGGGATAAGCCTGTCATGCAGGTAAGCCCGTCACGCAGGCGAATGCAGCACTGCGTGACAGGGCGGCATGGTTTCTAGAAGAAGAACCAGCCCCGACCGTCCTGTTTCTCCTGGTCGGCCTCGTTACTCTCCGGTTGTGCGGAGTCCGCCTCGGTGGCTGCTGAAACCTTGGTGGCTTCTGGCTGGACCCGGGGTGTCGAGGGGGCTGAGTTAACTGGGGTAATTCCCAACGCCATCAGAGTGGCATCGTCAATTTGACCGGTGGGCACCAGACCCGGTTGTTTGCTCTGGTAGTCGCGAAGGGCTTTTTCGGTGACGGGGTCCATGATCCCGTCGACTGGATTCAGCTCATAGCCAACGCCGACCAAGGCATGTTCCAGCGCAAAGATGGTGTGGTCCCGAGGGGGTTCCGCGATTGCCGGCGCAGTGAGCATGGCTAATACAATCGCTTGTGCCCAGGGGCGTCCCAGGGACTTGTTGCGTACGTGCATTGCTTTCTCCTTATGGTCACTAAACCCGATCGTAGATATGGGCGACAGGTGTCCGCCGTGTGACTTCGGCGCCTCGGAGGGAAGCAGGGTGGGTTAAGGGAAGGATCCTGAGCGGCTGTGTCTCAGGGTGAAGGCTGCCTCCGAATGTCCCAGCTACGGTTGATTCATGTGGCTCAGGTTGAAGGCCACGGTTTATCTTTTGTTGTTGAATCGTGGACCAGTGTAAAACACTACACCCCCTCATGAAACACCTGGGCCAGTGGCAGGTTGAAACCACCGGGCTCATTCATCAGAACTATAAAACACCCATCAGGAATTAGACGCCCGGTGCATAGTCGGTGAAGCCCGGGCTGCACCACCTTCCAGCTCCCTCATTAGGAGGCGGCCCATGCAATTACCTCTCAAGAATCGTCGCGAAGCCGGTCGAGCTCTGGCTTTGCTATTGGATGACTTTCGGGGGCGGGACGATGTGCAGGTGCTGGCATTACCCCGTGGTGGCGTGCCGGTGGCCTATGAAGTCGCCCTGGCACTGGATGTGGATCTGGACGTGCTGATCGTGCGCAAGCTAGGCGTGCCAGGACACGAAGAGCTGGCCATGGGGGCGATTGCCAGCGGGGGTGAGCGGGTGATGAATCAGGATATCGTGTTGTTTCACCAGATCCCACCGGAGGTCGTTGATCAAGTGGTTGCCCGGGAAACCCAGGAACTGGAACGGCGTGAGCGCGCCTATCGGGCCGATCGGCCGCTGCCGGAATTGCAGGGCAAGACGGTCATCATTGTTGATGACGGCCTGGCAACCGGCGCCACCATGCGGGCCGCCATCACTGCCGTGAGTCGTCAGAATCCCGCCTGGCTGGTGGTGGCGGTGCCGGTGGCAGCGTCGGTCACCATCAATCAGCTGCGAACGGTTGTGAATGAGTGCATTGTTTTGACGACACCGGAGCCACTTTTTGCCATCGGGCAATGGTACCAGGACTTTTCACAGACCAGTGATGACGAGGTCAAGCATTTACTGGCGGATGCTTGGAGCCGTCAGGGGGCGGCCAGAGCAGAGGCTTTGGACGAAGAAGCGATTCAGTTGACGAAAGTAGTGCCGGGACAGTGGCAACGCTTTTGCCAATCGTTTGGCGCTGATCATCGGGGCTGGCTGGTGACCTTGGGGGAGGTGGATACCCAGCAGTTGCAGGAGCAGCCGGAGCGGGCCCGCACCGCCATGCGCAAGCGGGTCGATGGTGTTCCGCTGCGCAATGTGGCTTATGACTCCGGCCAGAATGCCGTGTTGGTCGAGGTCAGTGAAGACCAGCAGGCCCGTCAGGTATCTGTGGATCATCCGGTCAGCCTGTACCGGGAACGGGTGCAGGATTCCGACAAGGGGTTACGGATTGATACGGAATCCGGCACCTCCATGCTGGTGGAGTTTCATCCCGTCCCCTCTCCGGCGGAGCGAGCGGGAGTTCAGCGCTGATCCGGCTGCATGCCATTGCGGACCTCCACCGGTAGCTGGGCGACCCGCTCGTGATGGCGAGCCTGGTTCAGATGAGGCCACCACTCATACAGAAAAATCTCGATGGGGCGCCACATGGCCACCCAGCCCATGATCAGAAGGCCCTCCCTTAAAATGTGACTGCCAAAACTGTTCACATCGCTGAGGGCCTGGCTGAGCAGGAAACAAACCGTCAGGAAGGAGAGACCAACGGCGAGGCTGATGCGGCCCCGCTGGAGTTCTTTGCGCAGCCGTTGGCGGTGTACCCTGGCCCGGTACAGGAAATAGCTCTCCAGGCTGGTACTAACCAGGGCCTGTGCTTCCGCGAGATGCTCCGTGGGTAAATAGACCAGGATCCGGACCGGAGCGCCCGCCGGGAGCTCCTTCACACTTTCCAGAATATAGGCGGCCGCCTCTTCGTCCAGATCCCGACGCCAGAAAGGGGCGGGGTCCAGGTTATCGAAAAGTTGTTCGAGCTGATCGATCCGAATTTCCACCAGCCAAGTGTCACCCTCTTGTCGATAAACGGGGCGGGATTTGTTACGCAACATGCAGGACTCCGCTCATTGAAACTGCTGGCCGGCCCCGGGTGCGCCCATTGTGGGAGGTTAGGCCGGCTGGTGACATGATCGCATGGAAAGCGGAATCAGGTGAATGGGGTTGGAAAACTTGCTGGGCAGTTAGCCGAGTCCATCGTGCAAACCTTTGGTTCGTCTGCCAAAATAAGAGCTTCCGAATTCCCGCTGCCAGGGGGGATGGCCTGCATGAACACGCTACATGTTTAGGATACAACAGCCGTGATTTTTTTGACTCTGTCGCTGGCCCTGGGTGGCCTGGGAATGTTGTTTTTGGGCATGAATATGATGACCGACGGGCTGCGCCTGGCGGCGGGTGACTCGCTGCGCACCTGGTTGGCCCATTCCACCGCCACCAGGCCACGGGCGGCGGGCAGTGGCTTTCTGCTCACGGCCTTGGTGCAGTCTTCCGGGGTGGTTAGTGTCACCACCCTGGGCTTTACCAACGCCGGTATCCTGGGCATGAGGCAAGCCGCCTGGGTGATTTTTGGCAGCAACGTGGGCACCACGCTTACCGCCTGGATTGTGGCCCTAATTGGCTTGAACCTGAAAATTGACGTGCTGGCACTGCCGTTTATCGGCATTGGCGTCATCATGCAGTTGGCGGCTGGCTCCCGGCGAATGGGGCATATCGGCTCAGCCTTGGCGGGCTTTGGCCTGCTCTTTCTCGGGCTGGATTTCATGAAAAACGCCTTTGCTGATACGGCCACCCTGTTTCCGGTGGCCAAGCTGGGCGCGGGCACCATTTGGGATCTCATGACCGCGGTTCTGGCGGGTGCGGTGTTGACCGCCTTGATGCAATCCTCAACCGCCTCCCTAGCGGTCGTCCTGACCGCTTCAGCCCAAGGGTTGGTGACGCCCATGCTGGGGGCCGCCCTGGTGATTGGTGCCAACGTCGGCTCCACCTTTATGGTGGTGCTCGCCGCGATGGGAGCCACGGCGGCGGCGAAACGGCTGGCAACGATCCATGTCAGCTTCAACGTGATCACGGCCATTACGGCCTTCCTGCTGCTGTCGCCCCTGTGGTGGATCACCTCCATACTGGCCACCACCCTGCACCAAAACACTTTGGCTGCTCAGCTGGCCGTTTTCCATAGCCTGTTTAATGTGCTGGGGTTGTTGATGATGTGGCCGCTGGCGGATTACCTGCTGAAATGGGTGGAAGGGTTGTTTCGCCAGCGGGAAGTGGCGCCTACTAAACTTCAGTATCTGGATGAGACCGTTATGACGGTGCCGGAGATGGGAGTGGCGGCGCTGTCCTCGGAACTGGAGCGGGTGTTTATGAAACTGGTCAAGCAGGCCAGAGGCTGCCTGCAAGGCGATGCCAACGCCCTTGCAAGCGAGGCCACCGTGCGTGACCTGCTGCTTGCCATCAACAAGTTCAGCAGTCGTCTCAGTCAGCAGAGCCTGGCCAACCTGGGGGTGTCCGATCGCCTGCTGGATCTGCTGCAAGTCCAGTTTGCCTGTGGCAAGTTACAGGATCTTCTGAAAGAGCTGACCATTGAAACGGCTGGCGCGGAACATGCCGAACACCCCCGGTCGCAATTGATGGCAGCCTTGGAAGCCCTGCTGACCCGGTTGGAACAGGACCCTCAAAATGCGGCTGAGCTGGCGGAAGATCGTCAGCGGATCAAGGCCGGCCGTCAGCTGTTGCGCAGCCATTTGCTGCATGAGCTGCAGGTTCATGGCGGCGGCTCGCCCGCGGAGGTGGCCCGGCGCTTGGCATTTTATGATGTCTGGGAGCTGATGGCCCGGCAGATGACGGAAATCGCCAATCTGCTCTGGAAACCCCAGGAGGAGCCTACTGACGCCGGGGCAGAGGAGGCAGGCGTGGCGATGATCCATTCCGACACGCCTTCGTAGTCAGTGTCTCAAGCGGGGGCTAGTTAATTTCCTTGAAACGGTAAACCAGCCCTTGGCGGCCACTGATCATATAGTGCTGCAGATGGCGCTGGCCTGCGTCATAGCTCCGGGCTTCGGCCCGGTCATAGGCGACGCAACGGTCCAGAACCGCATCACTCCAGAAAAACACTTCATGCCGGCTGCCTTCGTCCTTAAAGCAGTACAAGTCATGCTCGTTGCCGGTCATGTAGGTGTAGACCGTCAGCCGATAGCGATCATCCGTCGCCTTTTCAATTTCCAGAACCTTGACCCGCAACCGGAATCCTGACGCCAGCAGCGAACGGACTTGCTGCTGGTCGAAGTCCTGATCATCCAGAGAACGAAACTCTGGCGGTGTAATCGCACCCTGCGCTTTAAGTGTGTTCCCTCGCTCGGTTGTCTGAGGTAGTTCGAAGACTTCAAAAGCCATGGGGTGTACCTGTGTTGTCTTGGGTATGAATGGAGACTAGTTGCCCATCAGGAGGGCGTCAAAGACAAGATTTTGTTGCTTCTGGCGGGTGGGTCACCAGGAGTATAACCCTGGTGGCGCCTGATAAAAAACCACTAACTTTGACTCCGGGCGAGAGCCCTTCCTTGTGAGGGGTATGGGCGTTCTTTATCTTCTGGTGAGCAGGCAGGGAAAGGCTCAATAACGCTACTCCAACTTACGTTACCTCCTGGCTGCACTGGACTCCTCCCTCCGAGATTCCTGGATGCAGAAGGATGTGCGGATGCAACTGTTACCCCGAATTCGTCAGAGTTTCCGCTATGTGCTGGGTCAGAACCGGCAAAGCTGGAGCAGTGGCAGTATCTTGTATGTCGAACTGCGCAGTGGCTGTGCTCACGATAGTGGATTTTTAGACCGTCTGGAAGCGGTGCTGGAACAGGCTCCGGAAGTACTTTGGAGCCGCTATGTGCCGGAACTGGAACGGCTGGTGATCGCCAAGGCCCACAAGGATCTGAGTGATGCCACGGTCTTGGGTTTAATCCGGGCCGTTGAGCAGGAGTTTGATTACCAGCGCAAACTGTTCAAGACCCACACCCGCTTCCCGGGAGAGGGCGCGTTGCTGGCGCAAACCGGGCTGCAAATTGCGGCCGATGTTGCCGGGCTGGCGTTGGGCACTGTGTTGGGCCGCTCCAAGGGACGTCGGACCCGGATGTTCACCGACTTCAGCGCCCTGGTGACCTTGGTCGATAACTTTCCGGAGTTGCGCGAACCCCTGGTGAGCTGGCTGGGCCGGGATAATGTGGACATGTTGTTGAGCCTGTCGGCCACCTTCAGTGAGTCCATGACCAAGGGGCGCTCCGGGGGAGTGCTGAGGATGGCTCTCAGGCTGCAGGAGTGGAGTGCGATCCAGGCCCGTAAGGGTGTCTGGCGGGATCTGGAGGCGCACTGTCTGGACTTGTGGGAAAGTGCCAGTCGCCTGCGGGGCAGCTTTCAGCGCCGTGTGACACCGCTTCCCAATGGCCCGATCGAAGACTACACCGCCACCTCCGAGAAACTGGCCATGGCGGGTTTCAGTGTGGAGCTGGCCAACACCCATGACTTGACCAATGCCACCGCCGCGTTGTTTGCCGCGGCTCCCAAGCCCGCCAACTACGGTCGGGAGGCCTTCTGTATCGAGCTGGAGCGGCGTCTGGCCAAGGCCGGCGTGTTGGTGGTAGAGCCACGGTGCCTGCGGGCCGTGGACCGGGTTTCCCGCGTGTTGGTGGATGCCCGGTTACTGGCGCAGGTGCGCGGCTCCGTGTCGACGGTCAAGCCCTTTGCTGAGGTTGAGGACCTGTACGGGCGTTTGGAGCGTATGGTGAGCCGCAATCAACTGACGGAACAGGAGGATGGTGCAGCCTGGCGAATTGAGACCCCCGCCCAGGGGGAGAGGCTGCCAGAAGCGGTGCGGGACTGGTGGCAGGAATCTGGCCAGCCCCTGTCAGATCTCCGGCTGCTGTGGCGTGGACCAAAGCTGATCGCGGCGGCCCTGGTTCAGGAAGTGCTGGACTCCACGGTGGAGACGGTCCTGGCCCGGGTGCGCAGGACCGGGGCCAGCCTGGTGATCGTGGGTGAGGAGCAGGATATCCCCCAGAGCTGCCGGGTTTATCAGCAGATGGGTTATCGCCAGGCCAGGCGCTCCATCCGGCGCTGGCAGGCGGATGGAGAGGTGATTCTTGCGGTCGGCTGGAGTGAGGTGCTGATGGGGGCGGATATTGGCATCGGCGCCCTGATGGGAGATGGCGCCTGGCCCGGTCATGCCCATCTGCTCACCCGTGACCCCATGGATACCCTCTGGCGGTTCGCCATTGCCCGGGATCAAGGACGCAAGACCGCCGAGCAAAGCGTGATCCTGTCTCAAATCGAAACCTTCAGTGGCCTGATCCTGTCCCTCAACAAACTGGACATGGAAACGGTGCGGCGGATTCGCCAGAGCGCCAATATTGCCAGTGCCATTGCCATGATCAATGGCATCCGTCAGGCCCGACAGGTGGATGCCTTACCCCAAGAGCTGCGCCTGGACCCGGCACCCTGGCACGCCATGGACGTGGACACCGCCTTGCGGCGGTTGGAGTCCAACCTGGAAGGGTTGAGTTGGGAGCAGGCCCGGCAGCGCTTGTCGGAGCCGGTCTCGGAGCCCAGCGCCCTGTTGCACTTCCTGAACGCGGTCACCGCCGAGCTGGGCGGCCCCTTGGTGCCCGTGCTACTGGCGGGGGCGGGGCTGTCCGCCCTGACCGGCGCTTTGCTGGATGCGGGTTTAATCGGCGCGGTCGTTGCCATTAACGGCATGGTGGGAGGGATTCAGCGGTATCGCACGGAACATCAGCTGCGCTCCCTGGACCATCAGGAGCGACGCAGGGTGCGCTGTTTGCGGGATGGCCGAGAGGTCGCTTTGGAGGCCGAGGTCCTGGTGCCGGGAGATGTGATCCTGCTGGAGGCGGGCGAGGTGGTTCCCGCCGATTGTCGCCTGCTGGAAGGCAATCACCTGGAAATGGACGAATCCTCTCTCACCGGCGAGTCGCTGCCGGTGGCCAAGCGGGTTCGCCCCAGTTATTCCGTCACCCTGGCTGATCGCAGCTCCATGCTATTTGAGGGAACCGTGGTGGCGGTGGGTGAGGCCAAAGCCTTGGTGGTGGCCCACAAGGATGTCTCCGAATCCCGTCGGGCCCATTATCTCCAGCCCACCGCCAGTAGTGGCGTGGAGTCCCGGTTGGACAGCCTGACCGCGATTACCTTGCCGGTGGCGGCATTTTCCGGCATCGGAGTGATGATTTCAGGGCTTTCCCGAAACCAGCCCGTTTCCGAGATGGTGGGGGCCGGCGTGAGTCTGGCGGTGGCGGCGGTGCCGGAAGGGCTGCCGTTACTGTCGACCATGGCACAGCTGGCGGCCGCGGGCCGGTTGGCCGAAACCGGGGCGGTGGTGCGTAATCCGCGGGCAATCGAGGCATTGGGCCGGATGACGGTGCTGTGCGCGGACAAGACCGGCACGCTCACCGAAGGCGCCCTGGCGTTACGGGTCGTGGCTCTGGAAGGGGAGCTGCAGGCGATTAACAGCCTCAATGACGATGGCCGGGAGCTGCTGGCGATCAGCCTGATGGCCAGCCCTGAAGACAACAGGGGTAAGGGCCTGGCGCATATCACCGATAATGCGGTGCTCCAGGCCGCTCGGGAATACAACGAGGACCTGTTCGATGAAACCGGGGCCTGGCAGCGTATCAAGGAACTCCCGTTTCGCTCGGAGCGGGGTTACCACGCCACCCTGGCGGAGCGTCACGGTAAACGCTGGATCTGCGTCAAGGGCGCTCCCGATGTGCTGGTGCCGTTTTGTGACCGTTGGAAGCGGGGTACCGGGCGGGTGACCCGCATCAACAGCAAGTCGCGACAAAAGATTCTGGATTTGTCCCATGATCTGGCGACTCGGGGTTACCGGGTGTTGGCGGTGGCGGAGCGGGAAGCGGTCAGCGATGTCTTGAACGAGAACAAAATCGAGCGGCTGATTTTTCGGGGCTTTCTGGCGCTGGCTGATCCGGTGCGGGCCACCGCGCGGGAGGCGGTGGAGGCGTTACACCATGCCGGCGTGGGGGTGAAGATTGTCACCGGCGATCACCCGGTGACGGCCTTGTCGATTGCCCGGGAGCTGGGCATTGACGCGGAACGCGCGGTGATGACCGGCTCTGATATTGAAGGGCTGAGTGATCAGGCCCTGGCGGCGCGGGTGTCTAAAGTGCGGGTCTTCGCCCGGGTCACGCCCCGGCAGAAGGCGCGGATTGTCGCCGCCTTGCAAAGCACCGGAGAGGTGGTGGGCATGACCGGGGATGGCGCGAATGATGCCGCCGCCATGCGCCTGGCCGATGTGGGAATTGCCCTGGGCGAGCGGAGTACCGCCGCGGCCCGCGCGGCCGCCGACCTGCTGGTGACCGATGGGCGGATTGAAACCATTGTCGCGGCCGTGTTGGAAGGGCGGGGGTTGTGGAGTAACGTGCGGGATGCGGTTGCCTTGTTGGTGGGCGGGAACCTGGGAGAAATCGGCTTTACCCTGTTGGGCAGCCTGGTGGATGGACGATCTCCCCTGAGTGCGCGCCAGTTGTTGCTGGTCAACCTGTTGACGGACACCTTGCCGGCGCTGGCGGTGGCGCTGCGCCGACCCCAAGGAGTCTCCCCGGAACAGTTACTGGGCGAGGGGCCGGATGTTTCCTTGGGCGAGGCCCTGACCCGGGATATCCAATGGCGCGCGGGGCTGACCACGGGGATTACCTCGGTTTCCTGGCTGATGGCCCGCCTGTTCGGCAGCCCGCAACGGGCGTCTACCGTGGCCTTGCTGGCGCTGGTGGGCGGGCAGCTGGGGCAGGCCATCATGGCCGGGCGGGGCAGCCGTGAAGTGGTGCTGGCCGCCGTTGGTACCTGGCTGGCCTTGGCGGCCATCGTCCAGACTCCCGGGCTGAGCAATCTGTTCGGATGTCGTCCGCTGGGACCTCTGGGTTGGGCTCAGGCGGTGAGTGCCATTGGCGTGTCGGTGCTGGGCTCCCGTTGGATGCCTCAGCTGCAGCACTGGAGCCAGACTGCCGCGCACCGGTTGATCAACGGTGTCCAGGACTGGTTGTCGGATGAGGAAGATGCCGAGCTCATTGCCTTGCCACCTCCGGAGGGTGAGGACGGGGAGATCACGCTGGCCCAGTGGATGCCGGATCTCACCGAATGGCTGCGGGCGCCGGAACGGATGGTGCGGGAGATGCAGGCCTGGTTGGTGGGCGAGGAAACAGAAGCGCGGGAATCAGTGTTGGAAGGAGACTATCAGGTACTGCATTGAGCGGCCCGCAGACCGCTCGCAAGACTGGCGACTAGCGCTTAGTGGTGATGACCACCCGGCCCATGGGCATGCCCGTGGGCGATTTCTTCTTCCGTCGCGTCCCGGATATCCTTGATGGTCACCGAAAAGGTCAGGGTTTGACCCGCCAGGGGGTGGTTAACATCCACATCCACTGAGAACTTGCCCACTTTGACCACGGTCACCACTTGCTGGGTACCGTCTTTCATTTGCAGGGTCACCTGGCTGCCAGGTCTGAGCCCTTTGGAGCCGCCCACATACTTGGCGGGAATCCGCTGGATGTGCCCTTCAGTCTGGACTTCGCCATAGGCATCGGCCGGTTCCAGTGTCAGTTCGATGGAGTCGCCCACCTCTTTACCGGTCAAGGCTTCTTCCACCTTGGGCAGAATGTTTTCCGCGCCGTGCAGATAGCTCATCGGAGCCTGTTCATCGGCATTTTCTACAACTTCGCCCTGGGTGTTCTTAACCTCGTAGACGACGGTGACAACTTTGTTGGCTTCAACCGGCATGTTTCGATCTCCAAAATGCAAGTGCGTGCATTGTAGTGATTTGCGTAAGGCTCGGCCAGCATCTCAACGGGACTAAAAAGGCCACGGATCGCCAGAAAGGGGCTGGGTTACCGGGTTGAATGGGCTTGGTCTGGCCGGCGGAGCAGGATAAGATTTCAGGCAGGGCAGCGACCTGGCTTTGGATGGATGTCGGGGAGGTTGCGGGCCAAACTCTATCTGTGCAAAAAGCCATCAGCTTTTAGCGGAGTTTTCAAGGAATGGAAATAGAGTACCCGGGGGCTTGAATCCCCAAGGGACCCCAAGAGAAAGGAGGCATTCAGACGGTTATGAAACATCCCATTGCGGAAAAAGAGCTTATCGCCTGTCATCCCGACGGCGCGCGCCAGCGTGTCAAAATCCAGATCGGCCGTCCGTTTCGACTGGAGCGCTATGAATGGGCGGTTTCCGTCCATTTGGATGGGCTTTACCACAGCCTGCCCGACGTCCATGGCCAGGACTCTTTTGAAGCCTTGTCCCTCAGTTATACCTTGTTGCACCGGTTGTTGGGGGAGTTCGTGGAAGACGGCGGCCAGTTATTGGAAAAGGATGGCAAGACACCTTTTGACCCGGGATTTCCCGCCGTTCAGTGGAATACGGATAAGCTCACCCGCACTTACTCTTGATCTTGGCGGGCGGCGAGAAGGCCGTCTTGCCCGCCGGGCCTGATCAGGCAATGATCAGGGAGGACAGCAGGGCAAAGATCACAAACAGGGCGCTTACCGTGTTGATCAAGGTGAAGGCGTAGAAGCGAAAGCGTTTGGGGCGGCCTTTGAAGAGCGAGGTTTCCAGCCAGGGCAGCAGGAAGTAGAGCAGGTTGGCGGTGACCAGCAGCGCGAGATTGGAGCGCAGCCCCAGCCAGACCCGCTGGGAGAGTCCGTCCCAGTCACTATAGGCATCGCCATAGCCGGCGACCAGCATCAACAACTGCCCGACCAGCAGGCAGCCGATCAGACGCAGGTTGTAGCCCAGGCGTTGCTGGTTCCACCAGCGTAAGGCCGGCAGTTCCATGCGATCCTGCTGTCCAATAAAAAAACAGCGCAGCAACTGCAGGGCACGGTTGCTTTGAGTCATAGCGGGTTCCATGGCTCGCATCCCCTAGGAGTTATCGTCGAGACGGCCAAACTGCGGAGGCAGGGCGAATGGCGTAATACTGCATGGCTTTGGGTTATTCGTCCAGCGGTTCGACCAGCCGTCCCTGAAACCCGAGACGCCGGGCGGTCTGGCGAAAGGAGGGGAAGTGGTTCAGGTTGGTCTCATCCTGCTCCAGCAGTACCAGGGCCTCGACCAGACAGCCGGGAATGTCCCGGTTATTCCAGGCGGGCATCCGCGGCCACATGGAAAACAGGTGGTGGGTCAGCACAATTTTCAGGGTTTGGATTCGGTGGGTCTCCAAAAGCTCCCGAACCTCCAGGCTGATGCAGGGGTGGGTGTCATCGGCAATCAGCGCGCCGGGGGGCATGGCATCCACTAAATCGCGGATCACATCGCCATGGTGGGTCAGCGCGACAAACAGCCGGTGATCAGCCAGACGCTCCCGGTTGGCGGTGCGGATGATGGTGCCCTGGCCCCGATCCAGCCGCTGTTCTTCCTGATAACGGGGGTCGAAGCCATAGACTTTGGGAAACAGGTCCAGCAGGTCCTCGCACACCAGGTTGCCAATCCGGCCCGCGCCTCCCAGCACGGTAATCCCCTGCTCATGTTGATAGGGGGTCATTTCCTTCATCTTGCGCACGGCTTCCCAAATCATGTAACGGGTTCCCATGGAGCCATCCACCAGGGGCGGCTCAATGGGGATGCCCGCTTTCATGGTGAAATTGGGCAGGCGCCCGACCAGGGCGATGCAGCGGACCTCGGGATAGTCCCGGCGCAGATGTCCAATGTACTCCTGAACTTTTTCGGAGTCCTGGGCCAGCTCGCTTTCCAGGTACTTGGAGGCGACCAGTAGTCCGCGGCGGCCCCGGTTCTGGATCACGCCACCGATAATGGTATCGGGCAACAGCTTTTCCATGGTGGGGGTGTAATAGGTCTGAACATCTCGGGCCGAGCCGTATACCGCGAACAGGAAGCTGGGGCGAACCCATTTCAGCAGCAAGGGGCGCAACAGGGTGTTGGCTCCCAGCACACCCGCCCGACGGCTTCCCTTCCAGGCTGCACGGCGCAGATAAACCCGGGCCCGCTGGGAAAAGGGGGCGGCCTGAACGAGATTATCAATATCATTATCGGTAAGACGGGCCCGGTAGAGTTTCAGGCCAACGTGATGTTCGCCGACATGAACGACTCTGGCCGGCACTCTAAAATTGCCGGGGCGGCTGAATTGAATGTTGAGCGCCTGGCCGGGCTCGAGCGAGATGTCTTCCGGCTTTGCCAGCCGCAGCCCGCTGAAGGACAGGTTCAGGGTGCTGGTGCTCCGACTCTGGTCGGCGATATCGACTGTCACCGGGATGCGGATCCCGGTTCGGAAGTGTCTCCGATATTCTCCATGAGAGGTTTTCATAGGCAAACAGGACAAGTTCAACGTTAACGGATGTAGTTCCATTGTGGGCTAGACCGATATCGAGCCAAAGGAAAGGGGTGATGAATGGAGGCAGGGTCAGATAGCCGGAGCAGGAAGAGGATGATTCAACTGCTGGGCAGGGCCTTGCTGATGTGGGTGGCTATGATGTTGACGGCCACCGGCTGGGCTCAGGATGCGGAGCGCTACTCCCTGAATTCGCGACTGTCTTTCCTGGTTGACCCATCCAACCGGTTGTCACTGGCGGAAGCCTTGCGGAGCGATCAGTGGCAGCAGAATCGCTCGGGCAGGGTGGTGAATCGGGGCTTTTCCGATGACACCCTGTGGCTCCAGGCGCGGATTAGTGGATCTGGCGGGGGCGTGGAAGCGCGTTATCTGGTGATTCCTTACCCGTTGCTGGAGCAGGTGACGCTGTATGTACGCGACCCCCAGAGCGGGGCGCTGCTCAGTCAGTTTGACCAATCAGACGTCCAGGATCAGCAGTCGTTGCTGTTTCACTTTTACTTTATGAGTTTTCCTCTGCCGGATACCGGGGGCGGTATGCTGGATCTGGTGCTCCGGGTCAAATCCGCCACCTCCTTGCAGGTACCGCTGGAAGTCTGGTCAGAACATTATCTGGTGCGTTACCAGATTTATGAGACGCTGTTCTGGGGGCTGTACTTCGGGGTGGTTCTGGCCCTGATCGCCTTTAACCTGTTCATTGCCTGGTCAGTCTGGAACCGGGCCTACCTCTACTATGTGCTGTATCTCGTGTCCATTTCGGGGGTGATGCTGACTCTGTCTGGCCTGGGGTCGGCCTATGTGTGGCCCCAGGACCCCACCTTCCACCGCTACGTATTGCCCACCTGCACCGCCCTGTCGGTGATCTGGGCTTTGCTGTTTACCCGCCGGTTTTTGTATTGGCGAGGGTTTCCCGCCCGACTCAATGGCGTGATGGCGACCACCGCCGGCTTTGCCCTGGTGCTGATCCTGTATTCCTGGACCGAACCCTTAAAGGGGTTCATGTGGTCGGGCCTTCTGGGGGGCTTGGTGGTGGTGCTGGTGACGGTCGCCGGTATTCGCGCCTGGGTGGCGGGCGTGGTGATTGCCCGTTACTTTGTCTTGGCCTGGCTGATGTTCGCGGCAGGCACCGTGTTATACCTGCTGTCGCTGTTCGGCGTGATTCCGGTCTCTCACTTTTCCAACCATGCCATCCAGATCGGCTCGGGGCTTGAAGCGATCCTGCTGTGTTTTGCCCTGGCCCATCGAATCAAGGAAGAGCGCCAGCAGAAAATGGATGCGCTCCAACAGCGCCACCAGGCTGAACAGCAGGTGCGGGCGCTGGAACTGGAGACCCTGGAACAGGCCACCCGTGATCCGGTGACCCGGATGCCCAATGAGGCGTTGTTGCTGGTTCGTTTGCAGGAACTGATCCAGACCTCCCCGTCAGATCGCTCCTGGGCGCTGGTGATCCTGCATTTCCCTCAGATGAAAGAGCTGTCGTCGTCCTTGGGAAAAGGCATGTCAGAATCCCTGTTTCGGACCGTGACCCGCCAGCTCAACCATATTGTGGCGAGCAGCCGTTACGCCACGTTTATCGATGAAAAGCAGGGGGCCTATTTGGCGGTGCTGGATTTCGGTTCCCTGGCCCTGGTTTGTGAAACCAGCGAGGAGGCGGGGGTTGCCAGTAATCTGGTGTCGCGCATCATGCGTCATTTTGAGGCGGCCATCGATATCAGTCATGTCGCCATCAGCCTGGACCCTTATGCGGGTGTTGCCTGCTATCCCCAACACGGTGAGCGGGCTGATGTGCTGTTACAGCATGCCGGGGCGGCCAGGGACGAAGGGCTGCGCCGTGGCGAGAGAATCTTGATCTACAATCCCGAACTGGCCGCCTATGGGCGTCGCCGGTTGGCCCTGATGGGGGCGCTTTCCCGGGCCATCGTCAACCAGGAGTTGGAGCTCTATTTGCAGCCTCAGATGGATTGCAGCGGCGGGGGACTGGTGGGGGCCGAGATTTTGCTGCGCTGGCACAGCCCCCGGTATGGGCGGGTTGCGCCGGATGAGTTTATTGAAATTGCGGAGAGCGCCGGCCTGATGGGCCAACTGACCCGTTATGTGGTGAGTCGCGCCCTGGAGTTGCTGAGCTCCCTGAACCAGAACGACCTGCGGTTGACCTTGAGCATTAACCTGTCGGTACAGAACCTGATCGAGCCGGATTTCGTGCGTTTTGTCACCGAATGCGCGGAAAAAAACCAAGTGCAGATGTCGGATCTAATTCTGGAGGTCACTGAAACCACTTTGATTGAAAAGGTCGGGGTGGTGGTCGACAACCTGGAGCAGTTGACGGCGGCAGGGTGCAGCATTGCGCTGGATGATTTTGGCACCGGCTATTCATCGCTGGCCTATTTGAGCCGGCTGCCCATCCACGAGCTGAAAATCGATCGCAGTTTTATCAGCCAAATGAAGCAAAGCCTGAGCAACCTGCGGATCGTCGAGAACACCATCAAGCTGGCCCGCACACTGAAAATCGAAACGGTCGCCGAAGGTATTGAGGACCGGGAAACCCTGGAAACGGTGGCCCGGATGGGCTGTGACCGGGTGCAGGGCTACCACATCAGCCGTCCCATGCCGGAGGCGGAGTTTCGTTATTGGGCCCTACAGACCGCTGGGTAGCCATAGGGTGGTGGGCCTGGAACAGGAGTCGTTATGGAGGTTCCTTTTACCTTTGTGGTGAATGCCGGCTCCGGCCGTCAGGAGACGGCCTCGGTGCTGGCCGCCATTGAGCGGCTGATTCCCCGGGAGCGCCAGGGGTATTTCGTGATTATCCGGCCGGGTCAGGACTTCCGCCAGGCATTGAATGCCGCCGTGGAATATTGCCAGCAATCGGGCGGGATTCTGGTCGCGGCAGGTGGCGATGGTACCCTCAATGCCGTGATCCGGCGGATTTTGCCGTTGGGGCTGAAGCTGGGCGTGATCCCCCTGGGTACCTTCAACTATTTTGCGCGCCAGCACGGGGTTCCAGTGGACTTGGATGAGGCGCTAACCAGTCTGCTGACGGCTGTGCCGACCCCGGTTCCGGTGTGTCTGGTCAATGGTGAGCCTTTTATTGTGAACTTCAGCCTGGGATTACACGCCCGCATTATCGAGGCACGGGAGCGACACACCAAAATCACCGGGCGCAACCGTTTTGTGGCGGTGGTGTCTGGATTGCTAACGGTTTTAAAGGAGCAATACAGTCTCCGGGCCCGGCTGGTGGTGGACAATAAGCCCCTGCAGCGCAAAGCGGCCATGGTGTTGGTCGGCAACAACAGGCAACAGTTGGCGTCACTGAATATTGCGCGGGCCGAGGTGGAGCTGGAGGATCACCTGGCGGTGGTGATTATGCAGGCGTTTCCTCGCAAGGCGCTGTTGTTTTTGATTTGGAAATATCTGCGTGGGCAGCTGGACCAGGTCCGGGAGTTGGAGCTGTTATGGGCCCGGCAGGTGCAGATTCAACTCCGCCGCGCTTATGTGCAGGCGGTGCTGGATGGCGAGTTGAAGCATTTTAAAACTCCCCTGCAGATTCAAATCAAGCCCCGGGCGCTGACTTGCCTGCTGCCGAACAAGGAGGGAGAGCCATGATTGTGGCACAGTTGTCTGATACTCATTTCGGAACGGAGCAACCGGAGGTGGTGCAGGCCTTGATTGCCTGGATGCAGGACCATGCACCGGATCTGGTCATTTTCTCTGGCGATATTACCCAACGGGCCCGACGGGATCAGTTTCGGGCGGCCCGGCGCTTTATCGATCAGATTCCCAAGCATGACCTGCTGACAATTCCGGGAAACCACGATCTGCCCTTGTTCGATGTACTACGTCGTACGATCAACCCCTATGGCTATTACCGTGAGTTTTTCGGGGGAGAGCTGGAGCCCACCTATGAGGATGAACGGGTGCTGGTGATCGGTCTGAATACCACCAGTCCACTACGTCATAAAGACGGCAAAGTGACCGACGAGCAGGTGGCTCGGGTGGAGCGGCAACTGGCCCAGGCGAAGGAGGGGCAGATCAAGATTCTGGTGGCCCATCATCCCTTTGATGTGATCCTGACCAGTGATGAGGAAAACCTGATGATCCAGGGCGCGAATGCCATCCGCCGATGGGCGGCGGCCGGGCTGGATCTGGTGTTGGGGGGCCATATTCACTTCCCGTTTACCGCGTCCCTCCGGGGCCGTTATCCGGACTTGGCCCGGGATGTCTGGTGCGTGCAGGCCGGTACGGCGATTTCCCGACGGGTCCGTCACAGCAAGCCCAACTCGTTTAATCGGATTGAGATTGGCACCGAGCGGGAGCAGGTGACCATTGAGCGTTGGGACTATAGTGCAGAGGAAGGGCAGTTTCAGCGAGTAGCTTGCTTTCAGCCCTGGAAATCTTTGGGAAGCCAACCGGGAGAAGGTTGGCGCACCGCCGTTAAATGACGGTGCGCCTGGCAGCGTTGGGGGCCGCCTTAGACGAAATCAGGCAGATGTTCGCGGATTTCATTCAATGAGAGCTTGCTGATGTCCTTCGTAATTTCCTCCTCTATCAGTGCTTGAACCGGTTTGCTGCGTTTGGCGCGGAGCAGGCCGAGAAACTTGGGCGGTGCAATCACGTGGATCCGGGCCGGGTGGTGAGAGCGGATCAGGCGTTCCAGTTCGGTGTTGATGTTGATGGCGAACTCCTCCGCCGCACGCTCAAGCGCGTTGTTTTCCGTGTAGGTGGGATGGTAATTCGCGTGATCAATATGGGTTCGGCCGGAGGTGGTGCCCGTTTCTCCCGTGATCAGGTCACCTTCGTGAGCCCGGCCCTGGGGGTTGACCAGGTCGGAAATTTCCATCGGGCTCGAGGCCCGGGTTTCGCTCATCAGTATCCGGGCGCGGGCTTGGTCAGCAACCAGAATCAGAATCGGATCCATAGCATACTCCTTATGGCTGAACCGGATGGAGGTCGGCACTCCAGGCAAAGGGCTTAAACCGCCTGGGTAGTGGAAACGGGATGTCACAAGCCAGGTGGCGCGAATTCCCGCAGGCCTTCATAGCATGATATGGATAAGCCCCAAGACTGACCAACGGCTTGCCAGTGGCTAATCAGGCTTCTTCCTTGACGGGAGTCTTGGTGGGGCTCCAGGCCATCGGCTCCAGTTGCATGGTGGCGGGCCCTTCCACCAGCTGGCCGTCGGTGTTGAAGCGCGAGCCGTGACAGGGGCAGTCCCAGGAGCGTCCACTATCGTTCCAGCGCAGCACGCACTTCATATGGGGACAGATAGCGCTGTAGGTCTTCAGACTTCCCTCAGGGTCACGATAAGCCGCCACATAGGAGCCGCCAGCGCGGATCACGCAACCCTGATCTTTTGCTAAATTCTGAATCACTCGAGAAGAGGGTTGTAGCAAACGGTCGGCGATAAAGTCGCGGGTGACCTGGGCGTTCTTGCGGATGAAGTCACTGGCGCCCGTGAGCCGCATCCGGCCGGGATTGTAGAGGTCCTCATAAGCATCCTGCCCCTGCAGGATCAGGTTACAGATTATGGCACCGGCTAAAGAGCCGAACGTCAGACCGTCGCCGCTGAAACCAGTGGCAATATAGACATGGCGCCCCAAGGGGTTTTTACCGATCAGGGGCAGATGGTCGGTCGGATCGTAAAACTGTGCCGACCAGCAGGCTTCAATCTGCTCCACACTGAAGTGGGCTCGGGCATAGTCTTCCAGTTCCTGGAACGAGCGGCGCGACAGGTTTTCACCGACTTTATGATCCTTGCCGCCAATGATAACGAGCCGGTCGCTGCCGCGCTGAAAGGTGCGCAGATAGTGATAGGGGCTTTGGGTGTCCCAGTACAGGCCATCTGGAACGTTCTCTTGCACCCGGGCTGCCAGCACGAAAGAGCGGTAGACATCGAGCTTGCTATGCAGGAAGTTGATCCCCAGCGGGGTGTGGGTGGCGAGCACCACTTCCTGGGCGCGAATCTGACCCCGGTTGGTTTGCAACACGCAGGGGGAGCCATCGTCCACATGAGTCACCGCGGTCTGTTCATACAGGGCACAGCCGTCACCGTCGAAGGCCTTGGCCAGGCCGGCCAGGTAATCCATGGGCTGGAACTGGGCTTGATGTTCCGCGCGAAAGGCCGCTTGGGTCGGAAAAGGTAGGGGTGCTTCATCCAGTAGTGTCACCTGCAATCCCGCGCCATGGGCTGCTTGGTACTCTTCTTGGACCTCCAGAGTATCGTCATGCTCGGTATAGTAGTAGCCGGGGACTCGCTGAAAGGCGCAGTCGATGCCGTATTGCAGGCTCAAACGTTCGATCAGGTTGATGGCGAAGGTCATGGATTCCGCCACGCGCCGGGCGTTTGCGGAACCATAGGATTGGGCGAGGGAGTTGTAGCGAAAATCCACCACATTGGTCAGGTGAGCGGAGGTGCCGCCGGTGGTCCCAGCGCCAAGATGGTCTTTTTCTACCAGAATAACCCGCCGCCCCGCTTGTTTCAGAAGCAAGGCGGTGGTCAGCCCGGTAATGCCAGCGCCCACCACACAGACATCGGTTTCCACATCGCCGGGTAGCGGCGGGTATTGTCTGCGTGAAGGGCTGGCAAGTTCCCAGATCGAAGGCTCGTGGCTGCTGGTAGGCATGGGGCTGCTCCTTAGTCGGATGCAGGGCAGGACCGTCCCGCCTTGCTCAGCTGCCCCTCGCGACGGTTATGAGATGATATTTAGCTTACTCATAACCCCATTTGCTTCCCAATCAGCTCCTTCATGATTTCGGTGGTGCCGCCGCCGATGGACAGAATCCGGCTGTCCCGATACAGGCGCTCCACCCGGGATTCCCGCATGTAACCCATCCCGCCAAAAATCTGCACCGCCTCGTTGGTTACGAAATCCGCCACCTCGGTGGAGAAGTTCTTGGCCATGGCCACTTCCTTGATGGGGTTCTTGCCGGCCTGGATCAGGCTCGCCACCCGGTAGGTGTATTCGCGGGCAATTTCCACCTTGGTCGCCATATCCACCAGCTTGTGGCGGATGACTTGGAACTTGCCGATCTTGCGGCCAAAAGCTTCCCGTTCGGTCACATAACGCTGGGCTTCTTCCAGGGCCATCTGGGCGGTCATGTATGCCATGATGCTCAGGGCCAGCCGCTCGGACAGGAAGTTGGACATAATGGCGATAAACCCCGCGTTCTCCACCCCGATCAGGTTCTCCACCGGCACCTTGCAGTCATCGAAGAAGAGTTCCGCGGTATCACTGGCCCACCAGCCCATCTTTTTCAGCTTGCGGCCAACGCTGAAACCTGGCGTGTCGCGCTCCACCAGCAACAGGCTGATCCCGGCATGGCCCTCGCCACCGGTACGCACCGCCACGGTGTAGTAATCGGCCCGGACACCACTGGTGATAAAGGTTTTGCTGCCGTTAATCCGGTAGTAGTCGCCTTCACGCACTGCCCGAGTCTGGAGGTTGGCGACGTCTGAACCGCCACCGGGTTCGGTAATGGCCAGTGAGGCGATTTTTTGGCCGCTGAGCACTTCGTTGGCGACCCGGTCACGCAGGGCCGGTTTGGCCCACTTCACCACCGGGGGCAGGGCAATGTCATGGGAGCCGAGGCTGGCGACGAAACCGCCGGAGGTGGAGCGCATCAGCTCTTCACTGGCGGCGATTTTCATGAACACGTCACCTTCGCCGACGCCTCCGAACTTTTCCGGATAGCCGATCCCCAGGATGCCGGCCTCCGCGGCCAGGCGATGGATCTCCCGGGGAATCTCACCCGCTTCTTCCCACTCATCAATATGGGGGAGCACGTGTTGGCGCACGAACTGGCTCACCGTGCGGCGGACCATTTCATGGGTTTCCTGAAAGTAGCCGGTGTTTTGGCGCATCATTGCCTCCTGCATCAGGCATGGGGTTTGTATTTTTTGATTGTTTTGGTTCCCAGACTCCGGCCAGGAGGTCCTGGTGATGAAATCAAGAACCCGGGAAATTGGGTTTAGCTTAGCTGGCTCGAACGAACCAAGCAAGCGCTTGGTTCGCCGTTTGGCGAAATCCAATTCTTGAGAGGTTCAGTGTAGGCGGGGTTGAGGCTTCGTGGAGCGAGCCGGGGGCAAAGGCAGGCAGATTGATGGGCGGGTGGAGGATAGCGTCAGGAATACCAAGATTTGTGCGGCCTCCGCCACTGCAAGACAGAGCCAGTGGCGGAAGAAGCGGTGAGCGGAGCTAGGGGCGGGGAATGGAGCGCACCCCATTGCGGGTGCCCAGCAACAGCAGATCAGCCGGGCGCAAGGCGAACAGGCCATTGGTGACCACTCCGGTAATCTGGTTGATCTTCTCTTCCAGTTGGGTGGGAACCGCAATGTGCATATTGTGGACGTCCAGGATGATGTTGCCGTTGTCGGTAACGACCCCTTCCCGATAAACCGGATCGCCGCCCAGTTTCACCAGCTCCCGGGCCACATGACTGCGGGCCATGGGGATCACTTCCACGGGCAGCGGGAAACGTCCCAGCACACCTACCAGCTTGCTTTCATCCGCAATACAGATAAAGGTTTTGGCCACCGCCGCCACGATTTTTTCACGGGTCAGGGCCGCACCACCGCCCTTGATGAGCTCCAGGCGCTCGTTGGCCTCGTCGGCACCATCAATGTAAAACTCCAGCTCCGGCACGCTGTTCAGGTCGTATACCGGAATGCCGTGCTGCTTCAGGCGCTGGGCGGTGGCTTCGGAACTGGCGACGGCACCGTCGAAATGGGCTTTCAGGGAAGCCAAGGCGTCAATAAACATATTGGCGGTGGAGCCGGTACCTACACCGATAATGCTTTTGTCGGTCAGGCTGGGTTTGATATGGGCGATGGCGGCCTCGGCAACCGCTTTCTTGAGAGCGTCCTGGGACATTGTTGAATTCCGCGTCAGTAAATAAGGGCATGATCGAATGGTTGGCTATTATACGCCTAAAATTGGCTGTCGCAGCCTTTGCCTGACCCCGGGATGTGATGACTAGCAGATGTCCCATATAGACGTAGTGCGGGCAAAGTCATTAAACTGACCCGTCTTTCAGCTTAAGTGGTTTGCGTAGTCGTTCTGCGCCGTAGCCAAAAAATCCCGAGTAAAACCATGCCCCATCGCTATATCAAGAAGATCCTGGATGCCAAAGTCTATGATCTTGCAATCGAATCGCCTATCGACCAGGCACATCAACTCAGCCGCCGTCTCGACAACCGGGTCCTGCTCAAGCGCGAGGATCTGCAGCCGGTGTTTTCATTCAAGCTGCGCGGTGCCTACAACAAAATCGCCCAGCTGACCGAGGCTGAAAAGCAGCGTGGCATTATTGCCGCCTCTGCCGGCAACCATGCCCAGGGAGTCGCCATGGCGGCGGCCAAGCTGGGGATCAAGGCGGTGATCGTGATGCCGGCCACCACGCCGGAAATCAAGGTCAACTCGGTGCGGGCACGGGGAGCCAAGGTCGTTTTGAAAGGGGATGCTTTCGATGAAGCGGCGGCCCATGCCAACGAACTGATCGAAAAGAAAGGCTACACCTACATCCACCCCTACGATGACGAAGAAGTGATTGCCGGTCAGGGCACCGTGGGGATGGAAATCATGTGGCAGCATACCGGCCCCCTGGAAGCTATTTTTGTACCGGTCGGCGGTGGCGGCCTGATTGCCGGCGTGGCGGCTTACGTGAAATACCTGCGCCCCCATATCAAAGTGATTGGGGTGGAGCCGGAAGATTCCGCTTGCCTGCACGCGGCACTCCAGGCGGACAAGCGCGTCACGCTGCCGGATGTGGGCTTGTTTGCAGACGGTGTGGCAGTGCGCCAGATCGGCAAGCTGACCTGGGAAATCTGTCGGGACAGTGTTGACGAGGTGATCACCGTCAATACCGATGAGATTTGTGCGGCAATCAAGGACGTCTTCGAGGATACCCGCTCTATCGCTGAGCCCGCCGGTGCCCTGTCCGTGGCCGGCTTGAAGAAATATGTAGCGCGTGAAGGGGTCACCGGGGTTGACCTGATGGCGATTGTCAGTGGCGCCAATATGAACTTTGACCGTCTGCGTTATATCTCCGAGCGCACCGAAATCGGTGAGCAGCGGGAAGCGATCATCGCCGTTAAAATTCCAGAACGCCCGGGCAGCTTCAAGAAATTCATCCAGGCGCTTGAGAAGCGCAACATCACCGAGTTCAACTATCGCTACGCCGATGATCAGGAAGCCCTGATTTTTGTCGGGGTGCAGATCCCCAGCGGTGGGGTGGGACGTGATGAACTGGTTGAAAGCCTGCGGGAGCAGGGCTATGCGGTCATGGATCTGACCGACAATGACATGGCCAAAGGCCATATCCGCCATATGGTCGGCGGCCGGGTGAATGGTCTGGGTTATGAGAAGGTGTTTCGCTTCGAATTCCCCGAACGTCCGGGGGCCTTGATCAAGTTTCTGATGTCGCTGGGGACCCGCTGGAATATTTCCATGTTCCACTACCGCAACCATGGCGCGGCCTTCAGCCAGGTGCTGATGGGGGTTCAGGTGAAGGATGAGGACCTGGATGATTTCCGGGCCATGCTGAACCAGGTCGGGTTTAAATACTGGGAAGAAACCGCCAACCCGGCCTATCGTCTGTTTTTGGGGCAGTCCTAGCGCCCAGTCCAGATCTGTTCTGACCGGGCGCGGTTTTTACTGGCCCCGGTCGGAATCTCCCTGGCGCTCAGCTGCGTCCTCGTTGATGCTAGTGGCCGCCGCGGACTCTTCCGGGGTTTCTCCGCCGCCTCCATACTCCTGGGCTTCATAGCGATCCATCGGGCCGCTCCAGTCTTCCGGAGCTCCCATCGGCTCGAGTTCGAGTTCCTGCCAGATCTCCCGGTCCAGCTCTTCTACATCCCCTTCAAAGTACTGAATTTCGATTAATCCCTCATCGTCATCCAGGGCAACGATCTGGAACTGAGTGCCGGTGTCCAGCCGATGGTACCAGTTACCGATACTGGGCTCGTATTGGTTGTACATACAGACCTCCTTGCGACTTCCTCAGCTCCGCGGGGCTCCACCACTTAGGTGTACACTGCCCGGCCCCGACAGACCAAGTTCCCTGTCGACAAAATAGGCATTACTTGGTCTGGGAACCTCTTTGGCCCGATCATTGTCGAAAATTGGCGACAGATGGCTTTCCGCCTGCTTTAGCTGCACAATAGCCGCGCCTGGAGCATGGCAGAGGGTTATCCAGGCAAGATGTGCTGTGGATGCCATGGTTTTGTCTTAGGGGCCCAATCGATTTTGGCTGCGGTTAACCGAGCGAAATTCCAAAGTCGATCTATACTTGATGGCGCGGCCCTAGGTGTTTAACCGCTTTGTTCTGTGTTTGTTGCTTTGTGGAGACGGTTCTGGCTCCGCATCGTTCCAGGGGGATTTCATGAAACGCAAACCCGACGTGATGACCACGTTGATTGTTGTCTTTTGCCTAGGCTTGGTAGTGAGTGGTGTCGTCTCCTTTGAGCGCTCTATTGAGCGGCCCGCGGTTCAGGTGACCATGACGGAAGCCGAGGACGAAACCCTGACCCGCTAGTCTGTTTCCTGCCTTGTGTTGAATCGGTAGATCCTTCTGTCTGTTGCCACCGCATCCAGGGGGATATCCCAAGGCTGTTTATCCAGCGAACTCACCCGTTGAAAGTCGTGCGCCAGGCCAACCAGTTTTGGGCGTAACGACTTTCTGTGCCGGGTAAACGCAAAGGTGCGGTCATAAAAGCCGCCGCCCATCCCTAATCGCCCACCTTCATCATCAAAAGCCACCAGAGGAAAGAGCACCAGGCTCATGGCCCAGGCTGGCTGACCCCGTTGCTGACGAAAATCAGGCTCCCAGATCCGAAAGCGGTTTTGGCGCAGCCGGGTCTGTGGGGTGTATTCATAAAACCATAACTGGTTTTCCAGGATGGGATGCAGGACCGGTAGAAAACAGCGCTTGCCAAATTTCCAGATCAGCCTGGCCAGCTCATGAGGGTCGATTTCACCGTCATTGGCCAGATACAGGGCGATGGAGCGGGCACGGAGAAACAGCGGGTCGTGCTGGAGGTGCTGCTTGAGCTGGCGGGCGGCAAGGGCCTGTTGTGCCGGAGTGAGCGAACGGCGACGTTGGCGCATGACTCGGCGCAACTGTTTGCGATCACTGGGCAAGGGAGAGTGGGGAGTGGGTGTGGTATCCATATACCTTTAGAAATTAGACGCTCCCCGAGATGCCGCTGCGGGACGTGGCCCTTGAACCCTTCGGCTCAAGGCGGCGGCCGCTGTGGCAAATTAGGCTTTCCCACGTGGGGACATGCACACATTACCCTGAAGTGACCGCCTGTTCTAAGTTTATCGGCTCGAGGACGTATCCCACTGGCGAACATATCAGGGAGCGTTGAACTCATTATAGCGGTTCTGTAGAAAAAAACAGAAGCCTTACTGAACCTTAATCAAGCTTTAACTGCTTTAGCCAGGGGTTGAGGTCAAGATTTGATCCAATCTTTCCTGCAAACGCTTGAGTTGTTCTTCCACCGCCTTGTTCTGAGTTGTACCCTGCAACAGGTCATAAGCCATGTTGAGGGCGGCCATCACCGCGATTCGCTCAGTACCGACGACTTTGCCGGAGGCACGGATTTCTTTCATCTTCGAGTCCAGATAACGGGCGGACTCCTCCAGTTGAAAGCGGGCTTCCGGTGGGCAAGCGACCAGGTAATCCTTTTCCAAAATGGTAACGCTGACGGTGTTGCTGGATGAACGGCTCATTAACGCTGCTCCAATGCCTTGAGGCGACCAATCATGGCTTCGATCTTGGTGCGGGCCAGATCATTCTTTTGTATCAGCTGCAGCCGCTCTTTCTGCCAGTCATCCTGTAAGGCACGCAAAGTGGCATTGTCTGCTTCGAGCTGTTCGCACCGCTGGATCAATAATTCGACTTTCTCGGCTATTGCGCTCAGGGCGGCTTCATTCATAGTCAGATCCTGTCAAATTTCGCTGTACTATAAAGGGGCGTTTCTAGGGGGTCAACGAACACTGAAAGACTGTGTCCACGGGGCGTCAAACCAGGGGCAATTGACTGGCGGCGGCGTGGAGACTTCGTACCCTAAATGTTACGATAGCAGCAATCCGGGTAACGTGGAATTTGACAGGCCCGCGATGTTTAATGAAGGCAGGGCGAGCGAGAGAGCGACCAATGATGCAAGATAACCGTCGGGCAGTGACACTTGAGTTTGATGATTGGGCGGATATTTATGTCCAACTGGGTGTCGAGGGCTCGCCGTCCGAGCTGCATGGCGCCCTGATCGGCAGCCTGGTGTCTGGCCATCAGCTGACCCAGGTGGAATGGTTGACTCAGGTGACCAGTCAGGTGGGAACGCACCTGCTGGACGCGGCCAACCAGGAGCTGCGTCGTCAGTTCGAAGCCCTTTATAAAGAAGGCGAACAGGTTTTTCAGCAGGACGTGCTGTCTTTCTCCCTCATGCTGCCCGACGATGACGTCCCCCTGGGGCAGCGCCTGGAAGCCATCGGGGCCTGGTGCCAGGGCTTCATTGAGGGCTTGTCGCGGGGGCTGGCGGTGTTCAAGCCCCAGTTGTCCGAAGATGCCCGGGAACTGCTGGCGGATCTGATGGCCATTGCCGAAATTGATCCTGAGGTCGAGGAGTCCGACGAGCAGGAAAGCTATTACGTTGAGCTGGTGGAGTTTGTGCGGGTTGCAGCCATGAACCTGTATGACGAATTCATCGACCGTTCCGCGGCACCCTCCGGTACCGTGCTGCATTAAAAGCCGACCGGCTGGAGGCCCAGCCGGCGTCGGTGTTCTTATCCGTTAAACTGGTAGCAATTCATGAACGAATCAACCGAGAAACTCGAGTCCCGTAAATTGCCCGCCAAGTTACCCATGAAGGAATACGCAGCCCGCCGACAGCAGCTGCTACGCCAGATGGCCCCTAACAGTATCGCCATCCTGCCCTCCGCCGCGCCCAAAATCCGTAACCGGGATGCGGAATACCCCTTCCGTCAGGACAGTGACTTTTATTACCTGACGGGATTCCCGGAACCGGAAGCCGTATTGGCATTGATCCCGGGCCGTGAGCATGGCGAGGTGGTGCTGTTCTGCAAGGAGCGCAATCCGGAGTTTGAGCTTTGGAATGGCCGGCTGGCAGGTCAGGAAGGCGCGGTCGCTCATTACGGGATGGACGACGCCTTTCCCATTACCGATATCGACGAGATTCTACCCGGGCTGATCGAGGGACGCTCCAAGGTGTATTACGCCATGGGACGGGATGAAAAATTCGACCGCCAGGTGATGGACTGGATCAACGCGATCCGCGCCAAAGTGCGCAGCGGTGCCCAGCCCCCCGGTGAGTTTGCCGCGCTTGAGCATTTGCTTCATGACATGCGCCTGTACAAAAGCCCGGCAGAGGTGAAGGTGATGGCCGAAGCCGGCGAGATTACCGCCCAGGCCCATATCCGGGCCATGCAAGCCTGCCGTCCGGGCCTGTTCGAATATCAGCTGGAAGCGGAAATTAACCACTGCTTTCTGATGAACGGCGCTCGCGCCTCGGCCTATAACGCCATTGTGGGGGGCGGTGACAACGCCTGCATCCTGCACTACACGGAAAACGACCAGATTCTGCAGGACGGCGACCTGGTGCTGATCGACGCCGGCTGCGAGCTGGATCACTACGCGGCGGATATCACCCGGACCTTTCCGGTGAACGGTAAGTTCTCACCCGAACAGCGCACCCTCTATGAGCTGGTGTTATCGGCCCAGGCGGCGGCCATTGCCGCCACCAAGCCCGGCAATCACTGGAACCAGCCCCATGAAGCTGCCGTGCGGGTGTTGTGCGAGGGGCTTTTGGAGCTGGGGATTATTCAGGCCCCCTCACTGGAGGAGGCCATCGCCCAGGAGCTTTATCGCCCCTTTTACATGCATCGCACGGGCCACTGGCTGGGCATGGATGTACATGATGTCGGCGACTACAAGATCGGTGGCGAGTGGCGCGTGCTGGAGCCGGGCATGGTGATGACCGTCGAGCCGGGGCTTTATATTGCTGCCAATTGTGAAACCGTGGAGCCACGCTGGCGGGGAATTGGCATCCGCATTGAAGACGATGTGGTGGTCACCAAAGACGGCTGCCAGGTGCTGACTGCGTCGGCGCCGAAGACCGTCGCCGATATCGAACGGATCATGGCGGAACGCTGATGGTGGAAAAGGACGTTGATGTCGCCATTATTGGCGGCGGGATGGTCGGCGCCAGCTTGGCGGTGGCCTTGGCGCGGGCCTGCCCGGAACTGAGCATTACGGTGCTGGAGGCGGTGGATATGCCGGATACCGGCGCAGAAGCCGGTTTTCAGCCCAGTTACGATATGCGTTCCACCGCGTTGTCCTACGGAACCCGTCTGATCTATGAGCAGTTGGGGCTGTGGGATTTACTGCGTGAGCATGTGACCCCCATTGAACGCATTCATGTATCCGATCGCGGCCAGTTTGGCGCAGCTCGCCTGCAGGCGAGGGACTATCGTCTGGAGGCTCTGGGCTATGTCACACCGAACCAGTGGATGGGACGGGTGCTGTGGGCGGGGCTGAAGCAGTATGGCAATATCCAGTTCCGCTGCCCGGTTCAGGTGCGGCGGGTCCAGCACGAGCCCCAGGGGGTTCTGCTGGAGTTGGCGGAGACCGGTGCGACTGAAACGGTCCAGCGTACCCTGCGTGCCCAGTTGGCGATCCTTGCCGATGGTGGCCGCTCCGGCTTGCGTCAGCAGTTGGGTATCCAGACCGAGAAACGGTCTTATGGACAGGTGGCATTGATTACCAACGTCTCCAGCCGCAAGCACCATGAATTCGTCGCCTACGAACGCTTTACCGACCAAGGGCCCATGGCGCTCTTGCCCCTGGGGGCGGGCAACCTGGAGGATCACCGCTCGGTACTCATCTGGACGTTGCCGGAAGACCGCGCGCAGGAGGTGCTGGAGGCCTGCGATGAGCAATTTCTGGAGATGCTGGGGGATCGATTTGGCCATCGCCTGGGTGGCTTTGTTCAGGTCGGTTCGCGCCATGTCTATCCGTTAGCCCTGGAGCGGGCACTGGAACAGGTCCGTCCCGGACTGGTGTTGGTGGGGAATGCCGCCCACTCGTTACACCCCGTGGCGGGGCAGGGGTACAACCTCGCGGTGCGGGAGGTGATGGGGCTGGCGGAGCTGCTGGCCAAAGCGCACCGCGCCGGACAGTGGCTGGGTGACTTGAGTCTGCTGTCCCGCTACGAGCAGGACCAGCAGGAGGACCAGTTGCGTACCATTGTGGCCAGCGACAGCCTGGTCCGCTTGTTCTCCAATGCCAAATTCCCCTTGACCCAGGCCCGTGGCGCGGGGTTGATCACCCTGGATCTGGTCGCCCCTCTCAAGCAGACGTTTGCTCGCTATGCCATGGGATTGGGTGGCCGAGAGGCAGTATTAGCTTGAGAGGCATTATGGATTCAACTCCTGAATATGACGTGGTCATTGTCGGTGGCGGCATGGCCGGCGCAGCCTTGGCCTGTGCCTTGGGACGCGCGGATTGGCGGGTGGCCCTGGTTGATCCCGCGCCACCGGCGCCGTGGACCGCGGCCCCTGCCCAAGCCAGCCTGACCCCGGAGGACTTTGACCGGCGTGTGGTGGCCCTGACCCGTGCCAGTGAAGAGTTTTTGCGCAGCCTGGGCGCCTGGGATGACATGGCAAAACAGCGTATCAGTCCCTATCAGGGCATGTACGTGTGGGACGCCGACGGAACCGCCCATATCGAGTTCCAGGCCGCCGAGCTTTATGAGCCTTCCCTGGGGCATATCATTGAAAACCGCATCGTAACGGGGGCGCTCTGGAACCAGTTGCGCCAGTTGCCCGTGCAGGTGATCCCCCAGAAGGTGACCGGGTTCAGCCATCTGGGTGGGCCGGTGCAACTGACCTTGGGAGACGGTTCCGCCCTGCTGAGCAAGCTGGTGGTTGCCGCGGACGGTGCCGAGTCTCCATTGCGCCGGTTGGCGGCGTTCCCGACCCGGGAATGGGATTACGAGCAACATGGTCTCGTTGCCACGGTGGTGACCGAGAAGCCCCATGAGAAGACCGCCTGGCAGCGCTTTCTGTCGGAAGGGCCGTTGGCGTTTTTGCCCTTAAACGGGGCGGGTGACCGTTATAGCTCCATTGTCTGGTCCACCACGCCGGAACGGGCCAGGGAGTTGCTGGCGATGCCGGACGAGGCATTCTGTGAGGCGCTGGGCGAGGCCCTGGAGCAGCGTTTGGGGTCGGTGGTAGAGGTCTCCAGGCGCCAAGCGATTCCGCTGCGCCAGCGTCACGCCAAGCATTATGTGAAGCCCGGCATAGCCCTGGTGGCTGATGCTGCCCACACCATTCACCCGCTGGCCGGCCAGGGCATCAATCTGGGCTTTCTGGATGTGGCCGTATTGGCCGATGAGCTGTTGCGGGCCCGGGAACGGGGCATTGATTTTGCGGACCTGTCGGTCCTGCAGCGCTTTCAGCGGCGTCGCATGGGTCATAATCTGGCCACCATGGCGGCGATGGAAGGGTTTAAGCGGTTGTTTGGGGCCGACCCCTTGCCGTTACGCTGGATGCGCAATACCGGCATGCGCTGGCTCAATGAGCAGGGTTGGCTGAAAAACCAGATTGCGGCCCTTGCCCTGGCGCAGGATATGCTCCCCAAGCGTTGGCTGCGGGATGAGACTCTGGAAAAGCCCCAGGCCACGGAGCTGGCCCATTAAGGGGACATTAGGGGAACAGCCGGGCCAGTAACACCGGCAGGGCTGTTTCCACCCGCAGGATCCGGCGTCCCAGCGTGACGGCTTCAAAACCACAAGCCTGCAGTTTCTCCACTTCATAAGGAATAAACCCACCTTCCGGACCAATCGCCAGGGTGATCGGTTCCGTGACCCCGATCGGGCAGGGGATGGCGGCTACGGGGTGGGCCACCAGCGCCCGGCGGCCCGCGGTGATGGCCGGCAATTCGTCTTCCACAAAGGGTTTGAAGCGTTTGCGCAGGTGTACCCGGGGGAGTTGGGTATCAATGGCCTGCTCAAGCCCGAGAATCAGGTTTTCCTCGATCTTGTCCGGCGTGAGCCAGGGCGAGCTCCAGTAACTCTTTTCCACCTTGTAGGAGTTGATCAGGTAGAGATCCTTCACGCCCAGGGTGGCGGCGGTCTGCAGAATCCGCTTGAGCATCTTGGGACGCGGCAGTGCCAGGATCAGCGTCAGCGGCAGAGGGGGCGGCGGGGCGGTATCCAGGTTGAGCCGGAGCAGCGCCCGCTGATCACTTTGCTCGACAATGTCGGCACGCCCATAGGCGCCGTTCAGAATGCCGGCCAGCACGGTTTCGCCCGGGCTGAGCTGCAGGATTTCACGTAGGTGAGTGAGCTGGCGGCCAGTGACTTCTGCCAGTCCATCAGGTCGTTGGCAGTGCTCGGGCAGGAGCAGGAGGTTCATGAGCCGGGATTGCTGTTTTCGCGAGATTCACTGTCTTCCGCGTCTTCCCGGGGTTCGACAAAACGGCCGAAGAAAACGCCCGCCTCAAAGAGCAGCCACATGGGAATCGCCAGCAGGGTCTGAGAGATCACGTCGGGAGGCGTGAGCAGCATGCCCACGATAAAGCAGCCCACAAAAATATAAGGGCGCTTGGCCTTCAGGCTGGCAACCGAGGTGATGCCGCTTTTGATCAGCAGGATGGTCGCAACCGGAATCTCGAAGGTAATGCCGAAGGCAAAAAATAGCTTCAAGACGATGTTCAGGTAGCTGTTGATGTCCGGCATCACCGCGATGCCTTCCGGCCCCACCGAGGTAAAGAATGAGAAGACCAGAGGAAAGACCACGAAGTAGGCGAACAGCACCCCCAGGTAGAATAGGATGACGCTAGAAGCGAACAGGGGCAGGGCCAGGCGTTTTTCGTGTTGATACAGGCCCGGCGCGATAAAGCTCCAGACCTGATACAGCATAAAGGGAACCGCCAGGAAGGCCGCCATCACCATGCTCAGCTTGAGTGGCGTGAAGAAGGGTGAGGTGACTTCGGTGGCGATCATGGTGGTGCCGGTGGGCAGGTGAATCCGCAACGGCTCGGCAATAATCAGGTAAACTTCGTTGGCAAACGGATAAATGCCACAGAACAAAATGACGACCGCTACAACACATCTGAGCAGGCGGTTACGCAACTCGAGCAAATGCTCGATCAGGGGCTGTTCCGGTGCTGGGGCGTCGGGAGACTGCTTGGCCATGGATAAATGGTCTCAGGGCTGTCTAGGTAATGACTAGGGCCGGGGCGACTCAGGGGTGTTCCCAGTTGTTGTCTTGGGTTCTGAGGCGGCCGACTCTGGTGTGTTGCTCGGATGGGGGATGGATGCCGGTGTCGGTTCGCTGCTGGACTGAGGGGCTATCTCGGCTGACGTTGCTGTCGGCGAGGCAAGCTCCTGATTCACCAGGTGTTCGAACTTTTTAGCTTCCTTCAGGGCTGCATCCACCGTTTCCTGGATTTTTTCAGCCCCCAGGGTATCACCTTCCTGGCGCAGCTTTTCCCGCAACTCCTCCATTTTGATCTGTTTGTCGATCTCCTGGTTGAGTTGGTTCATCATTCTACGTGCTCGACCCACCCAGCTGCCCACCGTACGGGCTGCCGACGGTAGCCGCTCAGGTCCGAGGACAACCAGGGCGATGACGGCGACAAGCAGTAGTTCAGCAAAGCCGATGTCAAACATAAGGTATGAACTGCTTTAGGCGCAAATGCGTTATTTTTCGCTTTGCTTGGCTGCGTCCACCTTCTCGGCGCTGCCTTCGAAGGTCTGACCTTTGTCTTCGAGCGACTTCTTCTCAGGGTTCTCTTCATCACTCATGGCTTTCTTAAAGCCCTTCACGGCGCCACCCAAATCGCTGCCGATGTTCTTCAGCTTCTTGGTGCCAAAAATCAGAATGATAATAAGCAGAACAATGAGTAATTGTTGCCAACCGATACCCATAAAAAGTCCTCAATGTAGCTTCAGGCATTACACCATAAACACCAAAGCTGCGCTACTGCATGACTTAGGTCAAGTCGCGCGGGTGCCCGGTTTTAAGCTGAAGTCCGGGTTGATGTAGGTCTATTAAACATTAAAAAGATTACGCATCGGGTGATGCTGGTTTGATCTTAATCTTGAGCCTCAGGACTCGGCGCGGGAGGCTTTTTCTTCAATGCCCGACAAGCCAAAGCGTCGCTCCAGCTCGGCTAAAACCTCGCCCGGCCCACTTCCCAGCTGGCTGAGCATCACCAGGCTGTGAAACCAAAGGTCGGCGGTTTCGTAGATGACATCCTGATTATTGCCGGTTCGTGACGCGTCCTTGGCGGCGATAATGGTTTCCACGCATTCCTCGCCGACTTTTTCCAAAATCTTGTTCAGGCCCTTGTGGTACAGGCTGGCGACATAGGAGCTGCCAGGGTCGGCCTGTTTGCGGGACTCGAGAATTTCCGCCAGCTTTTCCAGGGTCTCCCGCGAAGAGTTGAGCGGAGTGGAGGTGTTACGGCTATCAGTCATGGGAAGGGGCTCCGTAGATATCGGCAGGGTCGCGCAGCACGGGATCGCTGGATTGCCAGCTGCCGTCTTTGAGCACTTGGAAGAAGCAGCTACGGCGTCCGGTATGGCAGGCAATGCCGCCAACCTGTTCCACTTTCAGCAAAATGACGTCGTTGTCGCAATCCAGGCGGATTTCCTGAACCCGCTGCTGGTGGCCCGACGATTCGCCTTTTCGCCACAGCGCGCGACGGGAGCGGGACCAGTACACCGCCTGGCCTTCCTCGGCAGTCAGGGCGAGCGCCTCGGCGTTCATCCAGGCCACCATAAGGATTTCACCGCTGCTGGCGTCTTGGGCGATAGCGGGTATCAAACCCTGGTCGTTCCATTTAATGCTGTTCAGCCAGTCTGGAGCTGTCATGGGGTTACCTTGTTTCAGGGCTGGTAAAAACCGTGTTACGGCCGCAACCGGTACGGCCAAGTATATCAGTCATGGTGACTAGCGTCCGCTTCAGCTTCTGCTTAGCGACGCTGTGAACGCAGCAACAGATACACACCCGCGGCGGCCAGCAGCCAGCCATGGGGAGGCAGGTTGCTGAGCCAGGCCCAGCCGCCTTCTGTGGCGCTCAGCCCTGCCGCGGCGATGAAGGCAAACGCCAGCCATTGGCGGCGGTCCTGTCGGCGCTCCCGTTGAAGCTCCAGGCGCAGAGCTTCCAGGGCGCGGTCCTGGCCTTGGCTAAAGCGGTCCAGGTGCCGGATCTGGCTCATGGCCTCGAAAATCAGTTGCGGCACTTCCGGGGTCTGTTCCAGCCAGTCGGGCAAGTGCTGGCGAACCGCTTTCATCAGCCGGGGCGGACCAATGCGATCCCGTAGCCAGCGTTCCAGAAACGGGTGGGCCGTGTTCCACAAGTCCAGTTGTGGATAGAGCTGACGGCCGAGCCCTTCCACATTGAGCAGGGTTTTCTGCAACAGGACCAGTTGGGGTTGAACTTCCATATCAAAGCGCCGCGCGGTCTGGAACAGGCGCAGCAGGAAGTGACCGAAGGAGATTTCGCTTAGCGGACGCTCAAAAATAGGCTCGCACACGGTGCGGATGGCGGACTCGAATTCATCGACCCGCGTGGTGGAGGGAACCCAGCCGGACTCTACATGAAGCAGCGCCACTTGATGGTAATCCCGTTTGAAAAAAGCGAGCAGATTGCGGGCCAGGTAGTTCTGGTCCTGGGGCGACAGGGTGCCGACAATGCCACAGTCAATGGCAATGTATTGGGGTTCCTGGGGGTTTTCGGTGGAGACGAAAATATTGCCCGGATGCATGTCCGCATGGAAGAAGCTATCCCGGAACACCTGGGTGAAAAAGATCTCCACGCCCCGTTCGGCCAGCTTTTTCATGTCGGTCCCCTTGGCGCGGAGGGTTTCCACATCCGCAATCGGGGTGCCGTAAATGCGTTCCATGACCAGCATTTTGGTGCTGGTATAGTCCCAGTAGACCTCTGGAATATAGATCAGGGGCGAATCCTGGAAGTTGCGGCGAAGCTGGGAGGTGTTGGCGGCTTCCCGCTGGAGGTCCAGCTCGTCAAAAATGGTCTGCTCATAGTCGGCGACGATATCCACCGGGTGCAGTCGCTTGCCGTCCTCCCAATAGGTTTCGACCAGTCGCGCGATCATGAACATGAGGGCGATGTCCTGGCGAATAATGGGGGCGATTCCGGGTCGAATGATCTTGATGACCACTTCCTTGCCATTATGAAGCTGGGCGGAGTGCACCTGGGCGATGGAGGCGGAGGCGAGTGGTGCTTCGTCGAACCGCGCGAAAGCATCCTCGATTTTGCCCCGCAGGGACTGCTCAATACGCTGGCGAGCCAGGGCACTGTCGAACGGCGGGACCTTGTCCTGCAGATACTTGAGCTCATTGGCCACATCATCGGGCAGCAAGTCCCGGCGGGTGGAGAGGATCTGGCCGAACTTTACAAAAATGGGGCCGAGTTCCTCCAGAGCCCGGCGCAGCCGTTCGCCACGGGACAGCTTGGGCTGCGGAAAAAAATGCCAGGGGGCCAGCCAGAGCAGGGCTCTCAGGGCGAAAGGCAAGGTGGCGAGAGGAATGAATTCGTCCAGACGATACTTGCTGACGACCCAGGTGATCTTCAGGAAACGGCGCAGTCGACTCACGAGGTAACTTCCGGCAGGTTAAGACGAGGACGAGGGTTGTCGCAGCAGGCGTTCCAGTTGCTGAACGCGCAGCTCCAGTTCGTCGAGGCGTTGTTCTAACGGTGGCAGCGATTCCAGCAGGCGGGCTTCCAGTTCAGCCCGGGGCGGCAGGATCCGGGACTCTTCCGTGACATATTCGGCCAGGTTGGCGAGCAGGGTTCGCTGTGCCTGCTGCCCCCATTGAACGCCCTGGCGGATGCGTCGGCCGGCCTCATGGGCCAGGACATCGCCCAGGTGCTGGGCCAGTTCGGCTTCCCAGTCCGGTTCCAGCTCCTGCAGGAGCTGACGAAACTCGTCAACCAACTGCTGATCGCCAGTGACTTCCAGCTCGGTGATCGAACCCTCTTCAACGGGGGCGAGAAATCTCAGTACCGCTAACGGCGTGCCGGTGATCCGGGCATCGGTCTGGCCATCGCTTTCCGCAAACACCCGGACCTGGCCATCTTGAAACAACAGGGCAACGCTCAGGCCGGGAGGCTGCAGGCAGAGTCCCAGCATCTTGCCATCCCAGCAGCGCAGCTTTGGCTGGCTGGCGAGGTCCAGCGCCAAGGCCTTGTTGAGCAGGCGTTCCAAGGCCAGATGAAAGGCCGAGCGGGCAACGGGGTCCATATCAGGCCTTGATTCCCGTGTGCAGGGCGACGATGCCGCCGGTCATGTTGTAATACTTGCAGCGGGCCAACCCGGCAGCTTCCATCATGCCTTTCAGCGTTTCCTGGTCAGGGTGCATCCGGATCGACTCGGCCAGATAACGGTAGCTTTCGCTGTCTCCGGCGATCAGGGTTCCCATCAAGGGGAGCGCGGTAAAGGAGTACAGGTCGTAGGCCTTGGACAGCAGGGGATTGTCAGGCTTGGAGAACTCCAGCACCAGCAGCCGGCCGCCGGGCTTGAGAACCCGGGCCATGGAGGCCAGCGCCTTGTCCTTGTCGGTCACGTTGCGTAGGCCGAAGGCTATGGTGATGCAGTCAAAGTAGTTGTCCGGAAAAGGCAGGCACTCGGCGTTGGCCTGCACATATTCAATATTGCTGCCAAAGCCCTGGTCAATCAGGCGGTCGCGTCCGACCTTCAGCATCGAGTCATTGATGTCTGCCAGCACGACGGTGCCCGTATTACCCACCAGGCGGGAAAACTGCATGGTCAGGTCGCCGGTGCCCCCGGCAATGTCCAGGACCCGGTGGCCTTTGCGGACGCCGCTCATTTCGATGGTGAAACGTTTCCAGATGCGGTGAATGCCCATGGACATCAGATCATTCATCACATCGTAGCGCGAGGCGACCGAATGGAACACCTGTGCCACGTGCTGAGCTTTTTGCTCTGCGGGCACCTGGCGATAGCCAAAGTGGGTCATGTTCTGGTTCTTGTCCATAGTGATCCCTGTCGCTGTATCTGGATGGCCATGGCGCGGATTTTGCGTCATGGAAATGATTGGGACGGTATTTTAACGCCCTGCGCGGGAATTGTCTTTCCACTTGGGCGAAGTGGTGCGTCCGGACGTCAAATGAAGAAACAATATGCTATGATGCGCCGCCTGTTGAGGCCCCTCTTTTTGCTCAATACCGGACGACACTAATCTTTACTGAAAGACGAATCCTGCGGAATCAGAGAACCTATGTCGACTATTAAAGTTACGCGTCATCACCAGTTGGACCACCAGCACGCGCTTCAGGCGGCTGATGAGTTGGCTCAAAGCCTGTCCAGGGATTTTGATGTCCAATACCAGTGGAAGAACGAAGTGCTTTATTTTAACCGTCGAGGTGCCAACGGCGAGTTGCATGTGGGGCCCCAAACGATCCAGATCGAGCTTAAGCTGGGGCTGCTGCTATCGGCGTTTCGTGACCGGATTGAGCGTGAGATCAATCATCATCTGGATAATCTGCTGGAGCAGGGACGCCAGGCCTAACCGCTGGTTGAGCGAGAGCCGAAACTGGCTCTCGCGGGCCTGCATCCACGACTCTGCCCCTTAAGACCCAGAAATTTGTCAGACGAGCGCGACCTGAACCTCGGGCATTTGTTCCGGCTCGGGAAGGGACTCGGGCTTCGGCACTCGTATCGGCTGCGGCAAGGCAAAGGGCGTGTCGTCGCCGTCATGAATGCGCTCCAGGATCTGGAGTTCCCGCTCAATAATGCGATCCAGTAGTTCTTCCACGCCGCCCATGGCCCGAAATGAGTGAAAGCCCCGGGACAAAAAGCTGTGGAGCTCGCCCACGCCCGCCATATAAGCAGGTCTTTCGGTCATTTTGAGCGTCATGGCCAACAGGCGACTGCTGACGTAGCGTTCCAAATCTCTCCCGATATTGGTGAAAAGATGAATCTGGTGCAGGCGCTGGGCGCGGTTGTCGCACAGGCGATAGGCTTGGGCATAACTGGTTTCGGTGATTTCCCGGACGCTCAGGGTCAGAAACAGGGTTTGGGTCAGCTGCAGGTCCAGCTGCTGGCTCAGTAAATTGAGTTCCACCAGGCCGGCGATGGTGCCCAGCGCCTGGTCCGGTAACAGCTTGACCATGACCGGGAAAACCCGTTCCACATCGGAATCCCGCCGGGAAAACTCCTTCGGGGAATAAAGGTCTTTCAGCAGATAATCCAGTGCCTCGTGATAGCGAGGGTTATGGTAGAGATCCGCATGGGTGTGTTTGAGACGTTCCGCCTGCCAGTCCCCCAGCAATTCAAGTTGCTCTTTCAGCGGATGCTGGTGGAGCGCTTGCCGATGGTAGTGGTAGTCGAGCAGCAGTTGCTGCAGACGCTTGGCGTTTTCGCTGCGTACGCGAGCCTTGAGCAGTTTATCCTTGGACATGGTTCTTCCTTGTATGGCTACGGGCAAACAGCACTGATCGAAGAATGTGGGGCATGGATATTTTAAGGTTTGTCAGCTTCAAGGCCTGACACGGCCAGATATACTTATCGGGACGGTTTCCGTCAAGCCGGGCTCGCGACAGGGTGTTAAACAGAAAGGCGGGCAAGTGTACCAGATCTATGGGAAACCTGTACCGCGGAGATGCCCGTACAGGTTCCCTTGCACAATCAGGAGGCGGCGGAAATCGCGGCAGTGGGAATCGAATCGAGCGATGGAACCCACTCAACGCTATCCAAGGTGATGAAATGACTGGTAGCGCCGGTTTCCACGATTCGAATCGCGTTGGAGGTATGCTCCGCGCTGCGTAACATGGCTTGGCGATCCAGAATGCGGTCGACTTTCGGGATCAGCACCGTGCCGTAGCGCATATGCTGATAGACATCAAAAGACGTGCGCTCCATCCAGCCGATGATATTTTCAATATTGCGCACAATGGTGAGGTGATCCCGGGTGGCGTGGAACAGCTTGTCCAGTAACTGCCGCTTGCGGGCATTCATCCGACCGAAAAAGGTCTGGTTATAGGAGGATGCCGGGGCGCTATTCACCAACCGAATGACCCAAGGCCACATGCCGTGGCTGACCGGCTCCAGCAGGGCGTTCACCAGGGGGTGCAGCTGGCCTTGCGGGAGGACCGGTGCTTCCAGCACCACATCCACCTGTTCAAACAGTTCCGGGCGCTGGCGGATCGCCTCAACAATGACGGCGCCACCTCGGGAATGACCATGGACCCGGATTCGGTTGGTGGTGGGTAGATTCTGCAGGGCCTGGATCAGGATACAGGCATCGTACTCAATGGTGCCTTCGAGATATTTAATGGGGACTTCCCAGCTCGGCGTCTCCGCGGTGGGACCGCTGACGGGAATATGGTAGTTGCTGCAGGTCAGGAGAATCAGCTCAATATCGGGAGCATTGTAGGTTTGGGTGAAGTAACAGTGATTTTCCAGGAAGCCATGAACGCCAATCACCGTATGTTTGGCGTGGGCGCTATGATTACGAACGGAAACGGCCCCTTTGCCAACCTTATAAACCCGGCCGGAAAACATTTCGGAGTAGGACTGCTCGATCGGCTTAATCAGCTTACGCGCATGGGTTGCTTTCATACGAACTACGCTCCTGTCGTAGATGACTGCCTGACTCAGTGACTCCCCAGGAGTGGGGCCTACAGCTCGTGGCATCTGAATATTAGAGGCAATCAACTGGCTTATTGTTCTCGTGCGCCCGTATTTCGATGGTTCGACCGCGACGATTAGAAGCTTTCCTACCTTACAACTTTGTAATAAACGACGCTGCCGGTGTCTAGTCCATATCGAAAAATTGGTAGCGACCGACAAACAGAAGCTTCTAAATCGATTATAGATGGGGTTTTGGGGGTGATTGTTAAAATTTGTAATATTGTTTGTGTATGATGGAGAGGCGTACTTTGTCTTCACCAAATGCCTGGCGAGCCAGGTCAGGAATTTATAACGGCCCGCATCTTCATGGCGGGCCGGGAGAGGGGCTGGATGCTGGATTCTAACAGCGAACCGATGAATGCCGTGGATACGGCCTGGCTGAGAATGGATCGTCCCACCAACCTGATGGTGGTCACCGCGATGATTGTGATTGAGCGGTGTGACTTTCACGATTTCACGACGCTTATCCGACAACGGTTTCTCGCCTTTGACCGTTTCTTGAAGCGCCCGGTTTGCCATTCCGGACTGTATTTCTGGGAGCCGGACGAAGGCTTTGAGCTGGATTATCACGTGCGTCGCTCGGCTCTGCCGGGCAACGCCGATAAGGAAGAGCTCCAGCGCTTTATCGCCGATCTGGCGGCCGTGCCCCTGGATCCTGCCCGGCCGCTGTGGCAGTTTCACTTTGTGGAAAACTATGGCGACCACTGTGCCATCGTGATGCGAATTCATCACTGTTATGCCGATGGCTTGTCGTTGGTTTCGGTATTCGCTGCGCTCACGGATGACACGGCTGAGCGAGTCGAGCCCGCTTCCGCGACGAGTGTGGGCCCCGAGCAGCCCGCGGCGAACGACAATCGGGCGCCGGGCCTGGAGTCCTGGGATGCGTATCAGGTGATCAAGGAAGCCGCCCTCAAGTCGTTGGAGCGCTACGGCCGATTCAGTTTGAAAATGTCGGAAGGCGGCCTGCATATGCTGCGGGAGCCGTCGTCCTTGAAGGATCTGGGGCGCATGGCCCTGTCGGTGCTGGCAGAGGCCTCCCGGTTGACGGCGCTGCCCTCTGATCCTGAAACCGCCCTGAAGGGGCGGCTCGGCGCGGGCAAGGTGTGCTTGTGGAGTGAGCCGATTGCACTGGAGCGGATTAAACAGTTGGGACGGGCCTACGGCTGTAGCCTCAATGATGTGCTGCTGTCCTGTGTCTCCGGCGCCTTGCGGCGCTATCTGGAAAACTATCAGCCGGTCGGGCCGGACTTTGAAATTCATGCCACGGTGCCGGTCAATGTGCGGGCTCTGGATGAGCAGGGAGAGCTGGTGCCGGAGCAGGCCTTGGGCAATCAGTTTGGCACGTTGTTCATGGCCCTGCCCCTGGGGGTGCGTAATCCGGTTGAGCGCATTTATCGGATCAAATACGAGATGCAGCGGCTGCGTCGATCCTGGCAGCCGGGCATCTCTTATGGGTTGCTAACCGCATTGGGCTTGATGCCCGGGCGGATACAGCGCCAGATTATCGACCTGTTCAGTCGCAAAAGCTCACTGGTGCTGTCCAATGTGCCGGGGATTCAGCAGGCCCGGTACCTGGCCGGTAGCCGGGTTCATGAAGCCATGTTCTGGGTGCCCCAAAGTGGCGAGTCTGCCTTGGGTATCAGTTTGTTGAGTTACAACCAGCAGGTTCAGATTGGTTTGTTGGCTGACCGGCAGGTTGTCCGGGCACCCCGGCAGTTGCTTGAGGCGTTCATGCTGGAGCTTGAGGCCCATGAGGCCGCGGCGCCCCCGGCCACTCAAGCCAAAGCGGAGCAGACGTTTGCGGTGAGCTAGGAGCCTGATCCTGGGAGGGAGCAGCCATGTTGATACGGGAAGACGACGGCCTGACCAATCATGAAGTGACCATCTGCCTGGAGGGTGGGGCTATATTGGGGCCATTTCACGCCACCTGGAGCAAGGAAAGCAAAAGTGATGTGCGTGAGCTCGCCAAGGATTATGACCGTTTTTTACAGGGGGAGCCCCAGACCAGGTTTAAGTACCACCTGCATGACAGCTATACCAATACCGTCCACGCCCTGATCCTCAAGTTCGATAAGGTCACCGCCCTTTATAATCACGTGCGACTGCTGTCTTGATACAGCCTGCGGCACCACACGTTTGAATTGCCAAGTCAGTCAAGGACTCACGCTGAGCCTGTCGTTACCATGCCTTTAGCTAATTGAAAAATTCCAATAAAAAGTGGCAAGGCAACGAAATGGAAGGAATGATGCGGCGGAGCTGGGGTGTAAAAACGGGCTGGAGCAGCCTCTTGCTGGCAATGCTGGCGATTACAGTGGGCTGCAAAGGTGGCGGTGATAAAGACGAAGAAGAGGAAGCCGAGCGCCGATTCCAGATTCAAGGGAGTTACTTTCGGGTCAGTCACTATACGCAAACTTCCGAAGCTCTCTACCTGGATGCTTTTGTGAACGGTCAGTCAAAACATGGCGGTACCAACCTGGCACGCTGGGAGAGGCAGGGGATGAATCGTCCGATGCCCTCAGGGGCATTGACCAAGTTCAAAGCGCCGGGGGGAACCGGGTATCTCACTGCCGGTGCACCCTATGGCGCGGCTGACCCCGATGTGGATGTGCTTTTCCTGATCGAAAGGGAGCCAGGGCTGACATTGTATACGCGCAAACCTGCCGGTGGACAAGTTGCTCCCTCTGAGTTAAGCGGAGCTTATTCCTGTGTTCGGCACCTCACTCAGCCCACCTCGCAGCTACAGTGGTTCCAGGCGGATTTTGTGCAGGATGGCGTCTTCCAATATAGCCTCGATGGCGAGAATCCTTTAGTGGCGCGCTATGAACTGCAGGAAAACGGACGGTTCAGGATTTTGGAAGATCAGGGGCTAACGATTCCTGACTCGGCAATCGGTGCGAGTGAAGAGGCATTATTGGAGGGAGGCTTTCAAAATCAGCAGCAGTTCCTGATGGCCTCGTACATGATCGGCAGTAAGGAGCCCGACCTGTCTGGCTCTCTTCCAGAGAACCAGACTACCAAAGCGCCTGAAAGGGTGACGACCCATGGTCTATTACTCTGCCTGAAAGGGGATCATCGTCTTACTGAGGCTAATCTACAGGGCCAGTATTGGTTCGCCCAGTTGCAACTCAGGGCGGGTCAGAGCGACGTTAACACTTTTGGTTACATCACTGCTGATGGTCAGGGCTCCCTGCAGCGCAAAGAGTGCAAGCTCTCTTCAGGGACACCCCGCGACATCCCTTCAGCGTATCACGTCAATACCGAAGACTATGCCGGTTCTCTGACGCTGGATGAGCTCAAGATGAAGGGAGTTTTGAGCGTGGATGGCGAGATGGCTTTATTAGTGAGTTCAGATCCTAACGTCCAGACTATCGATATTCTGCTGAAAAAATATCGGGAAGGCGGCTGCCCGGGTTAGGTGGTGTGTAGCCACTGGAATAGGTTGTCAGGCGTTAATGGAGTGAACTTGGGAGAGAGGGGCGGATACTGATGAATACCGCAATTCAGTCTGGAACTACCGGCGGGCAGTTTAGCTCGGAAGAGGCTTCGGCCTGGAAGCGTCGGCATGATGCCTGGGCCGAGCTCTCGGGCCTGCTTCTGTATGAGTATGACAGCAACTCGGGCAACATTTTCTGGGGCGGCAGCCTGCGAGAAGTTACTGGCTACGGCCCGGAAGAAATGACCGGCGGTATCGACCAGTGGTCGGTGCGGGTGCACCCGGAGGACCGCGCCGAAGCTTTGGCTGCGCTGAAAGACGTCCAGCAAAGTGGTGAGGTTTACGACCTCGAATACCGGTTTCTGCACCAGGATGGCCAATATCGCTGGATGCAGCATCGGGGGCGCTTCCTGGTCTCATCCGGAAATCCCGAGCTGATGATTGGCTTTATGGCCGACATTACCCCGTTACGCCAGTTGCAGGAGGAGTTGGAGCGACAGACTCGAACCGATGCCCTGACTGGCGCGCTGAATCGCCGTCACTTTCTGGCTATCGCCGAACAAGAGCTGGCACGTGCTGCTCGGTATCAGCATCCCTTGTCTTTGTTGCTGCTCAGTGTCGATGAGTTTGACTCGATCCGGAACACCCATGGGCAGGGGGCAGCAGACTATGTTTTGCAGCAACTCACTGCGGTGTGTGCGGAGAATCTGCGCCATGTGGACGGAATCGGGCGTCTGGAGGACGATGAGTTCGCGATCCTGCTCCCTGAGTCTGATGAGGTCAGCGCCACTGATATTGCTCGTCGCCTGCACGGTGCAATTGAACAGGCTGTGTTGCCTTTGGACGGCGGAGTTACTTTGCGCTTTACGGTTTCCCTGGGGCAGGTCTCGCTCAAGGGGGACAGTGATCTGCTGGGCTTGCTACGGCGGGCCCAATTTGCCTTATTGGAGGCGAAACGTACCGGGCGAAACCGGATTTGCATTGGCTAGCCTGAATATCCCCCAGGTTTAACGGTCCGCCCGAGCGTTTGAGCCTGACCTGCGCCGCTTCCCGATTTTATTTCCCGGGCTTCTGGTTCTCTAGAATGAAGAGAGGCCGGAGGTTTGGGAAAATTGTTTTGGGAGGAGCGGCATGGCAAGTTCCAGGCAAAATCAGAATGACGTGGAAGTCCTGGAGACGGGGAATATCTATTTTGTCTATCGCCCTAGGGTTGAGGAAAAGCACGCCGAGG
>CAZEWG010000010.1:78808-80051 GCA_964514485.1 uncultured Pseudomonadales bacterium
GTAGAAGGTCTGGATGACGTTCAGCGCTTCTATATGGTGCTCAAGCCCAAGGGCAAGAAGGTTTACCGGATGCTGGCGATGGGGCGAAAACAGCTGCCCGATGCCAATCAACGGGGTGACCAGGCCTGGGGCTTTGTGGAAGCCGTGAGCAAAGACCCCGGCAAGCTGGAGCAAAGTCTGAGGGCGCAGACCTATCAGACCAAAACCCGCGGTGAGCGAGAGCTGCCCGCCGCGCGCCCCGTAGGGGAGGGGGTTTACCAGCTCGTGCACCACGGTGACCATACCCATCTCGCCTATGCCTTGGAGCTTCCCCATAGGCCTGGCGACGCCCAGGGCGAGCTGAATATAGAGCCGGAAGGTAACTATATTCTGCAGATCAAAAATCCACAGAAGTCATCCCCACGAAACGCCGGCCTGCCGAGGCAGGACAAGGCCGATCTCCCAAAGAGACTGCAGAGCGCCTTTAAAGGTCGCCGCTTTGCCAGTGCCGAGCCCCCGGAGTTTCTGGATTATGAAGGGGTGGAGTTGTTGCTGATTGCGGCATCCGATGATGTTTCCCGGGATCTTGGCATTGAGCTCGACCCGCAGAAGGAAACGGAGCACAGTGCGGAGATTCTATCCGATTTAAGAATGCGCAAATCCCGGCATCCGATCGAGCCGTTATTGTCAGGGGAGTGGCGTTAGTGGATTGAACTGACGGGTGGCTGTTGGTTGATTTCTGTTTTAGCTGGGAGTAACGATAGGCGTAGGGAAAGAGAAAGGGGCGTTGAGATGTTCAGCGGTCCTTGCGGTGATAAAAGGCCCTCGACGTCCCTGTCAGGGCAATAGACTACGAGCCTAGGCTCCTAATCTGTTGTTACATCCTGTGTTTATCCGTTGCTTAGAAGCGCTTGCTGACTTGCAGGCCAGCACCCCAGGCATCGATTTCGTACTTGGCGCGGTAGTTGGTGCCGCCAGGCAAGATCTCGTCATTGACGCTGCGCTCGAACTCGTTGACTTTCACGTCGTCAATGATCAGGTAGCCAAAGGCCGCATCCACGGTCCAGCCAGACTCCAGATCTCTCCACTGAGCACCCAGGGTCAGCCACTGACGGTCAGAGGACGGAACCCGAGCTGTCAGGTAGGTATTGGAAACAGCAGACTCGTCGTAGGCATAGCCTGCTTTCAGGGTCCAGTTCTCGTTCAGGTGGTACAGAGCACCCACTGCGAATGACCAGGTGTTATGGAAGTTTTCTTCCACGTG
>CAZEWG010000010.1:80151-87422 GCA_964514485.1 uncultured Pseudomonadales bacterium
ACTTTTGCGTCAGGCTTAACATCCAGCACTGCCGCACCGAAAGAGATCTGGGTGCCTTGGGGCAGACGGCTCATACCGGCTGGGTTGAAGTACAGAATGGAAGCGTTTTCCACGTTGGCGCCAGCACCTGCGTTGGCGGTACCGGAAGCGTGGGCGCTTTGTTCGTTAAGTGCGTAGCCGGCGGCAGATGCCAGACCGGGAAGAACCAAGCCAAGTGTTACAGCAGCGATTGCCACAGCCATGGGTTTACGATTTCCCATGAGACCCCCTCTGATATTTTTAGTTAGGTTGAGAGTTGTTCATCTTTCGTTAAAGCCAGTATACAGAGCAGTATGTGGCGTCCACAGCTCAGCAAGCCCTCTAGTATGGGGCTGGTTGGGCCTTGATGAACCAGTTTAGAACATCATAGTGGGGACACACGTACTGCAGGCGTACCCTGGCAGAGCGCATTTGAACAAATTTTTGAGCAGTTGTCATTCTTATTGACGACCAGGCCACATTTGGTTACCTTGTGACCATGCTCACCTTAAATATCTTTGCACAATCTCTCCGTTTAACAGGCCTCCAGCTCCTGGAGCTAAGCCTGAACCTACGACTGCGCCTACTACGCAGCTAAACCTCGCGCTTTCATGCAGCATGGTTACCCTGCCCCAGGGCTAACGTCAGGTTTAAATAGGTTCGGAACTTTTAAAATGTGGCAACTCTCTCAAATCAAAATCTCCCTTCCGGCGCTTCTGCTACGACTGCGCAGCGGTTGTCGTGCCATGTGTTAGTGGCCGCACGGCAGCCCCATTCTCGCCACAGCTTTTGTCCTTATCTGAATTTGCTGGAGAATGAATCATGTTGAAGCAGCCGAATACCAAATATCGCCGTTTTGAACCTGTCCGCTTGTCCGACCGTACCTGGCCGGATCAGACCATTGATCGTGCGCCGATCTGGATGAGTACCGACCTGCGGGACGGTAACCAGGCCCTTTTTGAACCCATGAATGCCGAGCGCAAGATGCGCATGTTCAAGATGCTGGTGGCGATTGGGGTCAAGGAAATCGAAGTGGCATTTCCTTCAGCCTCGCAAACCGACTTTGACTTTGTCCGCGAGCTGATCGAAGGCAATCACATTCCTGACGATGTCACCATTGAAGTATTGACCCAGGCTCGAGATCACCTGATTCGCCGCACCATGGAGTCGGTACAGGGGGCGAAAAAGGTGATTGTGCACGTCTATAACGCCACCTCTCCGGTGTTTCGTAATACCGTCTTCAATCAGGATCGGGCTGGCGTCACGGAAATGGCCGTCAATGCCGCCCGCCTGATCAAGGAGTTAGCCGCCGAGCAGCCTGAAACCGATTGGCGCTTCCAATACAGCCCGGAGACGTTTACCGCCACGGAGTTGGATTTTGCCAAGGAGGTCTGTGACGCCGTGGTGGATGTCTGGGATCCGACCCCGGAGCGTAAGGTGATTATTAACCTGCCGGCGACGGTTGAAGTGGCCGGGCCCCATATTTATGCCGATCAGGTGGAATGGATGCACCGTAACCTGAAGCGTCGCGAGCACATTATTCTCAGCTTGCACCCTCACAATGACCGGGGCTGTGCGGTGGCGGCCGCCGAACTTGGCGTGATGGCGGGTGCCGACCGGGTGGAAGGCTGTCTGTTCGGACATGGCGAGCGGACCGGAAATGTGGACCTGGTGACCTTGGCGTTGAACCTCTACAGCCAGGGTGTGGACCCGGAGTTGGACTTTTCCAACATTAACCAGATTGTCCGGACGGTCGAAGAGTGCACCCAGTTGCCGGTGCATCCCCGTCATCCCTATGCGGGCGACTTGGTATTCACCGCATTTTCCGGCTCCCACCAGGATGCCATTAAGAAAGGCTTTGCGGTGCAGCCCGAGAAAGAGTTCTGGGAAGTGCCCTACTTGCCCGTGGATCCGGCCGACCTGGGGCGTTCCTATGATGCGATTATCCGGGTGAACAGTCAGTCCGGAAAAGGTGGCGTGTCCTATTTGCTGGAGCAAGGCTATGGGTTGGTCTTGCCCCGTCGGGTGCAGGTGGAGTTCAGTACAGCCATTCAGGCGCTGACCGATAGCTCCGGCAGTGAAGTAACCGCCCAACAGATTTGGGAGTGCTTCCAGCAGGAGTATTTGCAGATTAAAGAGCCCCTTGCCTATGTGGAGCACCGCCTGTTCGATTCTGAAGCGGGGCAGGGCGTGCGGTTGATGCTGAACGGCCCGAACGGTGTCCGCGAACTGGTGGGCGAAGGGCGAGGCCCGATTGACGCCACCATGAATGCCTTGAAGTTGGGTGCTCAAGTGATAGGTTACGAAGAGCATTCCATGGGGCAGGGTGCGGATGCGACAGCGGTGGCCTTTGTGGAAATGGAGTTGCCCGGGGTGCCGGGATCGGTGTTTGGGATTGGCATGCACGACAATATCATCACCGCTTCTTTGCAAGCATTGATTTCAGGGGTGAATCGCCTGTATCGCAAAGCCGATGCTGCCGACCGGGAGGCCTTGGTGGCCGCACTGGGACGTAGTGCGGCGGCCTGATGGCTTGTAGGGCAGGCCTGCGTGCCTGCCCGCGGGCGAACCCACGGGTTCGCCCCTATGCACACTACCCGGAAGACTCCTTAATTGGGAGAGAGCCAGAGTTCAGGATTCAGAACTACTGCTATCAGGAAGGGCAATGCACCATGTGCGGTCGTTACAATATCCTTGACGATACCTTTGTGCGGGAGTTGATGGAATCTCTCCAACTGCCCTTGTTTCCCGAACCCCGTCGTAATATTGCGCCGGGAGGCCACGGCCAGATTGTTTATCAGGACCATCAGGGCCGGCATCTGGAAGATGCGGTCTGGTCTTTGTTGATCGAACCTAAACCCACCGGGGAGGGGGTGCGCCCCAATCCCAAATGGCAGACCTTCAACGCCCAGTCCCGACGGCTGAATCAGAGCCCGCTGTGGAAATCCCGCTATCGTCACAAGCGGGCGATTATTCCGGCGAGCGGTTTCCATGAATGGGTGCCGACCGGGGGCCATAAACAGGTCGTTAACATTCGACCCAAGCAGGGCGCGATAGCCTTTGCGGGCCTTTATGATCATTGGGAGTTTGAGGGCGTTCCCTATACTTCATTCACCATGATTACCCTGCCGCCCCATCCCCGTTTTGCCCATATCCACCCCAAAAGCATTCCCTTAATGCTCAAGCCCCAGGACTTCGACCTTTGGCTGGACCCCGACTTTCAGCAGTTGGATGCCTTTGCCGATCTCATGCAGCCTCACATTGCGGTCGATTTGGAAGTGGTGGCGGTTGACTCCCCCAAGACCCTGGTGCCCATTGCCGAGCCAGAGTCGATTCCTGCCGACTAGGCAGCGGTTTGCAGAGCAAAGATCAGGTATAAGTTTTTCACCCGCAGCAGTCAGCGCCACCCACGCCTGTCGGGGGCAGCCTTGCTCGGGCAAAAAGGATCTCGACCCGCTCCAGAGAGTGCGGGAAGACGCAACAAGGATTGTTGAAGGGAATTGATATGACGCTTAAAAGGAAGCGGCAGCGGCGGTTGGGTGCGCTGCCGAAAATCTGCCTGCTGCCCATCGGTCTGGCGATGGGGGCCAGTGCCGCGGCAGAGATTTACAAATGGCGGGACGAACAAGGCGTGATGCGCTACTCCGACCGCCCACCCGCCGCACTGCAGTACACGGAAATCAGCCAGCAGTTGCCAGATCTCAACGAAATGGAGCCAGGCCCGTTGCCGGCCGTGGCGGGGCCGCGCCCGGCGCAGTCTGCGTCACAATCCCGACCGTCGGGGAACTCCAATCGCTCCGTCTCCGTGTCGGTCCAGCAAAAACAGTGTCAGGGCTATCGCCAGGCGCTGGAGCAGGTCCAGCGTCAGTTGCGGGCAGGTTATAGCAATGAGCGGGGCAACAGCTTGCGGGAGCGGCGACGGACGCTTTCTGAAAAGTTGTATCGTCAGTGTCACTCCCAGTAGTCCTGGACGAACAGGCGGAGTGGGGAGCTGGCTTCGCAGCCCTGATCAGGTCAGATCAGGGCAAAGCGGTTTTTGCCCAGCCGTTTGGACTGGTACATGGCCTGGTCGGCCCGGTGTAACAGGGCTTGTAGGGTGGAGTCCTCTCCCTGGTAGAGTGTTCCGCCAATGCTGACGGTGACGCTGATCGTCGCGTCGCTGATCAGGTAAGGAGCGGCGATTACGGTCAGGAGTTTCTCGGCTATCGGGGAGACCTCGTCGGGGGTTTTGATGCCGCGTAGCAAAATCACAAACTCATCGCCGGCAATCCGCGCCAGGATATCGGTCTTGCGCAGGGAAACGGAAAGACGACGGGAAACTTCTTGCAAAAGGCTGTCTCCGGCAGCATGGCCGTAGGTGTCGTTGATCTGCTTAAAGCCATCCAGGTCCAGAAACAGGACCACCAGCGGCGTGCTGTTTTGGCGGGATTCCAGCATGGCCTGGTCGAGTTGGGCTAAAAGGCCACGTCGGTTATAGAGCCCCGTCAAGCCATCAAACTGTGCCTGTGCCGCCAGCTCCCGCTCCTGCCGCTTGCGTTCGGTGATGTCCTGGGCCATGACAAAGAAGCCATGCACGACCTGATCGGCAGACTGATCCGGGATATAGGTGGCCTCAATAATACGGGGGACCCCTTCCAAGAGCTCTTCCCGCTCAAAGCTGGTCTTGTGGCCGGCCAGTACCTTGCGGATGGGTTCTTGAAACTCGTGGAAGCGCGCGCCGAGCAGCTTCTCGATGGGCTCGTCCTTTTGGAGCAGGTGTGGATTCGGCCGCCAGTTTCGATAGACATCGTTATAAAAGCGTATGCGCAGTTGGTTGTCGATATAGGCGACGCCGACGGGCAGGCTGTTGATCATGGTGCGCAGCTGGCGCTCGCTGTCCGCCAGGGCTTCCCGGGCGCGAACCCTTTCGGTGATGTCGAGGGTCATGCCAGCGATGCCCAGGACTTTGCCTTCGACCTGATAGGGCGCAATGGAAATGTCCACATCCAGAATGACACCATCCTTGCGGCGGATACGAAGCAACTGGTGCTGGGGCGAGCCCGCCAGGGTGGCCTTGAAGATCTGGGTGACCCGCTCATGGTCTTCCGGGGGAACTAAAAACAGGTAATGGTGACCGATCAGTTCCTGCCTGGAATATCCCGTTGTATTCAGGGTGGCTTCATTACAGGTCAGGAAGTGACCGTTCGGGTCGATGGTATAGATCGCCGCCGGGTTTGGCTCCACAACAGCCCGATACCGCTGCTCGTTGGCTTTGAGCTGCTTGGTTGCCAGGCGTTCCGCAGTGACATCGATGCCGGTGCCGACGATCCTGACGATGGCACCGTCCTGATTTCGAATGGGGGAGAGGGTGGTGCGCCAGTGGCGGGGACCGCCGGGCAGGGCCAGTCGTTCGTCATACTCCACGGTCTCTCCGGTCTGGAGACAATGGCGGTAATTGGCGCTCAACTGCGCTGCCAGCTCCGGCGGGAAGATCTCTTCCAGAAAACGGCCGGAGACCTCCTCATGTTTGAGGGCCGTGGCGCGTTCGTGTTTGTCATTCAGGCTTAGCAGCTGGAAGCGATCACCGACGACTTCCAGCACGAAGACTGCAATCCCCAGGGCATCGGATAATTGCTTCAGCTCTGAAGGGGATGAAGATACCCACATGTACTCTCCCGGACGTGAGTCCGTCTGTCCAAGTCAAAAATGATGAAGATATTCTTCCGTTGCATCTTAAAGCACAGACCAAATCCTACAAAATGTCCAGTTTGGGCTATGCTTTTCTGACTTGGCGCCAGGGCTGCTTGTGCTTGTCCTGAAGTGGTCCGGGAAAAGACGGTCTGCTCCTTGTTTTTTTGAGTTGCGCCATCATGTATGGAGATATCTCGGGGTCTGTACCAGGCGTATGGATAATCCGAGATCTATCGGCATCGGTCGGAAGGCTTTTGTCTGATAGCATTCTGATCACCGGTCGCTTGCCTCTGCCTGGAGGCGCACCTTGACCGGGCTGAACCCTTCAGCGCAATTGAGAGGATGGAGTCTGCGCTGGGGCAATGACTATCGATAGGGTTTCTCTATCAAAGCTGTTTAAATAGTCAATTGGATTAATCTAGGCGACACACTTAACATGTGTAGCTGTAGACATCATTAACCCATGGAGATGAAATAATGATCAACACTGAAATCAAGCCGTTTAAAGCCCAAGCCTACAAGCAAGGCAAATTCATCGAAGTAACCGACGCTGATGTTAAAGGCAAGTGGTCTGTATTCTTCTTCTATCCGGCTGACTTCACTTTCGTATGCCCCACCGAGCTGGGCGACCTGGCTGATAACTACGAAGAGTTCCAAAAGCTGGGCGTGGAAATCTACTCCGTTTCTACCGACACCCATTTCGTACACAAAGCCTGGTGCGATGCTTCCGAAACTATCGGCAAGATCCAGTACACCATGATCGGCGATCCGACCGGTACCGTAACCAACAACTTCGGCGTTATGCGTCCGGGCCAAGGTCTGGCTGACCGTGCAACTTTCGTAGTTGACCCGGAAGGCATCATCCAAGCAGTAGAAATCACTGCTGAAGGTATCGGCCGTGACGCACAGGACCTGCTGCGCAAGGTGAAAGCGGCTCAGTACGTTGCTGCTCACCCTGGCGAAGTTTGCCCTGCCAAGTGGCAAGAAGGTGACGCGACTCTGGCTCCGTCCCTGGACCTGGTCGGCAAGATCTAATCGTCTCCGGTTCACGGAAACGACTGCAATACTGGCCTATCCGGCCATTATCAAAAGCCCGGGACCACAAGTCCCGGGTAATACAGAATTCTCAAAACGCAGGGGCCAATCATGCTGGACGCGAATATCAAGAATCAATTGAAGAGCTATCTCGAAAAAGTTGTCAGCCCGATTGAGATCGTGGCGTCCGTTGACGTTAATGCTCCCGGCGCCCTGGGTCAAAAATCCAGCGAACTGCTGGAAATGCTGAAGGAAATTGCGGAGCTGTCCGACCTCATCACCTTGAAAGAGGACGCAAGCGACGCCCGTAAACCTTCATTCTCCCTGAATCGCGTCGGCAGCGATATGAAAGTAAGCTTCGCCGGGATTCCCATGGGGCATGAATTCAGCTCGCTGGTACTGGCGTTGCTGCAAGTCGGCGGTTATCCCCCCAAAGTGGATGCCGACATGATCGAGCAGATCCAAGGGCTGGAAGGCGAATATCGCTTCGAGACCTATATTTCCCTGAGCTGCCAGAACTGCCCAGAGGTAGTCCAGGCGCTGAACCT
>CAZEWG010000011.1:0-53173 GCA_964514485.1 uncultured Pseudomonadales bacterium
GACATGACGAAAGGCCAGTGTTATGGAATATTTCGGAGATATCATTAAGTCTGCAATCCGCACCGTTCCGGACTGGCCCAAGCCAGGCGTGACCTTCCGTGATATCACCACGGTTTTGCAAGATCGCAGCGTATTTCGCAAGCTGATTGACGCCTTTGTCCACCGCTACCACCATGAGCGGATCGACGCCATTGCGGGTGTGGATGCCCGGGGGTTTATCATTGGCGCGCCACTGGCCTATGAACTCAACACCTCATTCATCCCGGTCCGCAAAAAGGGCAAGCTGCCTTTTGACACGGTTTCCGAAACCTATCAACTGGAATACGGCACCGCCGAAGTCGAACTCCACAAGGATGCCCTCAAGCCCGGCGACCGGGTGATTCTGGTGGACGATCTGATTGCCACCGGCGGCACCATGCTGGCCGCTGCCAGCCTGATCCGCAAACTGGGCGCGGATCTTCTGGAATGTGCGGCGATCATTGATTTGCCGGACCTGGGTGGTTCCCGAAAACTGCGGGAACAGGGAATCTCAGTATTTACCACCTGCCAGTTCGAAGGCGAATAACCCTCCCCTCTCCCTCCTGGGGAGAGGGGCCGGGGGAGAGGGCGCGAATTCTCAGAATAAGCACCCTTGATCGACCCCGGCTGGAATAGCCCGCATCTTTACGGATGGGTGTGCGGATTATCATTCAATCCGAACCCCAGTGCTGGATGAGCACTCCGGCCCTCACCCCTACGCGGGCCGCCCTAACCCCTCTCCCCAGCTGGGAGAGGGGAATTTGATCTTTCAAGCCGCCTTATCCAGCCCCAAATAACGCTCCAGCTCCCCCCGAAACGCCGCCTGCACCCCCAGCCGCTTCATGATCCAGTAATGCCCGGCAATCATCCGGTCAATGAAGATACTTTCCACGGGAGGCTTAAAGCGATCCATGTATTTCCAGATCGTCGGTGTCTTGGCCGCCACCTGCTGGTGAATATCCGCCTCGGCAAAATCGAAAGCTTCATCTTTGCTGGCAAAAGGGCGAATCAGAATATCCCGCCACATGGCGTAATAGGCGCTATCGAGCGGCGGCTTGTCTTCGACTCGCACCCCGAGCTCAATCATGTAGCGATCCAATGCCTCGTACTCCTCGTACAAGGCAGCCACCAGGCTTTTGCGATAGGCTTCGACGATTTCCGGCTTCAGCTCTTTCACACAGCCAAAATCATAGAGGATGATCGAGCCATCCGGACGGTAGGCGAAGTTCCCCGCATGGGGGTCGCCATGAATGCACTGAAACTTGAACAGTTGATCAGCCATGGTGGTAAACATCCGATGGCCAATCTGGTTAATGATGTCCTGACTATAGCGCTCCGGGGTTACCTGGCTGATATGATCACCCTCGACCAGCTCCAGGGTCAGCAGCCGGCGGGTTGAGAACTCCGGAATCACCTCGGGGATCAGCACTCCCGGGTCTTCCCGGTGGAACTGGCGAAAACGCTCGATATTGCGGGCCTCGTTCTCGTAATCCAGCTCCTCCTTCAGACGGATGCGGATTTCCTCAAACAGCTGATCCACCATTTCCTTGGGAATCTTCAGCAGTCCACCCAGCTTCAGCGCCAGGCGCAACTGCTTGAGGTCAGAGTCGCAGGACTCATCCACCCCCGGATATTGCACCTTTACAATCACCTCCCGGCCATTGTGCAAGCGCGCCCGATGAACCTGCCCGATGGAAGCCGCCGCATAGGGCGCCTCATCAAACCACTGGAACACCTGCTGGGGCTCTCCACCCAGCTCACGACGGATCTGGTCGCGGATCACCTCAAACGGCATGGGAGGCGCTTCTTTCTGCAACTTTTGCAGGGCCCTGGAAAACTCCGCGGGCAGAAAGTCCTGGGTTTGGGAGGCAATCTGCCCCACCTTCATCACCGCGCCCTTGAGCTCGCCCAGGGTATTTACGATATCGTTGGCCATTTTGTCGTAGGTCTGGGAAAGCCGCGCTTCCTTATCTTCTTCAGACCCAAAGACACGCTTGACCCGCTCACCGGCATAGCGCGTCGCCACGGAGGCGGTCATGCCCGCCAGCTTCATAAAGCGACCAGTGCGGGTGGTTGTGGTTTTAATTTTTTTATCGTCTGCCATGGCTACCTCACTGAACCAGAAGCCGGACTCCCTTCATGTCCAGCTCTGTGAAGTCATTATAGTGAGCCCCGTCAGGAAAAGGCGGGCACCCGTACCGGCTTGCGCCCACCCCCTTCTTATAGGTGAAGTCCACCACTCGAACAACTGCCACAGGCGGATTTTTAGCCGTTATAATACGCGCCCAATGAAGTTGTCCTGCCTGCGGGGCAGCAGTCGTCGTGCCCAACAGGGGCTGTAACAGAGGTAGCGGCCATGACCGATCATTTTGCGCAACGTTTCGGCGGCATCCAGCGGCTTTACGGTCAGCACTCCCTGGATGTTCTGGCGAGATCCCATGTCTGCGTCATCGGCATCGGCGGGGTCGGCTCCTGGGCGGCGGAAGCCCTGGCCCGCAGCGGCATTGGCCGGATTACCCTGATTGATCTGGATGATGTCTGCATTTCCAACGTCAACCGCCAGCTCCATGCCCTGGATGGCACCGTGGGCCAGTCCAAGGTGATGGTCATGGCGGAGCGGATCCGGCTGATCAACCCCAGCTGTCATTGCACCCCGATGCAGGCCTTTGTGACCGAGAAGAATGTCGCTTCGCAACTGACCGCGGAGTTCGACTTCGTAATCGACGCCATCGACAGCGTGAAGCACAAGTGCGCCCTCATTGCCCACTGCCGCCGCAACAAGATCCCACTGATTACCGTTGGCGGCGCTGGCGGCCAGACCGACCCGACCCGCATACAATACTGCGACCTCAGCAAGTCCTATCACGACCCGCTGCTGGCCAAGGTCCGCAAGAAACTGCGCAGCGATTACAACTTCCCCCAGAACCCGCAACGCCGGTTCGGCATTGAATGCGTCTTCTCCGAAGAGCAGCTGCGCTATCCCCAGCTGGATGGCAGCGTCTGCGAGCAAAAGCCCGGCACCGACGGCAGCCTGAAGCTGGATTGCAGTGGCGGTATTGGGGCGGCCACCTTCGTCACGGCCACCTTCGGCTTTGTGGCGGTGTCACGAGCAATCCGCAAGATTCTCGACAAAGCAGAGCGTCAGGCCGCCGCAGCGGGCTGATGCAACTGGCACTGACCCGCCCGACTGATTACAATGCCGCCCTTTTCAAGCTAGGTATTCAGCATGTCCGTCGATATCAAAGTAAGAGGCTATCACCTCGACATCTATAGCCATGTGAACAATGGCCGCTATCTGGAGTTTTTAGAGGAAGGACGCTGGGACTATTTCGACCGCAACCGTTTTCTGGAGCGTTTGGGCCATCTGGATCTGGCGTTTGTGCTGGCCAACATCAACATTAACTACCGCCGCCCGGCCTATGTGGATGAAACCATCCGGGTCCTGACCCGCATGGCCAAAATCGGCAACAAAAGCGCAAAGATGGCTCAGGAAGTGCGACTGGTGGAAAATGGCCAGCCCACCCTACTGATTGCCGATGCGGAAATCACCTTCTGCCTGATGGATCAGGCCACCCAAAAGGCGATTGTGATCGAGGGAGAAGTCCGCGAACTGATGGAGTCCCTGATCGAGGAACCTGTGGTTACGTCCTGATCCAAGTCCCAGGCCATAAAAAAGCGGACTCAATAGGTCCGCTTTTTTGTTGGTCGCTTTCGCCTTCTATGAGGCGACGACTTCAGAAACCCGGGTTTCCACCGACAACAGCCCGGGCAACTCCGCCTTCAGTTGATCACCGGCCCGCAAAGGCCCGACCCCGGCTGGCGTGCCGGTCAGCACCACATCACCGGCTTGCAGGGTGAAGTACTGGCTGATGTAGCTGATCAGCTTGGGAATCGAGGTCAGCATCTGGCTGCTGTTGCCATCCTGGCGCAACTGCCCGTTAACGGTCAGACGCAGGGGAATATCCGCCAGGTCAGCCACCTGCTCTGGACGAACAAAGCTGGATAAGGGGCAGGCCCCATCAAACGCCTTGGCCACCTCCCAGGGGTGTCCCTTCTCCTTGAGCTTGGACTGCAAGTCCCGCAAGGTGAGGTCCAGGGCCAGACCAAACCCGGCGATGCCCGCCACGGCCTGCTCCTCATTCACCTGCTTCAGATCCCGTCCGATCAGGACCGCGATTTCCACCTCGTGGTGGCATTCGCCATGCCCCAGGGGCCAGTGCACCGGCTCTGCAAATGGCTGTACCGCCGTGGCCGGCTTGATAAACAGAATCGGCTCGGATGGCACCGGGTTATTCAGCTCCCGGGCGTGCTCGGCGTAATTTCGGCCAACACAGACCACCTTCCCCAACGGCCACTGAAACGCCGTGCCATCCTCAAAACGATGAATATACTGCATCAAGCCTGCCCCTGTTAGTCGGTAATGGCGGCGCCGATCAGAGATCGATGACCTTGCCCGGGTTCATGATGTTGTTGGGGTCAAACACCCGCTTGACGGCTTTCAGGTACTCAATTTCCACCGCGCTCCGGGTGTAGCCCAGATAGTCCTTCTTCACCAGCCCAACCCCGTGCTCGGCGGACACACTGCCGTTATAGCGCTCGACGATTTCAAATACCCACTTGTTCACCGTCTCGCACTTGGCGAAGAACTCTTCCTTGGCCATGTCTTCCGGCTTGAGAATATTCAGGTGCAGGTTGCCGTCGCCAATGTGGCCAAACCAGATAATCTCGAAGTCGGGGTAGTGTTTCGCCACGACCGCGTCGATCTCCCGCAGGAAGTCCGGCACCTTGGAAACCACCACGGAAATATCATTCTTGTATGGGGTGCGCACCGAAATGGACTCGGAAATCCCCTCCCGCAGGCGCCACAGGTTGTTCAACTGGGTTTCGCTCTGGCTGATCACCCCATCCAGCACCCAGCCTTCCTCGACACACTTCTCGAACAGGGCCATGGCGTTATCCATGACCTGCTCGGAGATGGCTTCAAACTCCAGCAGCGCATAAAACGGCGCCTCGGTTTCAAAGGGGGCCGGCACGTCGTGGTGCTTGAACACGTGCTGCATGGCCTGATGGGAGAAGAATTCGTAGGCGGTCAGGTCGATTTGCTGCTGGAACGTCCGCAACACGTCCATGGTATTGGTGATATCCGCCACACCCAGCACCAGCACCGTCAGGTTGGTGGGCTGACGGGTCAGCTTCATGGTGGCCTCGGTGACAAAGCCCAGGGTGCCTTCCGCGCCGATAAACAAATGGCGCAGGTCATAACCGGTGTTGTTCTTGTCCAGATCCTTGTTCAGCTCCAGAATATCGCCCTTGCCAGTGACCACGGTAAGACCGGCCACCCAGTCGCGGGTCATGCCATAACGGATCACCTTGATGCCGCCGGCATTGGTGCCAATGTTTCCGCCCAACTGGCTGGAGCCCGCCGATGCGAAATCCACCGGATAATACAGCCCCTTCTCTTCCGCGAACTCCTGGAGTTGTTGGGTGATAACGCCAGCCTGGCAACGCACCGAGCGGTCCTCGGCACTGAACTCGAGGATCTGGTTCATATAGTCGAAGGCCACCACGATCTCGCCATTGACCGCCACGGCTGCGCCGCTCAACCCGGTCCGACCGCCGGACGGCACCAGGCCAATGCGGTGCTCATTGGCAAAACGAACGATGGCCTGCACCTGCTCGGTGGTTTTGGGAAACACAATGGCAATGGGTTTGGGCTCGTAAATGCGGGTCCAATCCTTACCGTAAGCCTTGAGCGACTCCTCGTCAGTCAGGACCTTACCGGCGTCCACCAAAGAACTCAGTTGCTCAATGATCTGCTGCGGATTTAATGCGCTCATGGCTTCTCGTAACCTCGTCACAACCTGTCGGCCAGTGTCTGCCAGAGAAATCGCAAACCCGTAACTGGCAGAGTTAGAAAAATGGGCGGAGTATGTTAACATACCACGCCAATTATTTTGATCCCGATAACGACTTCTTTAGCGTCCTGCAGCGCTCTGTTTTTAAAGCTCCATTTGTTTGTTGAGTAAAGTCTCCCGCCCGGTCTTGGGGTAGCTGGCTTTCCTGAGTAAACAATTGATTAAGGTAACAGGTCATCATGACAACGACGTCTCTCGACAAAAGCAAGATCAAGTTCCTGCTCCTGGAAGGCGTGCATCAGTCAGCGATCAATACGCTGAATGCCGCTGGCTATACCAACATTGACTACCACACCGGCGCCATGTCGGAAGAGGAGCTGATTGAAAAGATCGGCGACGTCCACTTCATTGGCATCCGCTCTCGTACCCAGCTGACGGAAAAAGTCTTCGAAGCCGCCCATAAGCTGGTGGCGGTCGGCTGCTTCTGTATCGGCACCAACCAAGTGAATCTGGGTGCCGCTCTGGAGCGTGGTATTGCCGTTTTCAACGCGCCCTACTCCAACACCCGGTCCGTGGCCGAGCTGGTACTGGCGGAAGCCATCCTGCTGCTGCGGGGCATCCCGGAGAAAAACGCCAAGGCCCATCGGGGTGTCTGGCTGAAATCCGCCAAGGACAGCTACGAGATCCGTGGCAAAAACCTCGGCATCATCGGCTACGGCAGCATCGGCACCCAGCTCAGCATCCTGGCCGAAGCCCTGGGCATGCACGTGTACTTCTACGACGTCGTCTCCAAACTGCCCCTGGGTAATGCCCAACAGGTGGGCAGCCTGCAGGAGCTGATGTCCATGTCTGACATTGTCAGCCTGCACGTGCCGGAAACCCCGGCCACCAAATGGATGATCGGCGCCGAGCAGCTGGGCTGGATGAAGCAAGGCAGTATCCTGATCAACGCCTCCCGTGGCACCGTGGTGGATATCGACGCCCTGGCAGAAGCCCTGCGCAGCAAGAAGCTGCTGGGTGCGGCCATCGACGTGTTCCCGGTTGAACCGAAGAGCAACGACGAGGAGTTCATCTCTCCTCTGCGCGAGTTCGACAACGTGATCCTGACGCCTCACATTGGCGGCAGCACCGCGGAAGCCCAGGAAAACATCGGCGTGGAAGTGGCCGAGAAACTGGCCCGCTACAGCGATACCGGCGCAACGGTCTCTTCCGTTAACTTCCCGGAAGTTGCCCTGCCCGGCCACCCCAACTATCACCGTCTGCTGCACGTTCACGCCAACGTTCCCGGTGTCATGTCAGAAATCAACAAGGTTTTCTCCGACAATGGCATCAACGTTCTGGGTCAATACCTGCAGACCAATGACAAGATCGGTTATGTGGTGATTGATGTGGACAAGCGCTCCAGCGAACTGGCCCTGGAGAAGCTGCGCAACATCAAAGGCACCATCCGCTGCCGCGTCCTGTTCTAAGCCGACAGCCGCCCGCCCACTGGCGGGCGGCTTAAAGCAGAACCAAAAAAGCCCCGACGGTCAGACCGCCGGGGCTTTTTCATATCCGCAAGGAAATTACTGCTGCAGCGGAATCAGGCTCAGCTCAACCCGACGGTTGGCCGCACGGCCCGCTTCGGTATCATTGCTGGCAACCGGCTGACGGGGGCCATAACCCACGGTCTGGATCCGTCCGGCAACAATGCCTTGGGTGCGCAGATAGCTGCCCACGCTGGCGGCACGCTCCTCACTCAAACGCTGGTTCAAGTCAGCGCCACCGGTGGAATCGGTATGGCCGCTGACATGAATCGCGGTATCCTTGAACTCTTTCAGCACCAGGGCCACGGAGTTCAGCACATCGTAGAAATCGGCACGGATTTCTGAACGGCCAGTGGCAAAGGTGATGTTGCCCGGCATGATCAAGGTGATCTCATTGCCATTACGCTGGACCCGCACCCCGGTACCTTCCAGCTGTTGGCGCAACTGGGCCTCCTGACGATCCATGTAATAACCAACACCGCCACCCACGGCACCGCCCGCTGCCGCGCCAATCAGGGCGCCCTTGCCACGATCGCTCTTGCTGGACGTGGCCGCGCCAATCACCGCACCAGCCACCGCACCAATAGCGGCACCCGAGGTAGCCTTGGCAACTTTTTTATCCCCGGTATAAGGATCATAAGTGGCGCAACCGCTCAACATGGATGCGGCAACCACAGCGGAAATCCAATACTTCTTCATATTCGAAAAGCCTCCCAAATTATGTCAGCTCTGTGCGGATCAAAGCCTGATCCGTCAATCCGAGCCTAAACTTCGCTGTTAGCGACAAACTTACTTCTGATGATTGAAAAAATCTGCTCTCTCAACTCCCGCGACTCATTCACCAGATGATGACGTCCCTGGGGTAGATAGTGAACTGTTGCACCAGGGAACTTGGCGCACAATACCCGCAAATTATGACGCCAATCCACCGTGGTGTCCTGCTGACCTTGCACAATTGTTACCTGCGCCTCAAATGGCGGCATCGCCTCAATCCGCTTGACCCAGCGCCGCAAGGCCGTGACCCACTCCACCGACAGAACCTGGGACTGTAATGGGTCGTGACGCCGCACAAAGCGGATAAAGCTCGAGTCATTGGAGTTTTCGGTAAAGGCACGCTTCCAGGTCCGTACAAACGGCGACACCAGGGTATGCAGCACCACACCCTTGCGAAAGTTCGCCGGTCTCACCAGGGGAGCGAGCAACACCAGATGACGGAACAGCGCCCGATCTGGCGGATAGCGGTGGCTCAGCAAGTGGTCCAGCAGCACCGCGCCGCCGGTACTCTGCCCCACCCCATACCAGGGTTGCGGCAGATGATCGCGGCAGGTGGCGATACAGTCATCCAGCACCTGCTGGTAGTCTTCAAAACTGCGGATCGAGACCGGCTCACCGGAGGAAATCCCGTGCCCCGGCAGATCGTAGATCATCACCGCCAGGTCCTGCTCCAATAAGTCCCGGATCAAATGGCCATAGAGACCGGCATGGTCAAAATAGCCATGCATCACCAACACGCTGCCGCGCGCCCGCTGTGGCCGGAAGATATGCAGCGCCACCCGATACCCCAGGCTCTCAAAGTAGCCCAGCCGGTGGCTCACACCCGGCAGGCGGGACTCCAAATCAATGCGGTAATAGGCGCAATAGTTGCGCTCGATCTCCGACAGCTCATTTTGATCGCCAAAGTCCAATGGCCGCAGCTGTGCGACCAGGTCCTGGCGTTTCCAATAAAAATTGGGAGAGGTCGGCATAAGAGGATCAGAGCCATCCAGCAAGCGCATCAATAGAGTCCAGAACAGTGGAATACCTTTAAGACAAATTGGCCGGAACAACCCAACGCTGCTCCGGCCAACACTCCGTTATTCTCCCTAACAGGTCTATTCTCTCAGGCCTTCAGCGGCCTGTGCGCCCCAACGGAATGGGCTGTTACTTGACCTGGGGATCCAGCTCGCCCTTCTCATAGAGCTGGAACATGCGCTCCAGCGAGATGGGTTTGATTTTGGACGCCTGACCGGCGGTGCCAAACGCCTCATAGCGGGCAATCACGATATCCCGCATCGCCTTGACCGACTCCGCCAAGTATTTACGCGGGTCGAACTCGGCCTTGTGAGTGGCCAGATAACGGCGAATCGCACCCGTTGATGCCAGTCGCAGGTCGGTGTCGATGTTGACCTTGCGTACGCCGTACTTGATCCCTTCGACGATTTCCTCCACGGGAACGCCATAGGTCTCTTTGATTTCACCACCGTATTCGTTGATGATCGCCAGCCACTCCTGGGGCACAGAGGACGAGCCGTGCATGACCAGGTGGGTGTTAGGAATGCGCTCGTGAATGGCCTTGATGCGGTCGATGGCCAGAATGTCGCCAGTGGGCGGACGGCTGAACTTGTAGGCACCATGGCTGGTACCAATGGCAATTGCCAGAGCATCCACCTTGGTTTCTTTCACAAACTGGGCGGCTTCTTCCGGATCGGTCAGCATCTGCTCCAGATCCAGGGTGCCCTCAGCGCCGATACCGTCTTCCTCACCGGCCTGACCGGTTTCCAGGGAGCCCAGGCAGCCCAGCTCACCCTCTACGGAAACACCGCAGGCATGCGCCATTTCAACAACCTGACGGGTGACCCGCACGTTGTAGTCGTAATCCATGGGGGTTTTGCCGTCTTCACCCAGGGAGCCATCCATCATCACCGAGGAAAAGCCCAGCTGGATTGAACGCTGACACACCGCCGGCGAGGTGCCGTGGTCCTGGTGCATCACCACCGGAATATGAGGAAACTCTTCCACTGCCGCCAGAATCAGGTGACGCAGGAAAGGCGCACCGGCGTATTTGCGGGCACCGGCAGAAGCCTGAACGATCACCGGACTATCGGTCTTGTCCGCCGCCTCCATAATGGCGCGCATCTGCTCCAGGTTGTTCACGTTGAAAGCCGGCACGCCGTAACCGAATTCGGCCGCGTGGTCCAGCAGTTGTCGCATGCTAATCAGAGCCATTTTTTAACCCTTCTGTCTAATATGTGTACGGTGCGGGCTTATTCGCCACGCTCCTCAAGTACGGCAACTGCAGGCAGTTTCTTGCCTTCTACAAACTCCAGGAAAGCCCCGCCACCGGTTGAGATGTAGGAAATCTGGCTTTCCACTCCATATTTGTCGATGGCCGCCAATGTATCACCGCCACCGGCAATAGAGAACGCATCACTCTCCGCGATCGCCTGGGCCATCACCTTGGTGCCATTGCCAAACTGGTCGAACTCGAACACCCCAACCGGGCCATTCCAAAGAATGGTGCAGGAGTTCTTCAGGATCTCCGCAAACAGCTGGGCGGTTTCCGGGCCGATATCCAAAATCATCTCGTCGTCGGCCACCTCATCCACCGACTTGGTGGTCGCCTCAGCCGACTCGGCAAACTCCTTCGCCACCACCACATCGGTGGGCAGCGGAATGTTCACTTTCGCCATCAGTGCCTTGGCGGTGTCGATCAGGTCGTGCTCACACAGGGATTTGCCCACGTTCTTGCCCGCCGCGGCCAGAAACGTATTGGCAATGCCACCGCCGACGATCAGCTGGTCACAAACCTCGGACAGCGCATTCAGCACATCCAGCTTGGTGGACACCTTGGAACCCGCCACAATCGCCACCATCGGGCGCGCCGGCTTATCCAGCGCCTTGCCCAGGGCATCCAGCTCCGCCGCCAGCAAGGGGCCGGCACAGGCCACGGGAGCGTACTGGGCAACACCATAGGTGGAGCCTTCCGCGCGATGGGCCGTACCAAAGGCATCCATCACGAAGATATCGCACAGGCTGGCGTACTGCTTGGCCAGCTCTTCGCTGTTTTTCTTTTCGCCCTTATTAAAGCGAACGTTTTCGAACAACACGATATCGCCATCTTCCAGGGCGAAATTGCCATCCAGGTAATCTTTTAACAGAGGCACCTCGCGCCCCAGGGCCTGGGCCAGATACTCCGCCACCGGCTTCAGGGAGTTTTCCTCCGTGAACACGCCTTCTTCCGGACGGCCCAGGTGGGACATGACCATGACCTTGGCACCCGCTTTCAGGGCCATTTCGATGGTAGGCAGAGATGCTTTGATGCGGGCATCGCTGGTGATCTTTCCGTCCTTGACCGGCACGTTCAGATCTTCACGGATCAATACACGCTTACCGCGCAGATCCAGACTTGTCATCTTCTTGATCGTCATTGATTCATTCCATCTTGCAGTCATTTTTCAAACTGTTCGCCCTGCCCGCCTCGCAAGCCAGGTGCTTGCACCCAAGCCGGCAGATTCTGGTTCTCACCAAGTCATACAGTCCCGGGCCCTGCCTTCACGCTCGCCAGTCACGAGCCTTTATGAAGCAGAACCAGAGGCAGGTCCGCAACGATGTAGCCAGGTCCGGGCCACATCCAACATCCGATTGGCAAAACTCCATTCGTTGTCGAACCAGACCACCAGCTTAATCAACCGCTTGCCGCTGACTTTGGTCTGGGAACCATCAATAATGGAGGAGCGGGCGTCGTGATTGAAATCACAGGACGCCAGGGGCTCCTCGGTGTACCCCATCAACCCGGGGAACTGCAGCTGCGAGGCTTCCTGCAACAGGCGATTGACTTCCTCGGTATCCGTATCCCGCGCCACGCAGACACTCAAGTCAATCAGGGACACATTGATCACCGGAACCCGCAGCGCATTGGCCTCCAGCTTGCCCGAAAGCTCCGGCAGTAAGCGCTCAATGCCGCGAGCAAGCCCGGTATTCACCGGAATGATAGACTGAAGCGCACTTCGTGTACGACGCAGATCCTGATGGCGGTAACCATCAATCACCGGCTGATCGTTCATGACCGAGTGCACTGTCGTCATCACCCCCCGCTCAATTCCCAACTGTTCGTGCACCACCTTGAGTACCGGCACAATACAGTTGGTCGTACAGGAGGCCGCTGAGACCACCCGCTGCTGGGCACTCAGCACGGATTCGTTAATGCCATAGACGATCGTGGCATCCACGTCCGCCTCCGCGGGCTGGGAAAACAGTACCCGCCGGGCCCCACTGTGCAGATGCTTTTCCGACGTGGCCCGATCACTGAAAGAGCCCGTGCACTCCAATACCAGATCCACCTCCAGCTCGCCCCAGGGCAGCAGCCCCGGGTCCGGCTGGTGGGAGACCTGGATCACGTCACCATTGACGATCAGGCAGTCGTCACGAGTCTCCACCGTTCCCTGGAATCGTCCGTGGGTGGTGTCATATCGGGTCAGATAAGCAATGGTTTCAAGACTGGCCAGCTCATTGATCGCCACCACCTGAATGTCGTGGCGATAGCCGGACTCATAGAGCGCCCGGAGCACTGACTGCCCGATGCGCCCATAGCCATTGATTGCAACCCGATAACTCATCTGCCCTGGAGACTCCTCAACACCCGACAGAGCTTGACTCAATCCAACAGCTCGCCAGCTACTTCGAGCACGTTATCAACCGTGAAGCCGAACTCCTTGAACAGATCTCCCGCCGGGGCGGATTCACCGAAGGTACGCATCCCGATCACGCGGCCGTCAATACCCACGTACTTGTACCAGTAGTCTTCATGAGCCGCTTCGATGGCGATCCGGGCTGTCACATCCAGTGGCAACACCTCCATGCGATACATCACGTCCTGGCGCTCGAATACATCCGCACAGGGCATGGAGACAACCCGGACCTTGCGGCCTTCGGCCGTTAACCGGTCCGCGGCCTCTACCGCCAGCCCCACCTCGGAACCAGTGGCAATCAGGATCAGCTCAGGGGTGCCGTCGCAATCCTTCAGGATATAACCACCACGGGCCACATTGGCCAGCTGCTCATCAGTACGGGGCTGATGGGGCAGGTTTTGGCGGGAGAAGATCAAAGATGTCGGGCCATCCTGACGCTGCAGGGCCGCTTTCCAGGCCACGGCAGACTCCACCGTGTCACAGGGGCGCCACAGGCTCATGTTTGGCGTCATCCGCAGGCTAGCCAGCTGCTCAACCGGCTGGTGGGTCGGGCCGTCTTCACCCAGGCCAATGGAGTCGTGGGTAAACACATAGATCACCCGCTGCTTCATCAGGGCCGACATCCGCACCGCGTTACGAGCGTATTCCATAAAGATCAGGAAGGTCGCGCCATAGGGTACGAAGCCGCCGTGCAGTGCAATACCGTTCATCACGGCAGCCATGCCGAACTCACGCACACCGTAGAAGATATAGTTGCCGCTGGCGTCTTCCCGGGTCAGCCCTTTCGCGCCAGACCAAAGAGTCAGGTTGGAACCGGCCAAGTCCGCGGAACCACCCATAAACTCCGGCAAATGGGGGCCGAACGCATTCAGGCAGTTTTGGGAAGCCTTACGGGTGGCAATGGTTTCACCCTTGTCCTGGCACTGACGGATATAGTCCTGGGCCAGTTTGTCGAAATCCGCCGGCAGCTCACCGGACAGGCGGCGTTTCAATTCAGCAGCCAGCTCCGGATACTTCTCGGCATAGGCCTGCTGCAGGTCGTTCCACTCGGCCTGGAGCTTCGCGCCCTGGGCACGTGCGTCCCACGCCTGATAGACCTCATCTTCAATCACAAAAGGCTCGTGCTCCCACTTCAGGAAGGCACGGGTCGCGCAAATCTCGTCATCACCCAGCGGGGCACCATGGCACTCTTCCTTGCCTTGCTTGTTGGGAGAGCCGTAGCCGATGATGGTCTTGCAGCAGATGATAGTCGGCTGGGTGGTGTTGGCACGGGCCTGCTCGATGGCGGCTTTAACGGCGTCGGCGTCATGGCCATCCACATTGGGGATCACCTGCCAGCCATAGGACTCGAAGCGCTTGGGCGTATCGTCGGTAAACCAGCCCTGAACCTCGCCATCGATGGAAATGCCGTTGTCGTCATAGAAGGCAATCAGTTTGCCCAGACCCAGGGTGCCCGCCAGGGAGCAAACCTCATGGGAAATGCCTTCCATCAAACAGCCGTCGCCCAGGAACACATAGGTATAGTGGTCGATCAGGTTGAAGCCGTCGCGGTTGAACTGGGCCGCCAGGGCCTTCTCGGCAATGGCCATCCCCACCGCATTGGCCAGCCCCTGCCCCAGCGGGCCAGTGGTGGTTTCCACACCCGGCGTATAGCCATACTCGGGGTGCCCCGGTGTTTTGGAGTGCAGCTGGCGGAAGTTTTTCAGGTCTTCAATCGACAGGTCATAACCAGCCAGGTGCAACAGGGAATATTGCAGCATGGAACCGTGACCATTCGACAGAATGAAGCGATCCCGGTTGGGCCATTGCGGGTCCTGGGGGTTATGACGGAGGTAGTCCCGCCAGAGGACTTCGGCAATATCAGCCATGCCCATGGGCGCACCCGGATGGCCTGACTTGGCCTTTTGAACGGCGTCCATGCTCAACGCCCGAATGGCATTGGCTAGTTGTTTACGCGACGGCATCAGAATCTCCCGGAGTATCACTTAGGAAAAAGCGCTAAAAAAGACACTAAAGAAACGAGGCGGCTATTTTCCTCTATCCAGCGATTGTGAGCAAATCTGCTTGCCAAATCGGACCTGCGCAAAACCAAAAAGATCTATATCAAAATTTTTCGATATAGTTATTGTGTCTCCCGGACACGGTTGCTACACTGCGCGCCATGACAACGATCTACGCAGCCCAGGAAGCGGTCACCCCAGCCGACACCGCTCTACTTTCCGATCTGGCCGCCATGCACAAAGCATGCGGGGATTTGCTGCGACTAGAGATTTTGCGAGCCCTGCGCCACAACGCGTTCGGCGTGCTGGAACTTTGCAACCTGTTCGATGTGCGCCAGCCAGCCATGAGCCATCATCTCAAGGTTCTGGCCAAGGCCGGCCTGGTTGAAACCCAGCGGGAAGGAAACACCATTTTTTACCGGCGCACCCTGGCGACCGGTGAAACCCTAATCGAAGAGGCGATTCGCAGCCTCTACATGGTGATTGATCAGGTGGAGCTGTCACCCCTGTACCGGGAGCGCCTGCAAGAAATCCTGTCCCAGCGGGCGGAGCTGTCACAAGCCTTTTTTGCCCGCCATGCCGACGAGTTCCGGGCCCAGCAGGAGCTGATTGCCACCTACGACTACTATGCCGAGCCAGCCCTGGAAGTATTGCTGGCGGCAGATTTGACCGAGCAGGCCAAGGTCCTGGAGATCGGCCCTGGGGAAGGGGCTTTTTTGGGAGAGCTCTCTCCCCGCTTTCACCAGGTGATCGCGCTGGACAACTCCGCCGATCTGCTGGCCCGCGCCCGCACTCTGGCCTCGGAACAGGGCTGGAACAACATCGAGTTCATCCTCGGTGACACCACCGCGGCGATTGAGCGGGGGCTTAAGGTCGATGCCATTGTGATGAATATGGTGCTGCACCATGTTCCGGCACCGGCGGATTTATTTGAAGACTGCTACCAGCTGCTGGAAGACGGTGGCGCCCTGGTGGTCACGGACCTGGGCCGGCATGACCAGACCTGGGTCAAGGATAGCTGCGGCGACCTTTGGCTGGGCTTTGACCCGGCCGATCTGACCGCCTGGGCGGAGGAAGCCGGTTTTAGTGAAGGCACCAGCCTGTACATTGGTGTCCGTAACGGCTTCCAGGTACAGATTCGGCAGTTCCTGAAACAGGAACGCCAATAATTTCAGGTTCTGGATCCAGCTCCATCCGGGGCCGGCGCCAGGCCTGGAAAAACCGTCCGGCTTGAGAGAGCGGGACGAATTTAACTGAAGAGACTTCTGCAAAGCGCCATTCGCAGTAGCCACAGCGCCGGAGCGTTCCGCGCCCTGTGAGCGGAGTGAGCTTTGCAGAGGTCTCCGGATGATATTTGAACCTTTGATTGTTAAATAAGGACTTAAACTCATGAGCGAATATTCTGTTTTTACCTCCGAGTCTGTCTCTGAAGGCCATCCGGACAAAATTGCCGACCAGATTTCCGATGCCGTGCTCGACGCCATCATCGCCCAGGACAAATACGCCCGTGTGGCCTGCGAAACCATGGTCAAAACCGGCGTTGCCATCATTGCCGGCGAAGTCACCACCAGTGCCTGGGTTGACCTGGAAGAGCTGGTCCGTGGCGTGATCAACGATATCGGCTACACCTCCTCCGCCGTGGGCTTTGACGGTGCCACCTGTGGCGTGATCAACATCATCGGCAAGCAGTCCGTGGACATCGCCCAAGGTGTGGACCGTGCCAAGCCGGAAGACCAGGGTGCCGGTGACCAGGGCCTGATGTTCGGTTACGCCAGCAACGAAACCGACGTGCTGATGCCGGCTCCGATCGTCTACTCCCACCGTCTGGTGGAGCGTCAGGCCGAGGCCCGTAAATCCGGCCTGCTGCCCTGGCTGCGCCCGGACGCCAAGAGCCAGGTCACCTGCCGCTATGAAAACGGCAAAGTGGTCGGCATCGACGCCATCGTGCTGTCCACCCAGCACAACCCGGAAGTCAAAGCCTCCGACCTGGAAGAAGCGGTGATGGAACTCATCATCAAGCACGTGATTCCGGCTGAGCTGATCGATAAGAACACCAAGTTCCACATCAACCCGACCGGCTCCTTCGTGATCGGCGGCCCGGTGGGCGACTGCGGTCTGACCGGCCGTAAGATCATCGTGGACAGCTACGGCGGTATGGCCCGTCACGGCGGCGGTGCGTTCTCCGGTAAGGATCCGTCCAAGGTAGACCGTTCCGCAGCCTACGCCGGCCGCTATGTCGCCAAGAACGTGGTGGCAGCTGGTCTGGCGGATCGCTGTGAAATCCAGGTGTCTTACGCCATTGGTGTGGCAGAGCCCACCTCCATTTCCGTAAACACCTTCGGCACTGGCAAGATCGACGACAGCCGCCTGATCGGCCTGATCCGCGAGCACTTCGACCTGCGTCCCTACGCCATCACCAAGATGCTGGACCTGCTGCACCCGATGTATCGCCCGACCGCGGCCTATGGCCACTTCGGACGCAACCCGTTCGAAATGACTTACGAGTGGGATGAGATCGAAGGCGGCAAGAAAGTGAAGAAGTCCGAAAGCTTCACCGCTTTCACCTGGGAGCGCACCGACAAGGCCGACGCCCTGCGCGCCGCAGCCGGGCTGTAAGTCACCCTCCCCTCTCCCTCCTGGGGAGAGGGGCCGGGGGAGAGGGCCGGGACTCGCATACAGGTGCGAAGCCTTGTACGGGCCTGAGAAATTGGCCCTCTCCCTACGCGGGCCGCCCTAACCCTCTCCCCAGAGGGAGAGGGAACTGTATTCAACGAGCCTGCCTATTTGGCAGCTCTCCTCACAACACCGCGTGCGTCTAGGGATATCCCAGGGATCAGGCGCACCATCACCGAAGGATGAACGACATGACAGCAACTCTGAAACCCGTAGAAGGCTTCACCGACTATAAAGTCGCCGATATCAGTCTGGCCGCATGGGGCCGCAAGGAAATCCAGATCGCCGAAGACGAAATGCCGGCCCTGATGCGCCTGCGGGAAAAATACCGCGCCGAGCAGCCCCTGAAAGGCGCCCGGATCATGGGCTGTATTCACATGACCATTCAGACCGCCGTGCTGATCGAGACCCTGGTGGATCTCGGCGCGGAAGTGCGCTGGTCATCCTGCAACATCTTCTCCACCCAGGATCACGCCGCCGCAGCCATTGCCGCTGCCGGTATCCCGGTGTTCGCCTGGAAAGGTGAAACCGAGGAAGAGTTCTGGTGGTGCATTGAGCAGACCATCCTCAAAGATGGCCAGCCCTGGGACGCCAATCTGATCCTGGACGACGGTGGCGACCTGACCCAAGTGGTCCACGACAAGTACCCGCAAATGCTGGACAAGATCCACGGCATTTCCGAAGAAACCACCACCGGCGTCCACCGTCTGATCGAGATGATGAAAAAAGGCACCCTGAAAGTGCCCGCCATCAACGTCAATGACGCGGTTACCAAAAGCAAGAACGACAACAAATACGGTTGCCGTCACTCCCTGAACGACGCCATCAAGCGTGGCACCGACCACCTGCTGGCCGGCAAAAAAGCCCTGGTGATCGGCTATGGCGACGTGGGCAAGGGCTCCGCGGCCTCCCTGCGCCAGGAAGGCATGATCGTGAAGGTTACCGAAATCGACCCGATCTGCGCCATGCAGGCCTGCATGGACGGCTACGAAGTGGTGTCCCCCTACAAAAACGGCATCAACACCGGCCGTCTGGAAGACATTAACCATGAGCTGCTGGGCACCACCGACCTGATCGTGACCACCACCGGCAACGTGGACGTGTGCGACAAGAACATGCTGCAAGCCCTCAAGCGCGCCGCGGTCGTGTGCAACATCGGTCACTTCGACTCCGAAATCGACACCGCCTTCATGCGCAAGACCTGGGAGTGGGAAGAGATCAAGCCGCAGGTTCACAAGGTATACCGCGACAAGGCCGCCAATGACTATCTGATCATTCTGTCCGAAGGCCGCCTGGTCAACCTGGGCAACGCCACTGGTCACCCCTCGCGGGTCATGGATGGCTCCTTTGCCAACCAGGTCCTGGCCCAGATCTACCTGTATGAGCGCAAGTTCGCCGACCTGTCCCCGGCTGAAAAAGCCCAGGGAATCTACGTCAAAGTCCTGCCCAAGGAGCTGGACGAAGAAGTTGCCCGCTGCATGGTGGAAGGCTTTGGTGGCGTGATCACCAAGATGACCGAGCAACAGGCCGAGTACATTGGCGTGCCGGTGGAAGGTCCGTTCAAGCCGGATAGCTATAAGTACTAAAGCAGTAGTGTTCCCTCTCCCTCTGGGGAGGGGGTTAGGGCGGCCCGCGTAGGGAGAGGGCTAATCTTTCAGGCCCATCCAAAGCCAGAGTTCATAGCTGTATGCGAGCCCCGGCCCTCTCCCCCGGCCCCTCTCCCCAGAGGGAGAGGGGAGTCAATACATTAAAGAATTTGCGTCAGGTGATACCCATGGAATCTCAAAAACAGTTTAAGCGCCGTTTCAGCTTCGAGTTTTTCCCCCCGAAAACGCCCGAGGGTATGACCAAGCTTCAGGCAACACGGGATCAGCTGGCCAGCCGTAATCCGGACTTTTTCTCCGTCACCTACGGGGCTGGCGGTTCAACCCGGGAGCGGACCATCGATACCGTACTCACGCTGCATGCCCAAGGCATTCCCGCCGCCCCTCACCTGTCTTGCATCGGGGCGACCCGGGAGAGCCTGAAGGAGCTGCTGGACCTGTTTGTGGAGCACGGCATCAACCGGATTGTTGCCCTGCGGGGAGATTTACCCTCCGGCATGGGGTCTCCCGGTGAGCTGCGCTATGCCAATGAGCTGGTGGAATATATCCGCGAACACAGCGGTGATCACTTCAATATCGAAGTGGCCGCCTATCCGGAGTTTCACCCCCAAGCGGTCAGTGCCGAAGACGACCTGAAGAACTTCAAGCGCAAGGTCGATGCCGGTGCCAATAGCGCCATTACCCAGTATTTTTTCAACCCGGACAGCTATTTCTACTTCGTCGACCGTTGTGAAAAGATGGGCATCAACATCCCCATCGTGCCGGGCATTATGCCCATTACCAACTACAGCAAGCTGGCCCGCTTCTCCGAAGCCTGTGGCGCGGAACTGCCCCGCTGGATCCGCAAGCAACTGCAAGCCTATGGCGATGACAGCGACAGCATCCTCCAGTTCGGCACCGATGTGGTCACCGACATGTGTGAAAAGCTGCTGGCCGCCGGTGCCCCTGGTCTGCACTTCTATACCCTGAACCAGGCCGAGCCCAGCCTGGCGATCTGGGACCGACTGGGTATCGGTCAAAAGAAAGCGTTCTAATCACAACCCCACACCGACACCCGGCCGGTCCTCACCCAGAGGGCGCCGGGTGTCGTCGCTTCAGGCGTCTGGCAGCCTGACTTGCTATTCTCCTGCCAGCCTTTTTATCATCCAGCCTGAGTTCTTTTTCCGAGCCTGTACCGGCCTGGCGTTCCGCGCCGGCTCCGACCTCACAGCCTCTCCACCACACTCAGCCTTCGGGGAGTTGTTTATGACCGGCCAAAATGACCAGTTAATGCAGCGAGACCTGCGCGCCCTGTGGCATCCCTGTACCCAGATGAAAGACCACGAGCAACTACCGGTGATCCCGATCCGCCGGGGCGAAGGTGTCTGGCTGGAAGACTTTGACGGCAATCGTTATATCGATGCGGTCAGTTCCTGGTGGGTCAATCTGTTCGGCCACTGCAACCCGCGCATCAACCACCGCATCAAGCAGCAGGTGGATGAACTGGAGCACGTGATTCTGGCCGGCTTCACCCACCAGCCCATTATCGAGCTCTCGGAGCGACTGGTGGAGGTCACGCCCCCCGGCCTCAGCAAGTGTTTTTTTGCCGACAACGGTTCCTCCGCCATCGAAGTAGCAGTCAAGATGAGCTTTCATGCGTGGCGAAACCAGGGCTTTACCCGCAAGCGCAAGTTCGTCAACCTGGCCAACAGCTACCACGGCGAAACCCTGGGCGCTTTGGCGGTGGGCGATGTCGCCCTTTATAAAGAAACCTACGAACCCTTGCTGATGGAAGTGATCACCGCCCCCAGCCCCGATTGCTTTTATCGGGAGTCGGGCGAATCCTGGGAGGACTACAGCCGCCGCCAGTTTGAGGCGATGGAGAAGATTCTCAGTGAGCAGGCGGACGAAATCTGTGCAGTGATTGTCGAGCCCCTGGTGCAATGCGCCGGCGCCATGCGCATGTACCACCCGATTTACCTGACACTGCTGCGGGAAGCCTGTGATCGCTATGGCGTGCACCTGATTGCCGATGAAATCGCGGTTGGTTTTGGTCGTACCGGCACCCTGTTTGCCTGCGAGCAGGCCGGGATCAGCCCGGACTTCCTGTGCCTGTCCAAGGGGTTGACCGGCGGTTACCTGCCCCTGTCGGTGGTGCTCACCACCCAGGACATCTACGACGTCTTTTATGACGACTACAGCAGCCTCAAGGCGTTTCTGCACTCCCACAGCTACACCGGCAATCCGTTGGGTTGCGCGGCAGCGCTGGCCACCCTGGATATTTTCCGGGACGATCCGGTGCTTGAACGCAACCGGGAGCTCAGCGCCTACATGGCGCAAGCCACCGCCCATCTGACTGATCATCCCCATGTGGCGGAAGTTCGCCAGACCGGGATGATCCTCGCCATTGAGCTGGTTCAGGACAAGGCCAGCCGCACCCCCTTTCCCTGGCAGCAACGCCGGGGCCTGAAAGTCTACCAACACGCCCTGCAACATCAGGCACTGCTGCGGCCGCTGGGTAATGTGGTTTATTTGATGCCGCCTTATGTCATTCAGGAGGCGGAAATTGATCATCTGGTTAAAGTTGCAGAAGCCGGCATTGAGCTGGCCGTGAAGGATTGAGTATGCGCATTCCGAGAATTCATACCCCCGAACAGCTTAACCCCGGCCAACAACTGGCCTTGGATGATAACGCCGCCAATCACGTGGCCCGGGTGCTGCGGATGCAGGCCGGCCAGCAGATCCGGCTGTTCAATGGGGATGGACAGGACTATCCGGCCACCTTGGTGGACGTGGGCAAACGCCATGTGCTGGTGGACATTGGCGAGCCGGTGACGGCTGCCGCCGAGTCGCCACTGCGTATTCATCTCGGGCAAACCATGTCCCGGGGCGACCGTATGGACTATGCGGTCCAGAAAGCCACCGAGCTGGGGGTTCACGCCATCACGCCCCTGCACAGCGAACGCTGTGAAGTGCGCCTGAAAGGCGAGCGTCAGGAAAAGCGTGAAGGGCACTGGCAGCAAGTCGCAGTTAGCGCCTGTGAACAGTCCGGCCGGGCGGTGGTCCCTGCCGTGCATCCGGTACAGCCCCTGGCGGAGTGGGTTCAAACAGTCGAGGCCGACCTGCGTTTGGTGCTGCATCACCATAGCGCCGCCCCCTTGGAGCTCGCCACACCACCCACCTCCGTGGCCCTGCTGATTGGCCCGGAAGGGGGGTTAACCGAGGCCGAGGTGGCTCTCGCCCAAGAGGCCGGCTTTGTCCCGGTGGCATTTGGCAACCGGGTCTTTCGCACCGAAACCGCCCCGGTCGCGGCCCTCAGCATCCTGCAATGGCTGTGGGGCGACTTTCGCCAGCCCTAGGTCCAAGTCGCACATGTTGCAAAATGTAACTTAAAGGGCGGGCTGTGGATAAAACTGTGGAAATCCTCCGGATAGCCGGTAGATTTCCTTGGGATAGCCCGGTATAACGGGCACCCTCCCGCCAAACAAATTAAGTTTTCAAATAAAATCATATCCTTATTAAAAGAATCCCTGCAAAACGCAGTTAATTCAGCACGGCTGCGTTCCCTACAGCAATCCTTGGCTTGTGCATAAAACTGTGACTAACCAAGGCTTGAAGCCCTTTTTATTCTGCACAAACGTGCAATTGCGCACCTTTTGTAAATCTATGTTTCGTTTTAATTATTCAAGCGGCTTATAATCCCAGCCGGTTTTCCTCGGTTGATTCCGCTTCTCCAAGTATTCGTGAACGGTACCGACAAGGCAGCAACCAGATAAACAGGATGGTATTAACAACCAAATGAGTTGGGATTTTCTAACCTCCGCCACACTTTGGCAGTATCTTTCGATTCCGGTGGTCGCCGCATTCATTGGCTGGAGCACCAACTGGCTCGCCGTCAAGATGACTTTCTATCCCCTGAATTTCATTGGTATTCCGCCCTATCTAGGGTGGCAGGGAATTATCCCCTCCAAGGCCGGCAAAATGGCCCAGATCAGCGTCGATGCGACCATCGCCAAGATCGGTACGGTACGGGAAGTATTCGAAAACATTGACCCCAAGGTCCTAGCCACCTACATCGTGCAGTCAGTGGAGCCACGGGTGGAGGAATATGTTGATGAAATGATGGCCCAGGAGCATCGTACCCTGTGGGAAAATTTACCCCAGTCCATCAAGAACATGGTGTATGAGCGGGTACGGAAGAATATTCCGGCGCTGGTCGACAACCTGGTCATTGATATTAGCCAGAATATCGAAGAGCTGCTGGACATCAAGGGAATGGTGACCGAGCAACTGGTTCAGGACAAAGAGCTGCTCAACCGGATCTTTCTGGAATGCGGCGAGCAGGAGTTCAAGTTCATCATCATCTCCGGCCTTTACTTCGGCTTTCTGTTTGGTCTGGTGCAGATGGCCATCTGGTTTTTCTATCAGGGCAGCTGGATCCTCCCCATCGCAGGGCTGATCGTCGGCTATGCCACCAACTGGGTGGCCCTGAACATGATCTTTCGCCCCCTGCATCCGGTCAAAATCGGCCCATTCCGCATTCAGGGGCTGTTTCTGCGCCGTCAGAAGGAAGTCGCCCAGTCCTTCTGCCATATCGTCACCCACGATATTCTGCGAGTTGGCAATATTATTGAAGCCATGCTCAATGGCCCCCAGGGCGATCGCACCCGCAATATTGTCAAAAAACACATCAAGCCCCTGGTAGACGAGACCTCCGGCATCACCAAGCCCATCACTCAGCTCGCCTTTGGTCCCAAGGGCTTTGCCGATCTCAAGCATAAAGTCGGCGAAAAGGCGATCCAGATCTCGCGCACCGCCTTCAATGACCCGGTTTTCAATAATGACCGTGCCGCGGTTGTCGAATCCCTGATGCGGGAGCGCATGATGGCCCTGTCGCCAGAAGAGTTTCAGGACCTGCTGCGTCCCTGCTTCCAGGAAGACGAGATCAAGCTGATTCTGGTGGGAGCCTTTCTGGGCTTTGTCGCCGGTGTGCTCCAGCTGGTTTACGTGTTCGGTCAACAGCTCTAGGACATCCAACCTATTACCGCTCCTCATCAGTCAGGAGCGGTCCTTCCGCCCCCCGTAGCCCGGGCCGTAAAGACCGCTCGACGCCTCTCAAATAAGCCGCTTTGATGCATCCAGGGACCATAGTAGAATCCTGACACCCAGGCCGCCCGCCTGTAGATCATAGGGAAGTCCGTCCATGTCCAAAGCCTTACGCAACCTTGCGCTGACCCTGCTGGCTCTGCTAACCCTGATTCTGCTGATTCTATGGCTTGCCACTCCGCCTGTGGCCCGCCATTATCTGGAGCAGTTTTTTGCCGAGCAAAATGCGGAGTTTTCCGCCGAAACGATCAGCCTCAATCCCCTCACCTCCCGACTGGAAGTCCGTGGCCTGCTGGTGACTCAGGAAGGGGAACCAGTGTTAAGCGCGGATTTGCTAAGAGTCAGCCTGCGACTGCCCGATCTCGTTGATCGCAACATTCACATCAGTGAGCTGTTGCTGGATGGCATCTTTTTGCAGGTCAGCCAGCAGGACAACCAACTGCGGGTGGCGGGCATTGAGTTAGGCGCCTCAACCGAAACGGAGACCGTAACAGAAACCGCGGCAGAGGCAGCACCAGAGATAGCCCCCGAGGCAGAGATAGACCCAGAGGCGGAGAACGAGCAACAACTCGCCCAGCAAGAGGCTGAGGCCACCACGCCTTGGGGCCTGATCCTGCCCGCCGGTGAAATCCGCAACACCCGGATTCTCGCCCACCGTCAGGAGCAATCCGATGAGCTGGTCATCCAGAGTTTCCAGATCAGCAACTTTTCCGCCCGCGATCAGGATCTGCAAGGCAAGATCGGCCTCGACAGCCTGGTGAACCAGGCTCCGCTGCGGGTCAATGTGGACCTCCATGGCGCCCAGGAACAACTGGAGCTGATCAGTCAGCTGTCCCTGGAGAACTTCTCCATCGCACCTTTAATGGAGTTTTTGCCCCCGGAACTTCTGGGCAGTTCTGCCCTGGTCAGCCTGGAACTCTCCGCGGCCATCAACCTGGATGGGCCCAACCTCAAGGTTTCCCTGGTCAACACCACAGCGCAGGTCACCGAGCTCCAGGCCCTCTATGCCCCCTACCGGTTTGAGAGCGCCCTGCTTCAGCTGAACCTGCCGGAGTTTATGGTCGCCCTTCAAGATGGCGAGTTGGCCGGGTTCCAAGGGGACTATCGGCTAGAGACCGGCGCGACCCGGCTTTACTATCAAAATGAACAACAACTCCTGGCAGGCTGGGAATCCATCACCACCCAAGGGGGTAAGCTGGCCTCGCAAGGCGCGCTGGAGGTTCAACTGCCTGACTTCACGCTGTCGGGTCTGACCATTTCCCAAAGCCAGACCGCCCAAGAGGTCCTCCCGGCGCTACTCCAGCTCGATCAGCTACAACTGCAGAACCTGGCCTACTCCGAGCAGGACGGGCACCTGGACCTGGGCCTGATCGCCATCCACCAGATCGACACCAAGCTACTGCTCTCCGCCGAAGGGGAGCCGCTGAACATTCTGAAGGTCGAGACCACCGGCGAGACTCCAGAGGTAGCCACGGTCCAGGCAGAAACCCCTCCACCAGCCACGAAACAGGTCGAAACGGATGAGGTGCGGCCCAGCGAACCATCGGTCAGCTTCCGTCTCGGTCGACTGGATATCAGTGGCACCAACACCCTGACGGTGATTGACCGGAGCGCCAAACCCGAGGTGCTGCATACCCTGGTGCTGGAATCCTTCCACCTGGATCAGTTGGACACCCGCCAAACCGCGCTCGCCTCTCCGTTCCAGCTGCGGGGTAACGCCGGGGGCTACTCCAGCATTGAAGCCGAGGGCGAGATTGCCCTGTTTGCGGAAAAGCCCAACCTCAAGCTGACCAAAACCATCCGCGAGTTTGAACTGCCACCGCTGTCACCTTATATCAGCGACAGCCTGGGTTATGAGATTGAAGCCGGACAACTGGATCTCGACCTGAAGCTGGCCATTGTGGACGGCATCATTGATGGCCACGCCGGCCTTAACCTGCGACGTACTGACTTTGGGCCGCCGAAAAACGCCCCGGACCAGGCCGGTGGCTCCGGTTTGATTCCCCTGAACGTGGCGCTTGGCATGCTGAAAGACAGCAAGGGCAATATTGAGCTGGATATTCCCCTGTCCGGGGATACTGAAAACCCCGACTTCAGTGTCGCCGGTTTTGTCACACGCACCCTGGGCCGGGCGATCCTGCAAGGGGCCTCTACCTATGCCATGCAGGCCTTTGTGCCCTATGCCAATGTCATTACCGTCGCCCAGATCGCCGGCCAGCAGCTGCTGAAAATTCGTTTTAATCCCTTGGAGCTGGAGCCCGGACAGCTGGACCCGGCCGACGCCAGCTTTATTGAACAATTCGGCAAGCTGCTCCAGGAGCGGGAAGATCTGCAGGTGAAGATCTGCGGCTATGCAACGGTGGCTGACCTGAATCTGGCGCCTGGCCCCCAGGAGCTGACCGAAGACCAGTTCAAACAACTACAAGATCTGGCCGGGCGACGGGCCAACCACTTCAAGCAGAAGGTGATTGACGCTTACGGGATTCCTTCAGCGCGGATGCTGACCTGTAATGCCGGCGTCGACTCCGGCAAAGATGCCCGCCCTCGCCTGGAGTTCGAAACCTGAGCGGAGGGCCGTTAAGCCCTCACGGACGGCAACCGGTCAAGGCACCGGTTGCCCCCATTCTTATCCCCCAGCCTCAGCGGTAGGAAACATCGCCTCACCTCGCACCAAATCCGCCAGGGTTTTCTGGTCGAGCATACTTTGCCGGCAGGAAACCAGTGCGGTCACCAGTTGGCGAAGCTCAGGTTCCATGCCGCCCTGAGGACGATAGACCTGATCATCATCGTGGCGCAGGGCCTCCAGGATTTGATTGAGCGTGATCTGATCCAGGGAGCGGCCCGGCACCAACTCGGCCCCTTCCCGGCCGGCACACTTCAGCAGCTCATGGGTGCTGAGCTTGTTGATAATCCGACGGCCAATTTCCGCGGGCAGGGCCACTCGCTCATACACCTGCTGCACACTCAGCGTTTGGCCTTGATCGAACGCCCGGCCGATCCAATACATGATCTGCAGCCCGGCATTCTCCTCCACCTCGGCACTGGTATGGATCTGATAGCGCTTGGTGACCTGCTCTGAATGCTGAATGTAGTAGGCAATGGCCGAGCCGATCAGCAGGATCAGCCAGCTCACATAAAGCCAGATCAGCAGCAAAATCCCCACCGCGAAGCCCGAGTAAATGGCTTCATAGTTGGTGGAGCCCACCACGAAAGAGGCGAAAATCAGCCCGGTGGTCTGCCAGGCAACACCGGCGACCGCGCCCCCGATCAGGGCTGCCCGCAACCGCACCCGGGCATTGGGCACAAAGGAGTAGACGAAACTAAACGCCAGCACCACCAGAACATAAGGTGAGAGCCGGCTCAAAAAGGTCAGCATCGCCCCCAGGGTTTCCATCTCGCGAAGGCCTCGGACAACATCCGAGTCCCAAACCGCCGCGGAGACCCCCATGGCGGAGACCACCAGCACCGGACCAATCAAAATCACGCTGAGATAGTTACTGAAACGCTGGCCAAAGGAGCGTAGCTCGGGAACCCGCCAGACCTGGTTCAGGGCCGTTTCCACCTTCTGGACCACGGTAATCACCGTGTAAATCAGAAAACCCAGACCAATGGAGCCCAACACGCCCACTTTGATGTTGTCCACAAAGAGCAGCACTCGCTGCGCCAGCTCAATCCCCTCGTCCCCCAGGGCCGAAAAGAACTGAAACAGTATCGGCTCCATCTGATTGTGCACACCCAACGCCTTGAGCACGGAAAAGCTCAAGGCCAACAGGGGCACCACCGACAGCAGCGTGCTGTACACCAGACTCATGGCGTGCAGGGTCATATTGCCCAGGGAGATATCCCGGATCACCGCATAAATCACCCGGCTCATGCGCCACAAAAGGCGCTTCCCATGCCCCAGCTTGCTCGGGTCCTGCTGCCACAGCCAGCGGTCTAGCGCCTCTTGCGCTTCAATACGGCCAAACACCATGCAACTCCTTAGTTCTCTTTTTAGTCTGGAAAGGGGGCGCTGAAATTATGACACAAGGTTAGCTAAATATCGGCGAGGGATTCAGATTTGGCCAGTGTTTTTGGGGAGTCGGGCAGTTTGGCAAGAATCCTCTCCACCTCGGCCCGATCCAAGGTCTCACGCTCCAGAAGCGCCTGAGCCAAGGCGGCTAGCTGCTGGCGGTTGGCTTGCAGCTGGCGCTCCACCAGCCGTTCCACCGACCCCACCAGCTTGCGGACCTGTTCATCAATCAGTTGCGCGGTGGCCTCGCTAAAGTCCCGCTCCTGGACAATTTCCCGCCCCAGAAATACATCCTCTTTATGGACCTGGTAGGCAACCGGACCCAGGGCGTCGCTCATTCCCCACCGGGCCACCATCCGGCGCGCCAGTTTGGTCGCCTGCTCCAGATCACTTTCCGCACCACTGCTCACCTCGGAAAAGGCCAGCTTTTCCGCAACCCGCCCCGCCAACATCACCGCGAGACGGTCCCGTGCATAGCTGAAGGAAATATTGCTACGCTCTTCCAACGGCGTCTGGTGGGTGACCCCGAGGGCCTGTCCCCGGGGCACAATGGTCACCTTTTCCAAGGGGTCGGCCTTCTCAAACAGCAACGCCGCCAGCGCATGACCGGACTCATGCCAGGCCACCAGGCGCTGCTCGTCCTCACTCATCCGGTTCTCCCGCTCAGCCCCCAGCAGCACCTTATCCCGCGCCAGCTCGAAGTGATGCATGGCCACTTCCGTGCAGTTATCCCGCCCCGCAAACAGCGCCGCCTCGTTCACCAGGTTTTCCAGATCCGCCCCGGAAAATCCGATGCAACGACGGCTGATCGCCTCCAAAGAAACATCCTTCGCCAACGGTACCCGACGGGTATGCACTTTGAGAATGGCCAGACGGGCGTCCCGATGGGGCAGCCCCACCACGACTTTCCGATCAAACCGCCCCGGGCGCAGCAATGCCGAGTCCAGTACATCCGGCCGGTTGGTGGCGGCCAGCACAATGACGGTCTCGTGGGGAGCGAAGCCGTCCATCTCCGACAGAATCTGGTTCAGGGTCTGCTCCCGCTCATCATGGCCGCCCCCAACCCCGGCACCGCGCGCCCGGCCGATGGCATCCAGTTCGTCGATAAAGATGATGGACGGCGCCTCCTCCCGGGCCTTCTTGAACAGATCCCGCACCCGCGCGGCCCCCACGCCCACGAACATTTCGATAAACTCGGAGCCGGCGATGGAAAAGAATGGCACCCGGGCCTCACCCGCGGCCGCACGCGCCAGCAGCGTCTTACCCGTTCCCGGAGGGCCCACCAGTAGCATTCCACGAGGCAACTTGGCCCCCAAGCGCTGGTAGTCTTCCGGGTTGCACAGAAAGTCGATCACCTCCCGCAGATCCTGCTTGGCATTTTCGGCCCCGGCCACGTCGTCAAAGGTGGTCTGGGGCAGATCCTCCCGAAAGCGCTTGGCTTTGGATTCCCCAAAACTAAACAGGTTTGAGCCCGGCCCACTCATCTGCTGGCGCAGGCGGGAGGCCATAAACAGGAAAAACCCGATCAGCAGCACCCAAGGCAACAGCGCGATCAGCAGTGTCTGCCACCAGGGGCCCTGGGCAGGTTTGACCCGCACCTCAACCTGATGCTGCTCCAGCAGGCCAAGTAGTTCTTCACCACCAAACTCGGGCACATAGGTTTGGAAACGATCTTCCGGAGCGGATCCAGCCCGTGGCTCCAGCTCACCAGTCTCCGCGCCCGGCGCCGCCAGAATGGCCGTTACCTGACGGCCTTCCAGTATCACCTCGGCAATGGCGCCCTGCTGAACCAGGCGCAAGAACTCCGAGTAAGAGTGCTCCGTCGGCTCACTCCCACCGATCATCCGCACCGCCAGCAGCACCAACAGACCCAGCATTAGCAGATTCATCAGCCCCCGCTTCATGTCCGGTGCGGGTTGTTCCGACCTATTCCCAGAAGCCGGGTGCCGGTTTTCCGATCCCGGCCGGTTCGTGTCGCCCATCCAGTCACCTCACCACCTATGGGGCCCATGAACCCAAGTCTAAGGTTCGGTGGGCCGTTCTTCCCAGAACGGCACCGGGTGCATCGCCAGTATGAGCACGGGAGCGTGTTATTCCCCGTGTAAAGTCGCCACCAACGTTCGCGCACCGCCCTGATTACGATGCTCCCCCAGATAAATGCCCTGCCAAGTTCCGAGCGCCAGACGCCCCTGTCGGACCGGGATGCTGAGGCTACAACCCAGGGTGACCGACTTGATATGGGCCGGCATGTCATCCGCGCCTTCCAGGGTGTGGTCATAGTAGGGAGCGTTTTCCGGCACCGCCTGATTGAAGTGTTTTTCCATATCGGAACGCACGGTGGGATCGGCGTTCTCGTTAATACAGAGAGAGGCCGAGGTATGCTGAATAAAGAGGTGCAACAGCCCCACCTGCAAAGAAACAAGCTCCGGCAATTGCGCCAGCACCTCCGAGGTGATCAGGTGAAAGCCACGTTTTCGTGGCTGCAGCCGAATTGTTTTTTGAATCCACATACCTTCCTCCTGAGGTCCCAACAACCTGTTTATAACTTCGTCCACTTGGGAGACCTTTCAGGTTGGAACCCCTCCAGCGACTCCCTACAATAAACTCATGGACGATGATGAAGTCGCGCCCGACGATCCAGCCTGGCTCCCAAACTACCACATTCAAACCCGTTCATATCCAGTGGCTCTAACCAAAAAAGCAAGCCCTGGATCAATCACTACAATAGCTCCGGGAGAGCATTCTAGCTGCTCTTTTGCTGAACCAGAGAAACCTCTTTCTTCTGGCCAGAAAAGCAGCGGGCGCTCTTTTCGATGAAGCCATACCCACTATTGCAAGGGATGCACATGCAAAACGATTTCTGGCATGACAAATGGGCCCGTAACGAGATCGGCTTTCACCAGGCCAGCGTGAATGACTACCTGCGTGAGCACTGGTCCGTTCTGGAGCTGCACGGCAATGAACCGGTGTTCGTGCCCTTGTGCGGCAAATCCCTCGACATGCACTGGATTCATGATAAGGGCCACCCCATCCTGGGCGTGGAGATCAGCGAGCAAGCCTGCCGGCAGTTTTTCGACGAGGCCGGCCTGAGCCCTGAAGTGAGCCGCGTCCACTCCTTCACGCGGTTCCAGGCGGACCGTTACACCCTGTATTGCGGTGACTTCTTTGAACTGACGCCGGAGCTGCTCTCCGACGTTGGCGCCGCCTATGACCGCGCGGCTCTGATCGCGCTGCCCAAAGAGCAACGAAGGGCCTATGCCCAGCGCCTGGGAGAACTGCTCCCGATCACTGCCTCGGTGTTACTGGTCGCCATGGAATACCCGCCGGAGGAAATGGACGGGCCACCCTTTAGTGTGCCGGAAGCGGAAGTACGTCAACTGTTTGAGGGCCGCTTTCAGGTGGAACTGATTCATGAAAACGAGCCGGGGCGGGACGATCCCTTCGCCAAGTTTCACGGCTTATCGGACATGCAGGAGAAGGTCTATCGTCTCAGGCCCTGAGGAACATTCAGACAAGCCCCATTGTCCAAAAGTTGGCCACTTGTCTATTCTGATTAATAGGGACGCCTGCCAACCCCGGCCTTTACCAAGGCTGGTTCGCAGCATCATGGGACGCCCTGTCTCAAAGCAGGGAGGTCCAAGGAGGAAAGTTGACAATCTGACATTACAACAAGGTGAGTAGAGGAGACGAAGTAGAATTCCGGTCGGTCAAGCTGGATAGGAGTCACCACTGTGTAACGACGAAGAGTCAAACTGAGGGGTTCCAATTCATGAGCATTTTTAGTCACTATAAGAGCCGTTACGAGACGACCCAGCAGGAAGAATTCAGTATCGAGGAATACCTCGAAATTTGTAAAAAAGATCCTACGGCCTATGCCACTGCAGCGGAACGGATGCTGATCGCGATTGGCGAACCAGAACTGATCGACACCTCCCGCGACCCCCGCCTAAGCCGGGTTTTTTCCAACAAGGTCATCAAGCGTTATCCCGAATTCGACGAATTCTACGGGATGGAAGAATGCGTCGAGCAAATCGTATCCTTCTTCAAGCACGCCGCCCAAGGTCTGGAAGAGAAGAAACAGATTCTCTACCTGCTGGGCCCAGTCGGAGGCGGTAAGTCCTCCCTGGCGGAGAAGCTCAAACACCTGATGGAGAAGGTGCCGTTCTATTACATCAAGGGCTCCCCCGTGTTCGAGTCGCCCCTGGGGCTGTTCAACCCGGCCGAGGATGGTGACATCCTGGAAGAGGAATACGGCATTCCCAAGCGCTACCTGCGCACCATCATGTCGCCCTGGGCGGTGAAACGCCTGCACGAGTTTGGCGGCGATATCAGCCAATTCCGGGTGGTGAAGCAACACCCCTCCATTCTCAACCAGATCGCCATTTCCAAAACCGAGCCGGGCGATGAGAACAACCAGGACATCTCCGCTTTGGTGGGCAAGGTCAACATCCGCATGCTGGAAGATTTCTCCCAGGATGACCCGGACGCCTACAGCTTCTCTGGCGGGCTGAGCAAGTCCAACCAGGGCCTGATGGAGTTCGTGGAGATGTTCAAGGCGCCCATCAAGGTGCTCCACCCTCTGCTGACGGCTACCCAGGAGGGTAACTACAACACCACCGAAGGCATGGGCGCGGTGCCTTTTGAAGGCATCATCCTGGCCCACTCCAACGAATCCGAGTGGCAGGCATTTCGTAATAACAAGAACAACGAGGCGTTCCTGGACCGGGTCTATATCGTCAAGGTTCCCTACTGCCTGCGGGTCACTGAAGAGGTAAAAATCTACGAGAAACTGCTGCGCAACAGCTCCCTCGCCGGCTCGCCCTGCGCCCCGGATACACTTGGCATGCTGGCGCAGTTTTCGGTGCTGTCGCGCCTCAAGGAGCCGGAAAACTCCAATATCTACTCCAAAATGAAGGTCTACGACGGCCAGAATATTAAGGACACCGATCCCAAGGCTAAGTCGATCCAGGAATATCGTGACTCGGCGGGCGTCAACGAAGGGATGGATGGCCTGTCCACCCGGTTTGCCTTCAAGATTCTGTCCAAGGTCTTTAACTTTGATGTCACGGAAGTGGCAGCCAATCCAGTGCACCTGCTGTATGTGCTGGAAAAGCAGATCGAGCAGGAGCAGTTCCCGCCGGAAACCGCCGACCGCTACCTGCGCTTCATCAAGGAATACCTGGCGCCCCATTATGTGGAGTTCATCGGCAAGGAGATCCAGACGGCGTATCTGGAGTCCTACTCCGAGTACGGCCAGAACATCTTCGACCGCTATGTCACCTACGCCGACTTCTGGATTCAGGACCAGGAATACCGGGACCCGGAGACTGGCGAGATCTTCGATCGCGCCTCCATCAACGACGAGCTGGAAAAAATCGAGAAGCCTGCCGGCATCAGCAATCCCAAGGACTTCCGCAACGAGGTGGTCAACTTCGTGCTGCGGGCGCGGGCCAACAATCAGGGCAAGAATCCATCCTGGCTGTCCTATGAGAAGCTGCGCACTGTGATCGAGAAGAAAATGTTCTCCAACACGGAAGATCTGCTGCCGGTGATTTCGTTCAATGCCAAGGCCTCCAACGAAGATCAGAAGAAACATGCGCAGTTCGTGGACCGCATGATTTCCAGAGGCTATACCGAGAAGCAGGTGCGGCTGCTTTGCGAATGGTATCTGCGGGTCCGTAAGTCGCAGTAACAGTGAGGGCATCGAATGGGTACGAGCCACATCATTGACCGGCGCCTGAACGGCAAAAACAAAAGTGCCGTCAACCGTCAGAGATTCTTGCGCCGCTACCGCGAGCATATCAAAAAGGCGGTGACCGACGCGGTCAACAAACGTTCCATCACCGACATGGACCGTGGCGAAAGCATCAGCATTCCGGGCAAGGACATTGTCGAACCGATCTTCCGCAACGGCGCCGGCGGGCGCCGCACCATCGTCCATCCGGGCAATAAGGAGTTCGTCTCTGGCGATACCATCCCCCGTCCACCGGGCGGGGGTGGTGGAGGGGGTGGCGGTCAGGGCAGTGCCAGCCCTGATGGTGAGGGCATCGACGAGTTCGTGTTCCAGATCTCCCAGGATGAGTTCCTGGACTTCATGTTCGAGGATCTGGCCCTGCCCAACCTGATGCAGAAACAGCTCAAGGACGTCGAGAAGTTCAAGTATGTCCGCGCCGGCTATTCCACCACGGGAACTCCCAACAAAATCAATATCGTTCGCAGCCTGCGGGGCGCCTATGCCCGACGGCTGGCGTTAACCGGCAACTCCCGCAAGAAAATTGCCCGCCTGGAACAGGAACTGGCCGACCTGAAAACGCGGGATGATCTCAACGACCCGGTGTTTCGCCGGGAAGACCGCATTCGGGAGCTGGAAGAGCGGATCGCCAAGCTGAAATCACGCATCAGCAAAATCCCCTTTATTGATGAGTTCGATCTGCGCTTCAACCAGCACCTGAAGCAGCCGCAACCCAGTACCAGCGCGGTCATGTTCTGCCTGATGGACGTGTCCGGCTCCATGAGTCAGGCCCATAAGGATATTGCCAAGCGCTTTTTTATCCTGCTGTATCTGTTTCTCAACCGGAACTACGAAAAAATCGAAGTGGTCTTCATCCGCCACCATACCAGCGCCAAGGAAGTGGATGAGGAAGAGTTTTTCTACTCCCGGGAAACCGGTGGCACCATCGTCTCCAGCGCCTTGAAACTGATGAAGGACATCATTGAAGAGCGCTACCCCATGGCCGACTGGAATATCTACGCCGCCCAGGCCTCCGACGGCGACAACTGGAACGATGATTCGCCCCGCTGCAGTAAGATCCTGGCCAACCAGATTCTGCCCCAGGTGCAGTACTACGCCTATATCGAGATCACCCCCCACGAGCACCAGATGCTGTGGTACGAATATGAAAAGCTGCTGGGCCAATTCCCCGAGCGCTTTTCCATGCAGCAGATCGTGGATGCGGGTGACATTTATCCGGTGTTCCGCCGTCTGTTCCAGAAGCAGGTACAGCATCATGAGTGAACAACATTTTTATGGCCACCGCAGGAAGGAGCCCCTGGTGCCTCCGCCCCCCCTGCCGCCGATCCAAGAACGCCAACCCATCTCCACGGAATCGGAGTGGAGTTTCGAACTGATCGAGCGCTATAACGAGGAAATCGGCAAGATCGCCGCCGAGTTCGGCCTGGATACCTACCCCAACCAGATCGAGGTGATCAGCGCCGAACAGATGATGGATGCCTACTCCTCGGTGGGGATGCCGGTGGGCTACAACCACTGGTCGTTCGGCAAGCATTTCCTGGAAACGGAAAAAGGCTACAAACGGGGCCAGATGGGTCTGGCCTATGAGATCGTGATCAACTCCAACCCCTGCATCGCCTACCTGATGGAAGAGAACACCATGATGATGCAGGCCCTGGTGATCGCCCACGCCAGTTATGGGCACAACTCCTTCTTCAAGGGCAACTATCTGTTTCGCACCTGGACCGATGCCAGTGCCATTGTGGACTACCTGCTGTTCGCCAAGAACTACATCAGCCAATGTGAGCAGCGTTACGGGCTGGAAGCGGTGGAGGGCATTCTGGACGCCTGCCACGCCATCATGAACCACGGCGTGGACCGCTATAAACGTCCGTCCCCCATTTCCGCGGCAGAGGAAGAACGACGCCAGAAAGAACGGGAGGAATACCTACAACTCCAGGTCAATGAAATCTGGCGCACCATTCCCCACAAACCGGAGGAGGAAGAGCACAAGCGTCGTAGCCAGAAGCGCTTTCCGGAAGAGCCCCACGAAAACCTGCTGTACTTTATTGAGAAAAACGCACCACTACTGGAGCCCTGGCAGCGGGAAGTGGTGCGGATCGTGCGCAAGATTGCCCAGTATTTTTACCCCCAACGCCAGACCCAGGTGATGAACGAAGGCTGGGCCACCTTCTGGCACTACACCATCCTCAACCGGCTTTATGATAAGGGCCTGGTCACCGATGGTTTCATGATCGAGTTCCTGCAGTCCCACACCTCAGTAATCTACCAGCCGCCCTTTGACAGCCCCTGGTACTCCGGCATTAACCCCTATACCTTGGGATACGCCATGTTCACCGACCTGCGCCGGATCTGCGAGCACCCCACCGAGGAGGACAAGCGCTGGTTTCCGGATATTGCCGGCTCCAACTGGCTGGAAACCCTGGATTTTGCCATGCGCAACTTCAAGGACGAGAGCTTTATTTTGCAGTTTCTGTCGCCCAAGGTGATCCGCGACCTCAAGCTGTTCTCCGTTCTGGATGACGACCAGGCCGAGGAGTATCTGATTGAAGCCATTCACGACGACTCCGGTTACCAGATCGTGCGGGAAAACCTCGCCAAGCAGTACAACCTGAGTAACCGTGACCCCAATATCCAGGTATGGAATGTGGATGTGCGCGGTGACCGCTCCCTGACCCTGCGGCACATTCCCACGGAACGGGTGCCGCTGCATGAGGATGTTCCGGAAGTGTTGCGCCATGTCCATCGGCTGTGGGGGTTTAACGTCCACCTCGACAGTGTGCAGGATGACAAGGTGTTACGCCGCTGGAACTATCCACCGCCCATGATGAGTGAAGAAGATCTGCTGCAAGACTAGAGCGGCGCCCCGCCGGGGCGCCTGGGTAGGAGGGTCAGCTGGACCTTAAAGGGTCACGGTTTCAATCCGGTGCAGAAGCTTTTTCATCTCAACTTCCCGCTTGAGCAAGTCCTGCAGCGTGTAGCGATCCAACACCTGGTAGAAGGCTTCCGTGGCCTGATACAGCACATCCTTGAGCTCACAGGCCGGCACAATACAGCAACCGGAGGGCTGGTTGCCGAAACACTCCACCAGCACCGTATCCTTTTCCGTGAGGCGCACCACCTCCCCCACATTGATCTCGGCCGGTGGCCGCGCCAGGCGGATCCCGCCCCCCTTGCCCCGGATGGTTTCCAGATAGCCGTTCATGCCCAGGTGGTGCACCACTTTCATCAAGTGGTTGCGGGAAATATCGTATGCCTGGGCAATTTCACTGATGGTGGACAACCCTTCCCGGTGTACGCCCAGGTACATCAGAACCCGCAGTGTATAATCCGAAAATAATGTCAGCCGCATTGCCTACTCCAAACTTTATGGCACACCCTAAAGATGCATCGTTGATATTGATTATATCAGCAGCCCCATGCTATAAAAAATGTAAATTCAATACATAAAGAGATGTGCCATGTCCAACTCCTCTCATCTCTCCCTCGACCAGATTCGTGAAGCCCTCAAAGAAGTGATTGATCCGGAAGTGGGCATTAACATTGTAGATCTTGGGCTGGTCTACAACATTGACTCAGGCCCCGACCAAATCACCATCGACATGACCATGACCTCGCCTGCCTGCCCCATGGGCCCCTACATCCAGGACGACGTGGAACAGACCCTGCAGGAACTTGCTGGCGAAACCACGGCGATCAAGGTGAATGTGGTTTGGGACCCACCCTGGTCACCGGAGCAAATGTCTGACTGGGCGCGAGAGCAGCTTGGCGCTTAGCCGGCCTTCTTCGCGGCACATCCTAAATACACTCAGAGCAATCTGTAAGGCAGCCTGGTGAAAGCTCCCGGACCGATTTATCGCATTCCCTTGCTGATCATCAGTTTTATCACCCTCCTGCTGGGAGTGGGAGCCGGCCTGCAACGTATGGGCTGGTCACTGCCGATGCTGAATCCAACACTGATTATTCAGCACGGCGCCCTGATGATCTCCGGTTTTTTCGGCACCCTGATCGGGCTGGAGCGGGCCGTGGCTCTAAGTCGACTGTGGGTTTACGGGGCGCCGGCCCTGTCCGCCGCCGCCAGCCTGCTCCTGATTTTCACCGGTGTGGGCCCCTATCCAGTGGCGCTGTACCTGCTCGCCAGCCTGATTCTCAGTGCGGCTTCCTGGCAGGTATATCATCACCACCCGGCGCTGTTTACCGCCGTGCTGGCGATTGCCGCCAGTTGCTGGGCGATCGGCAATGCCGCCTGGCTTGCCGGAGCCGCGCCTTTGCAGATCACCCTCTGGTGGTTGGGATTTCTGATTCTCACCATTGCCGGCGAGCGGCTGGAATTAAGTCGCTTCCTGGCGCCACCGGCCTCGGCCCAGAAATATTTCGTGGCGGTGACGGTACTGTTGCTGGCCACCCTGGCCCTCGGCTTTCAGGCTCCCGCTATAGGCACCACGGGCTTTGGAATCAGCCTGATCCTGCTGACCTTGTGGCTGGCCCGCTACGATATTGCCAAGCGTACCGTGAAAATTCCCGGGCTGACCCGCTTTATCGCCGTCTGCCTGCTGAGCGCCTATGGCTGGCTGGCCCTCTCGGGCCTCATCATCGTCGCTCAAGGCGGCCTTCAGCTGGGCACCCTAAGCTATGATGCGGCCTTGCACGCCATTACCCTGGGTTTTGTGTTCGGCATGGTCTTCGGCCATGCGCCGGTCATTTTGCCCAGTGTCCTGAAGCTGAAAATCGTGTACTCCCCGATCTTCTATCTCCACCTGGGGCTGTTACAAATTTCCCTGCTGCTCCGGGTCTATGGAGATTTGGGGCAGATGATGGAGCTGCGCAGTTGGGCGGGGGCCTTGAATGCGCTGGCGATTCTGGTCTTTATGGTGAATACCGTCGGCGGGGTACTCCGGGGTAAGGCCAAACGCCCCACCCGCCGGAGCCGCACTGGTTAACCAGTTACCAGCGCATGGGGTACTGAAAAGCGATAAAGTGGATGGCATTGACCAGGAAATGAGTGGCAATGGAGCATTCCACCGAACGACTCATCTGATAAACCCAGGCATAGGCAAACCCGGCGATAAAGGTCACGCTCAGGGCCTTGGCCGCGGCATCTCCCGAGAAGATCTTCAGCAGCCCGAAGTGGGCCAGGGCAAACGCCAAGGCTGTCAACAAGGTGGCCATAAACGCACCGCCGCCAGCGGCTCCCAGCCGGTTCATCAAGGGTTGCTGCACCATCTGGCGAAAGAAGATTTCCTCCGCCACGCAGACAAACAGCAGGTTGACCATCAAAAACACCGGCGTATACCAGCCCAGTTTGAAGTCCAACCGCAACCCCAGCCACCAGGCCACCGCCACGGGAACCGCTGCGGCAAGCAGAATCCAGGGTAGGTTGCGTCCCAACAACGAGGCCAAGGCACCGCCGCTTTTGTGGGTGTGGGCCCACAGGGCAATCAGGATCAGCCCCGCCGCGCCCTTATCGAAGTTGGCATACATGGTGTAGAGCGCCCGGCTGTCCCCCAACCGTTCGCTGATCAGCACCGGCCGGGGAAAGCCCGGCACATAATGTAGGGCCAGGGCAAGGGCCAGCACAAAAGTCGCCACATACCCCAGGATGCGCAGCGGGACGCCCCACTGACTGGTGTTAGCAATGAAGGTGGTCAGCAGCAGGATGCCCAGCGCCGCCAGCGCCATGGGTCCGATCAGGCCCAAGTACCAGCCAAGCCCGCAGGCCGCCAACAGGAACACCAGCCACACCGGGAAGCGGGAGCTGCCCCAAACCGAGAGAATGCCCGCACCCAACAGGAAAAAAGGAGACAAATTAAGCCAGTAGGCAGACATGGAGCCATCCTTCACATTGCGAAAACGAGGTGAAGGATAGCCCCCACGTACCATTCCGGCAAAGCCTGTCGTGTTACCCTTTGTTCCGACAGGCTCTGTTCATGGCCTAGATATTGGCGTAGAGGATCAGCCGTGGATCGCCCGTCCCTTCCAGCGCCGCAATTTCCTCGGCACTGAGCAGAGCTTCCAGGGGACTTTGAGAGGCCTGGGCATACTCTTTGAGTACATGGGCCCAGCTACAACGGTTGGCGTACAGCATGCCGGGCTCATCCAGGGTGCCACCCCGGTTGCGGTATCCCAGGCCAACCCAGTTGTCACAGGAGCGCACCAACGGCCACAGGGTGCCGGTCATCACCTCGGCACGGGTATGGCTGATCAGGATACGAGTGCCCGCCAAGTGCTCACCCAGCATCGAGGTACTGGTGCAGAACTCGGCTTCCATGGCATCCCGTGGCGCCCGGAAACGGCCCGGCTCCAACAGGCAATACACGGCATGGGCCACCCCGGCCTTGGCCAGTCGCTTGGAGGCTTTCAGCGCCTCTCCCAGCTGATAGGCGCCCACCGCCAGAATCTGCAAGCCCGGCTGGCTGCCTTCCTGATGCACGCAGATCACGCCGTCTTGGGCCAGTTGACGGGCCTGCTCCGGGGTCAGCCAGTTGGGCTGGGGCCGCTTGGGAATCACCAGATTGAACAAGGTGCCCCGGGTCTGATAAACCAGGTCCATGGCCGCCACCGCCGAGTTCCAGTCCACCGGGAACAGCACCCGGGAGACATCCGCCATTTCCCCCAGCATGGCTTCCGCCATGATCGGGTCCTGGTGGGACTGCTCGTTCTTGCCATTTTCCCAGGTATGGGAGGTGGAGATGACCGGCACGGACACCCAACCCGGTGCCCGCCCGGCTTCTTTCTGGTGACGGGCAAAAATAATTTCCTGGCGCACCGCCCCCAGCATCTTCACCGTAAACGCCTCGTAGGAGGCCACCAGGTTCAGACCAGCCTTGTTGGCCAGCGCCGCACTGACCACTGCCTCTTCATTGAGGGCGGTGATCACCGAGCCGTCCAGGGATTCGGCGATCCCTTCTTCCGGGCTCAAGACCCGGTGTTTGAGCTTATCCAGGCTCTGGTTCAGGCGGTTGGAGCGCATTTCATCGGGGTTGCCGACCCGCACCCGCAATTCAGGGTTGGCATCCACCAGATCACAAAAATACTGATCCACCCCGTCCATGGGAGACCGGGGCTCCTGGCCCTTGGCCCACTGGATGTCGGGGGAGTGAACCTGTTTGACCTCCCGCTTGGCCAGGGCATGATCACGCTCTTTCGGGCGCTGTTGCTGGTCGTGACGGTTCAGTTGCGCCACCGCCTCCTTCAACTCTGGCAAGGGCACATGGAGCAACTGAGCGCCGGCATTGAAGTGGCGGCGAGCGTTTTCATCCTTGGCCGGATTGGTGACCAGCGGCAGGTTGTGGGCGGCGTTGGTATCGGCGCCGGGGAAGCCCCAGCCCTTGAGGGTTTCCGCAATCACATAAGGCAGCGGCACCGGGTACTGGGCACGCCCGTCTTGCAGGGCCAGGCTTGCGGCCTGCAGGATTTCTTCCGCCTCAAAGATCCCCACCACAAAAGCAGCCGGGTCGGTGCCGTCAATTTCGACCGGCGCAAAACCGTTCAGCTCCAGGTGGTTGCGGAACCAGGTCAGTCCCTGGGGACGCCCCATACTGGTCTGCTGGTCAATCCGGCGGCCATTGGCAATCATCACCGGGGTCACCAGACCACAGTCCTCCGCCCGCCACCAGCGCGACATCCAGTCACTGCCCCGCTGTTCTTCAAAAGCGCCGTCGCTCAGGAAGGCCACCAGCCGCTCACCGGGCAGGGGCATATGCACATACTGCAGCTCGGCAAAGCCCAGATAGCCCCCTTCGATCAAACCACCCGCGGTATAGGCATTCACGTGGCTGCCCAGGGGCGATTCCGGACGCCCGTCGGGCAGAATCTTATAGCTGTAGAAGTCCTGCACCAGGCGGGTCAGGCCCTCGTCACTCAGGTTATAGCGGGCGGCATGCTCGGGCAGCATGTTATCCACCAGCAGGTTCAGGGAATCGATGGCCGCCACGCAGTGGCCCTGCCCCATCATCCAGCTGCGGGTCATGCCGGTCAGGCTGTTGAGGGTCAGATAACCCACATAGGCGGGCACCATGTTCAAAGCGCCGCCGGTATGGCCCTCAGGCACCGGCTTGAAATCCTCCGCCTGCATCTGGCGGCCATCGGTGTAGACCCGCTGGGCATAAGTCATATGCACCACCAGCCACATACCGGCACAGGCCAGCCGGTCCGCAGCCCGCAACCGCTCATAGACCTCATCGGCCGAAGACACGGCACCCCGCTCCACCAGCAGCTGAGCGAGCTTATAGACCCGCACCTGGATCTGATCACTGTGGCGGATCGGGCCATAGCCCTTGGCCCACTCGGCAAAGGCCGGATGGTTGGCGCGATACAGAGCCGCCCGGTCGCGGGCCAGGTTCTTGCGTTCTGTCATTCCAATTTTCATACACTCTCCATCAGAAATCCTGTTTCACTCTTTTTATCAAGCGGCTGCCAGTTGGCGTTTGCCAGAGCTGCGGCGCAGCCATTTTTCGAATTCCCCAATGATAAACAGGCCAAAGGTGACGGGCAGAATCATCAGCCAGCTCTCCAGCCCTAAAGGAGCCGTGCCAAACAACATCTGCATGGGCGGCCAATAGGTGATCGCCATTTGCAGCAGAATCAGCAGGCCACTGGCGTAAAGAGCAGACATGCTGCTGAACAGTCCCTGCCGCCAGGCGGAGGTATACAGGCCCCGGGCACTGAATACATAAAAAATCTCGAAGAACACAATGGTATTGAGGGCCACGGTCCGGGCTTCGTCCAGACTCACTCCCTGCCCCATGTGCCATGCGAACAGGCTGAACGTTCCGGCCACCTGCACCGCTGCCACCAAGGCCAGGCGCACCATCAAAAAGGGCGGCAGCAGCGACTCCCCGGTAGGTCGGGGCGGGCGTACCATCACGTCACTTTCGGCGGGCTCGAACACCAGGGCCAGCGACAACGTCACCACCGTGACCATGTTGACCCAAAGAATCTGTACCGGCGTCACCGGCAACTCCCAGCCCAGCAGGATGGCCAGCAGGATCACAGCCGCTTCACCAACGCCGGTGGCCAGGGTAAACAAGAAGGCTTTTCGGATATTGTCAAACACCACCCGTCCTTCCTGCACCGCATGGGCGATGGATGAAAAACGGTCATCGGCCAGCACCATCTGGGCGGCTTCCTTGGCCGCCTCGGTTCCTTTCAGGCCCATGGCGACGCCAACATCCGCCTGATGCAATGCGGGTGCGTCGTTCACACCATCACCGGTCATCGCCACCACCTTGCCGTGCCCCTGCAGGGCCTGCACCAGACGCAACTTATGCTCGGGGCTGGTACGGGCATAAATATGGGTGCGCAAGACTTCCGTAGCCAACTGGCTATCATCGAGCTCGTCCAGCTGCACACCGGTCAGCACTCGGTCACACTGTTGAATCCCGATCTTCTCGGCAATGGCGGAGGCCGTCATGGCGTGGTCTCCGGTGATCATCTTGACCTGGATGCCCGCATCGTAACACTCCTGAATAGCCTGCTGGGCTTCGGGCCGGGGTGGGTCCATCATGCCGACCAGGCCCAACATCACCAGTCCCTGCTCCACATCGGCCATGGCCAACGTACGCTCGTCCCCACCCGCGGGGCGATAGGCCAACGCCAGCAACCGCAGCCCCTGACGGGCCACCAGATCCCCCTGTTCCAGCCACCACTGCTGATCCAGCGGCATCTCGCCTGCCGCTCCCAGTTGACGGTCGCAGCGGCGCAGAACCGCTTCCGGCGCTCCTTTCAGCAACACCAGACCTTGTCCCTGCCCAGCCTGATGCACGGTGGCCATAAAGCGATGTTCCGACTCAAAGGGGATCATATCGAGGCGCGGCTCGGCGGCCTGCAAGCTGGCCTGGTCCAGACCCAGCTTGGCCCCCAGGGTTAACAGCGCCCCCTCCGTCGGGTCGCCATGCACCTGCCAGCCTTCGCTCTCGCTGTGGGTCAACTGGGCGGTATTACACAGTACCGCCACCCGACCCACTAGTTGCAATAACGGCAGCTCATGGCTGGCCTCTTCACCGGAGGGCGCCAGTACTTGTCCTTGCGGGTCATAACCGGCACCGGTAATGCGGTAGGTGCCGGCTGCCGTCACCAGACTTTGCACCGTCATTTCGTTACAGGTCAGGGTGCCGGTCTTATCCGAGCAAATCACCGAAACCGCCCCCAGGGTTTCGACCGCTGGCAAGCGACGGATGATCGCATGCCGCCGGGCCATGCGTTGGACGCCAATGGCGAGGGTAATGGTAATGATGGCTGGCAAGCCCTCGGGGATCGCCGCCACGGCAATCCCCACGGCCGCCAGCAGCATGTCTTCAACACTGCTGCCCCACACCACCAGGCCATAAACAGAGGTCAGGGCCGCCACGCCCAGAATCACGCCGGTCAACCACACCGCAAAACGGTTGATCTGGAGCAGCAACGGCGTTTGCAGCACATTCACCTGACTCAGCAGACGGTTGATCTTGCCGATCTCCGTCTGCTCGCCCGTGGCCACCACCACGCCCGTCCCATGACCGGCGCTGACGAAGGTTCCGGAAAACGCCATGCAGGACTGCTCGCCCAGCGCCACACTCGGCTCACTCAGTGCCTCAGCCTGCTTGGCGACCGCCAGGGACTCCCCGGTCAGCATCGATTCATTGATCATTAATTCGCGAGCCGACAACAGACGCAGATCCGCCGGTACTTTATCCCCCGACTGCAAGGACACCACATCGCCGGGCACCAGTTCGGCCGCCGAAATCGAAACCCACTGCCCATCGCGCAGCACCATCGCCCTGGCCGGCACCAGCTTGCGTACCGCCGCGATGGAACGCTCGGCCTTGCCTTCCTGCACAAAGCCGATCACCGCATTAATGATGACTACGCCAAAAATCACCAGGGCATCAAGCCGGTGCCCCATCAACCAGGTTCCCACACCCGCGACGAGCAGCACCAGAATCAGAATATTGGCGAACTGGTTCATCAGGCGACGCAGCCAGCTTTGGCCCTCGGCCACGGGCAGGCTGTTGTATCCGTATTGCTCACGGCGACGGGCCACCTCAGCCTCGGTCAAGCCCTCCTCCGAGCAGCCCAATGCCGCCAGGGCCGCCTCCCGGGTTGTCGTGAACCATGGCTGTTGCTCTATACCCATCAATTACTCCCTCTCCTGAATCTTGCATCACCCCACCCGCAGCAATCTTCGGCACACGGGCAGGGGTAAACGCCACCCCTTAATGCTAGGCGAAAAGCCAAAAACTTCATGAACCTATATCAAGTAATCAGCAACTACCAGATTTCTGAACGAAATATTGTCGGGCGCCCGGCCGGGGCCCTTAAGAAAGATAAAGATGAGGAAGGCAGGTGTTTTAAACGAGAGAAAAAAAGGAAAAGGCAATCTCTTGCCAAGCGGCGACCCGCGGCCCCGGTCACCAGGACCTGGGGCCACAACGATAATGCACGCTCTTAGTCGGCGTCGAAGTCCGCGCTTTCGCCGCCTTCGCTATCCATGGAGGTTGCGCCGGCAGTATAGACCACACGACGTGTAGTCACCGCGCGGTAGTACTTCAGCCACGCCTTTTCAATCTCGGTCGTTGCCGGAGCTTCCCCCTTGGTGACCTTCACAAACTGCTCCTCGGCCGGAGTCGCCGGCGCCCGCAGTCCGGAAGCCAGGTCCTTCAGCGCGTAGCCATGACGTTCCAGCAACTCCGCCTCACGGCGGGAGTAAATTCCGGAACGGTGAAAACCATGGGGATAGTGTTTGTTATCGTAGAAGATTTTATTGCTGGCGAAATCTGTCTGACTCATAGAATGCTACCTATTCATTCAACGCCTAAGCCAAAAAAAATTGCAGCGCATTATGGACAAGTCATATCCGGGATGACAAGCAACAATGACCATAAATATAAACAGGACTCTGCATTCTGTTTAGCAGGAAATTTTCGCCTGTCCAGCACAACCCAAAACAACTCGCCCAAGCCGACGCCAGCCATGGGTGTGCCCGTGGTTTCTTTTCGACGAAAAGGACTGGGCCCCAGCGCCGCAAAACCACCCCCAGCGAGGGGCGTTCGGGAGCCAACGGGTCAGACAGAAAGTAAGACAGGAAGAATAAAAGAGGGGCGTCGCCGCTTAACCGACGGCGACGTAATCCAGCAGGTTGGGGTCGCGCTCTGCCGCATAGTTGATGACATCGGCACGACTTAGAGGGCGATTCATGTCCGCCAGGGTGATACGGGAGAACATTTCACCAATCGTCTGGTTGATCACGTTCCAGTTGTTCTGCACCGTGCAGGCCTGGGACATATCACACTGGCAGGCGTCCAGACAGCACTCGGTCAACGCCAGGCCGCCCTCCACCGCCAGAATCACCTCGCCAATACTGGTGCGATTGGCCGGTCGAGACAAAGAGTAGCCACCCTTCATGCCTCGTTCGGAGCGGATCACCCCCTGGTCCACCAGCAGTTTCATCACTTTGCGCACGGTCGGAACCGGTAGCTGGGTCGCCTCGGCAACCTGCTCGAGCTTCACCAGTTCATCCGGCAGATTGGCAAGATGACAGGCAATCAATAACCCGTAATCAGCCAGTTTAGCCAGTCGCAGCATAACGAACCTTTACATAGAAATATGGAGCTTACGCGGATGACGCCTATCAGCTACAGGCGTCCCATAATAGAGACAGAAAAGGATTCCATCGCCTACTGTACTCCCCTCATTGTATCCAGACTCTCGATTCATTACCAATTTGGTATTGATTTAGATATCCGACTTCATTACTCTGTTATTTAAATTCGCAAGAGGCGCTACAATGGTCGGCTTTATTGCCGACTCTCTCACGACCGGACAGGAAGACAGAGCGTTCAGGGTTCCGCCGGTATCGGATCCTGGATCGGATGACTATTTTCCCGGCCTTCTTCTTGCGTCAGTCCGAACAGTATCTTCGCTGCGAGGCCTCGGCAGCGAACAGTCGATACGGAGCTTTTTTGGATGAAAACCCAGGCAACCCCTGTTGACCCCATTGATCCCGTTGATGAATACATCAAGGGCGAATACAAGCACGGTTTCGTGACCGATATCGAAACCGAGATGCTTGAGCCAGGCCTGAATGAAGACGTGATCCGTTTTATTTCGGCCAAAAAGAATGAGCCGGAATTTATGCTGGAGTGGCGTCTCAAAGCCTATCGCCACTGGCTGACCATGAAAGAGCCCAAATGGGCTCACGTCCAATATCCGCCGATCGACTTTAACGACATCATTTATTGGGCGGCCCCCAAATCCAAAAGCGATGGCCCGAAAAGCCTGGATGAAGTCGACCCCGAACTGCTCCGCACCTATGAAAAGCTCGGCATTCCCCTGCACGAGCGCGCCGCGCTGGCCGGGGTTGCAGTTGACGCCGTGTTTGACAGCGTATCGGTTGCCACCACCTTTAAAGCCAAGCTGGCCGAAGCCGGGGTGATTTTCTGCCCCATTTCCGAGGCGGTGCAAAAGTATCCGGAGCTGGTGGAAAAATACCTGGGCACCGTCGTGCCGATCCGTGACAACTTCTACGCGGCCCTGAACTCCGCGGTATTCAGCGATGGCTCCTTTGTGTACATCCCCAAAGGCGTACGCTGCCCCATGGAACTGTCCACCTATTTCCGGATCAACGCGGCGAAAAGCGGCCAGTTCGAACGGACCCTGATCATCGCCGACGAAGGCTCTCACGTCAGCTATCTGGAAGGCTGTACCGCTCCGATGCGGGACGAAAACCAGCTGCACGCGGCAGTCGTCGAGCTGGTGGCCCTGGATGGCGCCGAGATCAAGTACTCGACCGTGCAGAACTGGTATCCCGGCGACCATGAAGGCAAGGGTGGGATCTACAACTTCGTGACCAAGCGCGGACTCTGTGCCGGTCGCAACTCCAAGATTTCCTGGACCCAGGTCGAGACCGGCTCCGCCATTACCTGGAAATACCCCAGTGTGGTCCTGAAAGGTGACAACAGCGTGGGTGAGTTCTACTCCGTCGCCCTGACCAACAACCTGCAGCAAGCGGACACCGGCACCAAAATGATCCACATGGGCAAGAATACCCGGAGCACCATCATCTCCAAGGGGATTTCCGCCGGCCGTAGTAACAGCAGCTATCGCGGCCTGGTGCGGATGGGGCCCACCGCCGACAACGCGCGCAACTACACCCAGTGTGATTCGCTGTTGATTGGTGACAAGTGCGGCGCCCACACCTTCCCCTATATCGAAACCAAAAACAGTACCGCGGTGGTCGAGCACGAAGCCACCACCTCCAAGGTCAGCGATGAACAGCTGTTCCTGTGCCGCCAGCGGGGCATTGATCCAGAACATGCGGTGTCCATGATCGTCAACGGATTCTGCAAAGAGGTGTTTAAAGAGCTGCCCATGGAGTTTGCCGTGGAAGCCACCAAACTGCTGGAAGTCAGTCTCGAAGGATCGGTCGGGTAAACAAACGGCAATCAGGTCCCGCGCTTGCCGGGACCTGTAAGCCAGAGTATCAACCACGCCCGGTTATAAGCCGATAGATCACGGGAGGAGACCGCAGAGCCTCCCCCGCCCCTGATGCCGGGAACCAAGAATGAAGTTCTTGCGCCACACCACAGCGCGGGAGTTGAACGCCGTATGGGATCAAAGATGCTAGAAATCAAAAACCTGAGAGTAAAAATCGAAGACAAGGAAATCCTGAAGGGCCTGAACCTGACCGTGCGCCCGGGCGAAGTGCATGCCATTATGGGGCCGAACGGTTCCGGCAAGAGCACCTTGTCTAACGTACTGGCAGGCCGCGAGGAATACGAAGTCACCGGCGGCGAGATCTGGTACCAAGGCCGCAACCTGCTGGAGATGGAGCCGGAAGAGCGGGCACGGGAAGGCATCTTCCTGGCGTTCCAGTACCCGGTGGAGATTCCCGGCGTCAGCAACCTCCAGTTCCTGCGCACCGCGATGAACAACATTCGCAAGCATCACGGCCAAGGCGAAATCGATGCGGGCACCTTCCTGAAAGAAGCCCGCGAGAAGATCAAGGTGGTCAACCTCGACCAGGCTTTCCTCAAGCGCGGGGTCAACGAAGGCTTCTCCGGTGGCGAGAAAAAACGCAACGAAATCCTGCAAATGCTGATGTTGGAGCCGAAACTGGCCCTGCTGGATGAAACCGACTCCGGCCTCGACATTGACGCCCTGCAAGTGGTGGCCAATGGGGTCAACTCTCTGCGTAGCCCCGAGCGTTCCGTGGTCATGGTGACTCACTACCAGCGTCTGCTGAACTACATCGTACCGGACTATGTCCATGTTCTGATGGACGGCCGCATCGTTAAGTCCGGCGGTCGCGAACTGGCGCTGGAACTGGAAGAGCACGGCTACAGCGGGCTGCTGTCCGAGCAGTCCACTGGCGCCTGAGGTGGCTGGCATGACAGAACAGACTTTTGAAACCCGCAGTATCCAGGCCGCCCGCTCCCAGCCCCAGTTTCAGAACTGGCTGCAACCGCTGCGCGAGCAAAGCCTGGAACAATTAGCCGCGCTGGGCTTTCCCACGCGCAAGACCGAATTCTGGCGCTACACCTCTATTTACCCGCTGACTCAGGGTGACTTCCTGCGCCCTGCAGAAGCTCCGGGTGCGAACTCCGATTGCTCCATTCCCGGGCTCGACAGCTATCGCCTGGTGTTTCATAACGGCGTCCTGGATGAACAGCGCTCGCAACTGAAGGAGCTTCCCTTTGAAGCGATCCCCTTCAGCCAGGCCAGCGGTGAGCAGCAAGAGTTCATTCGCCAGCACCTGGGCACCCTGGTCGGCTCCCAAGACCATCCCTTTGGCCTGCTAAATACCGCCTGGCTGCAGGAAGGCCTGCTGATTCGGATCGGCAAGGAACAGCGCCTCGACAAGCCGATTCAAGTGGTGTTCGACCACAGCGCCGAGCATAGCTTTACCGCTCAGCCGCGCCTGCTGGTGCAACTGGAGCGCCACGCGGAAGCCGTGCTTGTTGAGCATCACCTGGCCCAGCCCGGCGACACCGAGATTTTCACTAACACGGTGGCAGAAGTGTTTGTAGCGGAAGGCGCCAAACTCACCCATTACCAGCTCAACCTGGAGCCGGAAAATGTGCTGCATGTGGGCAACGTGCAGGTGGCGCTGGCAGCCCATGCCCAGTACGAAAGCCACCAGGTCAGCCTGGGCGGCAAACTGAAGCGACGCGACCTGGGCGTGAACCTGGATCAATCCGGTGCCAACGCGCGCCTGTTTGGCGTCTATCTGGGCCGTAACAGCCAGCATGTGGACTACCGCACCGTGCTGAACCATCGCGCCGCCCACTGCACCAGCCAGGAGCTGGTGAAGGGCGTGCTGCGTGACGACGCCCGTGCCGTGTTCAACGGTCGCATCCATATTTATCCGGATGCCCAGCAAACCCTGGCGGAGATGAATAACCGGAACCTGCTGCTCTCCAAAACGGCCGAGGTGAATACCAAGCCAGAGCTGGAGATCTATGCCGATGACGTCAAGTGCGCCCATGGCGCCACGGTCGGCCAGCTGGATAAGGAGTCGCTGTTTTACCTGCAAAGCCGTGGTATCGACTCGACAGAGGCCTATCGCATTCTCAGCGACGCATTCCTCTATGAGGTGCTCGACCAGATGCCCCATCCGGAAATCCTGGCCTTTGTGTCCCGCTGGGTCGAAGAGTTTCATGACCGCGTCGTGGTAGAGGAGACTCTCTAATGACTGCCGCCCAGCATCCTTTGCGCATCTTTGACCCTTACGAAGTCCGTCAGGAATTCCCCGCCCTGAACCAGGAGGTCAATGGCAAGCCCTTGGTCTACCTGGACAACGCCGCCACCAGCCAAAAGCCGGAGTCGGTACTGCAGGCGATGATGCACTACTATCGCTTTGACAACGCCAACGTGCACCGGGCGGCGCACACCTTGAGCGACCGCGCCACCCGCAGCTTTGAGCAGGCCCGGCTGAAAGTGCGTTCCTGGCTGAATGCCGCCTCTCCCAATGAGATCATTTGGACCCGTGGCACCACCGAAGCCATCAACCTGGTGGCCCAGAGCTATGGCCGCAGCCATCTCAAGGCGGGCGATGAAATCATCATCAGCGGCATGGAGCACCACTCCAATATCGTGCCCTGGCAACTGGTGGCCCAGCAAACCGGAGCCCTGATCAAGGTGATCCCCGTGCTGGAAAACGGCACGCTGGATATGGACGCCTATCGCCAGCTGCTGTCTGAGCGCACCAAGCTGGTAGCCGTGGTTCACGCCTCCAATGCCCTGGGCACCATCAACCCGGTCAAGGAGATTGTTCGCCTGGCCAAGCAGGCCGGTGCCGTGACGCTGCTCGACGGCGCCCAGGCCTCGGCTCACCTCCGGGTCGACGTCCAGGATCTGGACTGCGACTTCTATGCCCTGTCCGCCCACAAAATGTTTGGCCCAACCGGCATTGGCGTGCTCTATGGCCGCGAATCCCTGCTCAGCATCATGCCGCCCTGGCAGGCCGGCGGTGAAATGATCGACCGGGTCAGCTTTGATAACACCACCTTCAATGACCTGCCCTTCAAGTTCGAGGCGGGCACTCCGGCCATCTCCCAAGCCATCGGCTTCGGCGCGGCGCTGGACTACCTCAGCCAGTTCAACTGGGAGGACCTGCAGGCCCATGAGCACAAACTGCTGGAGCGGGCCCGCGAGCTGAGTCAGGAAGTACCCGGTATACGGGTAATGGGCGACAGCCAAAATAAGGTGGCGCTGCTATCCTTTGTGGTGGACGGCATTCACCCCAGTGACTTCGGCACCCTGCTCGATCACCAGGGCATTGCGGTTCGCACCGGCCACCATTGCTGTATGCCGCTGATGGATCAGTTGGCGATTCCGGGCACCACCCGCGCCTCCTTCGCGTTTTACAATACGCTAGAGGACGTGGAAGCTCTGTTTCGAGCCATCCAGAAAATCCAGAAAATGTTTGTCTAAGCGAGATCAAACAGCCTATGACCATTCAGGAGTTTGAACCCACCATCAACATTCGCATGACCGAGTCAGCCATCCAGCATGCCCGTAAGCAGCTGGCCGGCAAGTCGGGCGTCCAGGGCTTGCGCCTGGGCGTCAAAGCCAGCGGGTGCTCGGGCTATAAATATGTGCTCGACTGGGTCGAAAACCTGGGAGAGGATGACCGGGAGTTCAAGATTGCCGAAGGGGTGTCCGTATTCGTGGACAGCAAAAGCCTCCCCTTCGTGAATGGAACTGAGATCGACTTCGTCAAGGAGGGGCTCAATTCCATGTTCCGTTTCAATAACCCCAACGTTGCCTCCGAATGCGGCTGCGGGGAAAGCTTTTCCATAGCGTAGCAGAAGAGATTTATGGCACTTGAACGCGAAGTTGTACTGACGAAACGGGATGTTGAGGCACGCCTGGTTCCGTCCGGTACGCTGATTACTATTCCGGTCGATACCTTTGTCACCATTACCCAAAGCCTGGGCGGCACCTTTACGGTCGCCGTCAATGGCAACCTGGCCCGAGTCGAAGGCAAGGATGCAGACGCCCTGGGCAAGGACACCCTCAAGTTCAACTTCGACGAAGTGGAAGAAGGCCAAGTCAACGAAAAGCATGTCTGGGAAGCCCTACGGGCCGTCTATGACCCGGAAATCCCCGTCAACATCGTCGACCTGGGACTCGTCTATGACATGCAGATGAGCAAGCGGGACGACAAAAACCACATCTATATCCAGATGACCCTGACCGCACCGGGCTGCGGCATGGGGCCGGTGATAGCGGCCGATGTCAAAAGCAAGGTGGAGCGGGTTCCCAACGTCGACGAAGTGGAAGTCGAGCTCACCTTCGACCCGCCCTGGAATAACGACATGCTCTCCGATGAAGCCAAGCTGACCCTGGGAATTCTGTAGTCCATGACCGAACCAACCCGCGCCGACTTTTTCGCCAAGAACACTCTAGGCATTACCACCACGCTGACCGACGTCAAAGACACCATCAGTTTTCTCGATGACTGGGAAGAGCGTTACAGCTATATCATTGATCTGGGCCGACAGCTACCGGGCATGCCCGAGGCCGACAAGATTGAAGAGAACTACATCCACGGCTGCCAAAGCCAGGTGTGGATCGTGCATCAGTTAGACCCCGAAAGCGGACGCCTGTTTTTACTAGTCGATAGCGATGCGCTGATCGTGAAGGGACTCGCCGCAATCGTCCTGGTCGCCTACAACGGCAAAACGCCCCGGGAAATTCTGGATCTGGATATTGAAGCGGT
>CAZEWG010000011.1:53273-58437 GCA_964514485.1 uncultured Pseudomonadales bacterium
ACTCACATCTTCCTTGTTTGCCTCTCCCTCAGGCCAGTCGCAAACTGCCATGGCGGAGCCGATCCACCAAAATCGCAACCACCAGGGTCACCACCGTCGGCAACAACCAACCCAGCTGCTGAGAGGCAAAGGGCAACACGTTGAACCAGGCCGGCGCATCCTCCGCAATCAGCCCCGCCGCCTTCAGGCCATCGATCAGGCCAAACGCCAGCGCCACCAGCATCACCGGTCGCATGATGTTCTGTGGCCGGGCCCAGCCATGCAGCAAGAGCCCCAGACAGACCAGCACAATGGCCAGCGGATACAGACCGACCAGCACCGGGATGGAAACCTGGATCAAGGCATCCAGCCCCAGGTTCGACACAAACAAGCTAAAGACCGAGAAGCCCACCACCCAGACGCCGTGGCTCATGGGGAAGTGACGGCTGAAGAACTCACCACAGGCACTGATCAACCCAACCGCCGTTGTCAGACAGGCCAAGATGATCACCAGGCTCAGCAGAAGGCTTCCCCCGGTACCAAATCGATACTGCACGAAGGCACTCAAAATGCGGCCACCGTTGGCTTTACCCGTCACCAGGCTGCCGCTGGTGGCGCCCAGGCGAAACAGGGCCAGATAGACCAGCGCCAGGCCCACTGCCGCCAGGATCGCGGCCACAATGGTATAACGGGTCACCATACCTCGGGAGGTCACTTGCTGATCCTGGATCGCGGTTGCGATCACAATCCCGAACACCAGGGCGCCCAAGGTGTCCATGGTGAGATAGCCCTGCAAAATTCCTTCAATAAACGGACTTTCCCCGTAACGGTCCTGGGGCGCGGTCACCGGCCCGGCCGGATAAAGCATAGCCGCCAACCCCAGTACAACCAGCGCCAGCAACAGAACTGGGGTCATGATCTTGCCGATATTGACGATCAGCCGGCCCGGATTCAGTGACAGCCAGATCACCAGTGCAAAAAAGAGCGAGGTATAAACCAGTTGGGGCAACCAGCCGTTACCCAAAAAAGGCGCAATACCAATCTCAAAGGAAACCACTCCGGTGCGGGGTGTGGCAAACAGTGGCCCAATGGAGAGATACACCAGCACCGCCAGAATCAGACCGGGCACACGCCCGAGCGGAGCCGTCAGCGCGTCCATGCCCCCGCCGACTCGCGCCAGAGCCACCAGGGTCAGTAATGGCAGGCCCACCGCGGTCACCAAAAAGCCGAGTGCCGTTGGCCACATGTTCGTTCCGGAAAGAAGCCCCGCCGCGGGCGGGAAGATGACGTTTCCAGCCCCCAAAAACAGGGCAAAAGTCATAAAGCCAAGGGCAATCAGATTGCCTGGAGAGAGTGTTTTCATAAAACCTCGTCTGTGCCGTCGCGCGTCGTCTTGTCACGCAAGCCCGCACTGTCACGTTTCGACGCCAACGGCCAAAGCCATCCGGTAGGCATACATCTAGTTATGAGGAAGTTGCTCGCGGACGTCCAAGCAGAGGGTGCTCTGACGACCCTGGAAAGAGGAAACTATAGAAACAGTCTGATGCCCCGATTTAAGCTCGATGGAAATCATCTTCCAGGCAAAAAATCGAGAAAAGAAAAAGACACCTGCCTTCATCCTGAATGAGGGCACGCACTTCACAAAACTTGTCTCTCAGAGGCCCGCCCCCTTCGAGCACGGACCTCTGTGCTTGCAAACTAACCGAGCAGCAATTAAAGCGCGGTAACGTTTTCAGCTTGTGGGCCTTTTTGACCCTGAACAACGTTGAACGTCACTTTCTGACCGTCGGTCAGGCTGCGGCGTCCGCTACCGTTGATTGCTCGGAAATGTACAAACACATCCGGGCCGTCGTCTTGTTTGATAAAACCGTAACCCTTTTCATCGTTAAACCATTTAACGACACCGGAAAGCAACTCACCTGACATAGTTTCCTCATTCCAAAAAGCGGCCAATCTGCATTGGCTTTCTAACTCTTATCACGACTGAAGCAGTTCAATGGCCTTCCTCTCAGTGCCGGGGCATGAAACCAGGTCAGAGCGCTGCATCAGTCGGTACTTTCTCATATTCCTTATGGGTTGGGTAGACGGTAGATCAAAAATGTTTCCAATATCTGATGCAGCCGACACCTTGTTTTAAAAACAGCCAAAACCTAAAGCTATCGCCTGTACGCCAAGGTGTGTTTTTTTGAAAAGAATCACCCCCTTCAAATCCTGCAGCAGCCCTTGCTATTCAAGCCATTTCCCCTGATTAAGAATCCGGCTAATATAGCTGGCTGGCGGAACAGCTGTACGCACATTAACCCTTACTGGATTTAATCAGCCTATGTTGAACTTTCTACCATCTGCAGTCATCGGCATCATCAGCGCCCTCCTGCTGACCCTGAATACCCTGTTCTGGTGCACGTTCCTCTACATCCCTGCGATCCTGAAGCTCATCATCCCCATTCACGGCTGGCGCGTACTCTGCACCAAAGTCATTATCTGGGTCTCTGAATGCTGGGTGGCCTGCAATAGCGGCTGGATGAAGCTGACCCAAAAAACAGAGTGGGACATCGAGGGCCTGGAAGGGCTTAATCATGAGGGCTGGTATCTGGTACTCAGCAATCACCAGAGCTGGGTTGATATTCTGGCCCTGCAGCACGTCCTGAACCGCCGCGTTCCCTTTCTTAAGTTCTTCCTCAAGCAAGAACTGATCTGGGTGCCGATTATTGGCCTGGCCTGGTGGGGGCTGGATTTCCCCTTCATGAAGCGCTATTCGGCGGAATACCTGAAAAAACACCCCGAGATGCGCGGCAAGGATCTGGAAACCACGCGCCGGGCCTGTGAGAAGTTTCGTTATACACCGGTCAGCGTGATGAACTTCGTGGAAGGCACCCGTTTCACCCCCGCCAAACACGCCCAGCAGCAGTCACCCTATCGCCACCTGCTGAAGCCCCGCCCCAGCGGTACGGCGTTTGTGCTGGATATCATGGGGGACTACATCAAGACCCTGGTGGACGTCACCATTGTCTACCCCGACGGTCGCCCTTCGTTTATGGATTTTCTCTGTGGCAAGGTCAAACGGGTGCAGATCCGTATCCGTCAGGTTGCCATTCCGGCCACCCTGCGCAATCGCAACTACGGAGAGGACGAGCAATATCGGGAGGAGTTCAAACTCTGGCTGAACGGCATCTGGGAACACAAGGACCAGGTGATCGCCAGCCTGACCGCCCAGACCGCTCAGCCCCAGGCAGAAGACCGTCTTATTCCGGACAATGGTGCGCGTCCAGCTGAATAAGCTTGACCCGCCGGCCCTGCAAGACGATCACACCACCGTAGCGTTGCGCTCCGGTGGTGGTAAATTCAAAACTGTAACGACGCAAAAAGCCAAGCCGGCCATCTTCGCCTCGTACGGGGCGTAACTTACGCAACACCACACTGTCGTCCAAAAACGCTACGTCCATTCGCTGGCAATGAGCCCTGGCTGCCCGATAGGCAACCTCCTTGATCTCTCGGGCCACCCACCAGTAGGCCACGCCGGCTCCCAGAAGCAGCAGCCAGAATAACTTCGACAACGTTAGCATCAGGATATTTCCGGATAAGTTTTCACCCTATCCTACTACGGGGCCTGAACAACTACGAGACTGATCCGTCACTCACCAGCCAGGCATCCACCCATTAGCCCTTCCAGCTTTCCATCTCCACCTGTATGGAACGCTCCTGGTCGCTCACCCACACCTGGCCATCTTGAATATTCACCTGCAACCGCATGGTGCGCTGGACAAACTGGGCCAGCTCTTGCAATGCCCCATCAGGCACAAACCAAATGCGTACGTTATCCAGCCGTGCCACTTTATTGTGGAGCTGATCCCACCAGATCTGGGCTCCCCGCCCTCCATAGGCGTAAACCGCCACAGTCGCCGCACGATGACTGGCGCGCTTGATCCGCCGCTCGTCGGGCAAGCCCACCTCGACCCAAAGCTGAACTTCATCGGACAGATTACGGGACCAAAGGTCGGGCTCCTCATCCGTGCTCAACCCTTTGGTAAAACTCAGCTGCTCGTCGGCATGCAGGGCAAAGGCCAGCAGGCGTAACATCATCCGCACCTCTGTTTCCGAGGGGTGCTGAGCGATCGTCAGGTTATGGGTGTGATAGTAGTGCCGATCCATATCGGCCACTTGCAACTCTGCTTTATAAATGGTCGCCTTCAAGGCCATGGTTAATGCACTCGATTTATTGACATAAAGCCGGCACCCGAACAGGCGTCATCACCCGGCAAACCCTGAACCATCTTGCGACCTGATGCACGCAGCTACCCTACAGCCAAACCAAGCTGCAACGGCGTGTCTGAGAAGAAAGAAGGAACCGAGAGGCTGGGCAGCCTTCCCGAGAACGCTGCGCCAGACAAGGGTGAGTATTTAAGCGGATTCCACCGCCGCGGCCAAGTGTTGCTTTTGCCACCGGTAGACCCGCATGGGAGGGGCATTCAACACTTCCAGCTCCACTTCTGGCCGGCCGAACAGTCGTCGCCCCAACTGCCCAACCCGACTGCGGAACTGGTAGGCAATAAAACGTCCCCGGGGACTCAGGCACGACCAGACCTCCCGCAGGATCCGCAGCCCCAGCTCATCCGACATGGTCGAAAATGGGATACCCGACACCACCGCATCCGGACTCGGCAACCCATAGCGGCGCAGAATATCGCCAATCTGCTCCGCACTGCCATGGTGGACGATTAAGCGGGCATCGGGCTCGGCCCTGAGCAAGGAGACAAACTCGGGGTCGAGTTCAATGGCCAGCAGCCGCCCATTCGCCGGCAAGGCATCGAGGATCGCCCGGGTCGTGCCTCCGGTGCCCGGCCCCAGTTCAACCACCACTTTGGCGTTGGCAATCCCTGCCACATCGACAATGCGCTGCTCTAAAAATCGCGAGCTTGGAATGACCGAACCGACCGATTTGGGACGGCGAAGAAAGCCCAGAAAAAAAGCCAGTCCTTGACGTGGCCGGGATTGTACCTTCCGCAGAGCTGTTCCATTCCCCATGATTGTAAATTCCTTCTACCTGTCATCAACGTAAACCTGGCCTGGCTACCAGACCCTCTTTAACGAAAGATGCTCGTCCCTTACACCTCATGACTCTGCCTGAGCAGCGCCTCTCCCCTCGCCCTTTCCGGCAATACCCCCTGAGGGCCTTCAGCTTGTCGAG
>CAZEWG010000011.1:58537-65173 GCA_964514485.1 uncultured Pseudomonadales bacterium
GCCTCTCCCCTCGCCCTTTCCGGCAATACCCCCTGAGGGCCTTCAGCTTGTCGAGCATTCCTGCATCTGCTTGCATACCTGGCACGGAAATGTTCCGCGTCGTAATCACACAGCCCAATCAAGACAACGCATTGTCTATTACAGGAATAATGGACAAACCGATGCTGATAGCAAACACGCAACGGTTTATTCCGCTCGCCACCAAAGACGCCAGGGCGCATCCCGGTGCTCCGGCAAGGCATAGTCGATCCCGATTCGAGGCCCCGCCTGGACCTGCCCTGGCCGAGGAACCAAATGGGATTCAATCCAAAGTTCCTGGCCCAGGCTCAAATCCCAGCCATTGAACTCCTGCTTCACCGCCAACGCCTGGCAAAGTTTACCCGGCCCATCGGCGAGCTGGGTTTTCCGACCGCGCAATTGTTCCATCCACTCCCGCCCCCGCACTGGCCGCATGGCCCGGATCAGCACCGCGCCAGCCACCCCGGCGGGGGAGGTCACCACATTGAGCATCCAATACATGCCATAGACCAGATACACATAGGCCCGCCCGGGCTCCCCGAACATGACGGCATTGCGAGCCGTTTGGCCCCGGCTGGCATGACTGCCGGTGTCACCGTCACCGAAGTAGGCCTCAACCTCCGTGATCACCCCCTCCAGACGCTGCCCGGCATATTCCCGCACCAGTTTTTTGCCCAGCAAATCCCGGGCGACCTCTAGTGGATCACGCCGATAGAAGCTTGAAGGTAGCGGCTGAGGCACCCCTTGATTTTGCATCGAGCCCAATCTCCGGTTATGACGGCCTTTGCGGGCCATAATATTCCAGAATAAAGCTGGGTGGCGGGTCAGATTCGATGGAGTAGAGCACTTCCGGCGGAATCACCAACTCGGCCAGGGGAGTTGCGATCAAACGGTTGCCCAGCGGCTCTCCCAGATGACAGATCAGCTGCCCCTCCTGCACCAGAATCCGGGTCCAGACTCCCGCCTGAGTGGCAAGCCCGGCCCGCAGCTCTGGCGGCATATCACCATCGCGACATTCCAGGTGCTGCAAAAGCACCAGATGATCGGGCAACTCCAGACGATCACATCGCACGCAGTTCAGCCCACTGCCCAACATGGCATCGCGCCCGGCCTGGGTAATCACCCAGGGACGATTCACAAAAGGAGGCTGGTGTCGCACATGCTGCCCATGCTGACAGCTTAACAGAGCAACCCAATCCCCTTCTTCATCCAGGTAATAATCAATGATGGTGCGCTGCATGCTCCCTCCCTGAACCCGTCGGGCCAATCATGACGGCCTTGGCGATATTGTGGCATTCGGCCCCCGAACCTGACCAGGCACCGCACAAGCAGGATATTTGAAGGGTAATCCCTTGAGAGACAACCCTGGCAGAAGGTGAGCCGGAGGGTAGCAGGCTCTAGCGCCAGGACTTAGTCCCGAGGTGCTCGCGGTGAGAGGGTCTGCACAGCCTCAAGCAGGGCTTGCCGGTTATAGCCGTGAAGAACCCGGCCCTTCACCACCACTAAGGGTGCCGCCAGGCCGCCCAGCGCCTCAAACTTGCGCAAACCTTCCTCCGATTGGTGAAGGTCGTATTCGAAGAAGGCCACCTGCTGTTCCTCGAGCAATTGACGGGCCTGATCACAACCCCGGCACGGCTCCATGGCGAACAGCACGACCTCATAATCCGGATGGGGATGAAGCCCGGGCGACGGCGCAAAGCGCTGATACAGCCAGCTCCCCAAGTGCCAAAGCAGCAGGAAAGCCAAGACCGCAAACGTCGCCCGAAACTTCATAGTCTTTAAAACCTGGCCAACTCGATGTTAAAACATCCAGCGGGTCGGATTGCTGACCGGCTCTTGTTTTTCCAGCGCTTGCATTCCCTTCACACAGCGGACAATCCACCAGATCAGCGTGAACAGCAAGACCAGGAAACCAATCAGCACCGCCGACAGAATCATTCCGATCACACCATACAACATGCCGATCCAGAAGGTCCGGATCTGGAACTGATAGTGACTTTTGACCCAATCAGCCGCTTCGCCGCGATTGATATAGGCCATGATCACACCCACCAGAGTGGTGATCCCCAGCACAACGCCGACCAGATACAAAATGTAGATAATCCGCGCGTTGGACGATCCCGCCATAACGGGTGTGGATGAAGCTTCACTCATAACGACCTCTTAATCATTGACTGTTGAACCCGCGGTGACAGACACCATCAGTGACGGCCCCCATGCAAGTGTATGCGCTCCTGACGGTTTGTAAATGAGCACTTAAGCATTTGACACTTTTTCATAACCCCGGAGTTGAGTATGCTGGGATCCAGTGACAGAGACGCTTATTTGCAACCCATTCCTTAAACAGGTCCAGAGGAGCACGGCGTTGGCCCAGAGTAAATCGTCGGCCTCATTGCCATCCGTGGAGCAGCACCGCAAGGCACTGACCCGGCTGCACCGTTTTGCCCACCTCATGGACAGCCGATTTCGTATTCCGGGCCTCGGAGTGCGCCTGGGATGGGACGGCATCATTGGCTTGATTCCCGGCATCGGGGATCTGCTGGGCGCCATTTTGTCCGGCTATGTCGTCCTTGAAGCCCTACGCCTTAAAGCGCCCAAGTCCCTGATCGGACGCATGGGCGTCAACATTGTCATTGAGACGCTGGGTGGCCTGCTGCCGATTCTGGGAGACCTGTTCGATATCTACTGGAAAGCCAACCAGCGCAACGTTCAGTTGCTTGAGGGCTATATCGAGAAGCGACTGAGGCCACCACGCCAAAAGCACCCGGGCCCCATGGTCTGGGTTTTGGTGGCGGCATCAACGGCCTGTGCCATTTATCTGATGCTGATCTACACCGGCAGGTTATCCTGAGCCCCAGCTATTTTTTTCGCGGGGAGTGATCCAAACCTGAAACCTTCTCGTATAGTCAGAAACGGATCGAATAATAATAAACAATCATCTTTAAACTCTTTTGCAACGTGCCGGTCATATCAGTGTCATCACACTGCCAAAGGGCACTTGAGTGCTTAAGAGAATGGATGAAACAGGAACGCACCGCATGCGCGGAAATGAAAGGACTTTCGTGTGGGAAACCAGCAGCAAGGAGCTCACCTCTGCCCTCCCCCCAGAGAACAACTGCATCAACCCTTGCCAGAGTCTGGCGGAGGCGGATTTTTGTGCCGAGCCCGCAGACAATACCGTACCGCTAAAACCCCGAGAGCCGGAGCCCCAGGACCCTTTTGCCCAAGACATGGAGCTGGTAGCCACTGCCCGGGATCGACAGGCCTATACGCGAATCTTCCGTCACTTCGCGCCTCGGTTAAGGGCCTTTTGCCGGCGCCAGATGGAAAACGACCAACAGGCCATGGAACTGGTTCAGGAAACCATGCTGGTGATCTGGAACAAAGCCCATCTGTACGATGCCTCACGGGCGTCCACCACCACCTGGATCTACCGGATTTGCCGGAACCTGCGCTTTGACATGCTGCGCAAACAACTGCACCTGAAAGATGAAATCAGCGCCGATGACCTCTGGCCCTCCCTGGAGGCCGCGGGCCTGGTCAGCACTCCGGGCGGGCTTTATCACCAGGTGGCCGCCGACCAGGTATTCCGGTATTACCTGAAACTCCCACCCGCCCAACAGGAAATCGTTCGCATGCTGTATCTGGAAGAAAAGTCCCACCAAGAGGTGGCCGACGAGTTGGATATTCCGCTGGGGACAGTAAAATCACGCGTAAGATTAGCCATCAATCGACTCAAGCAGCTCACAGACAGCCATGATTAAACACCACCCCTCCACAGCCGTTCTGCAGGCCCATGCGCTGGGAGAGCTGTCCGACGGTTTTGCCCTGGCGGTAGCCACCCATATCAGCTTGTGCCCCAGCTGCCAGGCTACCTACGACCAATTCGAAGCCTCCACCTCGGAGCAGCTGTTGATGCCGGACGTCACCGATGCTCCCCTGGATGGCCATCTCGACGAAATCCTGCAAAGCATCCTGAACGAGCAGGTTCATCCGGAGCTGCGAGACCGGCGTGCCACGCCGCGCTCCACAAAGCTTCATGTTAACGGCGAGGCTTTTGAGATCCCCTGGCCCCTGCAGCGGATCGCCGGCAAAATTCGTAGCTGGGAGCAACTCAGTGAGCGGGTGCATATCGCTTCCCTCTCCCTGGAGAGCGAAGCCCACCGTGTGAGCTTTCTCTATGTGTGCGCTGACAGTGAAGTGCCCGCTCATGTGCTGGAAAAGAATGAGCTCACCATGATCCTGGCGGGTAGCCTGTACGACCCACACGGCCAGTACCAGGCGGGAGACTTTATCGTCACGGCGCCGAACGACCACCACAGCCCCAGCACCAAACGTCACGAAAGCTGCCTGTGCCTGAGCGTTCTGTCAGAGCCGTTACGACTCAACAGCAGCCTGGCCCAGCACCCTCTGCCTTACTTCAACCCGCTGCGTCGCGCAGCCCGGGAGTAAGCGCCCCCCTGAAAGAGAAAAGCGCGCCGAATCCAAAAGACTCGGCGCGCTTTTTAACAGACTCACGATCACTCAGGCCACTGGCTTACCAAGCAATCAGCACATCACCCGGCTGGATATTGACCCGGCCCGCATCCTTGTCAATGACGCCCTGGGCAAAGCCCGGCTGGACATGGGTCACCTTCAAGGTCAGGTTCACATCCCGCAGTTCCGTTCCCCGAAACAGCTGGGCATCATAAAACTCCTGACTCCGGTAAACCTGCAACGCATCTCCGGGTTTAACCCCCTGATTCGCGCCGGCATTAAACTGCAGCTGCTGATCCTGGGCTCGGGTGATGCGGGTCATAAATGGCAGGCAACGTAGGTGTTCATCAATTTCCGCCGTCATTTCGGACAACAAGCCACGGACCGTCTTGCCATATTCCATCCGCCAGAAGGCATCGGTCGCAAAACCAATTCCATCCGTCGGTCCCTGGTGCCAATTGCCACTGGTGCGGTAGGTTTTCTGGAAGATGACATCGCCACTGAAGGCATCATGCACGAACACCTCCACCGCAAAGGCCCGCTCCGTATCCCGCAGGCCTAACCGTCGCAGGCTGTTATTCCAGAAGGTGCTCTGGAAATGTTCCGGTGAGCGCACCCCCAGATCACGCACGACACCAGAGACCACGAACTGAACCCCCAGTGCTTTCGCGGTTTCCACCGCGTAGGTAATCAGGTGCTGATCATTGTGTCTGGCCGGTGCATTGACCACATCCTGATAGAGCCCCAGATGGGTGGCCTGTAACGCCAGCACATGGCGGCGCTGATTCAGCGTCTCCGCCAAATATGCCGGCAAGGCCCGATCGATATTCTGCAACTGGCCGATTAAGGCCTGTTCGGGCTGCTGTAACGCAAATCCCAGCAACGCGACCTGCTTGCGATAACCATTGGCGGTGTCCGCGGCACAACTCGGTGCTTCCACGGTAACCACGTCAGCCGCCACCGTCAGCCTCATCAGATCGCCCCGGACCTGCTCATCAATCACCTTCAGGTTGCGGACCCGAACATCACTGCGAACGCTGACCCGGTCCCGCGTCAAAACACCCTGTTCCAAACTGGACTCGCTGGACACCTGGGCGTTCACACTCAAACTCAGTTGTCGCAGGGCATCCTCCTGGGCCGCCCGACGGGCCTCGTCATACTGGCCGGCCTGGATCTGGGCCTGCCCCGTCACCGTCACCCACTCGGCCTGGACCGGCACACTCAAGACAGAGAGCACCAGCCAGCCCATCAGCTTGCACCAGGAAGGAATACGCACCTGCATCAAAAAAGCCTCATTCATCAATGATTGCAACCACTGCATCCCTGTGGCCGGTCATGCTCATGCAGCATCAGCAACTACTTATCCTTGCTGATGTGGTAGTAATGGCTGCTGACCGCTCCGCCATCGGGAGAACGGGCCGGCGCACTCTCAAGGGTGCGCGAGCGAAGCGGGCTCAGCTCCCGAAACACGCCCGGGGCAATGACCAGCTCATCCCCCATACTGGCCGTTGAGGTCGTCAGTTTTAACCGGCAGTCTTCGGAGTATTTGAAGTAATTAACACTGGTCAAGCATTCCTGAAAGCGCCCATCCAGAACCAGCTCCAGCACGGTTTCAAAGCCTCCGCCGGGCAGCTCCGTTACGGAAATCACCTTCGCGCCCCGTACCACGGAGTCAACCACGGCGCGGTAGCCATCATCTTGCAGCACCATATCCCGCACCGTCGAGGAGCCGGTCAACGACGTTCCATAAACCCGCTCCGCCAAAGCCCGGTATGCATCCAGCTTGGAAGCACGCATCGCCATTAAACGATGGCGCTGTAACAGCCGATCCCGTGGATCTTCATAGGCGCCATAACCGCTCACCCGGATCACAATGGACTCCGGATAGGTTTTGGCCGGATCCACATCCGGGGTCAAGGGCGCACAGCCTGACATCATCATGAAACACACGGCGATCACTGCCCAACGTCCGGGCCATTTGCTGAACATCGTCATATCATCCCATTCCTGCCAAATCACTTCAGTGCGAGGCTACAGTGTAGAAGCAATTCGCGCTTCTGCTCGTCCTCGTTTAAGTACGCAGAGCATTCCGCTTGCCTTTCTCGCACGCTTTCCTGAGCGGCAAATAAAGGCCGCGCTGAC
>CAZEWG010000011.1:65273-71506 GCA_964514485.1 uncultured Pseudomonadales bacterium
TTCCGCTTGCCTTTCTCGCACGCTTTCCTGAGCGGCAAATAAAGGCCGCGCTGACATGTTTATCCGTCACCTACCGGGGTTATAGAAATTTCCATGCCAGCTTTGACAAGATTTCACAGTTTTAGCGCAAGCCTCCTGACACACCCTTAACTTTCAATGAGATAGAAAAAATCATTCGGGCTCACACCGATTTTCAGCGGCTCTTTTTCATCAGTTTCAAAGCCAGAAAAGGCAAATCCTTGCCGGTGCCGGAACTGCTCCGCCGGGCGTCCACAGCAAAGCGACAAATCCTCTGCTACGCTTGCAGAGTCGCTGGTCCTTTGACCCATGCCGATTTCAGAGTTTTAGTTCATCAACGCAATTGGAGTACCCCATGGCCCTGCCGTCTTCTTTCCTGCGCAGAACCTTACTAACGGCTATCAGTGCAACCACCCTGGTTGCTACCAGTGCCTATGCCAGCCCTGCTTTTACCAATGCCCGCGCCCTTGCTATGGGCGGCACTGGTGTTGCTACCGCGCATCCCGCCGCGGCCGCAGCCCTGAACCCAGCCATGATGGCAGCGACTCACCACGAATGGTCGGACGATTTCGGCTTGATTCTGCCTTCTGTGAACGTGCGTTTTGCGGATGAAGAAGAAGTGCTGGATCAGGTGGACGATCTGCAGGATGCCATCGACAACTTTGATGAACTGGCTGACCGTATCAACTTTAACCCCTCCGATGCAGAGTCTTTGCGTAACGACGCCCGTGCGGTTGCTGGCGACCTGCTGGAGCAACTCAAGGCCTTTGACAAAGACACCATCCGTATCAATGCTGGCGTGGGTCTGAGCCTGGCGGTTCCCAGCCCCCGTCTGGCGGTGGGCTTCTTCACCAACGGCTCGCTGACCGCGACTGTGCGCGGTGAATTCGATGAACAAGATCAACAGCTGCTGGAAAGCATCGCCAACAGCACCACCCCTGAAACCGCGGACCTGGAAGATGATCTTCAATCCCGAGGCCGGATTCTCGCCTCCGCCGTGGTTGAAGCGGGTATCAGCTTTGCCCATGCCCTGGATCTGGGCAACGATCACGTCGTCCAACTGGGTGTATCACCCAAGTATGTGCAACTGCGTACCTTCCAATACACCGCCAGCATCGCCGAGTTTGAAGACGACGATTTCGATGGCGCGGAGTACGAAACCGAAAAAAGCGGCTTCAACCTGGATCTTGGCGCGGCCTACGCGTTTGGCGAGAACAAGCAGTGGAACACCGGCCTGGTGGTGAAGAACCTGATCCCCATGGAGCTCAAGTCCGCCCAAAGCCGTCCTGACCTCGATGAAGAGCGCTACACCCTGGAGCTTAAGCCCAAGGTCACCGCCGCTATTGCCCATACCGGTAACTACCATGTGGTGACCGCCGAGCTGGAGCTGACCAAGCAAAAAGGCTTTGGCTACGCCGATGACACCCAATGGTTCTCAGTCGGTGCGGAGTTTGACGCCTGGCGCTTCGCCCAGCTGCGTGTTGGTGCCCGCCAAAACCTGGCCAGTAACAGCGACAACGCCGGCATTGAAGAGAAAACCCAGTTCACCGCCGGTCTTGGCCTGAACCCCTTCGGTGCCCGTCTGGATATCGCCGCCCTGGTCAGCGATTCTGATCTGGGCGCGGCCATCGAGTTCGGTGCCGCGTTCTAATTGCTCCATCTTTGTTGATGGCGTGATTTAAGCCTCTCTAGCCCGGCCCCTTGGCCGGGCTATTTTTTCTGCCGATTAAACGGGATAATCCGCGACTCATCCATGTTCTGTGGAGTTTGCGGGTTCATGAAACATTTCCTCGTCGGCGGAGCCGTACGTGACCAGCTGCTTGGCCTGCCAGTCAAGGACCGGGACTGGGTGGTGGTGGGCGCCACCCCCGAAGAAATGCTCCAGGCCGGTTTCGTCCAGGTGGGCGCCGACTTTCCGGTGTTCCTCCACCCTCACACCAAGGAAGAATATGCCCTGGCCCGTACCGAACGAAAATCCGGCGTCGGCTACAAAGGCTTTATCTGCGATTTTTCCCCCCAGGTAACCCTGGAAGAGGACCTGCTGCGCCGCGACCTCACCATCAATGCCATGGCCCTGGGTGAAGACGGACAGTTGATCGACCCCTATGGCGGACGCCGTGATCTGGAACAAAAACGCCTGCGCCATGTCTCCGACGCCTTTCGCGAAGATCCGCTGCGGGTGCTGCGGGTGGCCCGCTTTGCCAGCCGCCTGGCGCCCTTGGGTTTTCAAGTGGCCGAGGAAACCCTGCACTACATGCGGGAAATGTCCGATAGCGGCGAGCTTGCCTTTCTGACCCCGGAGCGGGTCTGGCAGGAAACCGAACGGGCACTGGGAGAGAAAATGCCCTGGGTCTATTTCCAGGTGCTTCGTGACAGCCACGCCCTGCGGGTCATCATGCCAGAGCTGGACGCCCTGTTTGGCGTTCCTCAGCCACCCCAGCACCATCCGGAAATCGACACGGGCCTACACAGCCTGCTGGTGCTGGAACAAGCCGCCCAACTCAGCGACAGCACCGAGGTGCGCTTTGCCGCCCTGATCCATGACCTGGGCAAAGGCACTACACCCGAAGAGCTGTTGCCCCGTCACCTCGACCATGAAAAACGGGGATTAAAGCTGATCAAGCAACTCTGCCAGCGTCTGAAAGTGCCCAACGCCCATCAAGCGCTTGCCCTGATGGCCAGCGAATACCACACCCACTGCCATCGTGCCCTGGAACTGCGCCCCAGCACCATAGTCAAACTACTGAAGCACTGCGACGCCTTTCGCCGCCCGGAACGCTTCGAGCAGTTCCTGCTGGTGTGCGAAGCCGACGCCCGGGGGCGCACGGGGCTGGAACAACGGGACTATCCCCAGCCGGCCTTACTGAAAGCCGCACTGGCCGCGGCCCGGACCGTTTCCGCCAAGGAACTGGCTGCCCAGGGGCTGAGTGGTGCTGAAATTGGGGAGCAACTCACTCAGTTGCAAACCCAGGCGGTGGCGGAGGCGATTCGTCCATTTAAGGCACAGCAGAACAGCTCTGATGTGAATACAGCCGATGACTTATAAACAGCCAGACTTCCATTCACGCCCAGTCGCCCTGATTACCGGTGCCGCCAGGCGCCTCGGAGCCGCCATGGCTGAATTCCTGCACCTGCAGGGGTTCGACCTGGTACTTCACTATTTTCACTCCGGACCGGACGCAGAAGCCCTGGCCCAGCGACTCAACGGCCGACGGGCAGACTCCGTGCACCTGGTGCGGGCCGACCTGAGTGACCCGATCGCCGTTCGGGAATTGGCCAATCGGGCCTTGCGCAGCTTTGGCCGGCTGGACGCCTTGATCAACAACGCGTCCCAGTTCTTTCCCACGCCTATTGCAACGGCCACCGACCAGGATTGGGAGCGCCTGTTCCACACCAACCTGCGGGCGCCCTATATTCTCAGCCAGGCCCTGAGCGAGGCCCTGAAAGCTCATCAGGGCTGCATCATCAATATTGCCGATGTGTATGCCCATCGCCCTTTAAAGGAACACAGCCTGTACAATGCCAGCAAGGCCGCCCTGGTGTCCCTGACCCAATCCCTGGCCCAGGAACTGGCGCCCGACATTCGTGTGAACGCCATAGCCCCGGGTGCTATACTTTGGCCCGACCAAACTGGCGCGGAGGCTGATTCAACCAACACTGTCCCTGCCTCCTACCAGCAGGCCATTTTGCAAAAGGTTGCCCTGGGCCGATTGGGAACCCCTGAAGACATCGCCCGCGCGGCCTGGTTTCTGATTGCCGAAGCGCCCTATATGACCGGCCAGGTTCTGAATGTGGACGGTGGTCGCACCCTGACCATCTAAGTCCGTTCCAAACAATACTGGAGACTGTTGATGAGAAACGTCGTTATCGCTGCTGCCGCACGCACCCCGATCGGTGCCTTTGGAGGCGCCCTGTCATCCCTGTCAGCCGTAGAGCTGGGAACTGCCGTGGTGCGCCATCTGCTTCAGAAAACCGGCATTGATCCCGCCCAGGTGGACGAAGTGATCCTGGGCCAGGTACTCACTGCCGGTTGCGGCCAGAACCCGGCCCGCCAAACGGCCCGCAATGCCGGTCTGCCCGATGCGGTTCCCGCCCTGACCATCAACAAGGTCTGCGGCTCTGGCCTGAAAGCCCTGCAACTGGCCACCCAAGCCATTCGGGTGGGTGATGCGGATCTGATCATCGCCGGCGGCCAGGAGTCCATGAGCCAGTCTCCCCACGTGGTGCCCCACTCCCGGAATGGCCAGCGCATGGGTAACTGGGAGATGGTTGACACCATGATCAAAGACGGTCTGTGGGATGCCTTCCACGACTATCACATGGGGATCACCGCCGAAAACATCGTGGAGAAATACGGCATTTCCCGGGAAGAGCAGGATGCCTTTGCCGCCCACTCCCAGCAAAAAGCGGAAGCCGCCATCCAGGCCGGCCGCTTTGCGGATGAGATCGTGCCGGTTCAGATTCCCCAGCGCAAAGGCGATCCTCTAGTAGTCGACCAGGATGAAAACCCGCGCCCCGGCGTGACTGCCGAAGCGTTGGGCAAACTGCGCCCGGCCTTCAAGAAGGACGGCTCCATCACGGCCGGTAATGCCTCCTCCCTGAACGACGGCGCCGCAGCGGTGATCCTCTGCAGTGAAGAAAAAGCGAAAGAACTGGGCCTGACGCCGCTGGCGGTCATCAAAGCCTACGCCAATGCCGGTGTTGATCCGGCCATTATGGGTACCGGCCCCATCCCTGCAACCCGCCGCTGCCTTGAGCGTGCTGGCTGGTCAGTGGATGATCTGGATCTGATCGAGGCCAACGAAGCCTTCGCGGCACAGGCGATCTCCGTCAACCGGGATCTGGGCTGGGATACCGCCAAGGTGAACGTGAACGGCGGCGCCATTGCCCTGGGCCATCCCATCGGTGCCTCCGGCTGCCGGATTCTGGTGACCTTGATCCACGAAATGATCAAGCGGGATGCCCACAAAGGTCTGGCCACCCTCTGTATCGGTGGCGGCATGGGTGTTGCCCTGGCCATTGAGCGCTAAGCACCAACCTCCCCCTCTCCCTCCTGGGGAGAGGGGAGAAAGAGCCCCTTTCACAGCGAGCCCAGGAACCAGCCAGCCAACCATGCTGCACATCATCCTTTACCAACCGGAAATCCCCCCTAACACCGGCAACATCATCCGGCTTTGCGCCAACACCGGCTTTCAGCTTCACCTGATCGAGCCCCTGGGGTTTATCTGGGAAGACAAGCGCCTGCGCCGGGCGGGGCTGGACTATCACGAGTTCGCCTCGGTACAGCGTCATGCCAGCCTGGATGAATTCCGCAGCCGTTATCCCGAAAGTCGCCTGTTCGGGCTCTCCACCAAGGGCCAGCGCTTCTATCATGAAGTACAGTATCAGGCGGGGGATGCCTTATTGTTCGGACCGGAAACCCGTGGACTCCCCGCCGATATCCGGGAGCAACTGGGCGTCGACCATCTGTTACGCGTGCCCATGAAGGACGGCAGTCGCAGCCTGAACCTCTCCAACACTGTCGCGTTGGTCTCCTATGAAGCCTGGCGCCAGCTGGGTTTTGACGGCGGGCTGTAATTCAGGCGGGCACAAAAAAACGGGCGCTGGGCCCGTTTTTTGTCTGGCTCAACCTTAGTGGGAGGTTTGAGCGTTTTCTTCCTGACCTTGCTGGGCCTGGCGCTTGAGGGCGTCAGCATACAGCGCGTCGAAGTTGATCGGCGCCAGCATCAGCGCGGGGAAGCTGCCTTTCAGCACCGCCGCATCGATGGCTTCGCGCGCATAGGGGAACAGGATATTGGGGCAGAACGCGCCCAGGGTTTGCGCCAGCTGCTGCGGCTCCAGGCCTTCGATCTGGAATACGCCGGCCTGCTGAACCTCAACGATAAACGCGACTTTATCTTCCAGCTTCGCCGTAACAGTTAGAGACAGCACAACTTCATGCTGGGTCGCACTGATCGCCTGGTTACGGGTATTCAGGTCCAGATTCACCTGGGGCTTCCACTCTTTCTGGAAAATCGCCGGGGAATTGGGGGATTCAAAGGACAGGTCTTTGATATAGATACGCTGCAGTGCGAAAGTGGCCTGTTTCTGGTTGGCTTCAGACATGGGGGTTCCTTAAAAATCGTATTCGTTTAGTAACGAAGCATTATAGTTGTAAACAGAGCTTTGTGTTGTGATCAGGTTAGCCTTCATTTCGTAACAGCACCAGGGCCTAC
>CAZEWG010000011.1:71606-83376 GCA_964514485.1 uncultured Pseudomonadales bacterium
TCGTAACAGCACCAGGGCCTACCCTGGGCTTACTGGAGCATGGCGTCCAGCCGCCCCTGGCGCTCCAGCAAGTAAAGCTCGTCGCAGCCGCCCACGTGCTCCTCACCAATCCAGATCTGGGGCACGGTATAGCGTCCGCTCTTCTGCATCATTTCCTCTCGCAGCTGCGGTTCGTTATCCACGGCGATCTCCTGGTACTCCACGCCCTTGCTGGTCAGCAACTGCTTGGCGCGAATGCAGTAGGGGCAATACCGGGTCGTGTACAAAACAACTGGCTTGGCCATAACAATACCTTACTCCGTTTGCTAACCTGATTCCGCCCGCCAACGCAGGTCCGGCCCCTATCGCTTCACCAGAGGCATGTTGGCATTACGCCATTCAGTCACCCCACCGGACAGTCGACGAATATCCTGGTAGCCCGCGGCTCGCAGGATTTTCCCGGCCACCCCGGTGTGCTGACCCATTTTATCGACCAGCACAATTTGCTTGTCCTTATATTTCTGGAGTTCAACAGCCCGATCTTTCAAGCTGGCAAAGGGAATATTGATCGAGCCGGTGATGTGGCCTTCTCCAAACTCCTTCTTGTCACGCAAATCCAGCACCACGGCCTGGTCTTTATTCAACAACAGCACCAGCTCCTGGTTGCTCAGCGACTTGCCCGCCTTGCGGCTTTCAGTCAACAGCAGTGTCGCCAGCAAAATCACGAACAGTGTTGCCAAGACCCAATGATTTACTACGAATTCGATAAACTGATCCATTCTTTTGATCCGCCTGAAAAATTGCGGGCATTATACACCCCCTGCCGGTTTCGCTGAAGCCGCAGCCTGGATGGCTTTTGCCTATCACCGCGATTGGGTCGCAACATTAGCCAAGGCAAGCCCGGCACGTTAAAATAGCGGTCCTCAGAAAATTATCGAAAGACTGCTGACTTCCCCTTTCAGGCCAGCAGTGTTTTCCATAATTTGTTTGCCCGCGGAAATGGTGATTATGACAGACCAACGTACACCCACTGCACTCATCATCCTGGATGGCTGGGGCTATCGGGAAGAAACCGAAAACAACGCCCTGTTCCACGCCAACACCCCGTTCTGGGATGAAATCTGGCAGCAACGCCCCCACACGCTGATCCACACCTCCGGACTGTCGGTGGGCCTGCCGGAAGGTCAGATGGGCAACTCCGAAGTCGGCCACATGAACCTGGGCGCCGGCCGGGTGGTCTATCAAAGCCTGACCCGAATCGACAAAGACATGCAGGACGGCACCTTCGCCGCCAACCCGGTGATTACCGAAGCGATCGACAGCGCCGTTCGCCAGGGCAAGGCCGTACATATTTTTGGCCTGCTCTCCACCGGTGGCGTCCACAGCCACGAAGAACATTTATTCCAGGCAATCCGAGTGGCCGCTCAACGGGGCGCCCAGCGTATTTATCTGCACGCCTTCCTCGACGGGCGGGATACTCCACCCCGCAGTGCGGAGCCCTCCCTGCGCAAGGCCGATGCGGTGTTTGCGGAAGTTGGCGTGGGCCGCACCGCCTCCATCGTTGGCCGCTACTTCGCCATGGACCGGGACAACCGCTGGGATCGGGTCCAATTAGCTTACGACCTGATCACCCTGGGCCAGGCTCCTTTTACGGCGTCCTCTGCGGTCGAAGGCCTGCAAGCGGCCTATGAGCGGGGTGAGAACGACGAGTTCGTGCAAGCCACCCTGATCCGGGCCGAAGGTCAGGAAGCCGGAACGGTGGCCGATGGCGACAGCGTCATTTTCATGAACTTCCGCGCCGACCGCGCCCGGGAAATCACCCGCGCCTTTGTGGAAGACGACTTCACCGGCTTTGTCCGCCAAGCCCGTCCAAGCCTCTCCAGCTTTGTGATGCTGACCGAATACTCCGCCGACCTGAAAATTCCCTGCGCCTACCCGCCGGAGTCCCTGAACAATGGTCTGGGCGAGTACCTGGCCAAGCTGGGCAAAACCCAACTGCGGATCGCGGAAACCGAGAAATACGCCCACGTGACGTTCTTCTTCAGTGGTGGCCGCGAAGAGCTTTATGCCGGCGAAGACCGCATCCTGGTGCCTTCTCCCCAGGTCGCCACTTACGACCTGCAACCGGAAATGAGCGCACCGGAAGTCACCGACAAACTGGTCGAAGCCATCAAGAGCCGCAAGTACGACCTGGTGGTGGTGAACTACGCCAACGGCGACATGGTCGGCCACACCGGCAAATTTGACGCAGCCGTCAAGGCGGCGGAGTGCTTGGACGGCTGCCTCAAACGGGTCGCCGAAGCGCTTCAGGAAGTTGGTGGTCAGGCCCTGGTCACCGCTGACCACGGTAATATCGAACAGATGCTCGATGAAGAATCCGGCCAGGCTCACACCCAGCACACCACCGGCCCCGTGCCCCTGGTCTATCTCGGTGAGCGCCAGGTCCAACTGAAGGATGACGGCGCCCTGTCCGATATCGCTCCTTCCCTGCTCAGCCTGATGGGCCTGGAGCAGCCCAAGGAGATGACGGGCACTTCGCTGGTCCAGTTCCTGTAAGCGAAACCGACCTGACCGAAGGGTTCCGGGCCTCAAAATCCCGCCCGGAACCCCAGGCAGCCCCCTTGAAGCCATTCCTAAACGCCTCGCCCCAAACACCTGCTACAGACAGGGCAAGCCGCAACGGCTATGCTATCTGGATCAACAACCTTGCTTAATGAACCCCAGTGTGATCTGCGTACAATGATGCAACCTGCGCGCTTTTGGGCCCGCTCCCTGGTCCTTTTGGCCTGTCTTGCCCTCTTTCTGCCCGGCAGATTAATGGCTGCCGACATCGTTGACCTGCAAGCGACCCAGAAACAACTCAAAGAACTCAAGAGCCGGATGAGCAAGCTGGAGCAACGCCTCAATACCGCCCGAGGCGAGCAAGGCAAGCTCCAGGCCGAACTGGCCCGCACCGAGCGCCGCATCAGTAACCTGCTGGGCGAGATCCGCGATCTGGAACGCAAAATCACCCAAAGCCGCCAGCAATTGGCCGAACTTCAGTCCCGCGAGCTGGCACTGAGCCAGGAGCTGGATCAACACAAGCAGCAACTGGCCGAGCAAATCCGCGCCAGCTACAGTATCGGAGAGAACAGCAGTTTGCGTATGCTGCTGGCCCTGGACTCCATTGAAGAGTCAGAGCGGATGCTTACTTACTACAACTATTTTCATCAGGCCCGGACTGAACGGATCAATAGTTACCTGGTCTTACTTGAAGATCTGAAACAAACCAGGGAAGCCCGAACCCAGGAAAACACCCGGCTGCAAACCAGTCGTGAGCAGTTGGAACGTCGCCAGCAGGCACTGACCGAGGCGCGCCGCAGCCAGCAGCAGACCCTGGCGCAACTGAAGAAGGAGATCAAAACCGGTGAATCCCAACTCAGTCGCCTGAATCAGGATCAAAAGCGCCTGGAAACCCTGATCAAGGAAGTCGAGCAGGCCTTAGCGGATATTCCCATGCCCCAGAGCGGCCAGGCACGGGACTTTCGCGAAATGCGCGCTAAACTATCCTGGCCGGTTCGTGGTAAATTGCTGAAGCAGTTCAGTACCCGGCCCGATGCCGACGGCATTAAGTGGAACGGCATTTTTATCCAGAGCGATAGGGGCACCCCCGTGAAGGCCGTGCACCCCGGACGTGTGGTGTTCGCCGATTGGTTACGGGGGTTTGGGCTACTGGTGATTGTGGATCACGGAAAAGGCTATATGAGCCTGTACGGCTCCAACCAGGCCCTCTACAAACAACCGGGTGACTGGGTTCAAAGCGGTGAGACGCTGGGCAGCGTCGGCGCCAGCGGCGGACAAGCCGAGAGTGGGCTGTACTTTGAGATCCGTCACAAGGGTGAACCGCAAAACCCGTTACATTGGTTAGCGAAATAGCATCCGCTCTGTACTAGGAATCTTTCAATGATAAAAAGTTCTCGTTTATTCGTCGGATGTGCCCTTTCAGCGCTGTTACTGACCTATCCGACCAGCTATATCGCCGCCCAGGATATGATGGACCCTGCGGAAGAGCACATGTCCATCGAAGAAATGGACTTTCTGGATCAGGCCCCCCAAACCGATCAACAGATCCCCCTGGAAGAGCTGCGTAAATTCGCGGAAGTCTTTGACCGCATCAAGCGGGCCTATGTGGAACCCGTGGACGACAAAACCCTACTGAACAACGCCATCAAAGGCATGCTGTCGGGCCTGGACCCTCACTCCGCCTATCTGGAGCCCACGGCGTTTGAAGAGCTGCAGGAGGCCACCTCCGGCCAGTTCGGCGGCCTTGGCCTTGAAGTGGGCATGGAAGACGGGTTTGTGCGGGTCATCTCGCCCATCGACGACACCCCGGCCCAGCAGGCCGGTATCGAAGCCGGTGACTTGATTATCAAACTGGATGAACGGCCGGTCCAGGGCATGACCCTGAACGAGGCCGTGTCGCTGATGCGGGGTGAGCCCGGCAGCCCCATTACCCTGACCGTGGTCCGCGATGGCGAGGCCAACCCGCTGGAGATTACGCTTAAGCGCGATGTGATCCGGGTGGCCAGCATCAAGAGCCTGTCACTGGATAACGGCTATGGCTATATCCGTATTGCCCAGTTCCAGGCCCAGACCGGCCAGGACTTCGTCAATGCCATCAACAAGCTCAAGCGGGAAAATAACGGCGTCCTCAAGGGACTGGTGCTGGACCTGCGCAACAACCCCGGCGGTGTGCTGCATGCGGCGGTTGAAGTGGCCGACGCCCTGCTGGAAGACGGCCTGATCGTCTATACCGAAGGCCGTATCCAGAGTGCCAAACTGCGTTTCAGCGCCAAGCCCGGCGACGAACTCACCGGTGCGCCCGTGGTGGTGCTGATCAACGGCGGCTCTGCCTCCGCCTCTGAAATTGTCGCCGGCGCCCTGCAGGATCATCGCCGCGCCATCATCATGGGCACCGACAGCTTCGGCAAAGGCAGTGTCCAAACCGTGCTGCCCCTGGATAGCGAATATGGCCTGAAGCTGACCACCGCCCGCTACTACACGCCCAACGGCCGTGCCATTCAGGCGCTGGGCATTGTTCCGGATGTCGAGGTGGAGCGGGCCAAGCTGACTGAAATCCAGTCCCAGCCCTTGTTCAAGGAAGCGGATCTGAACGGTCACCTGTCCAATGGCAGCGCGCAACCGCAACCCGCCAAAGGCAGCAAGGCACAAGAGAACGAAAAGAGCGAAGCCGCCGCGCTGATCGAACGTGACTTCCAGCTGCGCGAAGCCATCAACCTGCTCAAGGGACTGAGTATTATGGCCGCGCGCGGCCAAGGATAACCCTTGAGATCACGTCGTACTTTACGTCATCGTCTTTGGATGACCCTGGTGGCAGCTCTCGCTGCCACCACTCTTCAGGCCCAACCCGCAGTCATGCCCACCATCGCCATTATCATTGACGATGTGGGCTACCGACGGGCGGAGGCTTTACGCCTGATTGATATTCCGGCCCCCCTGACCCTGTCATTTCTGCCGCACCTGCCCCATACCCGGGACCTGGCCCATCGGGCTCACGCGGCCGGCAAGGAAATCATGCTGCATATCCCCATGCAGAACAGCCTGGGCGGCGATCTCGGCCCGGCGGGCCTGACCCTGGACCTGAACCAGCCGACCTTTATCCACCGGCTCCAGAGTGCCCTGCGCGACATTCCCTATGTACGCGGCCTGAACAATCACACCGGCAGCGTGCTCACACAGCATCGCCGCCCCATGGAGTGGACCATGGAAGAGGTCAGCCGCCATCCCCTGTACTTCGTCGACAGCCGCACCACGGCGCAAACCGTGGCCCAGCGGGTAGCACAGGAACATCAGATCCCCAACCTGGCCCGTGATGTTTTCCTGGACCACGAGATCTCCGAGGAGGCCGTGGACCGGGAGTTCAAGCGCCTGATCCGAATTGCCCGCAAGGTCGGCACGGCCATTGCGATTGGCCACCCCCACGAAGTCACCGTTTCCTATCTGGAACGGGAACTCCCCAAACTGGGAGAGCAAGGCGTGGCAGTGGCTACGGTCAGCGCGCTGTGGATGATCCGCAATAATGGCCTGGCGCTATTTGATGGCCGCCTGCCCACGGCTGAGCTGCCTGGGCTGGCCAAACCGCCCGCCGCGCAACTGGTCCGCACCAGCACACCGCAGCCGTAGGTAGAAAGCAGAAAGGAAAAACGAGAGGGAGCCGGGATCAGCAGCTCTTCGGCCCGAAGAGCTGCCGTTACTTGAACTAGCGCGTACGAACCTCAATGCCCTGGGCGGCCATAAAAGCCTTCGCCTCAGGAATAGTGTACTCACCAAAGTGGAAAATGCTGGCAGCCAGTACCGCATCCGCCAGGCCTTCCTTGATGCCATCGACCAGATGCTGAAGATTACCCACACCGCCTGACGCAATCACCGGCACGGAAACCGCGGAGCTGACCGCCCGGGTCAGGCCCAGGTCGAAGCCGGCCTTGGTGCCGTCACAATCCATGCTGGTCAACAGAATTTCACCTGCACCGTAAGCGGTCATCTTGCGGGCCCATTCCACCGCATCCAACCCGGTGGGCTTACGGCCACCATGGGTGAAGATTTCCCAGCGGCCAGGCTCCCCGGGGGCGGAAACCTTCTTGGCATCAATGGCAACCACAATGCACTGACTGCCAAAACGATCCGCGGCCTCCTGGACAAATTCCGGGTTGAACACCGCCGCGGTATTGATGCTGACCTTATCCGCACCGGCATTGAGCATTCTGCGGATATCTTCCACGGTGCGGATCCCGCCACCCACGGTCAGCGGAATGAACACCTGGCTCGCCATGCGCTCGACCGTCTGCACCGTGGTGTCCCGATCCTCATGGCTGGCCGTGATATCGAGAAAAGTGATTTCATCGGCGCCCTGCTCGTCATAGCGCCGGGCGATTTCAACGGGGTCGCCGGCGTCGCGGATATCTTCAAATTTGACGCCTTTGACCACACGGCCTTTATCGACATCCAGACAGGGAATAATTCGTTTCGCCAACGCCATAGTGTTGCAATGCCTTTCGTTTCAGAGGTTAGAACCGCCCCTTGCTTCAAGGGGGACTGAGGGAGGAATCCTCAAGAGCAGCTTGGTACGTGCCTGCGGAAATCCCCCCTACCCCCCTTTACAAAGGGGGGATACAGGGAAGCCTAGCGGCTTACTTGATCACAGAATGACTGGGCTTCGCGTAAGTCCAGTGTGCCTTCGTAAATCGCCCGACCGGTAATGGCCCCGAGGATGCCCTCGCCGGCCACTTCAGCCAAGCGCTTGAGGTCGTCCATATTGGTGACGCCACCCGAGGCAATAACGGGAATCGAGGTTGCCTGGGCCAGGCGCACGGTTGCCTCCACGTTCACACCCTGCATCATGCCGTCACGGGCGATATCGGTGTAGACGATGGACTCAACTCCGTCCTCGGCAAAGCGCTTGGCGAGATCCACCGCTTCTACCGAGCTGACCTCGGCCCAGCCGTCGGTCGCGACCTTACCATCCTTCGCATCCAGCCCGACGATAATATGACCGGGAAATTTGCGGCAGGCTTCTGTCACGAACTCCGGTTCCTTGACCGCTTTCGTGCCAATGATCACATAGCTAACCCCGGCATCCAGATAGGCCTGGATGGTTTCGAAATCACGAATGCCGCCACCGATTTGAATCGGCAGGTCGGGAAAACGACTGGCAATGGCCCGCACAATCTCGCCATTAACCGGCTTGCCCGCAAAAGCGCCATTAAGATCCACCAGATGCAGCCGCCGCGCGCCCTCGTTGACCCAACGCTCCGCCACTTCAACCGGATTGGAGGAAAAGGTGGTGGAATCTTCCATACGTCCCTGACGGAGACGGACACAGAGGCCATCCTTCAAATCAATGGCTGGAATAACGAGCATTCGGTAGGATCTCCTTTGAATCAAAAGGCATTGAGAGCATGTTTTGCCCTCTTGCAAAAGAAGGCTGGGAGAGGAGCACGCACCGGGAGTCACTTGGACTCCTGACCGGCCTGAAGGTTCAGCCCTCTCCCGCACCCTCTCCCCAGGCGGGAGAGAGAATCAAAATCAAATTACGCCGGGTTTATCGAGTTCCGTCCCAGCTGACAAAATTCTTGAGCAGGGCGAGCCCCGCGTGCTGACTCTTCTCCGGGTGGAATTGAGTCGCGAACACATTGTCTTTTTGCACCGCCGCCGCCAGGGACACACCGTAGCGACAAACACCCGCCACCAGATCTCCGGCGTTGCCGTCCACATAGTAGCTATGCACGAAATAGAAACGGCTCCCGTCGGGAATATCCTTCCACAGCGGATGAGCGCCCTGCTGATAAACCTCGTTCCAGCCCATATGGGGCACTTTCAGCCGCTCGCCATTCTCGGTCAGTTCCTTGCCGAAAAAGCGCACTTTGCCGGGGAAAACGCCGAGGCATTCCACCCCGCCGTTCTCCTCGCTGAACTCCATCATGGCCTGCATGCCAACGCAGATGCCCAGCACCGGCTTGGACTTCACAGCCTCATGAACCACCTGATCGAAGCCCAGGCGCCGAATCTCGCGCATACAATCGCGAATGGCCCCCACACCCGGCAGGATAACCCGGTCTGCCGCCAGAATTTCCTCTGGCTTGGAGGAGATGATGGCTTTAACGCCCTCCCCCGCTTTTTCCACGGCCTTGGCCACGGAATGGAGGTTACCCATGCCGTAGTCGATGACTGCAATCGTGTTCATGATAATGGGCCTATGCTTACAGACAGCCTTTCGTGGAAGGCATGATACCCGCCATCCGCGGATCTTCTTCCAGCGCCATACGCAGGGCGCGGCCAAAGGCCTTGAAAATGGTTTCAACCTGGTGGTGGGTATTGGTGCCCCGCAGGTTATCAATGTGCAGGGTCACCGCCGCGTGATTGACGAAGCCCTGGAAGAATTCCTGGAACAGGTCCACATCAAAACCACCCACCGTGGCCCGGGTGAATTCCACATGCATATGCAGGCCAGGACGGCCGGAGAAATCAATCACCACCCGTGACAGGGACTCATCCAGGGGCACATAGGCATGGCCATAACGACGGATGCCCTTCTTGTCGCCCACCGCCTTGGCAAAGGCCTGGCCCAGCGTGATGCCCACATCTTCAACGGTGTGGTGATCATCAATATGCAGATCGCCCTTGGCTTCGATTTCGATATCAATCAAACCATGGCGGGCAATTTGGTCCAGCATGTGTTCCAGAAACGGAACCCCGGTATTGACGTTCAGTTGACCTGTACCGTCCAGGTTCACCGCTGCCACAATCTGGGTTTCAAGGGTATTCCGCTCAACCCGCGCCTTACGCTCAGACATGCTGCACTCCACAAATCTTTGGATCATACGAGACTACTGGGCGACCACCGCGAACAGTAGGCCGCCTATTATATCCCGTGCGGGCATGCCTTGACAGTCAAGAACCCCTTTCCAGTATTGCGGAAACCCGAGCCTGCTGTTTTGGCTCCATTCAGGCCGCTGCGAAGTGGCGCTGAAGGTTGGCGATATAGGTGTCCAGCAGGGAGCTGAACTCATGCTTCACCACCGGGCTGATAGCCAGCTTCAAAAGCCCCGGCAGCGGCAGCTCCAAAGTGGCTTTGGTACTGAACTGCAAGGAGGTTTTGCCATCGCCGGGCAGCAACTTCCAAAACCCGGACACCTCGCCATTGCCCACGCCTTTTACCGGCTCCCAGGTGATCAGCCGTTTTTCCTTATCGGCATGATAACGACTGGCATACACGGTTTGCAGGGCGTGCTTATCCAGTCCCACCTTTTCCATTTCCCAGCGATAGCTGTTGTCTCCCAGATCGGTTAGCTGCTGAACCTTGGGAAAAAAACTGGCCGACGCAGGCACATCCGACAACAGGGCGAATACCTTGTCCAAATCGGCGGAAACATCGAAATTACGGCTGACTTCGATTGAAATACTGATCGCCACTCGGGATCTCCTTCAGTTGCTGTTATTCTTGAATGGCACTCTGGAGCAATCCTTGTCCAGAACAGGCACCACATGGGGTAAAAAAGACGCCCCATGGTAGCGATATAACTGATTAATTTCTATGACGTGATTCCACAGGAACCGATCATCCGTGAACAACCGCTCCGCCCTTAGCCACACGCCCTCACCCGCCGCCCCAGAAACCAACTCATTTAGTCGCCAGGTCCTGGACTGGTTCGACCGGCATGGCCGCAAGAACCTGCCCTGGCAGCAAGACAAAACACCTTATCGGGTGTGGATCTCGGAAATCATGCTGCAGCAAACCCAGGTTGCCACGGTGATTCCCTATTTCGAGCGTTTTATGGAGCGCTTCCCCAGTGTCCAGGCCCTGGCAGAGGCGGATCAGGATGAGGTGCTCAAGTACTGGGCCGGCCTGGGCTATTACGCCCGCGCTCGCAACCTGCACAAAGCCGCCCAACAGGTATGCAATGAATTTGGCGGCCAGTTTCCGGATACCGTTGAAGGCCTCAGCCAGCTCTCCGGCATTGGCCGCTCCACCGCCGGCGCCATCGTCTCCATCGCCTATCAGAAACGTGCCGCCATTTTGGATGGCAACGTCAAACGGGTTTTGGCCCGTTATGCCGGCGTGGAGGGCTGGCCCGGCGAGACCAAGGTGCTCAACCAGCTCTGGCAGATCGCCGAGTCTTACACTCCCGCCGAACGCCCCGACCATTACACCCAGGCAATGATGGATCTTGGCGCCACCCTCTGCACGCCCCGCAAGCCCAACTGCACCACTTGTCCGTTGCAGGCGGGCTGCCAAGCCTTGGCCCGGGATCGGGTCGAAGCCATTCCTGGCAGCCGCCCGAAGAAGCAGATCCCGGAGCGCCAGTGCCAGCTGGTGCTGATTGTCAACTCAGCGGGCGAGATCCTACTAGAGCGCCGCCCCCCCAGCGGCATCTGGGGTGGTTTGTGGTGCCTGCCCCAGGTGGAGGAGCACACCCCGGATGAAGAAATTCTGCAACAGTGGCGCCAGCGACTGGGCATTGAGCTGGAGCTTCTTTACGAGCTAAGCCCGATCCGCCACACCTTCAGCCATTTCCACCTGACCATGCGCCCCCGGGTCTGGCGCCTCAATGCTTGCACCGCTGATTTAATTCGGGACGAGCCCGACCTGGACTGGTATGCCCTAAACCGCCCGCCGCCCGGGCTGCCCGCGCCGATCAAGAAGCTCCTGAAGCAATACCCCCACTCCGCCCAACTGGCCCTACAAACCTAGCAGGCCTTGGTTTTTGGCGTGACGTTTCAGCATTATTGTAAATCCGTTAGAATGGATCAGCTGTAAACCGATGAAAGGACAGGCAGAATCAATCATGTCTCGTACTGTGTACTGCAAGAAATACCAGAAAGAAATGGAAGGCTTGGACTTTCCTCCGATGCCCGGCGCCAAAGGGCAGGATCTGTTCAACAACGTTTCCAAACAGGCCTGGCAGGAATGGCTCCAGCATCAGACCATGCTGATTAACGAAAAGCGGCTCAACCTGATGGACCCGGAGGCACGCCAGTACCTCTCCGAGCAAATGGAACGTTTTTTGAGCAACGAAGATCACGATCAGGCGGAAGGTTACGTACCCCCGCAAAAATAATTCTCTGTCAGTATTGACTAAGACCTCCGAAAGAGGTTTAATAGCGCCCCGTTGCCCAGGTAGCTCAGTCGGTAGAGCAGGGGACTGAAAATCCCCGTGTCGGTGGTTCGATTCCGCCCCTGGGCACCATTACCGAATTCAAGAAACCAGCCTTAGTGCTGGTTTTTTATTGCCTG